>NZ_CBDIMS010000020.1:0-813 GCF_965283145.1 Nocardia sp. Marseille-Q1738 | reverse complement strand
CCCACTGGAGAGGAAGCACGAGCGTCCCGCACACATCCAGGGGCGCCCCGTTTCCGCCTCCGAGCTCGAGATGAGGGATCCTTTCCCTGTTTCGTAGGGAAAGAATTCCCGGCGTTCCCGTCGCATCTCAAGAGGAGGCGCTCTCCACAGGAAAGGCGAGAGGAACTCCAGGGTCGTGCCACCATTCCAAGAGTCCCCCAGATGTGTCAGTCCATTCCAGAGGAACCTGTTTTCCCTGCACTGCCTTGACGTTCAAGCCGAGGATCGACTCCCACCACGTGTGCACGTGGGACAGCCCTGTGGGAAAGCCTCGTGGGAAAGCCTCGTGGGAAAGACACGAGGGAAAACCATAGATGCTTTGATCCACGGGGCGGACTGCGTGACACTGCTGCTACCGCTCTGGAGGAAAGCGCAAGTGCATGCCCGCATTCGAGACGAGGACTGACTCCCCTGGGGAGACTCCAGAAGTACCCCAAGATCCATGTCAGCACTGGAGAGGAATCCTCAGGTTCCGGCCCTGAGTTCACACAAGGTCTTAGGCCCCGGCATCAGCGGGAGAGGAATTCCGAAAGGCCCCCGAGGAACTCGCATGGGGACTGGCCTTTCCTGAGGCCACCAGAGCGGGTCCCTGAGGGCCCCGTCGTAAGTCGAGAGCACCTGCCGCAACTCGAGAAAATCCAGGAGGTTTTGCCCTCCAGGCGAGATGAGGCCCATTTCCGCTGAGGCTTCTCGAGGCTAATCACATCTAACCCCTGGAACTTCCAAAGGGTCCTTCACACCCTTTCTGCAACTCAAGAGGTTCCCGACACACCC
>NZ_CBDIMS010000019.1:0-1008 GCF_965283145.1 Nocardia sp. Marseille-Q1738 | reverse complement strand
CGGCGGATGGGAATGGGGACGGGGTGGCTGATCCGCATAATGTGTTCGATGCGGCGTTGGCGGCGGGGAAGTATTTGTGTTCGGGGGGGTTGGATCTGCGGGATCCGGCGCAGGAGTTGCGGGCGGTGTTGCGGTACAACCATTCGCTGGCGTATGCGGGGAATGTGTTGAGTTGGTCGGCGGCGTATCGCAGTGGGGGGTCGCCGACGCAGGTGCGGATCCCGCCGGATCTGGTGCCGCCGGGGACGGCGGGGGTGGTGCCGCCGTCGTCGGAGATGACCGCTGTGGTGGTGCCGCGGGTGCCGGATCCGGGGCGGGCGCCGCGACCGGCGGTGCCGGTGCCGCCGTCGCCGCCGGTGCAGGTGATGATCACTATTCCGGGGTTGCCGCCGATTCCGTGTGGCATTTTCTGCCCGCCGCCTGCGCCGCCGCCGGTGGTGGATGGGTGTGTGGTGCCGGTTCCGGCGCCGATGCCGCGGGTGGGGTTGCCGGGTCTGCTGCCGGGCCCGCTGGCTTCGCCAGAACCCGAGGGCGCCGCACCCGGGCTGCTCCCGGGGCTGCTACCCGGCCCGGCGGATCCGGAAGGCCGCCCCGGCGAGCCGAGTGTCGGGACCGGCGGGCAGTCCGTGCCCGGTGTCCCGCAGGCCGCTGGGTGCCCCGCACCGGGCACCGGCCCGGCCGCCCCGGCACCCGGTACACCCGGACACAACCCCGCGCCCGGCGCACCCACACCCGGCGCACCTGGCACACCCGTACCCGGCGCACCTGGCGCACCCACACCCGGCGTACCCGTACCCGGCGTACCCGCGCCCGGCGCACCCACCCATGCCGCGCCGGGCGCACCCAGCCACGAGGCTGCGCCCAGCGATAACCCCGAAGCCGCCACCGGCCCGGAACCCGAACCGGCCACCGAGCCCCAGCCCGAACCGGCCACCGAACCCGCACCCGCACCCGCCCCTCAGCCCGGCCTCACCCTGCCCCTCCGCACCTTCATCCCCCTCCCCGGAC
>NZ_CBDIMS010000018.1:0-1250 GCF_965283145.1 Nocardia sp. Marseille-Q1738 | reverse complement strand
CACCTGCGGAGCTGGTATGAGCGTCACCCGGTCGACGCGCCGCGGTTGGTGAATATGTACGGCATCACCGAAACCACCGTGCACGTGTCATTCCTGCCGATCGATGAACACGTGGTGGACAGCCCGGCAAGCCTCATCGGCCGGGCGCTGCCCGGGCTGGACACCCATGTGCTGGATATCCGTTTGCGTCCCGCACCGTTGGGCACTCCCGGTGAGATCTATGTCGACGGGAGTCAGCTGTCGCGCGGGTATGTGGGGCGGGCGGGGTTGACCGCGTCCCGGTTCGTGGCGAATCCCTTCGGGCCGCCGGGGTCGCGGATGTATCGGTCGGGGGATCTGGCACGCTGGACCTCATCGAGTGGTGAGCCCGGGCTGGCCTATAGCGGGCGGGGTGATCAGCAGGTGCAGTTGCGTGGTTTCCGGATCGAGCTGGGGGAGATCGAAGCGGCGTTGCTGCGCTGCCCGGGCGTGAGCCAGGCTGTTGCGCTGGTTCGCGCCGATGTCACACTCGGCGATCAACTCATCGGATACGTCCTGCCCAAGCCAGGCGCGCGGCTGGACCCGATCGAACTGCGCAACCAGGTCGGCGAGTTCCTGACCGGCTACATGGTTCCCGCCGCGATCGTGGTGATCGACACCGTGCCGTTGACGGTGAACGGCAAACTCGACCGTCGTGCCCTGCCCGCGCCGGAGTTCCGGGCGCGGGAATTCCGCGCCCCCGCCACGCCGGTGGAGGCGGCGGTGGCTGCGGCGTTCGCGCAGGTGTTGGGTGTGGACCGGTTCGGGATGGACGACAACTTCTTCGAGCACGGTGGGAACTCGCTGATCGCGGCGAAGCTGTCCACCCGGCTGTCGGGTGTGTTGGGCACGAAGGTGCCGGTGATGCGGGTGTTCACCGCGCCCACCCCTGGTGAGTTGGTGGCGGATCTGGCACGCCGCGCCAGCGGTGGTGTGGAAAGCGAGGCGGCGTTCGAGATGTTGTTGCCGCTGCGGCCCGCAGGTTCGGCCGCGCCGCTGTTCTGCGTGCATCCGGTGTCGGGAATCTCCTGGTCGTATGCGGGGTTGGCCGCCTACCTCGATCCGGACCGGCCCATTTATGGTTTGCAGACCCCGGTGCTGGCCGCCGCGGAGGCGGTGATGCCGGACTCGATCCAGGACTGGGCGGCCCGGTATGTCGAGCTGATCCGTGAGGTGCAGCCGGAGGGTCCCTACCATCTGCTGGGGTGGTCCTTCGGCGGGGTCATCGCGCA
>NZ_CBDIMS010000017.1:0-5449 GCF_965283145.1 Nocardia sp. Marseille-Q1738 | reverse complement strand
TGTGTGCGTGTGTTCTTTGAGAACTCAATAGTGTGTCGATGAATGTCAGTGCCAATTATTTTTGGTTCCGGCTCTTCACCCCCCGTGTGGAGGGTCGGGTATTTAAGTCAGCTATTTTTCCGGCTGGCGATTGTTTTGCTGGGTTTTCGGACTCTGGTTATTACTTTGATTGCGCCCTGTGGGGTGTGATTGTGAGTCTTCAACGGAGAGTTTGATCCTGGCTCAGGACGAACGCTGGCGGCGTGCTTAACACATGCAAGTCGAGCGGTAAGGCCCTTCGGGGTACACGAGCGGCGAACGGGTGAGTAACACGTGGGTGATCTGCCTCGCACTTCGGGATAAGCCTGGGAAACTGGGTCTAATACCGGATATGACCAGTTGCTGCATGGTTTCTGGTGGAAAGATTTATCGGTGCGAGATGGGCCCGCGGCCTATCAGCTTGTTGGTGGGGTAATGGCCTACCAAGGCGACGACGGGTAGCCGGCCTGAGAGGGCGACCGGCCACACTGGGACTGAGACACGGCCCAGACTCCTACGGGAGGCAGCAGTGGGGAATATTGCACAATGGGCGAAAGCCTGATGCAGCGACGCCGCGTGAGGGATGACGGCCTTCGGGTTGTAAACCTCTTTCGACAGGGACGAAGCGCAAGTGACGGTACCTGTAGAAGAAGCACCGGCCAACTACGTGCCAGCAGCCGCGGTAATACGTAGGGTGCGAGCGTTGTCCGGAATTACTGGGCGTAAAGAGCTTGTAGGCGGTTTGTCGCGTCGTCTGTGAAAACTCACAGCTCAACTGTGAGCTTGCAGGCGATACGGGCAGACTTGAGTACTGCAGGGGAGACTGGAATTCCTGGTGTAGCGGTGAAATGCGCAGATATCAGGAGGAACACCGGTGGCGAAGGCGGGTCTCTGGGCAGTAACTGACGCTGAGAAGCGAAAGCGTGGGTAGCGAACAGGATTAGATACCCTGGTAGTCCACGCCGTAAACGGTGGGCGCTAGGTGTGGGTTTCCTTCCACGGGATCCGTGCCGTAGCTAACGCATTAAGCGCCCCGCCTGGGGAGTACGGCCGCAAGGCTAAAACTCAAAGGAATTGACGGGGGCCCGCACAAGCGGCGGAGCATGTGGATTAATTCGATGCAACGCGAAGAACCTTACCTGGGTTTGACATACACCGGAAACCTGCAGAGATGTAGGCCCCCTTGTGGTCGGTGTACAGGTGGTGCATGGCTGTCGTCAGCTCGTGTCGTGAGATGTTGGGTTAAGTCCCGCAACGAGCGCAACCCTTGTCCTGTGTTGCCAGCGGATTATGCCGGGGACTCGCAGGAGACTGCCGGGGTCAACTCGGAGGAAGGTGGGGACGACGTCAAGTCATCATGCCCCTTATGTCCAGGGCTTCACACATGCTACAATGGCCGGTACAGAGGGCTGCGATACCGTGAGGTGGAGCGAATCCCTTAAAGCCGGTCTCAGTTCGGATCGGGGTCTGCAACTCGACCCCGTGAAGTTGGAGTCGCTAGTAATCGCAGATCAGCAACGCTGCGGTGAATACGTTCCCGGGCCTTGTACACACCGCCCGTCACGTCATGAAAGTCGGTAACACCCGAAGCCGGTGGCCTAACCCCTTGTGGGAGGGAGCCGTCGAAGGTGGGATCGGCGATTGGGACGAAGTCGTAACAAGGTAGCCGTACCGGAAGGTGCGGCTGGATCACCTCCTTTCTAAGGAGCATTCTCCACCGGCACCCACGTAGGTGGGATGGTAAACGTTTGGTGGCAGAGACCGTTTCGGAAGCAATCGTTTTCCGGCGGGAGCTCATGGGTGGAACGCTGGCATGTGCCTCGAATTCGCTGGGAGTCTGAGTGCTTCTGGTTCGGGGATGTAGTCGACACACTGTTGGGTCCTGAGAGAACAGGCGTTCTTTCTAGGCAATATGACGACGAGGCTGAATCTTCAGTTATACCGCGGGATTTCGGTTCCGGCTGGTGCTGAGCCAGGGTTTGGTCTTGTGTGTTGTTTGAGAACTGCACAGTGGACGCGAGCATCTTTGTTAGTAAGTGTGTAAGAGCGTACGGTGGATGCCTTGGCACCAGGAGCCGATGAAGGACGTAGGAGGCTGCGATAAGCCTCGGGGAGCTGTCAACCGAGCTGAGATCCGAGGATTTCCGAATGGGGAAACCCAGCACGAGTGATGTCGTGTTACCCGCGCCTGAATATATAGGGTGTGTGGAGGGAACGTGGGGAAGTGAAACATCTCAGTACCCACAGGAAGAGAAAACAATTGTGATTCCGTGAGTAGTGGCGAGCGAAAGCGGATGAGGCTAAACCATGCGTGTGTGATAGCCGGCAGGTGTTGCACGTGTGGGGTAGTGGGGCTCACTTTCCTATCACTGCCGTGGTAGGCGACAGTCAGAAAAGTTCGTGTTAGTTGAAGTGGTCTGGAACGGCCCACCATAGACGGTGAGAGTCCGGTAGGCGAAAACATGTTCTCTGTTGTAGTGGGTTCCCGAGTAGCAGCGGGCCCGTGAAATCTGCTGTGAATCTGCCGGGACCACCCGGTAAGCCTGAATACTCCCTGGTGACCGATAGCGGACTAGTACCGTGAGGGAAAGGTGAAAAGTACCCCGGGAGGGGAGTGAAATAGTACCTGAAACCGTGCGCTTACAATCCGTCAGAGCCTTCCACTTTGTGGTGGGGTGATGGCGTGCCTTTTGAAGAATGAGCCTGCGAGTCATCGGTGTGTGGCGAGGTTAACCCGTGTGGGGTAGCCGTAGCGAAAGCGAGTCCGAATAGGGCGTTTTGAGTCGCATGTCATGGACCCGAAGCGGAGTGATCTACCCATGGCCAGGGTGAAGCAGCAGTAAGATGTTGTGGAGGCCCGAACCCACTTAGGTTGAAAACTGAGGGGATGAGCTGTGGGTAGGGGTGAAAGGCCAATCAAACTCCGTGATAGCTGGTTCTCCCCGAAATGCATTTAGGTGCAGCGTCACGTGTTTCACGCCGGAGGTAGAGCTACTGGATGGCCTAGGGGGCCTACAAGCTTACCGAAGTCAGCCAAACTCCGAATGCCGGTGTGTGAGAGCGTGGCAGTGAGACTGCGGGGGATAAGCTTCGTAGTCGAGAGGGAAACAGCCCAGATCGCCGGCTAAGGCCCCTAAGCGTGTACTAAGTGGAAAAGGATGTGGGGTCGCTGAGACAACCAGGAGGTTGGCTTAGAAGCAGCCACCCTTGAAAGAGTGCGTAATAGCTCACTGGTCAAGTGATCCTGCGCCGACAATGTAGCGGGGCTCAAGTACACCGCCGAAGCCGCGGCACTCCAACATGGACATCCCTGCCCCCTTTTTGGGGGGGTGGGCAGTGGTTGGGGTGGGTAGGGGAGCGTCCTGCAGCCATGGAAGCAGCAGTGTGAACTAGTTGTGGAGGCTGTGGGAGTGAGAATGCAGGCATGAGTAGCGAAAGACGAGTGAGAAACTCGTCCGCCGAATGACCAAGGGTTCCTGGGCCAGGTTAATCCGCCCAGGGTGAGTCGGGACCTAAGGCGAGGCCGACAGGCGTAGTCGATGGACAACGGGTTGATATTCCCGTACCCGTGTATCCGCGCCCAATGGCGAATCATCTGTGCTAACCGCCCAAAACCGGACGGATCTCCTTCGGGAGACCGGAAGGGGCTGCGCGGGATCCTGGGTGTAGTAGTCAAGCGATGGGGTGACGCAGGAAGGTAGCTGGGCCAGGTGGTGGATTACCTGGTGTAAGCCGGTAGGGCGGGATCTAGGTAAATCCGGATCCCATGAAGCCTGAGAGGTGATGCGTAGCCGATTGAGGCGAATTCAGTGATCCTATGCTGCCGAGAAAAGCCTCTAGTGAGTTGGTACACGGCCCGTACCCCAAACCGACACAGGTGGTCAGGTAGAGAATACCGAGGCGATCGAGAGAACTGTGGTTAAGGAACTCGGCAAAATGCCCCCGTAACTTCGGGAGAAGGGGGACCAGGCCTGGTGATGGATCTTGCATCCGGAGCTGGGTGTGGTCGCAGAGACCAGAGAGAAGCGACTGTTTACTAAAAACACAGGTCCGTGCGAAGTCGTAAGACGATGTATACGGACTGACGCCTGCCCGGTGCCGGAAGGTTAAGAGGACCGGTTAGCGGAGTAATCCGCGAAGCTGAGAATTTAAGCCCCGGTAAACGGCGGTGGTAACTATAACCATCCTAAGGTAGCGAAATTCCTTGTCGGGTAAGTTCCGACCTGCACGAATGGCGTAACGACTTCTCTGCTGTCTCAACCACAGACTCGGCGAAATTGCATTACGAGTAAAGATGCTCGTTACGCGCGGCAGGACGAAAAGACCCCGGGACCTTCACTATAGCTTGGTATTGGTGTTCGGTACGGTTTGTGTAGGATAGGTGGGAGACTGTGAAGCGGGCACGCCAGTGTTCGTGGAGTCGTCGTTGAAATACCACTCTGGTCGTATTGGACTTCTAACCTCGGGCCATGATCTGGTTCAGGGACAGTGCCTGGTGGGTAGTTTAACTGGGGCGGTTGCCTCCCAAAATGTAACGGAGGCGCCCAAAGGTTCCCTCAGCCTGGTTGGCAATCAGGTGTCGAGTGCAAGTGCACAAGGGAGCTTGACTGTGAGACTGACGGGTCGAGCAGGGACGAAAGTCGGGACTAGTGATCCGGCACCGGCATGTGGAAGCGGTGTCGCTCAACGGATAAAAGGTACCCCGGGGATAACAGGCTGATCTTCCCCAAGAGTCCATATCGACGGGATGGTTTGGCACCTCGATGTCGGCTCGTCGCATCCTGGGGCTGGAGTAGGTCCCAAGGGTTGGGCTGTTCGCCCATTAAAGCGGCACGCGAGCTGGGTTTAGAACGTCGTGAGACAGTTCGGTCTCTATCCGCCGCGCGCGTCAGAAACTTGAGGAAGGCTGTCCCTAGTACGAGAGGACCGGGACGGACGAACCTCTGGTGTGCCAGTTGTCCCGCCAGGGGCATGGCTGGTTGGCTACGTTCGGAAGGGATAACCGCTGAAAGCATCTAAGCGGGAAGCCTGTTCCAAGATGAGGTTTCTCACCACCTTTGAGTGGTTAAGGCCCCCTACAGACCATGGGGTTGATAGGCCGGAACTGGAAGCACGGTAACGTGTGGAGGTGACCGGTACTAATCGGCCGAGGACTTACCAACAAAGGTTGCTACGCGTCCACTGTGCGGTATCTGAAACAACACACAGACACTGCAGCACACCCCCTCACGGGGTTTCTTCCGCCCAAGGCGGGAGGCTCCGGGTGCGGGTCGGGCTGTGAGTGTGGATAGTTTCATAGAGTTACGGCGGCCATAGCGGCGGGGAAACGCCCGGTCCCATTCCGAACCCGGAAGCTAAGCCTGCCAGCGCCGATGGTACTGCACTCGACAGGGTGTGGGAGAGTAGGACACCGCCGGAACATCCTTCACGA
>NZ_CBDIMS010000016.1:0-6102 GCF_965283145.1 Nocardia sp. Marseille-Q1738 | reverse complement strand
CAGCCGACCCGGACCGGGATCCGGATCCGCCGACAGTATCCCCGGCGGCCAGAATCCCCAAGTCGCGGACATGTATCGGTACCTCATCTCGAAGTATGGGCTCACACCTGCGCAGGCAGCCGGAATTCTGGGCAACATACAGGTCGAATCAGGCTTCAAGACCGACGCTTTCAATCCGCGCGAAGGCGCCATAGGTCTGTGCCAGTGGCTGGGCGGACGACGGCGGAATCTCGAGCGGTTCGCCGCTACCTATGGAAAGCCGGTCACCGACTGGAAGGTCCAGATCGATTTCATGATGCACGAGTTGCAAAGTGGCGAGTCGGGTGCCTATGCACGTCTCAGAGCCGCGCAAACGCCCGCCGCCGCGGCGGCTGTATTCGATCAATATTACGAAAGAAGTTCCGGTGAGGCCCGGGGGCAACGCATGGCGTATGCGAACGCTATCGCGGCAGCTATGCGCAACGTCTCCGCTTAGCGCGGTATGTTCCCGGCCATGGGGATATGACTCGGACAAGGAGACGAAGCCTCGGTTAGGCTGCGACTACGCTGCCGGGCGAGACTCGACACGAGGGTTCTCCTGCGGAGTGCCGCACAGCGGGTCAGGTGACATGGGGCCAGCGAACTGACGGAGGTATTCATACCGATGTCAGAAACCGAGAACACCCTCTACACCCCCACTTTCGCGGGCGTTCGGCATGCAGGCACTCTCTACGGCTCGGCTTCGAGGGGCCCGGCGGTGCGCAGCGGCCGAGCCTACGTGGGGTATTGATGGCGCCGACGAACCGGACTCCTTCCGGGCCGGATCCCGATGACGCCGGTGGCGTTCGTGATGTCCGTACAAGCACGACGACGGCCACTCCACGCCGTCCGGCCAAGTCCGCGACGCGGGGCGGTCCAGCCCCAGCGCCGCCCGTGCAGGCCGGTGCGCCCGGGTCGGCCGCCGCGGCGCAGGCGCGGGGTCAGGCTGCGCCTTCGGTTGTCGAAACACCCTCCGCGACTTCGGGACCGGCAGCACTTTCCCGCTCGGACGCGATGGGGATGGCGGGTTCGTCCATGCCCATGGCCGCCGCGGCGATGGGCGCCCTGGCCGCTATCGCGGCGCAATACGGCGACGGAGCGCCGACGGCCATGACGGGACAGCCGTACCGGCCGCCCGATGTCGGGTCGGCGGCGCGGCCCAGCGGACCCATTGCGTGGGACGGCGAGTTGGGCTCGCACTATGCGGCGAGCGGCCAGAATCGGGCCCGCCACGGGGACTCCACTCAATCGATGAACACCGAACTCGAACGCATCCTCAGCGGCGCGGTCGACAGCACCACCCAAGGGCGAGCCGCCATCGGGTCGATCATCGCCGAGGTGAATACCGCCCTGACTGCGCTGGGCACTATCCAGGATGCCAACGCGAGCAGGCAGCTCGTGATCTCCACCTTGGACAACGCATTGCAGCGCGCGGGAACCGTGCTGGGCCAGGGTCAGGCCGCGGCGGTGCTCACCTCCGAGCGGGTGGCCGCTCTGGCCGATCGTTATTTGCGGGACTCGCGTCCCTCCCGGCCGCGGAGGCCGCGCCGCGCCACGAACCCGGGCATGCGCGGTCCCAGCGGTGGTCCGCCGCGCACGCGGCCTTCGGGGCAACAGGGGCAATGGATCAACGAGGCGCTGCAAGTGTTGCGTCAGCATGGCTACGACACACGGCAGATCGATCCGGCCGATATCGCGGCTATCATCCAGCACGAGTCCGGCGGCAATCCGAATGCGATCAATCTGTGGGACAGCAACGCCGCCGCGGGCATTCCGTCCAAAGGGCTGATGCAGACCATCGATCCGACGTTCAGCGCGTATTCCCTTCCGGGCCACCGTGATATCTGGAATCCGGTGGACAACATCGTCGCGGGGGTGCGGTACGCCATCGACCGGTACGGGTCGGTCAGCAACGTACCCGGGATTGTGCAGATGCGCGGCGGCGGATCGTACGTGGGGTATTGAGCCGGTCGCGAGGGTGGTGCTCGAGTCGTAGGCAGTGCCCTCGGCCGGTCATTTGTTCAATTCCGCTGTGCCAGTGGGGAAGTCGAGTGCGCGAGGTTATTTCGCCCATCACGCGCCGGGTGCCGGAGGATGTCCGGAAGGTGAACAACTAGTTGCGTACGAAGGTTGCCGCGCAACATAAGTTGCGTCATGCTGGAGTTCATGATTGCGCGTTCCCCACACAGTCGGCTGCCTCGGCCGGAACGGGGATCGGACGATTCGGAGAGTCTCTGTCCGGAGACCGTGCTGTCGCGACTGCGAGTTCGGTTCGGTGATCGGTCATGGCGGCGCAGGATCGTCTGGCTTCTCCTGATCACCTTCGCGCTCTTCGTCTTTCCCGGCTTGCTCGGTGCGGTGGCAACCGCGCAGTACCAGGCCGCCTCGGCCGGAACATCCGAGATCGACGGTCTCAGTTGGATGAATATCCGTGATTCCTCGGGTGTTCCGTTGTCCAGCTACACCTTCGCCACCGACCGGGGTGGGCCGCTGAACCCCGGCGCCACGATCCTCTGGGCGCTCCTTGGCCTGGAGTTCATCGGTTACATGGCCATCGTGACGTCGGCGATCTGGCTCATCGGTTACGCGTTGAGTTTTCGCTGGATGGATTGGTTCGCCGCGGCGCTGCGCGGCGTCGCCGATGCGCTGACCGGTCAGATCGCGACGCCGATCATGCTGGTGACGGCGGCGACGATCGGCGCGTTCTTCGTGGCGTGGTTCATCGTGCGCGGGTATCACGCGAAGGCCGCGATACAGGCTGTGACAATGGTGGGAGTGGCGATCCTCGGGCCGGTGTTCTTGGCCGACCCGCTGTCGGAGGTGCTGTCCTCGCACGGATTGCTGGCCCAGGGCAGGGATTTGGGTATCTCGGTAGCCGCGGGGTTGAACGGCGACACGAGCCCGAATCCGTCGCAGCTGCTCGCGACGATGCAACAGGATCTCGCCGACAACTTTGCACGGCGTCCGGTGCAGGTCTGGAATTTCGGGCACGTGGTGGACGAGAATCCGTCCTGCCGTGCCGCCTGGACAGCGGGTATGCGGGCGGGCGACGACGATCGCGTGAAGAACGGAATGAAGGTGTGCGGCGACGCGGCCGCGCACGCCAAGGCCAGCGATCCGACCATGGGGCAGGTCGGCACCGGTTTCCTGCTTCTGCTGTGCGGTGGAATCCTGCTGGTCTTCGCGGTGTTTCTGGCCGTCAAGGTGATGAAGGCGGCCATGGATGCGGTCTATCACTGCTTCATGACGATCTTCGGATTCGCGGCGGGTGGCTTCGTCTACGGGCCGACGCAGACGTTCTTGGTGCGCAATATCGTCGACGGGTTCATCGCCGCGGCGCGAATGGCCGTGTTCACCATTTTCCTCGGCGTCTATGTGCTGTTCCTGGGCAATCTGTTCCACCAGGCTCGCGGGCAGGTCATGGCGGTGATCATCATCGCGGGAGCCGTCGAGGCCATCGCGATTTCCCAGTTGCGCAGGCTCGATCTGAGTCTCAGTAGGGGCAATGACTGGGTGGCGAACCGTTTCGCGTCGGCGATCCAGGGGGCACCGCGCGCCGGCGGTGGTGGGGGATCCGCACTCGGCATGGGCGGGGCACAGGCCGGAGGTTCGCTGCGCGCCGGGCTCCTGTCGGGGATGTCCACGCTGAACACGATCAATGCGTCGCCGGTGACCGCGTGGCTCCTCGGAGCAACGGTGAACCCGTTGAACCCCTTGTCCCGCCAGAAAAAGAAGGTGGACAAGAACACCATCGCCATGTCGCCGATCCAGCGGCTGTTGGCCGAGCACAACGGTGCCGCCCTCGAGAATTGGGGGTTCAAGGCGGACGGGCGTCTGGGCGACATGAGGATCGATGCCGCTCTGGGTGTAGCGAATATCCTCGATGGTCTGGGGGACAGCAAGGTGCCGGACGGGATGCTCGTTCCGGTTCTGAGGTCGAGGGGTGCGACCCATGCGCAGGCGGTGGATGCCCAGCGTGCGGCGGCAGTCCAGAAGGCGAGCATGAAGGACTTCAATCCGCTCGGCTTCGCGCCATTGCAGAAGGCGCTCGCCGCGGGGTACGCGGTGGAGAACCATCAGAACGCCGGCCGCGCGTTGCCGGCATTCGCGGCGCAGGCCGTGGTCGCGGCGGACAACTTCGTGCGGCACTCCACCGCCCCGATGAACGAGATCTCCGACGATCACCAGTTCGTGCGCCGGGTCATGGGCGTGGTGGACAACGAGCACCAGCTCAGGACCATCACTCCTGCTGAATGGGCCGACGCCGGACGAGACGTCCGCCAGCATATCGGGCGGCGTTTGGCTTTGGAGCACCAAGCCGCGGCCACTGCCTACTACCACAACCAGAACGACACGAGTCTCTTTCAGGCGCTACAGCGGTCGAACCGGCGGCTGGCCAACTTCAACAACTTCGATCCGAACGGCGGGCTCAACCCATGGTCTTCGTAGGCGAGCGTGTGGGCAGGCTGACAATATTGGCGGATCGGTGGTGTGAGAGCCGCCATCGCGGGCAATATCGAACGAATGGATCGGCAGTCGGCCTCCGCGGTCATCGGATAGGGCACCCGTGGCGAGCGAGGCACCCCACACATATCGCGAGTTGCGTGCGATCTTGCAGCAGCGATTACCCGAGTTCGCCGATGGTCAGCAGCGCATCGCCCGACTGCTGCTCGACGATCCGGACGGGACCGCGTTTCGCAGCATCGGCGAGAGTGCGGAACTGGCCGGTGTGCATCGCTCGTCACTGGTGCGTTTCGCGACCATGCTCGGCCTGTCGGGGTACCCGGATCTGGTCAAGCTCTGTCGAATGCAGCTCGCCGCCGAGGCGAACCTGTTGCGCGAGCGCGCCGCCGAGCCGACCTCACGAGAGCAATTCCTCTCCGCCGTGCTAGAGCGCGACAGGGCCAATATGGTGCGCGCCTTCGACCGGATCGACCGCGACGACTGGGACCGGGCGGTACACGCGGTGGCGTCCGCCGAGACCGTGCATGTCGTCGGTCTGCGGGTTTCGCTGTCGGTGGCCTACCAAGTCGCCTATCTGCTGCGGGCGATCCGGCCGGGGGTCAGGCAGATCAGGGCAGCCGCCGGACTGCTGGTCGACGAGCTGCGCGGGATCCAGTCCGGCGACACGCTCGTCGCGATATCGATCCAGCGTTATGCGCGCGACACCGTGCATGCCGTGGAGTGGGCGCGCCGACGTGGCGCCACCACCATCGCGCTGACCGATGGGCCGTCCTCGCCGCTGGCCCGTATCGCGGATCTGACGTTCTACGCCGAGACCGACAGCGTGGCGGAACTGCCTTCGCTGACCGCACTCAGCTCGGTCGCCCAAGCGTTGGCGTTCGGCGTCAAGCAGCAGCTGGGGCCCGACCGGCACTCGGATCTGACGCCGGACGAACAGTTACTGGAAGAGTTTGCCGTGTATGAAGATCATCGTGCGCGAGGTATCTGATCGTCACCTCGATATCGACCCCTGATCGGGCCGCAGGGTGATGCGAGGAAGATCCAGCGTGCCGCGTGCGTAACTGATCGCGCCGCGTTTCCGCTCCTGTTCCCGCGCTGTGCAATGCCGGCGCGATCCGGCTGGACTCGGCGGGCAGTGCGGAACGACCCTCGACGATCAGTTGTTCGACGGAAAGCCGGGCGGTGAGTCAGCTGGGTGGGTGGACCACGCCGACCATGCCGCTGGTGCCGACGTAGTAGGTCCTCTGGCGCACCGCATCGCTGGAATTGCCCTCGATGGTGGTAATGGTATTGCCGTTGCGCGCGACCACCATACCGATGTGACCGCCGCCGTTGAGGATGACGAGGTCGCCGGGCCGGGCGTTCGATGAGCTGTCGGCCATGCGCATACGTTGCGCATCCGACCAGATGCTCAGCACAGCATTCTTGTTGGTCCAGGGCACGTTGATGCCGGCTTGGCTCCAGGCCCAAGTGGCAAAGGACGCGCACCATGCGTCGTTGATATTGTACGGTCGGTTCACACGGTTCTGGGCGTACTCGCTGACGCCGAGTTCGCCGGCGGCGATCTGGATTGCCCGCTGCACGGCCGAGGACATTCCGGCCACGTTTCCGCGGCTGGGT
>NZ_CBDIMS010000015.1:0-68344 GCF_965283145.1 Nocardia sp. Marseille-Q1738 | reverse complement strand
TCCCCCGCCTGACCGCCCCCTTGGCGCAGGTCGGCGAGGACAGCCGCAACCTGGTGACCGTCCCGGTCGCCGGTCCATCCACGCCGGCCCGGATCCGCAAGCTGTTGAAGCAACCGCGCGATGGCATCGGCCAGATCGTCGTCTCCGCCCGCCGCGGCACGGGCGAGCCGCGCCCGTTCGGCGTGCTGTGCTGGATCGACGTCGTCGCCGACGGCCGATACGCGGTGCGCACCGGCACCGACGTCGACATCGTCGCCGTGACCGCGGACCGTTTCGCCGCCCAGTTGCGCCCGCTGGTCAGCGCGGCCGCGCGCACGTCCACGGCCTACGCCCAACGCTGAACGCCCGAAGTCCCGTCGGAAAAACTCTTCCGCGGGAGAGCGCGGCCCGGGACGATCCGTCCCGGGCCGGAGATCTGCGGACGCAGTGTCGAATTCAGCTGGCCGCTTGCAGAGCCAGGGTGGCGATGGCCGGGGCCATGTACAGCAGCGGGAACGGAGTGGTCTTGTAGGAGCGAGCACGCAGGGTGGTCACAACGGCACCGGCGAAGTAGAGAATGAGACCAATGGCAGCGGCCACGCCCACGGCCGGGATGAAGAAGCCGGCCACGAGGCCGACCGCCCCGGCAGCTTTCGCCACGCCGAGCCAGTTCCACCAGGACTTCGGTACGCCGTATTCCACCAAGGGCTCCACGACGAACTTCTGCCTGGTGAGCAGGGAGTAGGCCGAGAAGCCGATCCACAAGGCGGCCAGGACACCAACGGTGTAATAAGCAGTGGTCATCGGAATCGCGTTCCCTTCACAGTTCGTTTCCATGTATCTGCCGAGGAGACGATGGACCGGCCGCGAGTGTGACATCCGATGACTGCGACTGAACCTGGTAGCGGAGCGCCGTGGCTCTCGGCACCGGCGCCGTCGACAGGGTCATCGGGTTGACGGCTCGAGCGGACTGCTTACGGTGTACGAGTGCCACTCTACGAATTCGAAGGCAAGCGGCCCCAGGTCGATCCGTCGGCGTTCATCGCGCCGACCGCGACGCTGATCGGCGATGTGCGGGTCGAGGCGGGCGCCTCGATCTGGTACGGCGCGGTGCTGCGGGCGGACCTGGCGCCGATCGTCATCCGGGAACGCGCCAATATCCAGGACAACGCGGTCCTGCACGTACCGCCGGACGTGCCGATGGAGATCGGTTCCGGCGCCACCATCGCGCACAGCGTGGTGTTCCACGGGGCCGCGGTCGGCGCCGAGGCCATCGTCGGCAACGGCACCACGGTGCTGGACCTGGCGAAGATCGGGGCGGGCAGCATGATCGCCGCGCACTCGCTGGTGCCGCCCGGCGCCGAGATCCCCGACGGTGTGCTCGCCGCGGGATCGCCCGCCGAGGTGAAGCGCCCGATCGAGGGCACCCAAGCCCAGATGTGGGTGCGGCTGAACCCCGGCTTCTACGCCGAGCTGGCGCAGCGCCATCGCAAGGGCATCACCGAGATCTGAGCGCGCTCAGCACAGCAGCGCGGTGACCTCCGCGTCCCCGAGCTGATGGAAGTCACGGTAGGCGCCACCGACGCCGCCCAGCGAGCGCGGCACCCATGGACAGACCACCTCGTCGGCCTCGTCGGCCACCCGGCGCATCGCCTCCGTCGATGCGACCGGGACCGCGGCCACGACCCGAGCGGGCTGGTGCAGGCGCGCGACCCGGCAGGCGGCCGCGACGGTGGCGCCGGTCGCCATCCCGTCGTCGACGATCACCACCGTGCGCCCCTCCAGCGGAATCGGCTGGACGTCGCCGCGCAACACCTGCTTGCGCCGTTCCAGCTCGGCGCGCTCCCGAGCCTCGATCGAGGCCACCTGCTGCGGCGATACCCCGGTGTGCGCCAGTACGTCCGAGTTGAGTACCCGCACGCCGTCCTCGCCGACGGCGCCCATGGCCAGCTCCGGCTGCCACGGCACACCCAGCTTGCGGACCAAGAGGACGTCGAGGTCACCGCCGATCACTTCGCGGACCGCGGCGGCGACCGGGACCCCGCCCCGCGGCAGGCCGAGCACCAGCGGGTCCGACGCCCGCAGGTGTTCCAGATGCGCACCCAGCGCGCGACCGGCCGAGGTCCGATCGGTGTAGACCATCGATCCGAACGCTACTCCGGTCAGCGCTCGGTGATCGCGAATCGGCGCAACGAGAGGCTCGGGTTGGTGGTGCGCACCTTGTTCAGGTACGCGAGGTCGATGCCCGCGGTCAGCACACCCGGCTCCTCGCCGAGTTCGGCGAGCACCGCGCCGGTCGGATCCACGATCATCGAGGCGCCCGCACCGCGCGGCGCCGCCTGATCCGCGGCCGCCACGTACACGGTGTTCTCGATGGCGCGCGCACGCACCAGCGTGCTCCACTGATCCACCTTCCCCGGCCCGGGAATCCACTGCGCGGGCAGCAGCAGCACCTGCGCGCCCGCGGCGGCGACCCGGCGCACGCCTTCAGGGAAGCGCAGATCGAAGCAGGTCTGCATGCCGAATGTCACATCCGCGACGGTGAAGGTAGCCGGCGCCTCGATCGCGCCCGGCTCGACCACGTCGGATTCGAGGTACCCGAAGGCGTCGTAGAGGTGCACCTTCCGGTAACGCGTGACGAGGGCGCCGTCGGGTCCGAGTACGACGAGGGTGTTGCGGATCCGGTCGCCGCCGGGGGCGACTTGCTCCACTGTCCCGGCGACCAGAAACACCCCGGACTCGCGGGCGATATCGCCGAGGCCGGTGACGAAGGGGCCGGTCAGCGGCTCGGCGATGGCGACGACCCGCTCGTCGAGACGGGTCACGGCAAACATCGAGTATTCCGGCGCGACCACGACGCGCGCCCCACGCTCGCGGGCCGCGCGCACGTGTTCGCGCAGGGCGGTGAGGTTGGCCGAGGGGTCGGTCGAGGGGGCGAACTGGACGACCGCCACGTCCAGCTGATCCGGCGTCCGGTCCTGATGCGCGGGCGAGTCGTGCAGTTGCATAGGTCTCACCGTATTGGGGCGGTGGCCGGGACGGCCAGCACGAGGCAGTAAACTGCTGGTCAATGAGTACCAATCAGGTCGACAGCGTTCCTGGCGACGACGACAGGGACACCGACGGCCCGTCTTTCGCCGATCTCGGAATCGATGACCGCATCCTCGCTGCCATCGCCGACGTCGGTTACGAATCGCCCTCGCCCATCCAGGCCGCGACGATTCCCCCACTGCTCTCCGGTGCCGACGTCGTAGGTCTCGCGCAGACCGGCACCGGCAAGACCGCCGCCTTCGCCATCCCGATCCTGATGGGACTGGAGGCCACCGGACGGAGTCCGCGCGCCCTCGTGCTGGCCCCGACCCGCGAGCTCGCGATCCAGGTCGCGGAGGCGTTCGGCCGCTACGCCGCGCACATCCCCGGCCTGCACGTGCTCCCCATCTACGGTGGCCAGAGCTACGGCGTCCAACTGTCCGGCCTGCGCCGCGGCGCGCACGTCGTGGTCGGCACGCCGGGCCGGGTGATCGATCACCTGGAGAAGGGCACGCTTGACCTGTCACAGCTGCAGTACCTGGTGCTCGACGAGGCCGACGAGATGCTCAAGATGGGCTTCCAGGAGGACGTCGAGCGCATCCTCGCCGACACACCCGCGGACAAGCAGGTGGCGCTGTTCTCCGCGACCATGCCCGCCGCGATCCGCAAGATCTCCAAGCAGTACCTGCACGATCCGGTCGAGATCACGGTCAAGGCGAAGACCTCGACGGCCACCAACATCACCCAGCGCTGGGTGCAGGTCTCGCATCAGCGCAAGCTGGACGCGCTCACCCGGGTGCTCGAGGTCGAGACGTTCGAGGCGATGATCATCTTCGTCCGCACCAAGCAGGCCACCGAGGAGCTCGCCGAAAAGCTGCGCGCCAGGGGTTTCTCCGCCGCCGCGATCAACGGCGACATCGCGCAGAACCAGCGCGAGCGCACCATCGGGCAGCTGAAGTCCGGTTCGCTCGACATCCTGGTCGCCACCGACGTCGCCGCCCGCGGGCTGGACGTGGACCGCATCTCGCACGTGGTCAACTACGACATCCCGCACGACACCGAGTCCTACGTGCACCGGATCGGCCGCACCGGCCGGGCCGGTCGCAGCGGCGAGGCGCTGCTGTTCGTGGCGCCGCGCGAGCGGCATCTGCTCAAGTCGATCGAGCGGGCCACCCGGCACCCGCTGACCGAAATGCAGCTGCCCAGTGTGGAAGACGTCAACGCCCAGCGCGTCACCAAGTTCGGCGACACCATCACCGAGAATCTCACCTCGTCGAATCTCGCGCTGTTCCGCAAGCTGATCGAGGACTACGAGCGCGAGCACAACATCCCGCTGGCCGATATCGCGGCGGCGCTGGCGGTCGGCTCTTATGACGGGGACAACTTCTTCATGGAGCCCGAGCCGGAGCCGGTCGAGCGCCCGCAGCGCGATCGTCCCCTGCGCGAGCGGCCCACCCGGCGGTTCGACGAGGACCGGGGCGGCTCACACCATCGGGTCAGCGGAACCGAGCTGGCGACCTACCGGATCAGCGTCGGCAAGCGGCATCGTGTGGTGCCCGGCGCGATCGTCGGCGCGATCGCCAACGAAGGCGGCCTGCGCCGCAGCGATTTCGGGCATATCAGTATCCGTCCCGACCACAGCCTCGTGGAGCTTCCCGCGCAGCTGCCCGCGGAGACGCTGGAGGCATTGCGGCGCACCAGGATCAGTGGTGTGCTGATCCAGTTGCAGCTGGACCAAGGGGCGCCGCAGCATCGCACGTTCAGCCGCGGCCAGCGCCGGGAGCGCGAGGGCGCCAAGCGACCGGAGCGCCGTAAGCCCCGCTCCTGAACCGGGGAGGGTATGCCGAGGTAGACGCACAGAAGACGCAGCCGGACGAAGTCCGTCCACAGCCCCGCGCCGGGCCGAGCGAAGGCTCGAGGCAGCCGCTCATGCGCCGGGCCCGAGCGAAGGCTCGAGGCAGCCGCTCATGCGCCGGGCCGAGCGCAGGTGAGGCAGCCGCTTAGCTACAGTGTTGCCGTCCGTGCGTAACGAGGCGCACACGGCAGCGGGTGTCCCGCGAAGACACAGGAGGGCCGCGTTTGTTCGTGTTCGGTGATCGTGTCGTCTGCACCGCCGTCGATCTCGTGCGCGCTGCGCACTGCGAGTTCGCAGTGCTGCGCGCCCTCGATACCGAACTGGGCACCCTCCCGGCCGGACCCGGCATCGCCGCACCGGCGCCCGAACTCGTACCCGGAATCGATGACGCTCGGCAACGCCGTCTCGCCGACTACCGTGCCCGCTTCGGCGGTGCGGTCGTGGAGATCGACCGGCCACCGGACAATCTGGGAGACCCGGCCGAACCCAGCGATGGAGTGAGCGATCGCGCATCGGCACGAATCGCGGCCCTGACAGCCGCACACACCGACACCGTCGCGGCGCTGCGCGCGGGCGCTCACGTCGTCCACGGCGCGACCTTCTTCGACGGCCGATTCCATAGCTCCTGCGACTTCCTGGTACGCGCGGAACATCGAGTCCGCTACACCGTGCACGGCGCCGCGTCCACGACGGCGGATCGGGTGGGCGCCGCGCTAGAACTCGCCGCCTGCGCCGCTGCCCTCGACCGTTCGGGCGCACTGACCGCGCCTTTCGTCCGGCTGCACTTGGGCGAGGAGAGCGTGGCCCAGGCGCTGAGCGGGCTGCTTCCGGTGTACCGGGCGCGCAGACGCCGGGTGGAGCGCATCGTGGACGAGAAACTCGGTGAACTCCTGCCGATCCAATGGGGTGACCCGCGCTATCTCGCCTGCGGCCGCTGCCGCACCTGCACCGCGGCCCTGTCGGCCGCGCGCGATCTGCTGCTCGTGGCCGGAATGCCCCCGGCGATCCGCGCTCGCCTGCGCGAAGCGGGAGTGAGCACCATCGATCGGCTGGCCGCCGCCGAGGTCTCGGTGCCGGGTGTGCCGCCGCGCACCGTCACGACGCTGCGTCGCCAGGCGGAAGTCCAATTGCGGCGAGAAGTTTCGGGCGAACCCAGGTATGCGCTGACCGACCCCACCGCGCTCGGCGCGCTGCCGCCACCCTCCCCCGGCGACCTCGCACTCACCATCGGTGGAGGCGGACGGATGCCATGCACGGTCGAGATCGGCGGTACGGACACTGTGCACCTGGCCCTGCGTGTGCCGTCCGACCCGGATGAGCCAGGCGGCGCCGCAACCGCGGAACGGCGCGCGCTCGAGCAGGTGCTCGACTATCTGGCCGAGCGGCGGCGGATGTATCCGGACCTGCACATCTATCACTACACCTCGGCGGTGCGCACTGCGCTGCTGCACTGCACCGGCCAGCACGGCGTCGGCGAGGAGTTCGTGGACGAATTGCTCCGCGCAGGCGTCCTGGTCGACCTGTACCCGGTGGTCCGCAACGCGATGATCATCGGCGAGCCGTCCTACGACCTGAGCACGCTGCGGCAACTGTGGCCCGATGCGGAGCATTCGCCCGCCGGAAGCGACACCCACACCGTATTGCGGCTGCGCGATTGGCTGCTGGACCGCGCGTCCGAGCACCGCATCGAAGTGCGGACGGGAACCAGTTCATGGCACGCGGCGCCCGTCCCTGGCGAGGTGAAGCCCGCGCCGCCGTCACGGCCGTCGTCGCCGAGGGCTGCCGCGGCGGAATACGCTGCAGGACCGAACGATGCAGAGCCTCCCTTCGACCAGGCTGCGGAGCAGCGCATCGAACTGCGGGCAGGAACCAGTTCGTGGCGCACGGTGCCCGTCCCAGGCGAGCTGGAGCCCGCGCCGCCGTCACGGCCGTCGTCGCTCGAGGCTGCCTTGGCTGAATACGCTGCGGGACTGGGCGATCCCCTGCATCCCTCGGCCTTGATGGCCGCCGCGCTCGGCTATCACCGGCGCGAGCGGCAGCCGCTGTGGTGGGCACACGCCGATCGGCTGAGCCACCCGGTGGACGAATGGGCCGACGCGCCAGGGGTTCTCATCGCCGACTGGGGCACGGTCGACACCAAATGGCATCGCCGCTCCGACCGCCCCACCATGCGCCGGTATCTGACGCTGACCGGCCGGATCGGAACCGGCTCGAGCGGCGCGGCGGGGCCGAGTGTGCTCACCCCCGGCACCACGGTCTACACCTTCTACGACCAGCCGCCACCCGCGGGCATGGTCACCGCGGTCGGCCACCGGGCCACCGCGAGGGCGACGGTGCTCGGCTGCTCGGTGGACACCGAGTTCGACGACACCGTCCGGCTGGAGGAACTGCTGCCCGAAGGCTGCGAACCCTACGACGAGCTGCCGACCGCCATCGCGCCCGATCTGCCCGTATGGGACGAAAACGCCGAACTCGCGGTCGAACTGGCGGCGCAACAGTTGCTCATGACCCTCCCGGACACGCCACGGGAAGCGGTCTTCGACATCCTTGCGCGCCGCCCGCCCCGGCTCCATGGCGGCGCCAGGCTGCCCGAGGTGCACGGCGACCACGCGGCGGCGATCACTGCAGCCGTGCGCGCGCTCGACCGCTCTTACGTCGCGGTGCAGGGACCGTCGGGGACCGGGAAGACCTCGACCACGGCCCGGGTGCTCGAGCGCCTGGTCACCAAGCACAACTGGCGAGTCGGCATCGTCGCGCGGGACCACGCGACCGTGGAGAACCTGCTCGACGCGATCGTGCGGGTCGGCGTGCTGCCGGAGCTGGTCGCCAAGAAGGACGCGGCGGCCGTCGCCCCGGAGTGGGCCGTGATCGACGCCGCCCGCTATCCGCGTTTCCTGGACAACGCGATCAGCGGCTGCGTGCTCGGCGGCACTCCGGCCGATTTCGCGAACGAGGATCTGGTACCGCGCGAAAGCCTCGATCTGCTCCTGATCGCCGACGCGGGCCGCTTCGCGCTGGCCGACACCGTGGCCGTCGCCGCGAGTGCACGCAACCTGCTGTTGCTCGGGGATCCCGTGCCGTCCACCGCGCGCGCCACCCATCCGGCTCCGGTCGGCGAATCGGTACTCGGCTGGCTGGTCGAGGGGCGCCAGACCCTGTCCTCCGAGCGCGGCTACTTCCTGGACCGCACCTGGCGGATGCATCCCGCGGTATGCGAACCCGTCTCCCGGCTGTACTACGACGGGCGCCTGCGCTCCAATGAAACCGTCACGCTGGCAAGACATCTGGACGGCGAGGAGCCCGGCGTGCGTACCGTCCTGGTCGACCACTACGGCAATGCCACCACCTCGCCGGCCGAGGCGCGCGAGGTGGTGCGCCGGGTCCGCGCGCTGCTCGGCATGTCCTGGACGATCGGCGCGACGACGCGCAGGGTGCACCCACACGACATCTTCGTGGTCGCGCCGTACGCCGCACAGGTGGGGCGGATCCGGACCATGCTGGCCCGCGCCAAGATCGAGGACGTGCTGGTGGGCACGCCGGATCGGTTCCGCGGCAGGGAAGCCGCGGTGGTGCTGCTTTCGATGACCACTTCCAGCCCGGATGTGCTCGATGCGGTCGCCGACGCGCCCTACGGCATGCGGTCGCTGTTGTCGCGCGGGCTGATCCGCGCCGCGCTGTGCCGGGCCATGTGGAAGGCGATCATCATCCGCTCACCGCTGCTGACCGAGTACCTGCCCGCCACCATGGAAGAACTGGCCGATCTTGGCGCATTCCTGCGGCTGGGCTGACGGCGGTCAGCCGAAGCAGACACCCTCGCCGCGGTAGGTCGGCACGGAGACGCGGGAGCCGTCGGCGTCGACCAGATGGAGCGTGTCGAACCGCTCGCACAGTTCACCGGCCTTCGCGTGCCGGAACCACACCCGATCGCCGATCCGCAGTTCCGCGGCGCCGGACAGCGGTGTCTGCACCTCCCCCGCGCCTTCGGTACCGAGCAGCTTCAATCCGCCGGGCCACACCGGTTTCGGGACCCGGGACGGCCCGGCCGGACCGGAGGCGATGTAGCCGCCCGCGAAGACGGTGGCGATCTTCCGCGTGGGCCGCCGTAGTACGGAGGTGGCGAAATACAGGGCGGGTCTAGGGGTGAACGATCGGTAATGGTCGAACAGCGTCGGCACGTACAGGCCCGATCCGGCGGTCACCTCGGTCACGTCCGGGTCGGCGACGCTGACTTCGATGGATCCGGTGCCGCCGCTGTTGACGATCTCCAGCTTGCCGGTCACCGAGCGGACCGCGTCGAGCACCTTCGCACGCCGCTTGGCGATCTCCGCCGCCGAGGCCCGCTTCACCAGGCGCACTGCGGCATTCGCGTCGGGCAGCCCGGCGATCTGCGCCTCGTAGGTCATCACGCCCACCACGTCGAAACCACGGCGCAGCGCGTCGCTTGCCAAGGTGGCCGCTTCCTGCGGCGTGCGCACCGGGGACCGGCGGACACCGAGGTGCAGCGGGCCGATGCGCAGGGAGGCGTCCACGTCCAGGCAGACCCTGGGGCGTACCCGGTCGGTGCCGAGGGCGGCGCGGATCAGGTCGAGCTGGGCGGCGTCATCGATCATGAGCGTGATCGATCGCAGCAGGATGTCGTCGGCGGCCAGCGCGGCCAGCGCGGCGCGGTCCACGGTGGGATAGCCGAGCAGGACGTCGCGCGCCCCGTGACGCACCAGCCAGATGGCCTCATGCAAGGAATAGGACATGATGCCCGCGAAACCGCCCGCGGCGGTGAGATCGGCGCCGAGGACCTCGGCGAGAACGGCGCGACAGCGCACGGATTTGCTGGCTACACGCACCGGGACACCGCCGGCGCGACGCACCAGGTCGGCGGCGTTGGCGCGCAGGACGGCCACGTCGAGGGCGGCCAGGGGCGGGTCCAGCTCGGCGGTGGCCGCGTGCAGGCCCGCGATCGGCGACGTCTCGGTCACCAGGACAACTCAACCATCAAACTGGTCGATCGTCCAGTATTTCCGGCGCGCTAGCGGTCGATGCCTTTCGCGGCCATGGCGCCGACCAGGTCGTCCAGCACCACCAGCATGGCCTCGTCGTTGCAGTCGGCCAGCCAGCGCAGAATGGCGCCCCGGACGAGCGAGACGACATAGGCCGAGATCGACTCCACCGGTTCGAGCCATTGGGTGCCCGACCGCTCGGTGCACAGCTCCAGGAACGCGGCGACCTCGGATTCCATACTCTGGTAGGCCGCCGACGCGGTCGGGTCGGCAACTCGATCGGTCCGCATGTCCCAGCGGGCGCGCAGCAGCTGGACTGCCGCCTCATATGCTTCGATGTGCTTGGTCGGCGCCTCTGTGATCAACGGCCAGTACGCACTGACCCCGGCGTGCAGCAGCACCCGCAGCGCGCGAACCCCGGTGTAATCGAGCGTGGCCGCTGCCTCTTCGACCGCCTCGCGTATGGCTGGCCGTAGCCGGTCCTTCGTTATTACTTCTCCACCTGCGCTCAACGACGACTCCCTCGGCGAAAGAACTCGCGCACCTCGGTCGGCACGACTCGCTGAACATGGCGGGCAACTTCTGGAAAACCCCACGCTGCCCGGTCCAACGTTCATCAATGTTAGAGGTTTTTCCTGGTTTAGAAACGGGTTCATTGGGTATTTCCAGACTGAAAGAATGTTTTGTTACCCAACCGCGATGCCTACGCGATCCCACCGTGTCGCCCGGAATTCCCGCTACGACGGGGGATCTCGACCCTCCCACCGTTCGGCAGACCGTAGATAAGGGTACGGTTCGGACATCGGGTGCCCAAAATTTCGTGACGCATATCACAGTGCAACCCGCGCAAATCGGTCAGCCTGTCGTGTGGGGTTCGATCCGCGACCGACATCCTTTCGTTCCGTGGGGCCGATAACCTGGATCGGTGACTCTCTCGCCACCCGCCGATCAGTACTTCCTCTCCGGCACGTTCAACTTCCGGGATACCGGCGGCCTGCGCACCGACGACGGCGCGAAGGTTCGCCCCGGGGTGCTGCTGCGCTCGGCCCAACTGAGCGGACTCGACGAGGCGGGCCACGCCGCGCTGCGCGAACTGCGCGTCACCGACGTGCACGACCTGCGCGGACACCGCGAGATCGAGCACATCGGCGCCGACCGGCTGCCCGCGGACGTCCGGCTGGCCATCACCCCGTTCGACTCCAGAATGGCCGAGGCGCCGCCGCACGAGGCGACCGCGCAGACCGCCTACACGCACATGCTCGAGGTCTACCGGATGTTCCCGGCGCTGCCCGAGGCGCACGCCGCCATCGCAGCGCTCGCCGAATCCATCGTGCGCGGTACCGGCGCCGTGCTGGTGCACTGTGCCGCGGGCAAGGACCGCACCGGCTGGGCCGTCGCGACACTGCTGCGGGCGGTCGGCGTCACCGAAGCCGATGTGCGGGCCGATTACCTGCAAAGCAACGGGGCCATCCCCGCGCTGCGCTCCTTGATGACGACGAAACTACTCGGCGGCGAGGAGCTTTCGGTAGACCTGCTCGGCGTGCGCGAGGAATACCTGGATATCGCCACGGTCTCGATGCGGGAACTGCACGGCGATCTGCACGGCTATCTCGCGGCCGTCGGCCTGACGCCCGATCTGCTCGCGCGCCTGCGCACGCGCATGCTGGAGTGAGCCGGCATCACTCGGCGGGCACCGCTTCCCGGCGCACCATGCCGTCGGCGTCGATCGTCACCTGATCGCCGGTGTGGAACCAGGTTCCGGTGAACCGCGCCGCGGTGGTGGTGGGGTCGTCCCAGTAGCGTGGCGTGACGTTCGGCCCGCGGCACAGCAGTTCCCCGTGCCCCGCGGTCGCCTTCGGCCCCCACAGGGCCAATTCGGTACCGCCGAAGGGGAATCCGAGCACGGCGTCCGCGTCCGACGGGTCCGCCGCCTGCTCGGCGTCGTCCACGGCGAGACCGATGCCGCTCGTCTCGGTCGCACCCCAGACCGACCACTGCCGCGCGGCCGGGAACACGCCGCGCAGTTCGGTCGTCAGGTCGACAGGAGTGGCCGGCACCGCGGCGCGCTCGGCACGGTGACCGGCTTTGCTGATCCGCGCGACGCCCTCGGTGCACAGCCCCTCGGCGCGCAGCTCGGCCAACTCGGGCACCAGGCCCGCGAAGATCCGCGGCGTCGCGGAGACCATGTCGATGCGCTCGGCCGCGATGGCCTCGGCCATGCCGCGGCTGTCCCGGGCGAGCACCACCGTGCCGCCGACCGCGAAGGTCGGCAAAAGCTGATCGACACAGCCGCTGGCGTGCGCCAACGGCAGCAGCACCAGATTGCGCAGGCCGTCGGTCGGCAGATCCAGCGCGGCGACCATGGAGCGCACCGCGGAGAGCAGGTTCTCGTTGGTCAGCTCCACGCCCTTGGGCGTGCAGGTGCCGCTCGTGTAGCACAGCAGCGCCAGATCACTCAGCGCAGCACCGTCATCGATGAACGCGGCGCCGTCGGGCAGTTCGGTCTCGCCCCCTGGACGGCCGAGCACGAAATCGGCACGGCTGTCGATGATCACGCGCTCGGCCACCGCCTCGGGCAAGCCGTCGTGCACCAGCACCGGCACCGCGCCGCTGAGCAGAGCGCCGAGGAAGGCCTGTACCCAGCGCGCGCCCGAGGGCATGTGGATGGCGACCCGATCGCCGTAGCCGATCCCGTGCTCCTGCAAGCCGCCGGCGATCCGGGAGGCGGCGTGCCACAGCTCCCGATAGCTCAGGCGCGGTCCGCCGATCTCCACCACTGCCTCGCGGGTGGAAAACGCGTGGACCTGCAGATCCAATAGCTCGGTCAGCGCCGGGGTGAGGTTTCCGTAGCGCAGCACCCCGTCGGCGCCTCGGGCTAGCGGTTTATCCCAGACATGCGGGCCGGTCAGGGGGTATTCGACGAGAAACTGCGACATTCGTCCTCCGCGTGCCTCGAGTGAGCAGGCACTGCGACTATATGACTCGGGTCACAATCTCGCTGGGATAGGCGACGAACGTGTCCGACCTGTCACCGGCCGGTGTAGCCGGCCTTGCCCGGACCCACCTCGAGAAAACTGCGCACGGCGCCTTTGAGATCGTCGGTGTCGAACAGGGCGCCGGATACCTCCGGTGTCACCGAATCCGCGTGTGCCACACCGCCGGAACGCCACGCCTCGATGATCCGCTTGGTCGCCGCGTGCGCCTTCGTCGGGCCGTCGGCCAGCCGGTGGGCCAGCTGCCGGGCCGCCGCGTCGACGTCGTCGTGCACCGCGTTCACCACACCCCACTCGGCCATCGTCGCCGCGTCGTAGAGGTCGCCGGTCATCACGAACTCGCGAGCCCGTCCCGACCCGGCGCGCTCGGCGAGACGCTGCGGACCGCCCATCGACGGAGTCAGCCCGACCACGGTCTCCACCAACCCGAACTTCGCCTTCGGCGCCGCGAGCAGGATGTCGCAGGCGAGCGCGATCTCGAAGGCCGCGGTCAGGGTCAGCCCGTGCGCGGCGAACACCACCGGGCACGGCAGCGCCTCCAGCGGGTGGATGATCTGCGCGAACAGCGTTTGCCACAACTCGGCGCCCTGCTCGACGGTCAGGCCGTCGAACACGTGCACGTCCACGCCGCCGGACACCACCTTGCCCTCGGCGCGCAGCAGCACCGCCCGCGGCGGTCGGGCGGACAACTCGGCGATATCGGCGATCAGCGCGCCCAGCATCGCCCGATCGAACAGGTTCAGCGGCGGATGGGCGAGGGTGAGGGTCGCCACGTCGGCGCCGGCGTCGGTGCGGTCGCGTTCCAGGCGGGTGGCCTTCGTTTCACTCATCCGGCCAGCCTAGGCGTACCTCCGCCTTCGCTCCGGCCGTGCGCGGGCAGAGGACGGACTGCGTCCGACAGCGCCCATCGTGCGTACCTCCTGCCTCCGCTCCGGCCATGCGCGGGCTGAGGACGGACTACGTCCGACAGCGCCCACCAGGACCTCGATCTGCGAAACTATCCAGGTGACCAAGTCGGCTAGCGAGAGCGGTTCCTACGTCGAGCCCGGCGAGTTCAAGAGGGACACGAACTACATCACCACCCGGATCACGGCCGACGGCCGCGACGGCTATCCGGTCGAGCCGGGGCGCTACCGGCTCGTCGCGGCGCGGGCCTGCCCGTGGGCGAACCGGACACTGATCGTGCGGCGTCTGCTCGGGCTCGAGCAGGTGCTCTCGCTCGGCCTGTGCGGTCCCACGCACGACAAGCTCAGCTGGACCTTCGACCTGGACCCGGGCGGCGTCGACCCGGTGCTCGGCATCCCCCGGTTGCGCGACGCCTACCTGGCCCGGTTCCCGGACTACCCGCGCGGCATCACCGTGCCCGCCATCGTCGACGTGCCGACCGGGCAGGTCGTCACCAACGACTACGCACGGATCACGGTGGACTTCTCCACCGAGTGGACCGACTACCACCGGCCCGGCGCGCCGCTGCTGTACCCGGAACCGCTGCGCGCGGAGATCGACGAGGTGAGCCTCGCCGTGTTCCGCGACGTCAACAACGGCGTCTACCGGTGCGGGTTCGCCGGGGCGCAGGACGCCTACGACGCCGCTTACGACCGGCTCTTCAACCGCCTGGACTGGCTCTCGGAACGTCTTGCCGCACAACGCTATCTGGTCGGCGACACGATAACCGAAGCAGACATACGGCTATTTACAACGCTGGTCCGCTTCGACGCCGTCTACCACGGGCACTTCAAGTGCAACCGGTCCAAACTCACCGAGATGCCGGTGCTGTGGGCGTACGCGCGCGATCTGTATCAGACCCCCGGCTTCGGCGACACCATCGACTTCGGGCAGATCAAGACGCACTACTACGTGGTGCACCGCGACATCAACCCCACCGGAATCGTCCCCAAGGGCCCCGACCTGGCCAACTGGTTGACCCCGCACGGCAGAGAAGCCCTCGGCGGCAGACCGTTCGGCGACGGAACCCCGCCGCCCCCTCCACCATTGGCCGAACGCGTACCGGCGGTTCAGGCGCCCGCCTGACGTTGCCCGGCCACGTCCGGCGGTAGCCCAAGGCATAGGCAGCCGACTAGTGGAACCGATCCGCCTGGGTACTTCGTTGTCATGACGAGCTGACGGCAACCGGTGCCATACAGTTCAACCAGCAGACCGGAAGAGGAGGATGCCGCCGATGCTCAAAGGTGCGTTCGAGAAGACGGTGGTCGAGCTGCTCGATACCGGGTCACGCCTGCAAGCGCCCGCGGTCGCCAGGTACGTGGACCGGATCAGGCGCTCCCATCCCGACGAAAACCCCGCACAGATCATCGAGCGGTTGGAGAAGCAATACCTGCTCGCGGTGACCGGCAGCGGGAGCGCGGTGGGCGCCACCGCGGCGCTCCCCGGTGTCGGCACCATCGCCGCGGTCGCCGCGGTCAGCGCGGAAACCACCTTCTTCATGGAGGCATCGGCGGTGTTCACCCTCGCGGTGGCCGCGGTGCACGGCATTTCGCCGCAGGATCAGGAGCAGCGCAGGGCATTGGTGCTGGCCGTGGTGCTGGGTGAGAGCGGCATGGAGATCGTGCAGAAAACCGTCGGCAGCTCCGCGAAGAACTGGGGCACGGTCTTCGCCAACCGGATTCCCGGGCTGTCGAGCATGAATGATTCGCTGCTGAAGCGGTTCATCATCCGGTTCATCACCAAGCGCGCCGCGCTGATGGCGGGCAAGGTGCTGCCCGCGGGCATCGGCGCCGTGATCGGCGGCGCGGGCAACCGCGCGCTCGGCAAGGCCACGATCACCAACGCGCGCAAGGCATTCGGACCGGCGCCGGTCACGTGGCCCGCCGACCGGCACCTGATCGTCGACGCCGATCCGCTCACCGCGATCGACCCGGCCAAGCCGCAACCTCCGGCCACCCCACGATGAGCGGGAGCCGTCCGGTCGCGTTCGCCGTCCGGGGATTGACCAAGCGGTACGACCTCGCGACCGCAGTGACGGACGTCAGCTTCACCGTGCCCTCCGGCGCCACCGCGGCGCTGGTGGGTCCGCGGGGGGCGGGCAAGACCACGATCCTGCGGGTGCTGCTCGGCCTCGTCGCCCCCAGTTCCGGCACCGCGTCCCTGGGCGGCTCCGGCTCGGCCCGACCCGACGCTGGGAGTTCCGCGCGGGTGGTCGGCGGTGTGCTCGCGCCACGCGGACTGCATCCGGCTCGGACAGCGCGGGAGCACCTGCTGATCTACGCGGCCGCGGCGGGCCTGGTGGACGCGCGGGTGGGCGAGGTGCTCGAGCTCGTAGGGCTGGACGAGTACGCCGCGACCAAGATCGGCAGCCTGTCGATCGGGCAGCAGACCAGGCTCGCGCTGGCCACCGCGCTGCTCGGCGACCCCCCGCTGCTGGTGCTCGACGATCCGATGGACGGGCTCGACGCCGCCGAGCGCGGCTGGTTGCAGGAATTCCTGCGCAGGCACACCCGCCGGGGCGGCAGCGCCCTGCTGTCCAGCGAGAGCCTCGCCGCCGTGCTGCCCGGAGCGGACCACCTGGTCGTGCTGAACGAGGGCACGGTGGTGTATCAGGGCAGCCCGGCTCGGCTGCGGCGCGGACATCCGGACCGGCTGGTCGTCGCCGCGTCCCCGCCCATCGCGCTGGCGACCATGCTTGCGGCACAAGGGTTTACCGACGCGGTGATCCGCCCGGATGGCCGCCTCGCCGTCGCGGAGGCCACCGAGGCGCAGATCAGAGCGGCCGCCACCGCGGCGAAAGTGCGGATCGACAGCATTGTCTCCGACCCCATCCACCCCGACCGGGTGCTCGCGTCGCTGACCAAACCCACCGCGGCGCCGGCGCCGCACTACCCCGGCCTCGCCGCGCCGAGCACCCAGCAACCGTCGCCGCTGCCCTACGGAATCCCACGATGATCGCTATCCTGCCCGCGGACCTGGTGCCGACCGTCAACTCCGAGATCCGCAAGGTCGTCACGATGCCGCGCGGCCAGACACTCGCGGGCGCCGTACTCGCGATCGCGCTGATCGCGAGCATCGCCTCGGCGGGCCTGGCCGGACCGCCGGACCCGCGCGGCGAGCCCGCCACCGGCGCGGCGACGATCGGGCTCTACGTCGGTCTCGGCGTGGTCGCGCTGGCGGCCGCCGTCTTCGGCGCGGTGGGCACCGGCACCGAGTACCGGTATCACACGATGCCGGTGAGCGTGCTGTTCACCGCCGACCGCGATCGGCTGGCCGCCGCGAAGTTCCTGGTCATCGGGTGTTGCGCGGTGGCGGCGGGGGTGGCCGTGGAACTGGTCTCGCTCGGCGGCCTCTTCGGCGCGGGTCGGGACAAGATCGCGGTGACCGGCGAATTGTTCGCCGTGCTCGGCGGCGGGCTGCTCGCCGCGGTCTGCTGGTCGCTGATCGGCGCGAGCGCGGGCATCCTGGCGCGCTCCTCCGCCAGGTCGGTGGCGCTGCTGCTCGGCTGGATCGGGCTCGCCGAGCCCCTGCTGTGGCTGGTCAGCCGTGGTCTCGGCATCCCGGGCGTCGTTACCGTGCTGCCCGTCTCCGCGACCGTCGGCACGATCGCCGTCGGTTCCTTTCCGGACAGCGACTTCCTCGCCCCCACCCCGGCCGCCGTCGTAGTCCTGCTGCTGTGGACCATCGGCCTGGGCGCCGCGAGCTGGTGGAGCCTGCGCACCCGGGACCTGTGACCCCACGCCGGGAACAACGGCCTGTCGGTGGGCGTCGGTACCGTCGATGAAGAACGCGGTACGACGAAGGGGGCAAACGGGCGTGGTGGACGGGGGCGGCAGACCAGGATGGATACGCAGGCTGTGGGCCGAATGCCGGCCCCACGGTGCGGTGCTTGCCGGGATCGCGGCGGCGATTCTCGGCGGCGCGGTCATCGAGACGGCCGGGCCGCTGCTGACCAAAAAGGCCATCGACGCGGCCGGTGTCGGTGACACGGCGGCGATCAGCGCCGCCGCGGGCCTGTTCCTGGTACTGGCCGTCAGCCGCTCCGCGGCCGGATTCGGGCGGAGGTTGCTGGCCGGACGGCTGTCACTGGACGTGCAGCACGCACTGCGCGTGAACCTGCTCGGTTCACTGCAACGACTGGACGGCGTCGGCCAGGACACCCTGCGCACCGGTCAGGTGGTGTCGCGGTCGATCACCGATCTCCAGCTGGTCCAGGGCTTGATGGCGATGGTGCCGCTGTCGGGCATGGCGCTGCTGGAGTTCGTGCTCGCCGCCGTGGTCATGATCTGGCTCTCGCCGCCCCTGGCCGCCGTCGCGCTGCTGGTGGTGCCCGCGATCGGCCTGGTCGTCTATCGAATGCGCCCGCGGCTGCACGCGGCCACCTGGTCCGCGCAGCAGCGCGCCGCCGACCTCGCCCAGCACGTCGAGGAGACGGTCACCGGGGTGCGGGTGGTGAAGGGCTTCGGTCAGGAAGCCCGGATGGTCGACCTGCTGGAACGCCACGGCCGCACACTCTTCGCGGAGCGGATGCGCGCCGCGAAGATCGACGCCCGCTTCGCGCCGACCGTCGCGACGATTCCACAACTCGGCATGGTCGCGGTCATCGCGCTCGGTGGACTGCTCGCCCTGCACGGCAGTATCGGGATCGGCACCTTCGTCGCGTTCGCCGCGTACGTCGCCGTCATGACCGGCACCGCGCGCATCCTCTCGTCGGTGATCGTCATGGCCCAGCTGACCAGGGCGGCGGCCGAGCGGGTGTTCCAGGTGATCGACACCGCGCCGGTCATCGCCGACCCGGATCGTCCGGTCGAGCTGCCGGACGGCCCGCTCGGCATCGAAATCGACGCGCTCACCTTCGGTTTCGATCCCGATCAGCCCGTGCTGCGCGAACTGGACCTGCGCATACGGCCCGGTGAGACGGTGGCCATCATCGGCCCAGCGGGATCGGGCAAGTCCACGCTCGCCCTGCTGCTCCCCCGGTTCTACGCACCGGACTCCGGCCACATCCGGCTGTTCACCGAAGCCGCACCCGCCCCACTTCGCACGAACTCAGCGGATGAGTTCACCGTCACACGGAATGGTGCGCGCACCGCGACGCTCACGGCGGAAACCGTCGGCGTCGACCTCGCCGACGTGCGCGCCGCCGACCTGCGCGCGGCCATCGGCGTCGTCTTCGATGATCCCTTCCTGTTCTCCGACACGATCGCCGCGAATATCGCGCTCGGGCGGCCGGAGGCGACCGACGAGGAGATCAGGCAGGCGGCCGTGCAGGCCGCGGCCGACGAGTTCATCGCCGAGCTGCCGGACGGATACGACACCGTGGTCGGCGAGCGCGGACTGACCCTCTCCGGCGGCCAGCGGCAGCGGATCGCGCTGGCCAGAGCACTGCTGGCGCGCCCGCGCATCCTGGTGCTCGACGACGCCACCTCGGCGGTGGACGCGGTGACCGAGGCGGCGATCTTCGACGCGCTGCCCGACCGCGGCGGGCGGACCACGCTGATCCTGGCGCATCGGGAATCGACGCTCGCCCACGCCGATCGCGTGATCCGGCTGCCAGCGCCCGTCGGACACGTCGCCCCGGGGCCGGACATCACCGCGTCCGGGGCCGGGAACGGGCCGAGCCCGAGTCGTTCCCCCAGCGGCCGCTTCGCGGGCGCGGCGGCCGACGTGAGCGAGACACCCGAACTGCGCCGCACCATCGAGCGCCTGCCACCCGCCACCGAGCAACCCGGCCTGGACGTAGAGCGCTTCCGCGAGCCCGATCCGCGCTTCGGGCTGCGCCGCATGCTGCGCCCGGTGCGCCGGCTCGTCCTGACGGTAATGGCGCTGCTGGCTGCCGACGCGGTGATCGGTATCGCGTTCCCGCCGCTGGTGCGCTACGCGATCGACGGTGGCGTACTGGGCGACAATGCCGCGGCGCTGGTCCGCGCGGCGATGTTCGGCGCGGTACTCGCCGCCGCGGGCTGGGCGGTCGGCGCGGCGACCACCGCGCTCACCGCGCGGACCGGGGAACGGGTGCTGTTCGGCTTGCGGGTCCGTAGCTTCGCGCATCTGCAGCGGCTCGGGCTCGACTACTACGAACGCGAGCTGTCCGGCCGGATCATGACCCGGATGACCACCGACGTCGACGCGCTGTCGACGTTCCTGCAGACGGGGGTCGCCACCACCCTGGTCGGCCTGCTGACGCTGGTCGGCATCGCGGTCGCGTTGCTGGTGATCGATGTCTCACTGGCGCTGGTCGTGCTGGCGACGGTGCCCGCCCTGGTGCTCGCGACGGTGCTGTTCCGGCGGGTGTCATCCGTCGCGTACACCGTCTCGCGGGAGCACGTGTCGGCGGTCAACGCCGATTTCCAGGAAAACGTGACGGGGTTGCGCGCGGTGCAGGCGAACCGGCACGAGCCGCGCGCGGCCCGTCGTTTCGCGGAGTATTCGCAGCGGTATCGCGACAGCCGTTTGCGGGCTCAGCGGGCGATCGCGCTGTACTTCGCGTTCGTCGTCGGATGGGCCGACGTGGCGCTGGCCGCGGTGGTGTTCTTCGGTGCGCGCGAGGTCGCCGCCGGTGCGACCAGCGCGGGGACGCTGGTCGCGTTCGTGCTGTATCTCCAGCTGCTGTTCGGTCCGATCCTGCAGCTGTCCCAGGTCTTCGACAGCTATCAGCAGGCCAGGGTCGGTCTGCGACGGATCGGGGACTTGCTGCGCACGCCGTCCTCGATCACCGCCGATCCGGCCGATCCGGTGCCGATCGCGCAGAGGCTGCGCGGCGATGTCGCCTTCGACAACGTCCGGTTCCGGTACGCGGGCAGCCGGGTTCCGGCCCTGGACGGCATTTCCCTGCACATCCCAGCGGGTTCCACCCTGGCGCTGGTCGGACCGACCGGCGCGGGCAAGTCGACCGTCGTCAAGTTGCTGGCGCGTCTCTATGACCTGCCCCGGGACGAGTCGAACCATTCCGGCGGACATCCGAAGGAGCCGAATTCCCCGAGTAGCCCAGCGTCGGGCCCGGCCGAGTCCGCGACTCGGCACAGTGCCGCCGGCTCGCAGCGGAACGGCAACCGCGGCTCGGATCCCGGCGCGATCCGTGTGGACGACGCCGACATCCGCGACTACCGCCTCGCCGACTACCGCGCACGGCTCGGCATCGTCCCGCAGGAAGCTCACCTGTTCAGCGGCGACGTCGCGAGCAACATTGCATTCGGGAAACCATTCGCGACCCCCGAGGAGATCACCGCGGCCGCCGCCGCGGTGGGCGCGACCGACATGATCGCCGCCCTCCCGCTCGGTATGCGCCAGCCGGTCGGCGAACGAGGCCGCGGTCTGTCGGCGGGCCAGCGTCAGCTGATCGCGCTCGCCCGCGCCGAACTGGTCGCCCCGGACTTGCTGCTGCTCGACGAGGCCACCGCGACGCTGGACCCGGACGCCGAGGCGTCGGTGCTGGCAGCGAGCCGATCACTGAGCCGAGACCGGACCACCGTGATCGTCGCGCACCGGCTCGGCACGGCCGCGCGCGCCGACCGGATCGCCGTGGTCGACCACGGCCGGATCGTGGAATTCGGTCCCCACGCGGAGCTGCTCGCCGCGGACGGACCGTATGCCCGACTGTGGGCAGCGGCCCGCGAGTCCGGGGGAATATTCTCGAGTACTGACGAGTCGTCACCTATGAGGTCGGGGGTGTCGGGTGGTCAGTGAATCCACCGATTTGCTGCTGGGCCTATCCTCAGATAGGGCGCATCGGCGCGCATCCGCTGATCCCCGTGCCGGGCACGTCACAAACGTCGCAGCGCGAAGAACGAAATGAGGCGAACACCTGCTGTGAGCAGCTCAACTTCCCAGTTCGGTCAGAACCAATGGCTGGTCGACGAGATGTATCAGAAGTTCAAACAGGATCCATCTTCCGTCGACGAGAGCTGGCATGAGTTCCTGGCCGACTACACGCCTGAGGCGAGTGGTGATTCCGGCAACAGCCAGGCCGCCCCCGCGCCCGCGCAGGCCGCCGCTCCGGCTCCGGCTCCGGTCACCCCGGCCCCCCAGCCGGTGGCCGCCAAGCCTGCACCCGCCCCTGCGGCCGCGGCCCCGAAAGCGCCGGCCCCGGCCGCTCCGAAGCCCGCGACGGTGACCGCCCGCACTCCACAGACCACCCCGGCGCCCACGTCGAACGCCGCGCCGACCTCCGGCCCGAAGCAGGCCGACACCGCCACCGACGAGGCCAAGGTGCTGCGCGGCGCCGCGGCGGCCGTGGCGAAGAACATGGCCGCCTCGCTGAGCATCCCGACCGCGACCAGCGTGCGCGCCATCCCGGCCAAGCTGATGATCGACAACCGGCTGGTCATCAACAACCACCTCGCCCGCACCCGGGGCGGCAAGATCTCCTTCACCCACCTGCTCGGCTACGCCATCGTGCAGGCGGTCAAGGCGTTCCCGAACATGAACCGGCACTACACCGAGATCGACGGCAAGCCGAACGCGGTCACCCCCGCGCACACCAACCTCGGGCTCGCCATCGACCTGCCCGGTAAGGACGGCAACCGCGCACTCGTCGTCGCGGCCATCAAGGGCTGCGAGGCAATGACCTTCGGGCAGTTCCACACCGCGTACGAGGACATCGTCCGCCGCGCTCGCGAGGGCAAGCTGACCGCCGAGGACTTCTCCGGCGTCACCATCTCGCTGACCAATCCGGGCACCATCGGAACGGTGCACTCGGTGCCGCGCCTGATGAACGGTCAGGGCGCGATCATCGGCGCGGGCGCGATGGAGTACCCCGCCGAGTTCCAGGGCATGAGCGACGAGCGCATCGCCGAGCTGGGCGTCGGCAAGCTGATGACGCTCACCTCCACCTATGACCACCGCATCATCCAGGGCGCGGAGTCCGGCGACTTCCTGCGCACCATCCACCAGCTGCTGATCGCCGACGAGTTCTACGACGAGATCTTCCACGGCCTCGGCGTGCCCTATGAGCCGGTCCGCTGGCGCAAGGACATCCGTGAGCGCGGCGTCGACAAGAGCGCCCGCGTGCTGGAGATGATCGCGGCCTACCGCAACCGCGGCCACCTGATGGCCGACACCGATCCGCTGCGGCTGGTCAAGGACAAGTTCCGCAGCCACCCGGACCTGGATGTCACCCAGCACGGCCTGACCTTGTGGGACCTGGACCGCACGTTCAACGTGGCGGGCTTCCACGGCCAGGAACGGATGAAGCTGCGCGACGTGCTGTCCATCCTGCGCGACGCCTACTGCCGCCACGTCGGCGTCGAGTACACCCACATCCTCGATCCCGAGCAGCTGGAGTGGATCCAGGACCGGGTCGAGCAGAAGCACGCGAAACCGACTGTCGCGCAACAGAAGTACATCCTGAACCGGCTGAACGCAGCGGAGGCCTTCGAGACCTTCTTGCAGACCAAGTACGTCGGGCAGAAGCGCTTCTCGCTGGAAGGCGCCGAGGCCGTCATCCCGATGATGGACGCGGTGATCGACCAGTGCGCCGAGCACAGCCTCGACGAGGTCGTCATCGGCATGCCGCACCGCGGTCGCCTCAACGTGCTCGCCAACATCGTCGGCAAGCCGTACTCGAAGATCTTCACCGAGTTCGAGGGCAACATGAACCCGGCCGGTGCGCACGGCTCCGGCGACGTGAAGTACCACCTCGGCGCGCACGGCACCTATCTGCAGATGTTCGGCGACAACGAGATCGAGGTCTCGCTCACCGCCAACCCCTCACACCTGGAGGCGGTCGACCCGGTCCTGGAGGGCCTGGTGCGCGCCAAGCAGGATCTGCTGGACAAGGGCGACGGACCGGAGGGCTACTCGGTCGTGCCGCTGATGCTGCACGGTGACGCCGCGTTCGCGGGTCAGGGCGTGGTCGCCGAGACGCTGAACCTGTCGGGTCTGCGCGGCTACCGGGTCGGCGGCACGATCCACATCGTGGTGAACAACCAGATCGGCTTCACCACCGCGCCGGAGAACAGCCGCTCCACCGAGTACTCCACCGACATCGCGAAGTTCATCGGCGCGCCGATCTTCCACGTCAACGGCGACGACCCGGAGGCGTGCGACTGGGTGGCGCGTCTGGCGGTCGACTTCAAGCAGAAGTTCCGCAAGGACGTCGTGATCGACATGATCTGCTACCGCCGCCGCGGCCACAACGAGGGCGACGACCCGTCGATGACCCAGCCGTACATGTACGACGTCATCGACACCAAGCGCTCGGTCCGCAAGGCGTACACCGAGAGCCTGATCGGTCGTGGCGATATCTCGCTGAAAGAGGCCGAGGACGCTCTGCGCGACTACCAGGGCCAGCTGGAGCGGGTGTTCAACGAGGTCCGTGAGCTGGAGAAATACTCGCCGGAACCGAGCGAGTCGGTCGAGGGCGACCAGCCGGTGCCCGCGTCCGTCGTGACGGCCGTGGACAAGGCGGTCCTGCAGCGGATCGGCGACGCGTTCCTCAACGTGCCCGACGGCTTCAACGTGCACCCGCGCGTCAAGCCGGTGCTGGAGAAGCGCCGCGAGATGGCTTATGAGGGCAAGGTCGACTGGGCCTTCGCCGAGCTGCTCGCGTTCGGCACGCTGATCGACGAGGGTCGCGCGGTGCGCCTGACCGGTCAGGACTCCCGCCGCGGCACGTTCACCCAGCGGCACGCGGTGATCATCGACCGCAAGACCGCCGAGGAGTACACCCCGCTGCACAACATCGGCAGCGAGAACCCGGGTTGGTTCGCCGTGCACGACTCCGCGCTGAGCGAATTCGCCGCCGTCGGTTTCGAATACGGCTACTCCCTGGGCAACCCCAATGCACTGGTGTTGTGGGAAGCGCAGTTCGGTGACTTCGTCAACGGCGCGCAGTCGATCATCGACGAGTTCATCTCCTCCGGTGAAGCGAAGTGGGGCCAGCTGTCCGACGTCGTGCTGCTGCTGCCGCACGGCCACGAGGGCCAGGGCCCGGACCACACCTCCGGCCGCATCGAGCGCTTCCTGCAGCTGTGCGCGGAGGGCTCGATGACCGTCGCGGTGCCGTCCACTCCGGCGAACTACTTCCACCTGCTGCGCCGCCACGCGCTGGACGGCATCCGCCGCCCGCTGATCGTCTTCACTCCGAAGTCGATGCTGCGCAACAAGGCTGTGGTCTCGGATCTGAAGGACTTCACCGAGAGCAAGTTCCGCTCGGTCTTCGACGAACCCGCCTACGAGCAGGGCATCGGCGACCGCGGCAAGGTCAAGCGCATCCTGCTGACCAGCGGCAAGCTCTACTACGAGCTGGCCGCCGAAAAGGCCAAGCAGAAGCGCGAAGACGTCGCCATCGTCCGCATCGAGCAGCTCTACCCGCTGCCCACCTACCGCCTGAACGAGGCACTCAGCGGCTACCCCAACGCCACCGACCTCGTCTGGGTCCAGGAGGAACCGGCCAACCAGGGCGCATGGCCCTTCTTCGGCCTCAACCTCCCGGAAGTCCTCCCCGACCGCCTCGGCAAACTCCGCCGCATTTCGCGCCGCGCCATGTCGGCCCCGTCCTCGGGGTCCAGCAAGGTCCACGCAGTGGAGCAGGCGGAGATCATCGCGGAAGCGTTCGAACCGACGGCTTAGTCGCCTGACCCCGAAACCGGGCCGAATCACTCTGTGCCTCAGAGCGATTCGGCCCGGTTCGCGTCTACGAAGCAGTACGATTCAGCGCACGAAAACTAAGCCAGTCGAACCCGCAGCTACCCGGCTAGACGGCGAAGGCGAGTTGACCGCTCACACCTTCACGATCTCGATCTCCGGGCCGCACAGCAACGCCATGTCCTCGGGGTCAGACGTCACCACCGTGACCAACCCGCGAACCGACCTCGCCGATGCCGCGAGAACGGCGTCGATCGCATACTTGTGACCGCTCAGACCGTGTTCCCGCAACAGGGCTGCGGCCTGCGCGGCCACCTCCCGGGTGACGGCGTGAACATCGATCTGTGACAGCGCCCAGGAGATCCGGGCCGGATGCACCTTGCTGTAGTCGGCTTCCACCGTCGTCATCGCCGTGGTGGCCACTCGCACACCGTCCTCTTTGGCCGCCTGCACCCACGCAAGCATTCGGCGATTTTTCCGATACAGCATCGACAGTCCCTCGCTGTCGAGAAACAGCACATCCGGCATCACGCGGCCGATCCGCGCGAACCCCGACGGCGGCGCTCGAAACCCAATTCCGCCCGCGCCTCATCAATTTCCGCCCGCGTCAGCGGCTCATTGTCCTTCTCGAAATCGGCTACCAACTCACCGAGCTTGTCCATCGCAACACGCTGCTCCAACGCCTCCGCGACATAGGCGGAGAAGCCGCCGGAACCAACATAGGCCCGCGCCTGCTCGGCAAGATCTTCGGGAAGGCTGATCGAGTACTTCTTGCTACTACCCATGCGTCTTATGCTACCACTGGTAGCATAAATCTTCGTGACCATCGATATCATTCTTCAGGCACCGGATCACTCTCCCATCCCGAGCGCCGACCCGGGTGCACCGAACAGCCGTCGCCCGGGTTCGCGGTGATCGTCCCGGTGAGGTGAAAGTACATGACAGAGACAAGGTTTCCGCGCCGGTCGAACGGGGTGTCATCGTCGGCCATGTTGCGTCGGGTTCGCACCGCGATGCGCCCGCACCGGAACGAACTCTGGCGGCAAGCGGAGGAGCCGGGCTATACCCTGCCCGGCTCCTCCTGTGTTACGAGCGGGATTCGAACCCGCACCCGTCGGATCAACCGTCCGATGCTCTGCCGATTGAGCTATCGCTGCACCATCTGTGACCACTGCGCCCGCGAGTGTGGTTCAGCATGATGTACCCCGCGCGTTGCCATTACGCTACAGCGCCACGGAGAGGCGCTGCCCGGACTCGAACCGGGATTTCGGGGGTGCGTCGCGTCCACACCCATGAACTCGAGGTCGATGGTGTTGTTGAGCTTGGAGCAAGAGCTTGAGTCTCATCGGCTGGGCACTGCCCCGCCGTCAGCTTGAGCTTCAATTTCAGCTTGTGCTCCATCCCCCCGAAGGGGGAGTCTGTGGGCCCCGGTTATCCGAAGAGGTAGCCGAGGATTGCCTCGCCCGGCTCGACGTCGGTCACCGCGGTCGAATTCGCTGTCTCCCGAGCGTACTTCACCGCATCGGTCAGCTTCCCGAGCCGAGCACGCATCTCACTGACCTCCTTGGCCGGCAGCGCTCCCGAGAACTTCGTGGTCGTCCAGCGTCCGACCACCACGTCCTCGTGATAGACCTGCACCTGGGCCGGGTGCTTGTCGGTGGCGGCGGCCAGCACATGGTTGCGCGGCACCTTCTTGGTCCGCACCGTCTGGCTGGGCTCGGTCGCGAAGCAGTCTGCGACATCGTCGAACGACCAAGCCTCGGCCGGGTCGAGCGTCGGCAGCTTGGCGATGAACGACTTCAGTTCACCCAGCTGCTTCTCCAGGAACAGCAGATAGGTCACGGGCAGGTCCGTGGCCAGTGTGTTTCCGTCCACCACCAGGTCGGCCTTCGCCGAGCAGTTGGCCACGTCCTTCGTGGCGGTGACGTTCAACAGTCTGGTCAGGGTTGCCGTGACGTCCGCGATCACCTCACTGACCCGGACCTGCACCCGCTTCGACTCCGGCGGGAGCGCCTCACCTTCGTCGTCCAACGGCCGGTAGGTGCGGGCAATGCCGGCCAGCAGCTCGGTCTTGCCCACCCGCTGGTACGCGGCGGCCAGGTCGGCGTTCGCCTGAGACTTCACACCCTTCTCGACGGCGATGAGCTGGTTCAGCTTGGTGGTCACGATATTCCTCTCCGTTGCCCGATCCGACAACGGTGCTACCGTAGAGGAGCCGACGTTGCGTACGCCAGCGAATTTCCGGTTGTGCTAAGACAATTGGGCAAGGATCAGTCCCTGACGGCCACTGTGTCCAGGGTGGCGAGGCGGCGGAGGACAGCCGCCACCTCGCCGTACGCCGGAACAGTCGGCCCTGGGTTCGGACCGTCAGGACGGCGCGAGCGCCTTCATCAGCGCGGCAGCGGTAGCGTCGTCGATGCACGTCGGCTTACCACCGTTGTCGGAGTGGAATGCACCGCCTTTGGTGTTTCCGGTGAAGTAGCACATCGGAAACGCCGGTTTGCCTTCCGGGAAGGTCAGCGGCGGAGCCAGGCCTCCGAGGGTCTCGTCGCGCAATGCGCGCAGCCCTTTGATCACATCCGCGCTCGTCGAAGACGGCGAGAGGCCGGCAGCTTTGGCCGCTGCCAGGAAGAGCTGCCCGCCTGCCCACGGCCACAGCAGTGGTGAGCTGAAGTCCGCGCTGTCCCGAAGGCCGGGAATGTACTCGGCGAGAGCGTCATTGAAATCCTTGATGGCCGGAATCGATTCGTCGGTGTACAGCGCATTGGAGCCTGCGAAAATGCTGCCCTCGAAGTTCGGGTCGGTGGCCCACGCCTTCTGCAGGCTCACGCCGGTAGGAGCCTGAATCGGTTTGTAACCTTGCTGCGCACAGGATGCCGCGATCCGCGAAATCGCCTCGACCGAGACGCCGGGGAATACGGCGTCGACACCCTTTTCCTTGAATGCCAGGCAGGGCGCGATGTAGTTCGGCGCCGCAATCGCGACTTTCTCCGAAGCGAATCCAAGACCGGCCTGTTCGGCCATCGGCTTCAGCATCTGCGGTAGCTGCTCGCAGACCGGGATCTCGGCGCAATAGTAGACGCCGAGTTTCTTCGCGCCCGCCTTCTTGGCCTGAGCGACTTCGCCCAGCATCAGCACCGGCAACGTAGTTCCGGAGGCGAAGAAGTTCGGATCGGTGATGAACGGGGCATCGACCGGCTGTCCGCCGATGACCGGAATGCCCTTGCTGTCGACGTAGCTTTGCCAACTCGAACTGACCAGGCTGGTTTGGCCGACGATGGCGACCACCTTGTCCTCCTCGACCAGTTTCTTCGCCACAGCCAGCGCCGTCGTCGGATTCTGCTGGTCGTCGTAGGTGATGAGCTTGACCGGGTGCCCATTGATTCCGCCACGATCGTTGACCCATGACGCCCACGCCTGCAGCACATCGCTGCTGCGCCCCACCGATCCGGCGGCGGGGCCGCTGCAGCTGCAAATCGACCCGATGACGATCGGATCGCCTTTGAGCCCGCCGTCGGACACTTTCACCGGGCCAACGGTTTTGGCCCCGTCGCTCGTCGAGTCGGCGGAACACGACGTGAGCGCAAGCGCTGCCGCCAGCATCGGCGCCACGCACCACAAAAACCTTCTCTTCCTCATTACTCCACTCCTGGACCGAGTATTCGCTACGCCCATGGCCCGGCCGCGGTTCCGGATGGGTGTCCCGCCGGCGATGCCGGCAAGTCTGTGTGTCCCCCGTCGACGCCGAGATAGTTCTGCAGCACGACATCTCGGTCGATCCCTGCGGCGGGTCCGGCGAACGCGACGGTGCCGCGGCTGAGCAACACCACGTGATCGGCCATCGTGAGCGCGCGGTCGACGTACTGCTCGACCAGCACAATCGCCGCGCCCGTGGTGCGCAATTCGCCAAGGGCCGCGAAGATCTCATCCACGACCAGCGGAGCCAGGCCCATCGAGACCTCATCGAGCAGGACAACTGCCGGATCGGCCAGCCAGGCGCGCCCCAGTGACAGCATCTGCTGCTGCCCGCCGGACAGGAACCCTGCCCGCTGATCGAGCTTCGCCCGCAGCGCGGGGAAGACATCGAGTACGTCATCGGTGCTGACTCGGCGCCACGGCGGTGTCAGCAGGCGCAGGTTCTCCCGGACCGTCAAGTCCCCGAACACACCTCGGCCCTCGGGGATCAGGCACAAACCCGCGCGGGCGCGGCGTGCCGGGCGAGCGCGGGTCAGATCCGCTCGGCCGATCGACACGGTTCCCGATCGTGCTCGCAGTAGCCCGGAGGCCACCCTGAGCAGCGTCGACTTTCCGGCGCCGTTCGGTCCGAGCAACGCCACGACCGAGCGAGGTGGAACGGCCAGGTCGACGTCGTGGAGCACCATCGTCGAGCCGTATCCCGCGGCGATCGAGCGCAATTCGAGTGCGAAATCGGTGCCGGTCGTCCTGTGTCCCTTTGCGCATGCCCCGGGATCCTGAGCTGCGGCCTCCTTGCCCTGGCCGGTCATGCTACGGGTTCCTTCAGCCGGTTCTCGTCCGTGACCGGTACGCCGAGATAGGCGTGCTGCACCACCTCCGAAGCCCGGACCTGCGCGGGCGAGCCCCGGAATATCAGGCGACCGAAGTCGAGTACGAAAATCTCCTCGCAGATCTCCAGCACCAGCGACATGTCGTGCTCTACCAGGACGATTCCGACGCCGCGTTCGGCGACGACATGCCGGAGAATCTGCCCGAAGCGCGCGGTCTCCGCACGATCGAGACCCGCGCTCGGCTCGTCGAGCAGCAGGATCCGGTACGGCCCGGCAAGACATCGCGCGAGTTCGACCAGTCTTCGCTGCCCGGTGGACAGTGCGCCGACGCGCGAATCCTTGATGGACTCGATACCGCACAACGCCATAGCGGAAGCCGCCGCGGCCCGCACCCTCCGGACATGTCCGTGCGCCGCGAACAGTTGGGCCAGCGGATTCGCCCCGGCGAGTGGGCCTTCGGCTCCCATCGCGACGTTTTCGGCCACGGTAAGGGAATCGAACAGCTCCGTCCGCTGAAATGTTCGCCCGATGCCGAGCCGCGCCCGGCGGGAGGTCGAGACTCGACTGATCACCCGGTCCTGCAGTCGCACCTCGCCGGCGTCGGCCTGGACGAGACCGGTGCAGGCATCGAACGTCGTCGTCTTTCCCGCACCGTTCGGGCCGATGAGTCCGGTGATCCGCCCGGTACGTGCCTCGAACGAGATGCCATCGACGGCCACCACGCCGCCGAAACGAACCGAAAGATCCCGCACCTCCAGCAGCGCCGAGGGCTGCCTCGTGGACGGCTCCACCGCGACAACCGCCGACGACCGCTTGCCGCGAAACGCGCTGTCCAGCCAGGACCGGATCGGTCCGGGAACCTCCAGGCGGCTCGCGGTGGCGGCACGGAGCACCACCAGGACGCCGAACAGCACCTGGAGCCACAGCGACATGCCTGCGACGGGGACGTAGGACGGCAGCAGGATGAGCGCGACCGCGGCCAGCAGCGAATACCACGGCTCCCGGCCCACCATGATGACAATGACGGCGAAATAGGTGACCGACAGTAGCGGCTGGTAGTTGGTCGCGGAGGCAGTGGTCTGGGCCATTCCTGCGAGTGCGCCACCCAATGCCGCGAGGAACGCCGACACGCAGAAGACGAGAACGCGGGTGACCTCGATCGAAACACCGTTGGTCCGCAGCGCGGTCGGCGATTCGGCCAGACCCCGGAGCAATCGTCCGAGCCTGCTCTTGTCCAACGCCACCACTATCAGCGTGCCGGCCGTGGCCAGTAGCAGCACCAGCCGGTAGAAGGACGGGTCGGAGTCCAGTCCGAATACGCCGGGGCGCGGCATCGGCAGGCCGAGACCGCTGGTGCCGAACATATAGGGCCGGCTGTAGAACATCATCTGGAGCACGACGCCGAATCCGAAGGTCGCCAGGGCCAGATACAGGCCGCTGAGCCGAATGGCCGGAATCGACAACACCGCACCGATCGGCACGACCACCAGACCACAGGCGAGGAGAGCCAGCGGCCACGGCCACCGCCAGTCGACCGCGAAGTGCGAGAACGCGCAGGCGCCGATCGCGGTGAAAGCCACGTGACACAGCGAGACTTGACCGGACGTGCGAACCAGCAGACCGAGCGAGAGAAAGACGAGCGTCATCGCCAGCGCCACAGTCCAATCCGTCAAGTGGATGCCCGCGAACGACGGAACCAGCGCCAGCACGACCAACACCACCACCCCGCCAATGGATTGCAACGCCGGCGGAGCAGTCCAGCCGAATCGGATACGCCGGACCACCCGATCCCGGTCCAGCAGGAAGCGACGCGGCATGACGAGCAGCACGAGGAACAACGCCAAGAACGGCAATGCGGCGGGAACTCCCGCGGCCAGTCCGGTGGTGAAGTAGCGGGTGGCCAGCGCGGCGAACACCCCGATGAGCAGTCCACCGCCGAAGCTCCATGGCAGGCTCGTGAATCGACCAATGGCCGCCGCTCCGAACGCCTGGACGACCAGCAACGTCAGCTGCATGGGATCGAGCGGAATCAACGGCGCGAACAGCACCCCGGACAGCGACGCCAGACCGGTGCCGACACACCAGGCCCAGCGCCGAGTGCTCACCGGGCTGGTCCCGGCCAGATCCAGCAACGGCGCGTTCCCGACGACCGCGCGCATCGCGACACCACGCCGGGTGAACCGCAGCGCGGCCGAGAGCGCGCCGGTCGCGAGTACCGCAACCCCGAACGTGGCGACATCCGACCACTGCACTTGCACACCGAGGGCGGCGAATCCGCCTTGCGGCAGGAAGATCGGAACGATGCGCGTCGTCGTCTGCCCGTAGTACAGAGTCACACCCGCCTGGACAAACAACAGAATGCCGACGGTCGCGGCGATCCGCAGTTCCACCGTCGCCTGGTCGACAACGCGGGCCAGCAATTCCAGCGCGAAACCCATGGCCGGACCGATACCGAGAACACAGATGGCCGCGGCGAGCTGCCAAGCAAGCCCATTGACGACATGCAAGGTGTAGAACCCGTACGCCGACACCGTAGCCATGGCACCGTGGGCGAAATTGAACACTCCCGACGTCTTGTAGGTGAGCACCAAACCCACCGCGGCCAGCCCATAAACCGAGCCGGATACGATTCCCGCGATCACGAACGGCAAGAGATCTGCCACGATGTACTCCACTTTTCGCTGGTCACCGACACTGCGAGACCGTGCGGAGGCGTCGGCGCAGTCTTGCCCGACCGGGTCGGCTGCTGATCGAGCGACCACCCGCACGGAAAGGGCGTCAGCGCTCTTTGGTATAAATGGCTCTATCGATGAGCAACTGGACAATTGACTTGTTCATGCCGTCTCCGGGGTTCGATGAACAGATGACACGCACTGGGGTTAACGCGTGCCAGTCAGTGTTGATCGTTGTCCCGCGCCACGCCAGGCAATCCCGTAGCTTCTGCCTCGCAACCGAATTCGACAGCACCAAAACGTAAGCCGGAAGGCGAGGTCGATGGTTCAGCCGCCGAATTCAGCTATCTGCCGAGCGGCCAAGTGCGTGCCGTCGACGCGCCATGTCCGGCCCCTCCTCGGGGTCCAGCAAGGTCCACGCGGTGGAACAGGCGAGATCATCGCCAAAGCGTTCGAGCCGACTGCGTAGTCCCTGACCAGAAACCGGGCCGGATCACTCTCCCCCGCACAGTGATCGGCCCGGCTTCAAGTTTTCGGCCACGACCGTTCACGACTGACCAGGCCGCGCTGTCACGGCGGAAGAGCGCGCCGTCTATGGCCGTTGCCTCGCATGGCTTTCCGATGTGAGGCCGACTCTGTGCACAGTTCCGAGCGCGGCAACGCCACGAGGGTGGCTTCGGCGCAGCGCATCCGAGATCAGTGCAGCGGCTTCTCCCGAGTCCTACGGCCGCTCGAAACTCAGTTCTGCCCGCGCCCCGTCGATTTCCACATGAGTCAACAGATCGTTGTCCTTCTCGAAATCGGCGCCAGCGCACCCAGCTGGTCCATCGCGACACACTGCTCCATCGGGGAAAAGACCCGCATTTGCCAGCAGCATGCGCAGGTGCGGCCCGTTTCGGCCAGTAACTCCCTATTGCAAACCACGCAGCGCTTTTAGATTCCGAAGCCCCACCGAAGCGTTCGGGGACAGCTGATTCACGGAGGACTCGACGATATCGATGACCGGCAGCTCGCCACTGGCGTCGAGTTCATACAGCTTGTAGGCCATGTAGTCGGCATCGGGGTCGTCACGGCGTCGACCGAGCTCTTCGAGAACTGCAAGGATTCCATCTACGCCGCCTTTCCGAGTAAGCACCTCCGCCGCATCCACTTCCATGGTGACCACCTCGTCGTCGAGCATCTCCTTCAGCCGGTTCCGGGCTCTCACATCATCGATGAACTCGCCGAGCTCCGGGATGGCATTAACCCGGGTCATGCCATCGCTACTGCGCGAACGAGCAAGGACTTCTTCCAATCGGGCACTGTTGGTCACGGTATCTCCTCCGGTGTCGCTGGTCGGACGCTGTCGTTCACGGTTCGAGCAAATACTTCGCCGGTCTTTGGATTGACATTCTTCTGCACCTCAACGACATGAGGCGTTGGAATGTAATTCCCCGTCGACTTATCCAAATGTGCCTTACCGGTCAAATCAACTCGTTTCGTCGCGACACCGTCCGCGTCGTAATACGAATAGTGGGTCACATTCCCGTTCGCATCCCGCTTCACCAGGTATCCGTTCTTCGGCCCATTCAGTACCGGCAGGTTTCCATTTGTCCAGGTCTGCGCATTATCCAGATCGTTCTTGAGCGCATTCTTCGGACCCCTTCTTACCTTGTCCGCAAAGTTCTTCCCGAGATCGATGATGCGTTGTAGCTTCTCCCGGATGGTAGTGATCGAAGTCTTGACGGTGACCTTGTCTATCGTCTTGACGGCCGCGACGATATCCGCAATCCTGCCAGCGTACTTCTTCACCTTCTCTACGATCTTGCCCGCGCGAAACGCAGCCACCGCAGCTGCGCCGAACCCGGCGGACAGCGCGCCCGCGACTACAGAGAAGGCAAGGGTGACCGCGACCTCCGTCGCGATATCAGCGGCAAGGTCGGTCAGTAGCGTCTTCAGCCGGGCGCGCAGGTCATCGAGGGCAACCTTTTGATCGCGACATGATTGGGCGATGTCGGCGAACGTGGTGGCGATGGTTTCGGCGGCAGCCTTCATCTCGCGAATGTCCTCGTCGATGAACGCCGCATCCGGTGCTGTCACCGCCTCAAAACTCTTCGCAACACCTTCCAGCTTGGCCGGCAATCCGGCCACGCCACTGCTCTTGGCCAGCGCATCCCACACCTCAGCAGCGGCCAGGAGCTTGTCGGGGTCGCCGTCTGGGATCGGTACGCCCGCCATGCTGGCAAGCTCGAAACCGTCGTCGGCTAATCCGCTTCCCGGCCCACCCGCCGAGGGCGGCGGTATCGGGCACGTGCTCCACGCTGGAGGTAGCGGTTTCGGTTCCACCGGCGCCGGACGGCCGGTGCCCTTCCGATGATCGGCGAGCGCGTAGTTGTACCCGGCCTGCTGCAAAATGCCGGCGTAGTTATCAATCGCCTGAATCAGGGAACTCGCCACGTTGTACACATCGGTGACAGTGGTGTCATAAGAACTCGCCCACTGCTGGCACACTCCGACACTGCCACCCATGTCCTTGGTTCCCGACAACGCCGCCATCTGCGCTTCGAAGGCCTTGTGGAAGTCGGATGCGTAGGTATGGAGGTTGCTTGCGGACAGGGCGTAGATGAGCGGATCGACGTTGAACTCGGTCACACCGACGCCTACCCCCGACCGAGCATCCGAAGATTGGCCGCCGCCGCTGAACTGTATCGGTCATGCGCATCGACGGCAGCCTGCTTCATCGCGGCGATCCCCTCGGCGACATCCGTAGCGCCGATCACCCACTGGCGGAACGCCTCTGCCTGCGAATCCGCGGCTGCGCCGTTCCAATTCTGCTGGACCGAGTCGATCCGCTGCTGCAGCCCGGACAGGCTGTCGGACAGAAAACCGACGAACCCATCCAGCCGGGCAGTGATTTGCTCCAGCTCCGACAACTTCACGCGAAAAGCCTGCGCGTTATCCATGTCACCCCCTTACGGCAGATCGAGCGAACTGGTTGTCTGCGCCCGCGACTGGTCCTGATCTTGGAGCACTCGACTGGTGACTCCGAGCAACTCCGCCATAGTGGACAACGAATCGAGCACCGCTACCGCACCCTGCTTGGTCTCCTCCCAGCCAGCCCGGTAGGCGTCAGCCGAGCTGCCTTTCCATGATTCGAGCAGTGCGTTGATATCAACATCCAACGATCGCAATCCAGCCACGAGCGAATCGGCTGTCAGCTGTACGAACCGACCCGCATCGGTCACTTCGGCAGGTACGACTGCGAATTCCCCTGCCTCATCCCCAGATCCCGACGACAACCCGCCCCCTCTCATCAGCTCTCGCGGAGTCTATCCTTCGTCAACAACGGTACGCGTGGTATCCGTTGCTGGATCAGCGACTTTCGCCGCATGGGGGTGCAGACCACCGACTCAACGAGCGAACTTCGCCAGCACCCGTTGGCTGTTCATGTACGAGCGGTGCTCACGCGACAGCTGTCCATCGCACCGCGCGATCCCCGGTACGCAGTGACGAGATCCGTACCTTCAGTTCGTCGGATGCCGCGGGCTTGTACGGCGCCAGCCGGATATACGCGCCGACAGAGTGCAACTCGGCGATATCACGGAGAAGATGCCAATGCGGCCAAGCCAGAAGGTCATATCCGTAGGCGTCGAGGAACTGGCGCCGGTCGTTCTCCGGCTCGTGAAAGTGATCTGGTAGCCCGCTGACGAGATCCAGTTCCCGGGGGCCGATGCAGCACTGGTCCCAGTCGATCAGGACGAACCCGTGGCCTGTCTGGACGGCGTTCTCGGAGTGGGCGTCTGCGTGGATGAGCCCGTATCCCAGTGGGAATTCGGCGGCGTAGTAAGCCTCGAGAAGTTCCTCGGCGCGGGTGGCGATCCATGCACGGACATCGCTGTTCACCGCGGGCCGCGTCCGGCTGCCATCCAAGCCGAGTGCCTCACGCAACCGGAGCAATGGTCTGTATTCAGGTACCAGGAAGGGTGGGCGCGGCAGGCGGTGTAACCGCTGGAGCGCGTGAGCAATATCAGTCGACGTCGCTGGCGTGCGCGTCGGACAGTATGGCCAAAAGGTGGCCACCGCCCCGGCCGCGATGACGGGTTGCTCACCAGGAAGGGGGCATAGCCCGATCGGCTGGTCGTTCTGTTCGTTCAGCCACCGCGTGACGGCGATGCTCGTGTTGGCACGTGCTCGCCGAAGGTTCGTGTCCGGAGCCAGCCGCACGATCACGCCGCCGTTGCCATCGTCCGGTAGCAGGTATACCGCGTTCGACCGGTGATGCAGCAGCTGCACGCAATCAGCGGCAGCCCCGAACGCCGCGCATACCGCTCTCAGCGCATCAGGGCCAGGGAGTCCCCTGTCGTCCGTCACAGCGCGACGGGAGCAATCATGCGGATCTCCTCGCGCGTGTCAGCGACCGAGTGACGCGATCTCGGAGCGAGGAGCGATGTTCCGATCCCAACATGGGCCGCAACTTCAGACCGCAAGGTCGTCGAACTCGCCCGCTTTGCATCCCTCCAGCCAGGCGGCGAACTCGGCGCGGGTGAACTCCAGAGTTCCGGCTTCCGGTGCGTTGCTGTTGCGGACCAACACGCCACCCGGAATCGCGGCAATCTCAACACAAGTCTCAGGGCTGGTGAAGGTCGACTTCCGCCAGTCTAGTTTGTCCGTATCTTGCCCCACGCCTAGCCTCTCCTGCTCCATCTGTTGGCGGCATCCAGTATGAACTCACGTGAATCCTTTGGAGACAGAGCTACTCGGCACGCGTGGTCGAATGCAGCGGAGAAGTACGCAACCTCGTCCACATCCGTGATGAACTGTCCACCGCCATTGCCCTCAACATGCACACGATCATTGCCGCCCCATGGATGCGTCATGATCGAGAAGTCACCCAACCGCAGAGCTTCGTACAAGCCCGCGTCGTACGTACTGATTCGGATGGTCACGTTCGGCAAGTCTGCCAGCTCCACCATGACCCGCATCTGCTCAGACATCACCGGGCCGTCACCGATGCAAAGATGCAGCGCCGACTCCGGTTGAACCACATCGACCACCAGATCACCATTCCGCACGCGCGTCTGCCGGTAGATTCGTTGGTCGACCGTCCGCTGCAAGTACGTATCCGACATCCCGGAGATGCCCACCTTGCTGCCAAGACTCTCGAGATATCGAGGCGTCTGTAGGAGCCCGTAGACGGCACGACGCTCATGAGCGCGGACAACAGTTGCCGATTGCTCCATCCCGAGATAGGTAGTCAGCCATTCCGGCATTTCATTCACGCGCGGCATGACACCGTTGAGCATCGCGTCCAATTCACGCATGGACACACCGATCGCCTCGGCGTACCGCTCCCGCTGTGTCAGTTGCGGAGTGGATTCGCCACGCTCCCACTTACCTAGCGTCGTTCGGTCGACCCCCACGAACTCTGCGATCTGCTCCTGAGTCTTCCCCGATGCCTTCCGCGCGTCGATCAGCCGCTTGCGTCGCATGGGCACATCATAGACATCTCTTGAGTGCCGTGGATCACATTCGTTTGAAGGGTCAAGCTATCAATGCGCCCGGGTGGGAAGTGACGCCGCGAAACCCTTCACAACCCGATCCGACGCCGTCATCACGTCGGCCGAGCGCACCCACAAACATGAACGAGCATCCAGGGGGTCACTATGTCCGCATCCGCCGTCGCGGACGCGCTCGGCCGCTGTCACTACTACCGCACCGTGTGTCAATTGCCTTGCCACATCGATGAATCCGGACGGATCGCCGTCACTATCGGTGGTCGAGTTCGCGCGCTCACAACTCCGGAACCACTTGGCCGCGCAATCCGTGATTATCTGCTTGCCCGGTCGCTGGCAGGACCGATCGTGTGGCACCGATCGCGGCGATACACGTTCCTCGCGTGCTATTCCACAGAGGCCGAGGATCATTCGCTCTACACACGCACTCTGCTGCGCACCAACTCGCTGATCATCCCGCCGCTCGGCATCGTCGCACTTCCGTCCCCCAGTGACCACGTCTACCGCCGATGGATAGAACCAGCTCGCGACGGCTATCGGCCATGTCTGAAGACCGTGCTCGACGCCCTGATCGCCTGCGCACCATGAGCGACCCCGCCACACCTCGTCCTGACGAGCCCGACTTTCACCTGAGCATCATCCTGCAGGGAGCCCGGCTGGACTACGCCGCCTGCCGCACCGCAGCGCTCCGGTTCATCACCGAATGGCACGCCCGCCAGCACCAACCGATCACCGTCATTCCCGGCCCTACACACGGCCTCACCCGGCTGCCCTGCGAACGCCTCTACCTCGGGCCATGAACCTGTTGCGGTTACTCGGAAGGTTCCCACTTGTTCGTCCGGCGTCGACAATGCCGTGCAGCGATTTAACAATGCTGGATGCGGGGGAAATGCCGTTCACCCGGCCTGGACGGCATCGTCGTGTTCGTCTGACCGACGTGTTGGCATTGCGGGAGTACCGCCGCGCCGAGCGTGCCGCCGGATTGTCCGAGCTGACCAGGATTTCCGAAGAATTGGGTCTTTACGACGATGTCCCCTCAGAACCGCTCAGGCGGCATGACTGATGCAGCGGGTATTCCTCAACACTTGCGTCTACTGGTCCGGGCTTGGAGCATCGCTGACCGCCGCACACCGCCACGCGGTCTCCAGCAGCCGACGGTGTCAACAATCAGAACGCAACGGGAGGCACAGCGGCAGCAGATCGAATCGAGCGGGAGTTTCGGTGGTCGACGGGGGCAATGGGGTCTGCCGTACGGCGTCGCCCTGTGGGGTCGAGCAGGCGGCGGCCAGCACCCAGATGGTGCCGATGACGACTGCGATCAGTGCCACCGCCGCGATCTGCTGGGGACGATGGCCGATCGGGCGCGGTTGGCCGGTCGTGTGGGTGCGCGTGCGTGGAGGCACGGTGATCGTTTGCCGGAGATCGGCGATGCGCGGTCGACGTTCGAGGAGGCGCGGCGCGGTGGGCCGTCGCGGTGGACGCGCTTCGGTTTCCTCGTCGGACCACCATTGCGGCGGATTCGGCAGAGCTGACGGTGTGGGGCGCGGGCGCACCGGCTGGGCGTCGGACTCGATCCACGACGACCACCGGTCCGTGAAAGGCGACGACAACGGGGGTTCTGATTGCGCTGCGAAATCCGACGTCGCATCCGACTGCGGGGGTTCCGGTGCTACAGGTCCCGATGCAAAGGCCATCGGCGCACGTGGGTCCGGCTCGACGCGTTGCGTCTGCGCGAACCTGGCAGCGGGCAGACCGTCCAAGTGATGCGGCCTCGATATCGGCTCTGCCGCATCGTCACCCGGTTCGTCGACGAAGTCGAGCGGCTGCCGATCCGCAAAAGACTGCCTGTCCGCGATCGACGGCGAGCTGTGCGCGGGCTGACGGCCTTCCAGGCTGGGATCGACTGTCGCGCCAGACGCCACAGGCTCCGATGCGTCGGACCGCGTCCGCATATGTGGTGCGGTGAGCGGCGGTATCGGCCGGTCCGACGCGACCGCCGCCCCGTTTTCCAGGTCATCGCTATCGGGCGGTTGTATCGAGCCGGATACGTTGAGTTCCGGTGCTATTGGCACCACGTCCGGCTGGTCGAATGTGGAATTCGACGACGGCGCGTTCACATCAGTAGCCACGCCGCCCGCGTCCGAGTCTTCTACGGAGGGCGTGCCGTCGATTGCTGTTGGCACCACATCCGGCTGCTCGAGTGTGGAATTCGACGACGGTACCTCCACATCAGTAGGCACACCTACCGCGTCCGAGTTGTCCGCGGAGGGCAGCCCCTCGACCGGCGCTGCTCCTTCGAGCACCACCGGGCCTGACTCGCCACGCGGCGTCCGCTCCAGCGGAAAACCGTCCGCCACAAGGTCTTCAATGCTGACCTGATCGGCCAAGTTCAAATCGCCCAGCAGAGCGTGCACGCGTTCGGCGGTCCAAATGAGCTTTCGACTCGCCGTGCGATGGAACCACGCACGCAGTTCGACGGGCGTGTTCCCGAGCACCACCCCGCAACCCTTGCGCCGCGATTCGATGTTCAGGGTGACGGTCGATTCCCTCGGCGGCACCACGACGATCAGCCCGTCGATGGAGACCTCGGGGTGATGCTCGCGCACCAACTCCTTCAGGTTGAAGACGTTGTTCGTCACCCCATCGAACGGGCTGCTCTCATTGTCGCGCACGTGGATCGGGTCGCCCTCGAACCCGGACAGCCGCCAGCGCCCATTGGCCTGCACCGAGAGGACGCCTGTCATGGCCTCCGGCGCGGTGTCCTTGACCTCGATCACGATCGCGGCCCTGGGCGTAATCACCACCAGATCGGCTTCCTGCGCCTCGTCCGTGCGATCGCGGACGGGTAGGTAGCACCCCGAGATCGCCACTCCGACGATGACGTACTGTCCGGTCCAGCTCCGCATCCAGTCGAGCACGCGCTGCTCGGATCGCGGTGCCGTCGTTCGTTCGTTGATGACCAGCATCAGCGGACACCTCCACAAGCGTCCCACACAATCGACTGCTCAACGGTATTCGCCACGTCATCCCGCGAAAATTCGAAAGGCACTGTAAGAGCATGCTATTGGCGGCAGAACGGCATGCCGCGGGGGGCATGTCGACAGGGGCTCAGTGACGATCACGATCTCCGGTCAACCGGACAACCTGAGCCGAGCAGCCCCTATCCGACACGGGTCGACCTCGACAACAGGCGACATGGTGTACAGCCGAAAGGACGTTGAGGCACTTTCAGCCGCAGAGGAACTCTTGCGATCCGCAGATACGACTGCAGACTGACGGGCGACAACCCCGAGCCATGCCAGAAGATGCAGCCATCCAGACCGCGACGTGAGACCGGTGAAGCGTGCCTGCGCGCCTCAGGTGCGTAGGGCGGCAGCGAGGGCCGGGTCAACGGAATACGCTATGGCGATCAAGGATTCGACCAGCAGGTCGACGTGCTGTTCCCGTGAAATAGGTTCCGTCCGCAGCCAGATGAGTGTGGTTTCCTCGACAAACGCGATCCAGCCGCGCATGGCGAGCATGAGGCGCGGGTGGTCGGCGTCGGAGATCGGGACCGGGACTTCGGCGAGGATGATGCCGATGATGGCGTCGCGGGTCAGGTCGACAAGGGCCGCCAGTTCAGGGCTGACGCTGGTGGGGCCACGCAGCAACGCCACGTATGAGGTGCGGTTCTCGCTGACGTAGTCGATGTAGCGCTCCATCGAGTCGCGCAGCATCCCGGAAACGCCCAGGGTGCGGTCCGGGGCGACGCGCACGAGCAGTTCGGCGTTGGCGTGCCGCGCGATCGCCAGCAGGAAATCCTGCTTGGTCGGGAAGTAGTGGAACAGCAGGCCGCGGGAGATGCCGGCCTGCGCCGCGATCTCGCTGACGGAGATGTCTTCGATGGCACGCTCGGCCAGCATCTTCGCGCCGAGGGTGATCAACTGCTCGCGGCGCTCGTCCGGGCTCAGCCGGGTGCGCTTGGCGGTCCCTCCTTGGCTGATGGTCACCGGATCATCCTACTGAACGCTGGTCAATACACTGTTGACTCGCGCTCAATAAGACCGTAGTCTCGATTATATGAGTCGCAAGGTCACAGACAATGCTGTCGCCGGCCGACCCACGCGCCACGCCAGGACGATCATTATCGGCAGCGGGTTCTCGGGTCTGGGTCTGGCCATCCGCCTCGTGAAGGAGGGTCGCAACGACTTCCTCGTGCTGGAGCGCGGCAGCGATGTCGGCGGTACCTGGCGCGACAACACCTACCCCGGCGCCGCCTGCGACGTCCCTTCGCACCTGTACTCGTACTCGTTCGCGCTGAATCCGAACTGGTCGCGGTCGTACTCCCGCCAGCGCGAGATCCAGGAGTACATCCAGGATGTGTCCCAGCGCTTCGACGTGCGCGACAAGCACGTCTTCGATTGCGACGTCACCGGCGCCCGCTGGAACGACGACATCGCGCTCTGGGAGATCGAGTCGACCCAGGGCAGGTTCACCGCGAACACCGTGGTCTCGGCGGTCGGCGCGCTGTGCGAACCCGCGCTGCCGGACATCAAAGGCATCAGCCAGTTCGAAGGCGAGGTCTTCCACTCCGCCCGCTGGAACCACGACGTCGACCTCGCCGGCAAGCGGGTCGCCATCATCGGCACCGGCGCGTCGGCCATCCAGATCGTGCCCGCGATCGCCCCGAAGGTCGGCCGTCTGGACGTCTACCAGCGCACTGCGCCGTGGCTGCTGCCACGCTTCGACCGCCCCTACACCAAGGCCGAGCGGCTCGCCTTCAAGCATGTGCCGGGCTTCCAGCGACTATCCCGCGCGGCGATCTACGCAGCGCGTGAGACCCAGGTGGTCGGCCTGGCCAAGGCGCCCGCCCTGATGCAGCTGTTCGAGATGATCGCGAAAGCCAAGTTGCGCTACGAGATTCGCGATCCGCGGCTGCGCGCCAAGGTCACCCCGAACTTCCGGATCGGCTGCAAGCGCATGCTGATCTCCAACGACTACTACCCGGCGCTGTCGCGTCCCAACGTCGACGTGGTCACCGACGGCATCGCCGAGGTGCGCCGCAACTCGATCGTCACCAAGGACGGCACCGAACGCGAGATCGACGCGCTGATCGTGGCGACCGGCTTCCACGTCACCGACTCGCCGACCTACGAGACGATCGCGGGCCGCGACGGCCGCACCCTCTCGGAAGTGTTCGACGAGATCGGCCAGCAGGGCTACAAGGGCGCCTCGGTCGCCAACTTCCCCAATATGTTCTTCCTGCTCGGCCCGAACGTCGGCCTCGGGCACACCTCGATGGTGTACATGATCGAATCGCAGATCAACTACATCGCCGACGCGCTGGCCACCTTCGATCGGCTCGACCTGCGTACCGTGGAAGTGCGCCGCGACGTGCAGGATGCCTACAACTCCGAGCTGCAAGCGAAGCTGGCAGGCAGCGTCTGGCTTACCGGCGGGTGCTCGAGCTGGTATCTGGACAAGCACGGCAACAACACCACGCTGTGGCCGGACTTCACCTTCGAATTCCGTCGGCAGACCAAGACATTCGACGTGTCGGCGTACGACATCTCCATTCCTCGATCCGATCTGAAAGCAGTGGCACGGTGAGCAAGGACGCTTACTTCAAGAACAAGGTGTGTGTGATCACGGGGGCGGGCTCCGGCATCGGTCGCGCGCTGGCGGAGAATCTGGCCAGGCGCGGCGCCAAACTGGCGCTGTCCGATATCGACGTCGAGGGTCTTGCCGAGACCGTGCGCCGCTGCGAGCAGCTCGGCGCCGAGGTCAAGTCCGACCGGCTGAACGTGGTCGAACGCGAGGCGGTGCTGCTCTACGCCGACGCGGTCAAGGCGCACTTCGGCACGGTGCACCAGGTCTACAACAACGCGGGCATCGCCCACCACGGCGAGGTGATCCGCTCGGAGTTCAAGGACTTCGAGCGCGTCATGGACGTCGATTTCTGGGGCGTGGTCAACGGCACCAAGGCGTTCCTGCCGATGGTCATCGAGTCCGGCGACGGTCACATCGTCAATGTGTCGAGCCTGTTCGGCCTGATCGCGATCCCCGGCCAGAGCGCATACAACGCGGCGAAGTTCGCGGTGCGCGGCTTCACCGAGTCGCTGCGGCAGGAGATGCTGGTCGCGCGGCATCCGGTCAAGGTCACCTGTGTGCATCCCGGCGGCATCAAGACCGCGGTCGCGCGCAACGCCAGCTACGCCGAGGGCATCGACCCCGAGTCGGCCGCGTCGATGTTCGACAAGAAGCTGGCCATCCACACCGCCGACATGGCGGCGCAGACCATCGCCGAAGGCGTGCGCAAGGGGCACGGCCGGGTGCTGATCGGCTGGGAGGCCAAGCTGCTGGACCTGTTCGTGCGGGTTACCGCGTCGGGGTACCAGCGCATCGCCGCCAACGTCGAACGCCGCTTCCTGCCCTGACCCCGGATTTCGAGGAACGACCATGCGGGACATCAACCTTCCGCTGCCCGTCGCGCGGGCGGTACTGAATCCCATCTTCCGGGTCACGCTCAACAAGCGGTTGCCGTTTCCGATGCAGCGCAGGCTGCTGGACATCGGTTCGCGGGCGCAGCTGCTGCCCGAGGGCAGCATCGTGCAACGACTGCGCCTGGGTGGCAGGCCCGCCGAGCGGATCAGCTTCGCGGACACCTCCGGCCACGGCGCCGTCCTCTACTTGCACGGCGGCGGGTACGCGGTCGGCTCGATGGCGACGCACCGTTCACTGGCGGCCCGGCTGGCGCGCGACACCGGCTGCGCGGTCTACGTGCTGGACTACCGCCTAGCGCCGGAGCATCCGTTGCCCACGGCCTTGGACGACGCCGAGGCCGCGTTCCTGGAGCTGATGGCGAGCGCGGGCTACCACGCGGGGCAGATCGCCGTCTCCGGTGATTCCGCGGGCGGCGGTCTCTCGCTGGCGCTCGCGCAACGCCTGATCGCGCGGCACGGATGCACTCCGGCCGCGCTCGGGCTGATCGCACCGTGGTCGGATCCCAACCAGATCCCGGATCGCGAGCGCGACTTGGTGATCAGCAAGCCATGGTCGCGCGCCTGCGCGGCCGCCTATCTGGGCGACGGGGACCCGGCCGACCCGGTTTACGCTCCCCTGACCGGCGAGCTGCGCGGTCTGCCGCCGACCTATGTGCAAGTCGACGTCAGCGAGCTGCTGCACACGCAATGCGTGGATCTGGTCGCCGCGCTGCGGGCGGCGGGCGTGCACGTGCAGTTCACCGAGAGCAAGGGCTTGTGGCACGTCGCACAGCTGCAGGCCGCGCTGGCGGTGCCCGCGGCGGCCGCGTTGGGTGAGCTCGCCGGATTCCTCCGCGAAGCACTCCAACCCGCGGACCTGCGCGAACTAGGATGAGCAGCGGAGCGGATCCGTACCGGGCGGTCATGTGCGGAGCCGATTGCGGTGGTCGACCTCACGGCCCTGGCGCAGGTGTCGTAGATTACTGGCGAGTAAACCCACGTGGAAGGGCAGTGATGCGAGAGTTCGAAGTCCCGGCTTCTTACACCATCCCGGATGACGCGAACAATTCCGACAACGTCTTCCGCCATGCCGAGCAGACGCCGAACGCGGTGCTGTTCAACGTGCCGAACGGCAGTGGCGGCTGGCGGGACGTCACGGCCGCGGAGTTCGCGACGACCGTTACCGGCGTGGCCAAAGGCCTGATCGCCTCGGGCCTCGACTTCGGCGATCGCGTCGCCATCATGGCCCCCACCCGGTACGAGTGGGCCGTCCTCGATTTCGCGATCTGGGCCGCGGGCGGCTGCACCGTCGCGATCTACGACAGCTCCGCCGCCGAGCAGGCCAAGTGGATCCTGCAGGACTCGGCTACCAAGCTCCTGATCGTGGACAGCGACAAGCACCGCAAGGTGATCGACGAGATCGAATCCGGATCGCTGCCGGATCTGCGGGAGCTCCTGCAGATCGACAAGGGCGCGCTCGACGAGCTGATCACCCGCGGCGCCGACCTGGACGACCAGGCCGTGCACGACCGTCGCGCCCAGGTCGGCGCGCAGTCGCCGGCCACCCTGATCTACACCTCGGGCACCACGGGCCGCCCCAAGGGCGTCATGCTGACCCACGCGAACCTCTACGCGGAGTCCAAGTCCGACCGGATCGCGCTGCACAAGTACGTGACCGACGGCAAGAAGACCCTCATGTTCCTGCCGCTGGCGCACGTCTTCGCCCGCGCCGTCGCGCTGGCCGCGTTCGACGCGAAGGTGATCGTCGCCCACACCGCCGACTGGTCCACCCTGGTCGACCAGTTCGGCAGCTACCGGCCGCACTTCATCCTGTCGGTGCCCCGCGTGTTCGAGAAGGTGTTCAACAGCGCCAAGCAGAAGGCGCACGACGGCGGCAAGGGCAAGATCTTCGACGCCGCCGCGGCCACCGCGATCGCGTGGAGCGAGGCGATCGACAACGGCGGACCGGGCGTCGTGCTCAAGCTGAAGCACGCGCTGTTCGACAAGCTGGTCTACGCCAAGCTGCGGGCGGCGCTCGGCGGCCAGTGCGAGGCGGCTGTCTCCGGCGGCGGCCCGCTCGGCGCGCGGCTCGGCCACTTCTTCCGCGGCGTCGGCGTGACCATCTACGAGGGCTACGGCCTCACCGAGACCACCGCCGCCATCGCCGTGAACACCCCGGAGCACATCCGGGTCGGCTCGGTCGGACGCCCGATCGAGGGCCACGCCGCCAAGATCGCCGAGGACGGCGAGCTGCTGCTGCGCGGCTCGGTCGTGTTCGACGGCTACTGGGGCAACGCGGAAGCCACCGAGGAAGCCTTCGAGGACGGCTGGTTCAAGACCGGTGACCTCGGCGCCATCGACGCGGACGGCTTCATCACCATCACCGGTCGCAAGAAGGAGATCATCGTCACCGCCGGTGGCAAGAACGTCTCCCCCGCGCTGCTGGAGGACTCGCTGCGGGCGCACCCGCTGATCAGTCAGGTGATGGTGGTCGGCGACGGCCAGCCGTTCATCGGCGCGCTGATCACGCTGGACCCGGAGACGCTGCCCGGCTGGACGGAACGCCACGGCCTGCCCGCCGACACCCCGATCGAGAAGCTGATCGAGAACCCGGAGCTGATCGCCGAGGTGGACGCCGCGGTGGCCGAGACCAACAAGAAGGTCTCGCATGCCGAGCAGATCAAGAAGATCCGTCTGCTCACCATCGACTGGACCCAGGAGACCGGCGAACTCACGCCGAAGATGTCGCTCAAGCGCGCGGTCGTGATGAAACAGCACGCCGAAGACGTGGCGAGCATCTACCACTGAGCTGGTTCCGGAAGGCGCTGCCGCGAAGATCCTTCGCGGCAGCGCCTTTCGCGTTTCCGAGCAGGGAGACAGGCTCGTCGACCCAATCGGACCGACATCGTCGAGGACACCGGAGGTTTGCGATGACGAGATCGGAACGCACACAGCCCGCGCGTGCACTGCTCGACCGGATCCGAGCAGAGCTGACGCCACACGACGACGACAACCGCCTCGTTCCGCGAATCGCGGCGGGAACGGCGCCCCGGGCGGTGTTCGCGGCAATCGCCGCCGAGGAACTGCGAATCACCGACAGCGACTGGCGCAGCGTCCATACCCTTGCCGCACGGGCCGACGAGCCACACGCCCGCGCTCTCTTCAGCGCGCTCGCGCCGGGCGAGCAACAGGCGCACCACTTGCTGGACGGTCTGGTGGCGGCGGCCGGTCCGGACACCGGCGCCCAGCAACCGCGGCCGGGCTGCCAGGCATACCCGGCCTTCATGGCATGGTTGGCGCTCAACGGCGCCGCCGCTGAAGTCATCGTGGCGTTGTCTACCAATCTCGCCGCGTTCGGCCGGTATTGCGCGGCGGTCGCCGTGGGAATGCGCACGCACTACGGCTTCGATGACGACGCATGCGCGTTCTTCGACTTCTACGCCGCGGGCGCTCCGGAGCTCGAGGAGAACGCGCTCGCCGCGGTGCAAGCCGGTCTCGATTCCGGACAGCTCGACCCCGACGAAGCCCGAATGTACGCGCGGCTTTTCCAGAGCTACGAGCTGATGTTCTGGAACAGCCTCGCCGAGGAATTCGCCGGGTAGCCACGATCGGTCCGCACGTCATCGAATGGTCACAATGCCGCGGGCACACCGGCAGTAGTCTCGATGCCATGGCCGAGGCGCGACTGCGGATTCTGGCCGGGATCGTCTCGGCGGGACTGGCGCTGGGTGTCGCCGAACTGCTCGCGGCGTTCTCCGGCCCGGACAGCGCGCCGCTCAATGCGCTCGGCTCGGCGGTGGTCGACTACACACCCGATGATCTGCGCGAGTGGGCCATCACCACGTTCGGCACGAACGACAAGGCCGTGCTGTATCTGATCATGGGGATCATCGCCGCACTCGTCGCGGGGCTGGCGGGAGCGGTCGAGCGCGGCACGCGCGCCGCCGGATCGTGGTTGTTCGCCGCATTCGGACTGATAGCCGCGGCCATAGTTGTGGCGCGGACGGGGGTCGCCAGTGCATTGCCGACGGTCATTGGTGTCGCCGCTGGCGTTTACGCGCTGCGCGTGCTGACTCACCGCATCGACCGAGCCGCCGAACAGCAATCCTCCGACACGCAGGCCGATGCGGCACCCTCCGCCACCACATCCCCATCGCAGACCGCACCGGCGGCCAAAAGTACTCCCGGCAGTCAGCACGCAGGCGAATCCGCCGTCACCGAACGCAGTGGCTCTAGCCCGGAGCGGCGCCAGGTCTTGCAAGGGCTGTTGGTGGCAGGTGGTCTGGCCGTGGTCACGGGTGTCGGTGGACGGCTGCTGGGCCTGCGGCGGCGGGACGTGTCCGGTGAGCGCGCCGCGGTGCAACTGCCGGAGCCGACCGCGCCCGCCGCGCCCGTGGCGCCCGGTGCGGACTTGCGGATACCCGGGCTGACGCCGTACTTGACCCCGAACGACGACTTCTACCGGATCGACACCGCGCTGATCGTGCCGCAGGTGTCCAAGGACGACTGGTCGCTGCGTATCCACGGCATGGTCGACCGCGAAATACGGCTCGGCTGGGCAGATTTGGCGCATCGGCCGGTGGAGGAACGCCTGATCACCCTGGCCTGCGTGTCGAATCCGGTCGGCGGCGACCTGATCGGCAACGCGCGCTGGCTCGGCTACCGCCTGGATCAGTTACTCGCCGAGGCGGGCCCGCACCCGGACGCCGACATGGTGCTGTCGTACAGCACCGATGGCTGGACCGCGGGTACTCCGCTCGCGGTACTCACCGACGGACGCGACGCCCTGCTCGCGGTCGGCATGAACGGCGAACCCCTTCCGGTGCGACACGGTTACCCGGCCCGGCTGATCGTGCCCGGCCTCTACGGCTACGTCTCGGCCACCAAATGGGTGACCGAACTCGAAGTCACCCGCTTCGACCGCGCCACCGCCTACTGGACCCGTCGCGGCTGGTCGGCGCTCGGCCCGATCAAGACCGGCACCCGCATCGACACCCCACGCGGCCGCAAGCGCCTCGCGCCGGGCCGCATTCCCGTCGCAGGCGTCGCGTGGGCACAGCATCGCGGCATCCGCGCCGTGGAGGTCCAGATAGACGACGGCCCATGGCAACAAGCCCGCATGTCCGACGAGCAATCCATCGACACATGGCGCCAGTGGGTCTTCGACTGGGACGCCACCGCGGGCCCGCACACCATCCGCGCCCGCGCCACCGACGGCACCGGCGAAACCCAGACCGCCGAACGCCGCGACGTGATCCCCGACGGCGCGACCGGCTACCCCTCGGTCACGGTCCAGGTCGGCTGAACCCGCCGCCGGAAACCCGCGATGATGGTCAGCCGCTTCGACCACGCGTGCTGACTTGCGCATCGGCAGTTCGATGACAGCCCGCCCCACGCCATGCGAGGCAGTGCCCGACTCCGCTGATCTGTGATTGTCCGGCCGGGGACTGCGCAGCACCGAATAAGCTCAGGCGCGGTTCCCATCACCCACCAAAGGAGTGCAAATGTCCGCCGTCATCGACTGGGCGCGTGCGGGAAACCTTCAACCGGAGCCGATCACGGTGGATATCTGGAAACAGCTCCCTGAGGACTTTTGCCGTGTTGTCGAGGTCGTGAATGGCGACGCCGTCCGCGCCGAGTCCCCGGCGCGGGAACATCAAAAGGCAGTGCGCAGGCTCGCCGACCTCATCGACACGGCCGCCACCGCCCATCAGGGCAGCTCCCGCAATGACTGTCTGGATGTCAGCACGGACTTCGATGTCCTCCTCTGGGAGATGCCGAGGGCTACAATCCGCCGACCCGATGTCGCGTTGCTCGCCTGTGCGCCAGCGGACTTGCGGCCGCTGCCTGCCTCGATGGTGCGACTTGTCGTCGAAGTCGTCGCTCCGGGCACCGAGAAGGTCGACCTTGTGGCGAAGAAGGCGGAATACGCTCTGGCTGGGATTCCGTGGTACTGGATCGTCTGGATAGCCGACAATCGAGTTCCCTCCATCGAAGTACACGTTCTCGACCACACGCTCGGCTATTACCGATTGCACGACCGGCTGGAGCCGTCCGGCGGCGAGACCGTCATCGATGTGCCGATCCGGATCGGTATCGACTGGGACAGGCTGAGCGGACTGGTGCGCTGACGAATTCCGTGCCCCGCGGCCAGGCGTCCAGCGGGGCACGGAGTCTCGATCATCCAGCCAGGGAATCAGCTTTGGTCAGGTCTTGCCGCTGGCTCGCCGGGGCGGACTGGGCGTGGCGGATGAACAGCGCCGAGGCGATGGCGCCGATCAGCAGGATGCCCGCAGGGAGCAGGGTGGATTGGCTCAGCGCGGTGCTGAAGGCGTCCTTCACGAACTCTGGGATGGAGCCCTGGCCCGCGCCGCCCTCGGTGACTTGACCACCGCCCAGGCCGTTCGCCGTCAACCTGGCCGCGATGAGAGCGCTGATCGCCGCACTGCCGAGCACCGAACCCACTTGGCGGGTGGTGTTGTAGACGCCCGCCCCGGCACCGGCCTGCTGCACCGGCAAGTTGTGCGTGGCGGTCGATGCCAGCGGAGCCCAGATGCAGGCGTTGGCGAAACCGCCCAATCCGGCGGCGACGAGGTACCAGAACAGTGACGAGTCGGGCTGCGTCAGCGCCGAGAACCAGAACACCGACACCGCGAACAGACTGAAGCCGACCGTGGGCACTGTTCGCGGGTGCAGCTTGTCGGCGAATCTGCCGATCAGCGGAGCCGCGACGCCGGTCACGATCGCCATGGGCGCGAAGACCAGCGCGGACTTGGTCGGCGACAGCTCCCGCACGGCTTGCAGGTAGAAGTACCCCGGCACCATCAGCGAGGTCACCGCCGCGCCCATCGCGGCGATGGCGATATTGGACAGCGCGAAGTTGCGGTCGCGGAACAGGCTCAGCGGCAGCAACGGCTCACCGGTGTTGCGCGCCTGGTTGACCACGAACGCCGCGAGCACCATCAGGCCCGTGCCGATCATCAGCCAGATCCGCGGCGACCAGTCGTAGCTGTTGCCCTCCTGGATGCCGAACACCAGCAGGAACATGCCGACGCCGCTGAGCAGTACGCCGGTGATGTCGAATTTGTGCTCGTGCGTCGGCAGCGCGGGCACCAGCCACACCGCCAGCGCGAAGGCGACCACACCGACCGGCACGTTCACGATGAAGATCCACTCCCAGCCGAGACCGTCCACCAGCACGCCGCCGAGGATCGGGCCGACCAGCGTGGCCAGCCCCGCGACGCCGCCCCACAGCCCCATGGCCGCGCCGCGCCGGTCCGGTGGGAACGTCCTGGTGATCACGGCCATGGTCTGCGGCGTCATCAGCGCGGCACCGACGCCTTGCGCGGCGCGGGCCGCGATCAGCATCCCGACGCTGCCGGACAGTCCGCACCACAGCGACGCGGCGGTGAACACCGCGAGACCGATCAGATAGATGTTCTTGGGGCCGAAGCGATCACCCAGCCTGCCGGTGACCAGCAGCGGCACCGCGTAGGTGAGCAGGTAGGCGCTGGTCACCCAGATCACCTGTGCGATGTCGGCGTGCAGGTCGGTCATGATCGCGGGATTGGCGACCGCGACGATCGTCATGTCCAGCAGGATCATGAAGAAGCCGACGACCAGCGCGACCAGCGCCAGCCACGGATTGCGTTCGGTGGGCATGTATTTCGTTCCTAACTCGGATTATCCGAAAGACTCAGGGCGGAGTTCGCCACGGCACCGCCCGGCATCGGCGGCCGCGCGGCATCGGCGGCCGACCCACTGGGTTCGGAGCGTGCGCCGGTCGAGGGATCGACGTCGTCCCATTCGATTGCGCCGCTGGCCAATTCGGCGACGAACTCCTTGACCCAGGCCGCTTCGGCGGCGAGGGTGGCCCGCCCGAAGGGCAGGGCGATCCAGTAGCGGCGTGGGACCTCGCGCTCTTCGGCCCACGCGATCAGCATGTCGGCGTCGGCCAGTTCGGTTTCCAGCTCAGCGATCCGTTCGCGCAGCAGCGCGAGCACGTCCGGCTTGGGCAGGTTGTGCAGCTCTCCCAGGGCCACTGGGAAGACCGGATACTCCGGGATGGGTCGCCGCACGATCTCGGCGATCCGGTTGCGCAGCGCGTCCCTGCCGCGCGCGGTGATCCGGTAGGTGGTGCGCTCGGGCCGGTTGCCCGCCCGGTCGACACCCTCGGCACGGACCAATTCCTGGTCGGCCAGCCGGGACACGGTGTGGTACAGCGAGCCCGGCCGCACTTTGACCAGCTTGTCTTCCCGCCGGGAGATCAGCGTCTGATACATCTCGTACGGATGCATGGGCCGCTCCTCCAGCAGCGCGAGCACGGCGATAGCCAACGGTGTCACCGGTGGATGCGCCTGCCCCATGCTTCGTTACCTCCTGGTCCTTCGTCCCGACCTCAGCCGAGTCCGTGTGTCGCACGCTAGCCCGGGGAGCCGACATGCTCCACACTAAATATTCCACGTGGAATATACGGCGCGGAACAGTCCGCCGACAAGATCCTGCGGCGAGTGATCGGCCACACATTTCCCGCCCACTGCGCCGCCGGCGCTGCTCACGACGAGAGGCCACCGAGAACGAGTTCTCGATGGCCTCTCGATTCAGCACCCGTCGACCCGGCCGACATCGTTGGCGACCTCTCCAGCGCCGTTGCTGGATGCGGGGACTGCTCATAGTCGTATTTGTCAGGCGGCCCAGCGGGCCCCGACAAGAACACTAGGCCGAGCGCCGCCAAAGAGGCAGTGTCGGACGCGACATCTTTCGTACGATTTCCGACATCTATCTTCAGGTAGTCACCCGGACGCGGTGACGGCGTTCCGCGCAGGCGGCATCAAGACGCAGACGTTCCGTCGCCGCCTACAGCGCGTGCGCGTCCAACCAGTCGCGGGCCAGGTCTCCCGGCGCGACGCCCTCATCCCGGACCCGCCGGATCATGGCGGCCAGATCGTCGGTCGTCAGCTCACCCGCGACGTAGTTCAGCTTCTTGATCTGCCGCTGGTCGAGCAGCCCCTTACGAAACAGGGGCAGCACGTTCTCGGCGCGCACGGCATAGTCGTCGTCGGACAACACGGTCAGCCCATCGGTCGCGCCCGGCGCGAGCTCCGGCGGACCGGTCAGCAGACCGGCATCGATCTGCCCGTCCAGCAAGGCCTTTCGCAGCGCGCCCGGATCGGGTAAGGCCACGGTGGACGCGAAGTCGCACCCGGTGACCCGATCGACCGCGGCCGGACGCGGCAGCAAGCCCGGCGCCGAGGCCACTCCGACGGTCAGACCGCCGCAACGGGGTGCGAGATCGCCGACCGACTTCAGTTCGTCGCGCGCCGCCGCCTCCGCGGTGACCACCACCCGCGGCCGCAGATCGGTGCCGTCGGCGATGTCGGAGACCACCAATCCCTCGGGCAGCGCGGCGCTCAACGCGTCCGCCACCTTTTTCGGCGGACGAGCGGTGGCGTGTTCGTCGAGATGGGCCAGCAGCGCGCCGGTGTGCTCGCCGACCACGTGGACCCGATCGGCGTCGAGCGCGGCGAGGTAGTCCGCGCGACCGCCAAGACGAGACGCGACCGCGGTACGCGCACCGGTCCGCGCCAGCGCGCCCGCGTAAATTTCCGCGAGTACCACCGACTCCGCCGAATCTCCCGCCCCAACAGTGATCGACGGCCCCGGCTCGGCGTTCCCGCAGGACACGACCAACGCGACAGACGCGAGGACCAGGAATCGAGCCAGCACTCGCTGTGACGCGGCCAACACCATCCGGCGACACCAACTCTCCGACAATTCGACGCAGGCTACGGAAAAACCTGGAAGCGGGCAGTATGGACATCCAGAATGTACCGGCGGCCGCTCGGCACCGAGACCGCGCACCGCCGTCATGCCGGAAGGACTCCCGTGAAAACCACCCGCACCCTCGATGCTGCCGGGCATCAGCGCACCGCGCTGCGCGTCGCGCTGCGTGCTGCTCGCGTCCTCGCCGCCGCCGCGGCCCTCGCCGCCGCGATGGTGCTGTCCGCGTGTGGCAATTCCGATCCGCTCGCCGCGAGCGGCAGCTGTTCGGGGGACGGGCTGATCGTGGGGTCGGCCAACTTCCCGGAGTCCGAAACCGTCGCCAACGTGTATGCGGAGGTGTTGCGCGTCAATGGATTCGCCGTCGACACCAAGCTCAACATCGGCAGTCGCGAAGCCTACATCCCGGCGGTACGCCAGTGCGCCATTTCGGTGATTCCGGAGTACACCGGCAATCTGCTGCAGTATCTGGACAAGAACGCCACCGCCACCAGCGCCGCCGACATCGACAACGCGCTCGGCGCGGCGCTCGGCAACGGCCTGGCCATCGGCACGCCCGCGCCCGGCGAGGATTCCGACGCCGTCGTGGTCACCCGCGCCACCGCCGAGCGCTGGAACCTGCGCACCATCGGCGACCTGGCCGCGCACTCGGCCGAGGTGAAGTTCGGCGCGCCCGCCGAATTCCAGGAGCGTCCCGGCGGCCTGCCCGGCCTGAAGAAGAACTACAACCTGGATATCGCCGCGAACAACTTCGTGCCGATCGCCGACGGCGGCGGCCCGGCCACGGTGCGCGCGCTGGTCGAGGGCCAGGTGACCGCGGCCAACATCTTCACCACCTCGCCCGCCATCGCGCAGAACGATCTCGTGGTGCTGGAAGACCCGAAGCACAACTTCCCCGCGCAGAACGTCGTCCCGCTGTTCAACGCGGCGAAGAAGTCGGACAAGGCGCTGGCCGCGCTGAACGCGGTGTCGGCCAAGCTCACCACCGCGGAGCTGATCAAGCTGAACGAGGCCGTCTCCGGTGCCGGCAAGACCGAGCCGAAGGCCGCGGCCGCGGCCTGGGTCGCCGCGCAGGGGCTGGACAAGCCGGTCGGCTAGGGAGGGAAAACCGTTGTCCGATATCGAGTTCTCCGGTATCAGTAAGACCTATCCGGACGGCACGCACGCGGTCGCCGACCTCGACCTGCGCATCGAGTCCGGTTCGTTCACCGTGTTCGTCGGTCCTTCCGGCTGCGGGAAGACGACCTCGATGCGGATGATCAACCGCATGATCGTCCCCAGTTCCGGCACGATCACCATTGCCGGACAGGATATTTCGACCGTCGACCCGGTGCGTCTGCGTCTCGGCATCGGGTACGTCATCCAGAGCGGTGGCCTGCTGCCGCACCGGACGGTCGTCGACAACGTGGCGACCGTCCCGGTGCTGCGCGGCGACTCGCGCCGCGCCGCCCGCGCCGCCGCGCTCGAGGTGCTGGACCGGGTCGGCCTGGACCGATCGCTGGCCCATCGCTACCCGGCGCAGCTGTCCGGCGGGCAGCAGCAGCGCGTGGGCGTGGCCCGCGCGCTGGCCGCGGACCCGCCGATTCTGCTGATGGACGAGCCGTTCAGCGCCGTCGACCCGGTGGTGCGCGCCGAATTGCAGGTCGAAATGCAACGACTACAGGCCGAATTGCACAAGACCATCGTGTTCGTCACGCACGACATCGACGAAGCGATCACGCTCGGCGATCGGGTGGCGGTGTTCGGCCGTGGCGGTGTGCTGCAGCAATACGACCCGCCGCAGCATTTGCTCGCCCAGCCCGCCACCGATTTCGTCGCCGATTTCGTCGGCCGCGACCGCGGCTATCGCGGGCTGTCCTTCCGCACCGCGAGCGACGTTTCGCTGCATGAGATCCGGACGGCGGTCGCGGACGAGGTCACCGCGCTGCGGCTGCACGCGGGGGAATGGGTGCTGGTGGTCGACGCGGCGGGCAAGCCGCTCGGCTGGGTGGACGTGACCGGCGTCGAGGGCGTGCGCGCCGGGCGCGCGCTGACCGACAGCATGTCGGCGGGCGGTTCGCTGTTCACCCCATCCGGTGACCTGCGCCAGGCACTGGACGCCGCGATCTCCTCGCCGTCCGGAATCGGTGTCGCCGTGGACGATTCCGGTGCCGTGCGCGGCGGCGTGCTCGCCGGCGAGGTGCTCGAGCAGCTGGCGGGCCAGCGTGCGCACGAGGACGCCGAACGCAACCGGCACTTCTTCGAAGAGCACGCACGGTGAGTGGCGAATCGACATGAAATATCTCGTGGAGAACTTCGCGGAGATCATGGGGTTCACCGCGACCCATCTCTACCTCGCGCTGGTGCCGCTGCTACTGGCGTTGGTGATCGCGGTCCCGGTCGGCGCGCTGGTGCGCCGGGTGTCGTGGCTGCGGCGGGTCACGGTGACCGCCGCGAGCCTGGCGTACACCATTCCGTCGCTGGCGTTGCTCGTGATCATTCCTCCGCTGGTGGGTATTTCGGCCATCGATCCGCTGAACGTGATCATCGCGCTCACCGTGTATTCCACGGCGCTGCTGGTGATCGCGGTTCCCGCGGCCCTGGATTCGGTGCCGGCCACCGTGCTCGACGCGGCCGACGCGGTTGGTCACAGCCCGCTGCGCCGTACGCTCACCGTCGATATGCCGCTGGCCGTCCCGGTCTTCGTGTCCAGCCTGCGAGTGGTGGTGGTGACCAATATCGCCATGGTGTCGGTCGGCGCGCTGATCGGCGTCGGCGGGCTCGGCAAGCTGTTCACGCAGGGCTATCAGCGTGACTATCCGGACGAGATCATCGCCGGCATCATCGTGACGCTGGCTCTCGCGCTGGTCGCCGACCGCGTAGTGTACGCCCTCGGCCGTTGGTCGACACCGTGGGTGCGCGCGGACGCCAGGGGTGGGAGAGCGAAAGGCGGTGCCGCATGAACCTTTTCATCGACGCCTGGCACTACTTCAGCAACGGCGCCAACTGGGGTGGACCATCGGGCATCGAAACCCGCATCGTCCAGCACCTGTGGTACAGCGTCCTGACCATCGCCGTCTCGGCGGCGATCGCGGTGCCGCTCGGCCTGGTCATCGGCCACACCCGGCGCGGGGCTGCTGTCGTGGTCGGCTTCGCCAACGCGATGCGCGCGCTACCGACACTGGGCCTGCTGACGTTCGTGGTGCTGCTGCTCGGACTCGGCCTGATCCCGCCGCTGCTGGCGCTGGTCACGGTCGGCATCCCGCCGCTGCTGGCCGGCGCGTACGCCGGAATCGCCAATGTCCCGGCCGATGTCGTGGACGCCTCGCGCGCCATGGGTATGACCGAGCGGCAGATCCTGTTCCGGGTGGAAGTGCCCAATGCGCTACCCATCCTGCTCACCGGGCTGCGCGGCGCCACGCTCCAAGTGGTGGCCACCGCGACCATCGCCGCCTACGTCAACCTCGGCGGACTCGGCCGCTACATCTTCGACGGCATCAGCCTCTACCGCTACGACCGAGTGCTGGTGGGTGCGCTGCTGGTCGCCGTCCTCGCGATGCTGCTGGACGGTCTGCTCGCGTTCACGGTATGGGCCAGCGCGCCGGGGACCGGCCGTTTGCGCCGATCACCGCGGCTGGCAATCGCTCCCGCCACCGATTTGCGGACCGCGGACTGAGTTCGCTCCGGCGGATGCCATCCGTGGAGCTCCGACGACAAGGGCGCCCCGTTCGATACGAACGGGGCGCCCTTGATCTCTGTGCGGAAGACTCGCGCTACGCGACACCCTCGGCCCGAGCCGCGGCCGCGACCGCCTCGGCGACGGCCGGGGCGACCCGCGGGTCCAGCGGGCTGGGGACGATCTTGTCCGGGCCCAGCTCGTCCAGGACGACGCTGAGGATGGCGTCGGCCGCGGCGATCTTCATGCCCTCGGTGATCCGGCGCGCGCCCGCGTCCAGTGCGCCCTTGAAGACGCCGGGGAAGGCCAGCACGTTGTTGATCTGGTTCGGGAAGTCGCTGCGGCCGGTGGCCACGATCGAGGCGTACTTGCGCGCCACCTCGGGGTGGATCTCCGGGTCCGGGTTGGACATGGCGAACACGATCGACTCCGGCGCCATCGACGCGATGAGCTCCTCGGCGATCAAACCCGCGGACAGGCCGAGGAACACGTCGGCGCCGGTCAGCGCCTCGGCCGCGCCGCCGGTGAGGCCGCGCGGGTTGGTGCGGGTGGCCAGCTCGGCCTTCACCTCGTTGAGGTCGCCGCGGTCGCGGCTCACGATGCCCTTGGAATCGAGCACGGTGACGTCCGCGACACCGGCCGCGAGCAGGATGTTCGTGCACGCGACACCGGCGGCGCCCGCGCCGGACACCACGACCTTCAGGCCCTCGATGCCGCGGCCCTGCACCTTGGCCGCGCCGTTGAGGGCGGCGAGCACCACGATGGCGGTGCCGTGCTGGTCGTCGTGCATCACCGGGCAGTCCAGCGCCTCGATGACCCGCTTCTCGATCTCGAAGCAGCGGGGCGCGGAGATGTCCTCCAGGTTCACCGCGCCGAAGCTCGGGCGCAGGCGGATCAGCGTCTCGACGATCTCGTCGACGTCTTTGGTGTCCAGCACGATCGGGATCGAGTCCAACCCGGCGAACTTCTTGAACAGCGCGGCCTTGCCCTCCATCACCGGCAGCGAGGCGCGGGGGCCGATGTCACCGAGTCCGAGCACGGCGGTACCGTCGCTGACCACGACCACGAGCCGATCGGTCCAGGTGTAGCGCTTGGCCAGCGTCGCGTCCTCCGCGATTGCCCGGCTGACCTGGGCGACGCCCGGCGTGTAGGCAATGGAGAGATCGCGCTGGGTCTCCAACGGCGCGCTGAGTTCGACCGAGAGCTTGCCGCCGAGATGTCCCGCGAAAATTTCGTCGTTGGTGATTTCGGAAAGGCTTGCGGTGGCATTCGGTGCGTCAGTCACAGGTGACACGATTTCACTCCTGCTCGGGTCGGGCTAAACCGGGGGACGGTTACCACCGGGTAATGGGTATAAGACGTTTCACTACGCTCATCGAGTGCGCCGACCGGGATGTTTCGAGCGGCTACGAGCGAGCGAACACGGCTTGCCGATTTCTCGATGGCATGGCGCGGCACTGATCCGCGAAGCAAGAACCGGACGGGTGGGTCCGGACAGAACATGCGGTGTGATCCCTCGGGCCGCGACGGTACGTCGCGAGGCGGAGATCTCCGTAACTCCCCTACCCGGCGGTGGCGTAGGTAAGGAATCCGACACATTCTGCCAGTCCGGTAGGCGAGTTGCCAAACCGGTTCCCCCTGGCCTGTGTCGCGCGTCATCATTTCACGGTAGGTTGCGGGAATTACCCTGAGGTAAGCGGAAACTCGCACCTCAGGGCCAGGACTCGGTGAGTTGTCGCACCGATCGACACCCGATGTATGTGAGACCTCGACGGCTGCCTCGGCCTTCCCTCGGCCCGGCGCGGACCGCGGACGAACTCCGCCCGGCCGCGCCCACTACGCGACTGCCTCGGCCTTCGCGCGGCCCGAACTATCCGACTGCCTCAGCCCTGTCTCGACCGACGCGGACTACAGACGGATCTCCTCCAACTGTGCCCACTGTGTGCGGCTGCGTCAGCCCTCTTGACCGGGAGCGGACTCCGCCCGACTGCCTCTAGGCGACGATATCGTGCGCCTGTTCCTCCGGCGGTGTCCTAAGCGTATCCGGACGCACCCACACGCTACGCACCCCGCCCGACGTCAGCCGCACCCGCCAATGATCGGTGGCACCAGGGTGATCGGTGCGGCGGTGCATGCCCCGGCTCTCGGTGCGCATCAGCGCGCTGTATTTCGTCCACCGCGCCACCGCGAGCAGCGCGGCGGCCTGCCGGGCACGCAGGAGATCCACACCGCTTCCGCCGAGATCGAACTCCGCGCCGGGCCACATCGCGTCCAGTTCGCGGATGCTGTCGCGCAGGCTGCCCGCGCTGCGCCAGTAGCTGCGCCGCAGCGGCAGGGTGTGCTCCTGCACGAGCCCGACCACCGCCCTCGGGTCGATCCGCGCCACGGCGCCGAGCCCGGCTCCAGGCACCGCGTGCACCGGGGCGCGCCGGTCGGCGGCACGGGCGAACCTCGCCGCGCCCGCGCCCGCCCAGACGCCGGAGGCGATCGCCCACGCGCCACTCAGCCCGCCGAACCCGGTCACCGCACCGGTGATCGACTCGCGGCTGGCGACGTCACCCGCGGCGAACAGGCCCGCGACGGTCGTAGCGCAGTCCACTCCGGTGATGCGCAGTCCCCCGGTGCCGCGCACCGTGCCCTGCAGGACCGCACGCAGCGGCACCCACCGCGCCCGGTCGGCCACACCGTCGCGCGTCGGCCGAGCGCGCACGGCGACCGGCACGTCATCGAGCGCGGCGAATACCCGGCGACCATCGGCGATGACCGCGAGCGCGGCCGAACCGTGCCCTGGCAGCTCATTACCGAACTCGTCGTAGAGAGTGGCGAAATGCAGCGTGAGATTCGGCTGCGCGGCCGGTTCGGTGTGCCCTGCCGGCGTCAGCCCGTAGGCGCTGGAGAACTCCATCCCGGACAGCTCGGCGCCCGCCTCCGCGGCGAACAGCAGTCCGTCTCCGGTGTCCACGTCGGTGCCCGCGCCGCCGGACAGGAACGCGCAGCCACCGGTGGCGACCACGACGGCACCCGCGCGCACGGTCCAGCGCCGGAACCCGTTGTGGTGCTGGAGCCCCGTGGCACCCGCCACCACCCCGTCGCGGTCGACCAGCAACTGCAGCGCGGGATGGTGATCGAGAACGCGCACTCCCGTTTCGCGCACGCCGCGACGCATCCGCCGCAGATAACCGGCGCCGTCGAGATGTACCCGCCGCGTCGGCGCGCCCGTCGTTTCGGCGGCGGGGATCCGATGGCTCCACCGGGCCAGCTGCTCGACCCGCTGATGGGTCTCTTCGAGCACGCGATGCGTCCACTCCGGATCGCCGAGCCCGCCGCCGTGGGCGTACCCGCGCCGCACCGCCTCGTCCCGAGCAGGGCCGGGCGGAATGTGCCAGACCGAGATCGCGCCGCAGGCGGTCGGCCCGCTCGATCCGCAGCTCGCCTTGTCGACGAGCACGACGGTCGCGCCCGCCGCAGCGGCCGAAACGGCCGCCCAGATACCGGCGGGACCACCGCCGATAACCAGTACGTCCGTCTCGAGTTCACTCACAAAGAGAAATGTTCGGGCACAATTCACCAGCCCGCAACCAAGACGGGTTGCTCAACTCCACCATTGCGTCCACAGCAAAAGTCCAGCAGCGAGGAAAACCACCGCCGATCCGGTCAAGGCGGCTACACCCCGATGCCGGTCCGCGTAGATCTGCGCCGCTAGTACCACGGCGGCGGCCGCCACATGCCAGGCGACCGACTCGCCGCCAGGTCCGGGAAATCCGCGGCGATCCGCGATGACGGCGGTGCCGACCACGACGAGCATTCCTGCGAATGTTCCCGCGGCGACGAGGCCGCTGAGCCCACGCACCAGTCTCACGATGCGATCACCGGCACTCCGGTGGCCTTGCTCGCCAGCTTCTCGAATTGCGCTGGTTCGGTGGTGAATTCGCCGAGCCGGATGGATTTGTTCGCACCGTGGTAGTCGGACGAACCGGTCGTGAGAAGACCCAGCTCGGCGGCCAGGTCGGTCAGCAGGGCGCGGTCGGCCGCGGAGTGGTCGGGGTGCGCGACCTCCAGGCCCCCGAGTCCGAGTCCGGCGAGCTCGCGAATGTCGTCGAGCGCGAGCAGCCTGCCCCGCTTGCGCGCCCTGGTGTGCGCGAGGACGCTGACCCCGCCCGCGGTGGCGATCATCTCGACGGCCCGGTGCAGCGGGGTGTCGGCCTTCTCCGCGTAGTAGCGCCCGTGCGGAGCGAGCAGCTCGGTGAACGCCTCACCCACGCTCGGCACCACACCCGCTTCGACCAGCGCTCGCGCCAGATGCGGGCGGCCCGCCGACGGCCCGGCCGAGGCGAGCACGGCGTCCGGATCGATGGGCAGACCGTCGGCGGCCATTCGCTCGGCCATGGCGCGCAGACGCTCCACCCGCTCGGCGCGCAGGCGCTCGCGCTCGTCGGCGAAGCAGCGATCGGACGGGTCGAACAGATACGCCAGCAAATGCACCGGAACCGGCCAGCCGTCCGCGCCCAAACCCACGCAGGACATCTCCATGCCGCGGACCAGCGTGATCCCCTTCGGTAGCGCGTCGACGGCCTGCGCCCATCCCGCCGTGGTGTCGTGATCGGTGATCGCGACGACGTCCAGGCCCGCGGCGGCGGCGTTGCGCACCAGTTCGGCCGGAGTGTCGGTACCGTCGGACGCGGTCGAATGGGTATGCAAGTCGATACGCACGCCCTCAGTCTTACCGTGCGTGGACATCGTCCCGCACGGGCAGGCGCCCTTCGGGGCACCCGTGAGCGAGCGTCAGCGAGCGAACCGAGGACACAGCGCGCCCTCGCGCGCGACGCAGCCGAGCGCCAGCGAGGTGGAGTCGCGAGCGACGTAGCATCGTGACCGTGCCTTCGTTTTCCCCGCTCTCGTCGTTTCGCGGATCCGGCCGGACACCGCAACCGCGGTTCATCCCGGTGCCGACCGAACGGGCGATCGTCGACTGCGCGGTCTACGTGGAGGGCAAACGCCTACCCGGCCGGTTCACCCACAAGCAGGCGCTCGCGCGAGTGCGCGACGAGGCAACCGGATTCGTCTGGGTGGGCCTGCACGATCCGGACCGGACGCAGATGGCCGATATCGCGGCGACATTCGGGCTGCACCAATTGGCCGTGGACAACGCGCTGCAAAAGCACCAGCGGCCCAAGCTCGAGCGCTACGACGACCTGCTCCTGCTGGTGCTGCGCACGGTCAGTTACGTCGAGCACGAAATGAACACCGTCAGCGAGATCGTGGAGACCGGTGAGATCGTGGTGTTCACCGGCCCCGACTTCGTCGTCGCGGTGCGGCACGGCGAGCACTCCGGGCTCGCCGAGGTACGCAAGGCGTTGGAGGCGGACCCCGCGCAGCTGTCACTCGGGCCGGGCGCCGTGCTGCACGCCATCACCGACCGGGTGGTCGACTCCTACCTCGAGGTGGCCCAGTCGGTCGAGAACGACATCGACGAGATGGAAGAGCTGACCTTCACCCCGCGCAGCAAGGTCACCGTCGAATCCATCTACCAGCTCAAGCGCGAGGTGGTGGAACTGCGGCGCGCGGTGAATCCACTCGCCGCGCCGCTGGAGTCGCTCAGCCACAATCCGGACCTGCCGGTGCCCAAGGAAGTTCGGCGCTATCTGCGCGACGTCAGCGAGCGCCACACCGGCATCGCGGAGCGGATCAACGACTTCGACGAGGCGCTCAGCGCGCTGATCAGCGCCGCGCTGGCCAAGGTCACCGTGCAGCAGAACACCGACATGCGCAAGATCTCGGCATGGGTCGCGATCGCGGCCGTGCCGACGATGATCGCCGGTATCTACGGCATGAACTTCGAGCACATGCCGGAGTTGAAGCAGGTCTGGGGTTATCCGGCGGTGTGGCTGGTCATCGTCGCCATCTGCACGGGTTTGCTCATCACCTTCCGCCGCAACAAGTGGTTGTAGCGGCGCCGCGGCTCACAGGCTGGCCGCGCCGCGCCCCGGATCGCGCACGTCGATCCCCGCCTCCTGCCAAGCGTCCCGCAGTGCCTGCGCGCCGCGGACCCGCACCCACGCCGCCTCGGTGGCCGTCACGGGCGTCACCGCGAAATACCGCACCGGTTCGGCCGGCTCGGGCAGCACGACGTCGGGAATCTCGCTGTCGCCGAGCAGAACCGCGGTGAACGGCGCGTCGCGCCACATCGGTTCACCCAGGTCCATCAGCGCATCCGTTTGCAGCACAACGCCTTCCACGGCGGGCGCGGCGGCCAGCACGCCGAGCGACTTGGCCAGTCCCGAGCTCGCGCCAACGCCGGACCGCAGCGTCAGCACCAGCTCCGCGCGCGGCCCGCGCACCGGATCCGCGTGCAGTGCGGTGGGATCGCCCATCGGGTGCCTCGAGCCGCCCAGTGTGGCGTAGTGCACCAGATCGCCGTCGGCGATGCGCAGGATCTCGATCGGCTCCAAGCCGAGGAAGGTGACCGCCGCCGCGTCGACGTCGGCGGCATCGACGCCGAAATGGCCCAGCACCGCGGTGCGGACCGTCTCCAGTACTTCCATGCGTCAGATCGCCAGCCGCGCGAGCATGTCGCGCGCCTGCTCGGCCGACTTCGGGTCGCACAGCACGTCGTAACGGCCCGCCACCAGCTGCATGGTCGACGCGAAATCGCGCTGGCCTTTGGTCGCCGCGTATGGGATCGAGGTCGAAATGACGCCGAAGATGATACCGCCGACCAGGCCGACCAGCAGCGGCCCGAACGCGCCACTGGTGGTGAACAGGCTCAGCAGCAGACCGAGGAACAGGCCGAGCCAGGCGCCCGACACCACGCCGCCGCCGATCACCTTGCCCCAGGTCAGCCGATAGAGGACCCGCTCGACCTGCATCAGGTCGACGCCGACGATGGTCACGTCCTGCACCGGGAACTGGTTTTCGGCCAGATAGTCGACCGCCTTCTGCGCCTCGGCGTAGGTCGGGTAGGAGCCGACCGGCCAGCCCGACGGGGGCGTCGGAAGGCCCTGCCGCGCGCGGTTCGAGTTCCCCAAGGGATTCGTCATGTTTCCATTCTGCTATCGCTACCGATCCGGCGTCGGGGTGAAACGCGTGCTGCGCGTCATTCCGGCGGCCCGGCCCTTCTCCGCGATCACCTGGGCCATCTTGGCACTCGCCTCGTCGATCATCTCGTCGCCGAGCATGACCGCGCCGCGGGCGCCACCGGCGGCGGAGGTGTGGAAGGCGTACGCGTCCAGGATCTCCTCGGCGCGGTCGTAGTCGGACTGGCGCGGGCTGAAGATCTCGTTCGCCGCCTCGATCTGGCCGGGGTGCAGCACCCATTTGCCATCGAACCCGAGCGCCGCGGTGCGCGCGGCCGCCCGCCGGAAGCCTTCGACATCCCGGATCTGCAGGTACGGGCCGTCGATCGCCTGGAGTCCGTGCGCGCGGGCGGCGAGCAGGATGGTCATCAGGATGTGGTGGTAGGCGTCGCCGGTGTCGTAGCCCTCCGGCTGTTCGCCGACCACCAGCGTGCGCATGTTGATACTGGCCATGAAATCGGCCGGACCGAACACCAGGGTCTGCACCCGTGGGCTCGCGGTGGCGATCGCATCGATATTGCGCAGTCCCAGCGCGTTCTCGATCTGTGGCTCGATGCCGATCCGGCCGACGTCCAGGCCGCAGGTCTTCTCCAGCTGAGTCAGCAGCAGGTCGAGGGCGCGCACCTGACCGGCGTCGCTCACCTTGGGCAGCAGAATCGCGTCCAGCGCCGCGCCGGCGCCCTCGACCACGGAAATGACGTCGGTGTAGGTCCATTCGGTGGTCCAGTCGTTCACCCGGACCACGCGCAGCTGCGATCCCCAGCCGGAGTCGTTCAGCGCCGCCACGATATTCGCCCGCGCCTCGGCCTTGGCCACCGGCGCGACCGCGTCCTCCAGATCGAGGAACACCTCGTCGACCGGCAGCGTCTTGGCTTTCTCGATCATCTTCGTGTTGCTGCCCGGGCAGGCGAGCACCGAACGGCGCGGCTTCATGATCACTCCCGTCGATCGTGGCGCGGGGGCGGACACCCGCTCGCGAACCTCTAGCCTGGCAGCATGGCAGCAACCAGGGTGTACGTCGCCAGGCTGGCCGGCCTGGTGGTGCTGGGACCGGACGGCGAGTCTATCGGCCGGATCCGTGACGTGGTCGTGGCCATCCGCTACGACCGCCAGCAACCACGTGTGCACGGACTCGTCGTCGAACTGCCCACCCGCCGGCGCATTTTCGTGCCGATCCTGCGGGTCACCGCGATCGAGCCCGGTGTGGTCACGCTGAACACCGGGACGGTCAGCCTGCGGCGCTTCACCCAGCGACCCGGCGAGATGCTCGCCTTGGCGCAGATCGTCGATTCGGTGGTGCGGGTGGAGGACCCGGACCTGCCGGATCTGGCCGGCGTCGACGTGCACGTGGTGGATCTGGGCATCGAGCAGACCCGCAGCAGGGACTGGCTGGTCAGCCGGGTGGCGGTGCGCGGGCACCGCAGGCTGGGACGCAGGCGCACCGTGCACGTGGTCGACTGGACCATGGTGTCCGGCCTGACCCCCTATGAGATCGGCAGGCGCGGACAGGACGTCACCGTGCTGCTGGAACAGTTCGAGGGCATGCGCGCAGCCGACGTCGCGCATATGCTGCGCGAGCTGCCGGAGAAGCGGCGCGTCGAAGTGGCCGTCGCGCTGGACGACGAACGCCTCGCCGACGTGGTGCAGGAACTGCCCGACGACGAGCAGGTCGAGTTGCTCAGCCACCTGGAGACGCGCAGAGCCGCCGACCTGCTGGAAGCGATGGACCCCGACGACGCCGCCGACCTGCTGGGCGAACTGCCCGAAGGCGAGGCCGAATCGTTGCTGGCTCTGATGGATCCACAGGAGTCCGAGCCGGTCCGCAGGCTGCTCGAGCACTCCCCCTACAGCGCGGGCGGTTTGATGACACCGAAGCCGGTCATCCTGACGCCGTCCACGACGGTGGCCGAGGCGCTGGCACGGGTGCGCAATCCCGACCTGACCCCGGCGCTGGCCTCCATGGTCTTCGTGGTCCGTCCGCCCACCGCGACGCCGACCGGTCGCTATCTCGGTTCGGTCCACATTCAGCAATTGCTGCGGGAGCCACCCGCCCATCTGGTCGGCGGCATTCTCGACACCGACCTCTCGCCGCTGCGTCCCGAACTCCCGCTGGCCGCGGTGACGCGCTACTTCGCGACCTACAACCTGGTCTGCGGGCCGGTGGTGGACGAGGAGAATCACCTGCTCGGCGCGGTCAGCGTAGACGACGTGCTCGACCACCTCCTGCCCGAGGACTGGCGCGATCAGGAAGCGAACGACGAGAGGGGCCGGGCATGAGCGAGCGCAGCGAGCGAACAATGGACACAGCCGAGCACTCGCTCGTGCCGGAGTCGAGCGCCAGCGAGACGCAGGCATGAGCGAGCGCAGCGAGCGAACAATGGACACAGCCGAGCACTCGCTCGTGCCGGAGTCGAGCGCCAGCGAGACGCAGGCATGAGCGAGCGCAGCGTGACCACGGCGGGCCCCGCGCATGCCGAGGAGGACGCAGTATGACCGAGAGCGACACCGGCGTGCGGATCGGCCACAGCAGGGCACGTCAACGCCTGGAGACGCCGCTGGAAAGCCGGTTCCGGTTGGAGTGGGACGCCGAAGCGATGGCCCGCAGCAGCGAGCGGGTGGCGCGGTTCCTCGGGACGGGACGCTATCTCGCGGTTCAGACGATCCTGGTGGTGGTCTGGATCCTGTTGAACGTCTTCGCGGTCAGGCTGCGGTGGGACCCGTATCCGTTCATTTTGCTGAATCTGGCCTTCTCCACGCAGGCCGCGTACGCCGCGCCGCTGATCCTGCTCGCGCAGAACCGGCAGGACAACCGGGACCGGGTCGCCTTGGAGGAGGACCGGATGCGGGCCGCTCAGACCAAGGCGGACACCGAGTTTCTGGCCCGGGAACTCGCGGCGTTGCGTCTCGCCGTCGGTGAGGTGGCCACGCGTGATTACCTGCGCCGCGAATTGGAAGAAATAAAAGGAATTCTGGACCGGATCGACTCCGTGGAATCCGCGGAACGCGAGATTCGCGCGGAAGGAACGGGAAAGACGGCACGCAAGAAAAGCTCCGGCCGAAAGTCCGCTGCGACACCGGTTTCACCGCCGATAACCGATGATCCACCGGAAATACCCGACAACGACCTGACTGGTGGGTAACCTGGACAACGTTGTCCTGAGCGACCCGGGCAGGGGATGTCCCGGACAACCGCTCCCGTGACGTCGAGGGATTGGGTGTGGCCGCATGCGTGTTTCTGCTCCGGTGACGGTCTCGGCTTTGGTGGTTGCTGGTGTGGTGGTGAGTGGTTCGGGGGTGTCGTCG
>NZ_CBDIMS010000014.1:0-101870 GCF_965283145.1 Nocardia sp. Marseille-Q1738 | reverse complement strand
GTCTGATATGGCGGGGTGGGTGGTGAGGGTGGTGCGGATGGCGGTGGTCATCTGGATGTTGAGGCGGGTGGCGATGTTGATCTTGGTCATGCCGTGGTCGATGGCGGCGCGTAGGCCCGCGTCGGGGACGCCGGAGGAGCCGTGCAGCACCAGGGGGACCGGGACTTTCGCCGCCAGGCGGGCGATCAGTTCGTTGTCGAGTTCCGCGGTGCGGGTGTGCATGGCGTGCGAGGAGCCGACGGCCACCGCGAGCGCGTCGACGCCGGTGACGTCGACGAACTCGACGGCCTCGTCGGGGTCGGTGCGTGCGCCGGGGGCGTGGGCGCCGTCTTTGCCGCCGACTTCGCCGAGTTCGGCTTCGATGTGCACGCCGCGGTCATGGCACCAGCGGGCGAGGGCGGCGGTGGCGGCGAGGTTGTCGGCGTAGTCGAGGGTGGAGCCGTCGAACATGATTGAGCGGATACCGAGGTCGACCGCTTCATGGACCAATTCGGCGGTGGTGGCGTGGTCGAGATGGACCGCGACGGCCGCGCTGCTGTCGGCGGCGATGCGCAAACAGGCGAGGGCGAGCGGGGCGATGCTTCTGTGGTAGATCGCCGTGTTCTCCGAAAGCTGCAAGACAAGTGGCCGTTTCGCGGATTCTGCTGCGGCGGCGATCGCCTCGGCGTGCTCGAGTGTGATCACGTTGAATGCGCCGAGCCCACCCGGACGGGCCGCCGCTATCAGTTCCGGAACAGAGGTCAGCGGCATAGCTCATGCTTTCGTGATGCCCGGCGCGGGGGGCTGACCGGGACGGATGAACTGGCCCGGTGTGCCGGACAGCCTTGTACAGCCGCTGATTCCCAAGGGGAAGCGGGGTTTGCGTCGACGTCGCGCACTGGTCGAACCGGTCGGGAGTCCGGCTCGCCGGATGGCGGCATTGGGTGGCAATTAGGCACGGGCGAACTGGCCCGATGGGCTGGACCGGGTTGTACGGCCGCTGATTCTCGAGTGGGAGCGGGGTTGGCGTCGACGTCGCGCACTGGTCGAACCGGTCGGGAGTCCGGCTCGCCGGATGGCGGCATTGGGTGGCAATGCCGAAGTTCGTTACCGTGGTGCGGGCGGCCTCGATGCGCTGCGGCGCGCCTGCGGTGCCGGTGGCGGTGGCGGGAATCCACTGCGGATGTGCCGAGATCGGAGCGTTTGCCCGGACGGTGCAGCGGCTGGGAACCGACGTCGTCGGCGCACTCGATGCGGTGGGCGATTGTCATGGGGAAGTTTCTCGGGGTTTCGGTAGGTCCAGTTTCTCGACTCGGACGGTTGGGGCGAGGCGGGTCCGCAGACCGCGGTCGATCTCACCGGCCACCGGGATGACCACGGCGGCAGCGGAAGTCGCTACCGCGTCGGTGAGCACGGCCGCCCAGTCCGGGCCGGAGTCGGTGGAAAGGGCGGCGATCACCGCCGCCACCACGGAATCTCCTGCACCGGTCGGGTTTCCGGCGAGCGGCTCGGGTAGCGCGGCCGACCACGCGCCGTCGGCGGTCACCGCGACCATTCCTTCCGCACCGCGGGTGGCGATCACGGCGCGCACGCCGCGTTCGACGAGGGGATAGGTGGCGTTCACGATGGAGTCGGTGGTGTCGGGTTCGGCGCCCGTGAGACGACGCACTTCCCCACGGTTCGGCGTGAGCACGATGCCCGGCACCTGGGCCGCCAGGCGCAACGCCTCGCCGTCGACGTCGACGATGGTCGGTACGTCGGCCGCGATGGCGGTGCGCGCGATCTCGGCGGGAAGCGAAGGTTCGATGCCGCCCGGCAACGAACCGGAGATGACCAGCCCCGCGATCTCGGGTAGCAGCCCGGCCACCCGGACGGCCAATTGCTCGGCCGCATGCGGATTGGAGACGCGGGCGCCCGGTTCCCACAGCGCGGTGGCGGTGCCGTCCTCGGATTCGCTGATCACCACGGTGCGGCGCACCCAGGGCAGCGCGTGCACGAAGTCCACCGGCATCTCCAGTTCGGCGGCGGCCGCGAACGCATGGTCGGAGAAACCGGTGGCCCTGGCGTATTTGCCGAGCTGATTCAGCACCCGCGTCACGTTGATGCCCTTGCCGCCGATGCGCTGCTCCACCGAGCGGACCCGGTGGGCTTGCCCGCGTTCGAAGCGTTCGACCCGGTAGGTCATGTCGTACGCGGGATTCATTGTCACGGTGAGGATCACGAGAACCACTGTCCACGTCTGAGCACCCGGCGCAACTGGAGATTGTCACTGACTGTCAATATGTCGGCGAAGTAGCCGGGCCGCAGGTCACCGACGTCCGCGAGCCCGAGTGCGGTGGCCGGAGTGCAGGTGGCCGCCAGCACCGCGTCCCGCAATGGGACATCGGATTCGTGCACCGCTCGCGCCACACACCGCAACAGCGTGCTGACACCGCCCGCGATCGACCCATTGGCGATTCGCGCGACCCCCTCACGCACCGTGACCGACTGTGGGCCGAGCCGGTATTCGCCGTCCCCGAGCCCGGCAGCCTGCATGGCATCGGTGACCAGCGCGACCCGCCCCGGCGCGGTCGCGAACACCAGCGCGGCGAAGCCGGGATCGACGTGCACGCCGTCGCCGATCAGTTCCACGATCACGTCCCCTGCCGCCGCGGTGACCAGAGCCGCGGCGACCGGACCCGCATCGCGATGATGCAGCGGCGGCATCCCGTTCGCCAGATGAGTGACGAGGCTGGCCAAACCCCTGGGGCGCAAGGCATTACGGAAAGTTTCGTAGTCCGTGTCGCTGTGGCCGAGCGCGACCACCACACCGTGGTCGGCCAATCGCCCTGCGACCTCCGCGTATCCGGGGCGCTCCGGCGCGAGTGTCATCGCACGTAGCCACGCGCCGCCCGCGGCCAGCAGTTGGTCGGTCAGGTCGAGATCGGGGTCGCGCAGAAATCGCGGATCCTGTGCTCCGCATCGGGCCTCGGCCAGGAAAGGCCCCTCGACATGAATGCCTCCGAGCACGCCTTCCTCGGCCAGTTCGCGCAGGACGGCGGTCTGCGCCACCATCTCCGCGCCCGGTCCGGTGACCACGCTCGCCACCACCGTGGTGGAGCCGCTCGCATGGTGCGACTCGGCCGCCGCTCTCGCCTGCGCGGCGTCCACCGTGTCGAACCGATGCCCGAACCCGCCGTGATTGTGAATATCTACAAGCCCCGGCAGCAGCGTTCCGGAAAATGGCGGCTCGGGTATATCCGGGTGGACGGCCCGCCACTGCGCGAACGACCGCACCGCCTCGATCCGCTCCCCGGAAGTCATCACCACACCGTCATCGAGAACGACACTCGCCGAAACGATGCGCCCACGAATCGTCAGCTCGGAATGCTCTGTCATGCCAGTGCTCCCTGCCGTGCGAAGAGCAGTGCTTCTTGCCATGCGAGGAGGGCGGCAGCACCTGCCAGGCCCGCGTGTGTGCTGTACGCGGCCCGCGTAATTCGGGATGCGTGGGCCAAGTGGAGTTGAGTGGCGGGTGTGCGTGTGATGCCAGTGGCGCTGCCGTGCGAGCGCGCTGTACCCACCGAGCCCGCGTGTTTGCCGTGCTCGGCGGAGGCTCGGGGTGCGTGGGTCAGGTGGAGTTGAGTGGCGGGTGTGCGTGTCATGCCAGGGACCCCTTCCGTGCGAGGAAGGCGGCGCCCGCCAGGCCTGCGCGGGCGCCGAATTCGCCGAGGACCACACGGGGTGTGGGAACCAGGCGGAGGCGATCGTCCAGCGCTCGGTGTAGTGGCTCGGTGAGTGCGGCGCCCGCTCCGGCGAGTCCGCCGCCGAGAACGATCAGTTCGGGGCAGGCCGCGTGCACGATGCCTACCAGTCCGTCGGCAAGTGCGTCGACGGCGTCCTGGACGACGGCGGCGGCATCGGGGTCGGCGGCCATGAGCGCGAAAACATCGGCCGCGCCGGTGATCTCGCGACCCGTGCGGCGGGTGTAGGCCCGTGCGATCGCCGCGCCGGAGGCGACCGTCTCGACGCAGCCGGTATTGCCGCAGGGGCAGGGCAATCCCTCGCGCCTTACCGGTATGTGGCCGTATTCGCCGACCTGTCCATAGCCGCTGCGCACCAGCCGCCCGCCGACGGACAGCGTCCCGGAGATGCCGGTGCCGAGAATGACGACGCACACGTTCTCGTGGCCACGTCCGGCGCCGTACCGCCCTTCCGCCCAACCGGCGACGGCGACATCATGTTCGATCAGCGTAGGTATGCCCCAGCGCTCGGTGAAGCGGTCACCGACGTGCACGTCTCGCCAGCCGACATTGCTGCTGAACACCGCGACGGATCGGGCGACGTCGACGATTCCGGGCAGCACGACGGCCGCGCGGCCGACGCGGCGGCGATCGGATATCGATAGTTCGGCCAGCAATCGCTCGCCCAGCTGACCCATGGCGTCGAAGGCGGCCGCGCCGCGCGGCGTGGCGACCGCGGCGACGGCCAGCGCCGTGCCCGCGGCATCGGTGATCTCGCCTTTGATGGTGGTTCCGCCGACATCCAACCCGAGCACGAGCGCGTCGTCGGGCAATGGCGCGGCAGATCGCGTCATAGCTGCCGGGCCGAGCGTGGTCGCGGACTGCTCGGCTGTGTCCGGCGCGGCGGGCCTGGTCGATTCGGTCGTGTGCGATCTGGGACCGGTAGCGCCGGAGTGCGAGCGCCTCCGGTGCTGCTCGGCCACGTCCGGGTCCGGTAATGGTGCGGACGATCGAGTTGCAGCCGCTGGGCGGAGCGTGGTCGCGGGCTGCTGGGCCATGCCCTGCGCGACGGACCCCCTCGACTCGGTCGTGTGTGGTCTGGGCTCGGTAGTCCCGGAGTGCGAGCGCATTCGGCGTTGCCCGGCCACGTCCGATGTGGCGTCCGGCGCGGCGGCGGGCCGGGTGGACTCCGGCCCGGGCGATCCGGATCTGGTCACGCCGAAGTGCGCGCGCGTCTCCGGCTGTTTGGTTCCCATGTTCGGCACAGTAGTTCCTGGTAGCGCCCGTGCCGCCGCACACGCGGCAGGGAAGGAAACGCCCGCGTCGGGCGACGGGGGTTCCGGTGTGTGCAGGGCAAGTGTGGCCCGGAATCGGACGGGCGCGCCCGGTGGCGCGGTTGTTGCCGGTGTGGCGGCGTGGAGTGCGGCTGTCCCAAGTGCTGATGTGGCTCCGGTTCGGGGGCATAGACAGCCGCGGACGGGAATCATCGCCCTGCCCCGGTCATGACTTCAGGACAACGGAGCGGTTCAGGCTGCGCGGGTGGTCGGGGTCGAGGCCCAGGTCGGCGGACCGCAGGATGCACAGCCGGTGCACCCGGACCAGATCCGCCATCGGGTCGATATCGCGGTGTTCCAGGTGTGCGCCGGTGGCGGCGACGTCCGCGGTGAAGTCCGGCTCCAGCGGCCCGAAGGCCCAGACCGCGCGGCCCGGCGCGGAGATGCTGATCGGACCGTGGCGATATTCGGTCGCCAAGTACGCCTCGGTCCAGGACTGGCAGGATTCACGCAGCTTGAGCGCCGCTTCGTCGGCTACGGCCGCCGCGAATCCCATCCCGACGAAGGTGATCTGCTCCGCGGCGCGCACCGCGGCCAAGGACTCGGCGGGATCCTCGGCGAGCACCGCGCGGGCCTGCGCGATCACCGGTGTCAGGTTCTGGCCCAGATGCCAGCGCAAGATGGCGAGGGTGGTCGTCGCGAAGCGGGTCTGCACCACCGACTGCTCGTCGACCTGCTCGATGAGGATCGGATCGCCGAGGTCGAGCACGGGTGTGCCGGGGGTGGAGCAGATCACCGCCCGCGGGACGTGCGCCGGGATGGCCCGCATCGCTCGCACCACTTCGGTGGTCGTTCCGGACCGGCAGATCACCAGGTAGCGGTCGTAGTCGCGATCGCGGACGGCGCTGGCGGGCCACGCGTCGGTGACGCCGTGACCCGCCTCCTCGCGGAGTGCGGCAATCGCTCGTGACATGAAAAACGACGTGCCGCATCCGATTACGGCTACGCGCTCGCCCGGTTGGGGCAGCACGGCGCGATGGTCGGCGGCGACGGTCTCGGCATGCGTCCAGTCGTCCGGCTGGGTAGCTACCTCGGTGGCCAGATATGGCGCGGCGGTGTGTTCGGCAGGCACACGACCAGCTTCACCCTGCGTGATCGTTCATGTCAAATTTACGCGCGAATCGGTCACATATGATCACCGACCGGGCTAGATTGAGGTGCACGGACGGTGCGTCCCCCCATCATCGGTTCCTCCGTTGGCGCCGGGTGGGTAAATCTGAAAGGTTCTGCTCGTGAAAAGACCATTCCACCGCGTGCTTGCCGGAGTCGCGATGGTCACCGGCTTTGCGCTGGCCCTGTCATCGTGCGGGTTCGGTTCGAAAGACGCCGCGGACTCCGACACCACGATCAACTTCCTCGCGCCCGCGTACAGCGACGGCGCGACGGGCACCAAGGCTCTGTGGGACGGCATCATCGCCGAGTTCCAGAAGCAGAACCCGGGGCTCACCGTCAATCTGCAAATGGAGTCCTGGAACTCGATCAACGACGTGGTGCGCACCAAGCTCCAGTCCACGTCCACCACCCCGGACATCCTCAATATCGACGCCTACGCCAGCTTCGCCGGCGACGGCATGCTCTACCCGGCGGCCGAAATCGTCTCCCCGCCGGTGCTGGCCGATATCCAGCCGGGTTTCGCGCAGAACGCCGCGTTGAACGGCACGCAATATGCCTTGCCGCTGTTCGCCTCCACCCGCACGCTGTTCTACAACACCGAGCTGTTCGACAAGGCAGGCATCACCCGGCCGCCGAAGACCTGGGCCGAGCTGACCGACGCGGCCAAGAAGATCCAGGCACTCGGCGGCGGCGTCTCCGGGTACGGACTGCCATTGGGCAGCGAGGAGGCACAGGGGGAGACCTCCATCTGGACGTTCGGCGCGGGCGGCGCCTGGGCGGACGGCGACCGCATCACCGTGGACACCCCGGAGAACCTTGAGGGCGTGCGGGCCATGCGTGAACTCATCGATGCGGGTGCGACGCAGCCGAATCCGGGTGCGACCGACCGCAAGGACGTGATCAACGCCTTCATCCAGGGCAAGATCGGCATGATCGAGGCGCTACCGCCCACCATCGGCCAGATCGCCGCGAAGAACCCCGGCCTGCGCTACGCGACCGCGCCGTCGCCGACCAAGTCCGGCGCGCCGGTCACGCTCGGGGTGGCCGATCATCTGATGGCGTTCAAGAAGGACGGCAAGAAGGCCGAATCGATCAGGAAGTTCCTCGACTACTTCTACTCCGCCGCCGTGTACGCGAATTTCGTCAAGCACGAGGGCTTCATCCCGATCACGCACAGCGCCGCGGCCGCGCTCGCCGACGACCCGGTCACCAAGGCGTTCGCCGCCACGCTCCCGGTGGCGCGGTTCTATCCCAGCAACAACCCGAAATGGGCCGCGGCGCAGGGCGCGATCCGGCAGCAGATGGGCACCATCGCCCAAGGCGCGGACCCGGCCCAGGTGTTGCGGCGGATCCAGGAAGCCGCGAAGTAGCGTGCGGCGCAGAGGAACGCTCGCGGCGCTGCCGTGGATCGGGCCGTCGCTGGTCTTGATCGCGGCCATCGTCGCCTTCCCGGCTTGCTACATGGTGTGGACCAGCACCAGGGACCTCAGCGCCTACGGCCAGGACCGCGGCAGCGCCGGGCTGGCCAACTACCGGGCACTGTTCGGGATCTCGGAACTCGGCTCGGTGCTGGTCCACACGGTGGTCTGGGTGGTCGGCGTCGTGCTGATCACGCTGGTGCTTTCCGCGGCGCTGGCCCAGTTCCTGAACAAGGACTTCCCCGGCCGCACGGCGGTGCGGATGGCGATCCTGGTGCCGTGGGCGGCGTCGGTGGTGATGACGACGACCATCTTCTACTACCTGCTCGATCCGGACGTCGGCATCGCCAACCGGTTCCTGGTCGACATCGGCGTGCTGGACCGGGGCTACGGCTTCACCAAGCAACCGACGCAGGCGTTCCTCGTGGCGATGGGCGTCGCGGTGTTCGTCTCGGTGCCGTTCACGACCTACACGATCCTGGCCGGGCTGCAATCGATCCCGGCGGAGATCGAGGAGGCGGGCCGGGTCGACGGGGCGAGCGCATGGCAGCGCTACCGCTATCTCACGCTGCCGCAGCTGCGCCCGGCGATCGCGGTGGCGACCATCATCAACATCATCAACGTGTTCAACTCACTGCCGATTCTGCAGGTGATCACCGGCAGCATCGCGGGCTTCTCCGCCGACACCACGACCACGCTGACCTTCAAGCTGATCCGGCAGAACCAGCAGATCGACACGGCCGCCGCGATGAGCGTGCTGAACTTCGCGCTGATCGTGGTCGTTATCGCGATCTACGTGAAGGTTGTCCGCCCGACCCAGGAGGTCGACCGATGACGACCCGGACCGAGGTGGCGCGAATCGAACAGGTTCCCGACGCGCCCCAACCCGCCGCCGGTCCCGCGCGGGCCAGAAGGAGGCGCTGGGAGCTCACCGCGGTCGGGGTGGTGCTGGCCGCGGTCTTCCTGCTGCCGTTCGTGGTGATGGTGCTCGGCTCGCTGAAGAGCAGGGCCGAGATCCTGCGCATCCCGCCGACGTATCTGCCGGAGTCCTGGCACCCGGACAACTACGTGACCATGTGGGACACGCCGGAGACGCCGCTGCCGTTCAACCTGGCCAGCACGATCATCATCGCGGTCTGCGCCACCGTGCTGGTGTTGCTGGTCGCGATACCGGCGGGGTATTACACGGCCCGTCATCGCTTTCCGGGCCGCGGCGTGTTTCTCGGCGTGGTGCTGGTCACCCAGATGTTGCAGCCCACCGTCCTGGTCACCGGGTTGATCCGGGAGTTCTTCGCCCTCGGCATCAACGACACCTGGCTGGCGATGATCCTGGTGAACGCGGCGTTCAACCTGTCGTTCGCGGTGTGGATCCTGCACAGTTTCTTCGCGGCGATCCCGATCGAGATCGAGGAGGCCGCGCTGCTCGACGGACTGAATCGCTGGCAGACGCTGATCCGGGTGAGCCTGCCGCTGGTGTGGCCGGGCATCGTCACGGCGACGATCTTCGTCGTGGTGGCGTGCTGGAACGAGTTCGCCGCCAGCCTGGTCGTGCTGACCACGCCGGAGAACCAGCCGCTGTCGGTGGCGCTCACCAAGTTCGTCGGTCAGTACGACACGGCGTGGCAATACGTGTTCGCGATTTCCACCGTCGGCATCATCCCCGTGGTGCTGCTGTTCGCCGTAATCGAGAAGCGCTTGGTGGCGGGGCTCACAGCGGGCAGTGTGAAATAGCCGGGACTTGGCCAGATCCCTTGCGGTTCATGGACCGAACGCCCGCTGACGAGCCAAAGGGATCGTCGCGGATCGACGTTCGCGGCGCGGAGCAGCGATTGCCGCACGGTAGCATCGAATGGTGACACGGCAGGATCACGGAGCCACGGACGGTCGCCACTACGGCGGGCTGACCAAGGAACAACGGGTGGCCCAGCGCCGGACCCGGCTGATCGACGCCGCGCTCGAACTATTCGGCACCCAGGGCTACGCGGCCACGTCCATCGAACGTCTCTGTTCCTTCGCCAATGTCTCCACGCGCAGTTTCTACGAGGACATGGGCAGCCGCGAGGCATTGCTCATCGCGCTGGCGAATCGCATCACCGCGCAGGCCCTGGACCGCGCGCTCGTCGCGCTCGCCGAAACCGCGGACGAGCCGCTGGCCACCCGTGTCGTGGCGAGTTTCCGGGCGTATCTCGGGGTCACTTGCGCCGACCCGCGCCGAGCCCGCGTCTGCTATGTCGAGGTGGTCGGCGTGAGCGCCGCGGTGGAGGAGTGGCGCAGGCAGCAGCGCCGCCTGCTGTCGGCATTGCTGGTCAGCGAGGCTGAACGCGCCATCGAGCGCGGCGAGACCGGGTCGCGGCGGCGTTTCGATCTGTTCGCTCTGGCCGTGATCGGCGCGGTCAATTCCCTTGCCCAGGAGTTGGTCCAGAGCACGGCGCCGGACGAGCCACTCGGGCTGGACGAAATCTGCGCGGAAATCGCGTATTTCGTGAACTCCGGCCTGGCGCTGACTTGAGCGGAATGCCTGTGGTCATATTGTTCGCGTGCGCACCGAAACAGCGGGCTTCCCGCACGATTGGGACGGTCTGAGATGACCGGACCGACCGATCGTCCGCAACGGTGGAACCGGTTGCTGGAACTGCTCGCCGAAACCGGACGGCTCTCGGTGGAGGAAGCCGCCGAGCGGCTCGGCGTGTCCGCCGCGACCGTGCGCCGCGATTTCACCGCGCTCGCCGAACAGCAGCTGGCGACCAGGACGCACGGCGGCGTGGTGGCGACCGCCGTGGCCTACGACCTGCCCGCCCGCTACCGGCAGTCCGGCGGCGAAGCCAAGCAGCGCATAGCCGAACACGCCGCCGCCTTGATCAATCCGCACGCGGTGGTGGGAATGAACGGCGGCACCACTACGACGGCGGTGGCCAGGGCGCTGGCCGGACGGACCGACCTCGGACTGTCCGGTGACGAGCAGCTGACCATCGTCACCAACGCGCTGAACATCGCGGGCGAGATGGTGCTGCGGCCGCACGTGCGCACGATCGTCCTCGGCGGGGTGGCGCGGCGGGAGTCCTACGAGCTGCACGGACCACTGGCCGAACGGGCGCTGGCCGAATTGCGGCTCGACGACCTCATCCTCGGCGTGAACGCGATCTCCGCCGAGGGCGGCGCCCAGTGCAGGCACATCGACGAGGCCGGGGTGACCACCGAGATGGTCCGGCGTTCCGGGCGGGTGCTGGTGGTGGCCACCGCGGACAAGCTGGAGCGCACGGCCCTGGCCCGCATCTGCGGCATCGACCAGGTGCAGCTACTGGTGACCGATTCCGACGCCGATCCCTCGGCCGTCGCGACCATCCGCGCGGCGGGCGTGCGGGTCGACGTGGTGTAAGCGTCCGTCAGTCCGGAGCGGCGACCGGCACCGGTGGCCGAACGTTCTCGTCACCCGGCCGCATGCTGCGCGCCCAGACAAGGAATCCCCAGGACACGAAGCCGGCGTAGACCAGATACAAGGTGGCCGACGGATAGTAACCAGCCCGCAGGAGCAATGGAACGCCGACGAGGTCGACCGCGATCCAGATCAACCAGAATTCGGCCAGCCCGCGCGCCATGCCATAGGTGGCCAGCACCGAACCGGTGAAGATCCACGCCTCGGCCCACGGGCCATAAGAGCCGATCCATGCGAAGAGCTGGGCGAACACCGCCGTGCCGAGCAGCATCGCGGCCACGAGTGCCACGCGTTCGCGCGAACTGGCCCAACGCGGATCGACACCGCGATGCTCGAGTCCGGTGTCCCGGGTCGCGTGCTGATACCACCGCCACCAGCCGTAGACGCTGACCGCGATGAACATCAGCTGGCGTCCGGCCTGCCCCGCCATGTTCAGCTGCTGTGGGGTGTTGAACACGCCACCGACGAACACCGTGAACAGCAGGGCGTTCCCGGCGATGCCGATCGGCCAGGCCCAGACCCGCCGCCGCATGCCGCCGATCGCGGAGGCCAGGCCGAAGCCGTTGCCGATCACTTCGCGCCAGAGGATCTCCGAGCCCGCGATGTGCAGCTTGGCGTCGAGCAGCGTGATGATCGGGTTCACCTGTCGTGCAACCAGCGGCGGGCCGCATCTCATCCGTATCGGATCGCCGCGATCCGAAATTCGCGCGGCGGCCTTCGTGCGCACCGTAACGATTGCGCAATCTGACGACGCCATTCGCAATATCCGCGCAACCGGGTGCTCCTAGGGTGACCGTCATGAGCACGGAAAGCAGTACCGCCGGGGGGAGCGGAATTCACCTCAGCGGGTTGACCAAGACCTTCCGGGTAGGGCGGAAACCGGTGCAGGCGTTGGATTCCGTGGATCTGCACACCGAGCAGGGCGCGTTTCTGTCGCTGCTGGGCCCCTCCGGCTGCGGCAAGTCGACGGTGCTGCGTATCCTCGCCGGTCTGGAGACGCCGACCGCGGGCCAGGCGTTGATCAACGGCGAGACGCCCGCCGAGTTGCGCGGGCACCACGAGCTGGGCATCGCGTTCCAGGATTCCGCGCTGCTGCCGTGGCGGTCGGTGGAGTCGAATATCAAGCTGCCGCTCCAGGTCGCCGGGATGACGCCGGAGCCGGGACAGATCGCCGACCTGATCCGGCTGGTCGGGCTGGACGGCTTCGAGAAGGCCAAACCCGCGCAGCTGTCCGGCGGCATGCGCCAGCGGGTTTCGATCGCGCGGGCGCTGGTGGTGAAGCCGACCGTGCTGCTGCTGGACGAACCGTTCGGCGCCCTCGACGACATGACCAGGCAGCGGCTCAATCTGGAGTTGCTGCGGATCTGGACCGAGAAACCGGCGACCACGCTGATGGTCACGCACGGCATCGCGGAGGCGGTGTTCCTGTCCGACGTGGTGGCCGTGATGAGCCCGCGGCCGGGCCGGGTGCTGGAGCTGGTCGAGATCGACCTGCCGCGCCCGCGGCTGCCGGAGATGATGCGCACACCGGAGTTCCACAAGCTGCACGATTATCTGTCCGAGCTGCTGTTCGGGAAGTCGGGGAAGGGAGGCGTGGCATGAGCGGGAGGCGCGTCATGAAGCGCTACGGCGGTGTGCTCGGCGTGCTCGGGCTGGTCGCGGTGTGGTGGATTCTCGCGGCGTTCGAGGTCGCGGGCGGCACCATACCCAGCCCATGGCGGGTGCTGCACACGATGTACACCGACGGATGGGGCTTGTACGGACCCAACTTCCGGATCACCGCGCTCGGTGCGTTGCAGGGGTTCGTCTGGGGCAATGGGCTGGCCATCGCGCTGGCCGTCTTGATCGTGCTCGTCCCGCCGATCGAATCGCTGGCCACCCAGCTGGCGATCCTGAGCTATTGCACGCCGCTGCTTGCGCTCGGCCCGATTATTCTGGTCGTTTTCGGCGGGCGCACCCCGACCGTGTTCCTCGCCGCGATGTACTGCTTCTTCACCACGATGGTCGGCACCGTCGCCGGATTGCGCTCCGCCGACCGCACCAGCCTCGACCTGGTGCGCGCCTACGGCGGCGGACGCTGGCAACAGCTCTACCGGGTGCAGGCGATCGCGGCGCTGCCGAGCACCTTCGCGGCGCTGAAGATCGCCGCGCCGTCCGCCGTGCTCGGCGCCATCATCGGCGAGTACCTCGGCGGCGTGGACAGCGGCATCGGGGTGGCGCTGACCGCCGCGCAGACCGCCTACAACGTGCCGCGCACCTGGGGCATGGCGCTGGCCGCCGCGGCGCTGGCCGGACTCGGCTACGCGCTGGTGGCGCTGGGCGCGCGGTTGGTCGCTCCGTGGACCGCGCAGGAGGCACGATGACGAACAATTGCGTAGCGCATGCGATGAAAAGCCATGGCGCGTCGCGACTCCCCGGGCCGATCGATGCGGCGGGCGCACGATGAGCCTGCTGCGACGAATCGGGCGGTTTCTGTTCCCGCTGGCTACTTCGCTGCTGCTGATGCTGGTGATCTGGTACGTCTTCCTGAAGGCGTTTCCGCAGGTCGGCCCGCGAGTCGGCAAGACACCCGGCGATATCTGGACCTATCTGGTGACGGCGCCCAACGCGGACACCGCGCGTCAGGCCATTCTCGACGATCTCCAGATCACCCTGCGGGACGCGGCTATCGGGTTCGGCGCGGGCATGCTGGCCGCGCTGGTGGTCGCCGCGTTGTTCGTGTCGTTCGCCGCGGTCGAGCAGACATTTCTTCCGGTGGCGATGCTGCTGCGCTCGGTGCCGCTGGTGGCGTTGACCCCGATCATCGTGCTGGTCTTCGGCCGCGGCCTGGCCGGGGTCGCCGTGCTCGCCGCCATCGTCGTGTTCTTCCCCGCCCTGGTCATGATCATGGCGGGATTGCGCACCGCGCCGCGGCAGGCGCTGGAGCTGGTGGCCGCCTACGGCGGATCGCGGTGGACCGGTTTGCGCATGGTCGCAGTGCCCGCGGCGCTGCCCTCGGTGTTCGCCGCCGCGCGGATCTCGGTGCCCGGCGCGCTGATCGGCGCGCTGCTTGGCGAGTGGCTCGGCAGCGGGACCGGGCTCGGGGCCAGCCTGATCCGGGCCATCCCGACCTTCCAGTACAGCAAGCTGTGGGCCTCGATCGTCATCGTCACCCTGGTCTCGGTGGTGTTGTACGCGATCGTCGGCGTCATCGAGAATCTGGTGCTCGCACGTTTCGGGCCGGAGGCGGGACAATACTGACCGTGCGGTCTGTCAGCGAAATTCGCGCAAATCCAGGCTCGGAACGTCAAAGTAAAGAATTCGAAACGCAAGGCACCTAGATTCGGCCCATGACACCCGTGCAGCGCTCCACGTTCGGGCACCTGAACCGACGCACTTTTCTCCGTTATTCCTCGCTCACCGCGGCCGTGCTCGGCGGCTCGATGGCCTCGGCCGCCTGCGGCGGTGAGACAAGCGACACGTCGGGCGGCTCGACCCCGGACGGCTCGAAATACGGAAAGGTCGCGGTGCAGCTGTCCTGGCTGAAGAACATCGAATTCGCGGGCGAGTACTTCGCCGACGCCAGAGGCTATTTCAAGGAAGCCGGTTTCGGTGCGGTCGACCTGATCGCGGGCGGCGCGGCGAGCACGTCGGTGGAAGCGGGATTGGACACCGGCAAGGTGTGGCTGGGGCTGTCGGCGCCGCAGACCACCGCACCGGCGATTCTGGAGGGTCTGCCCGCGAAGATCGTCGCGACCACCTATCAGAAGAACCCGTTCGCGATCGTGAGCTCCGCGGCCAAGCCGATCCGGACGCCTGCGGAGATGAAGGGCCGCAAGATCGGCGTGCAGGACACCAACCAGCTGATCTTCAACGCACTGCTCACCGCCAACGGGATGAAGCCGAGCGACGTCACCATCGTGCCCGCGCAGTTCGATCCGACCCCACTGGCCAATGGCGAGGTCGACGGATGGGTCAGCTATGTGACGAACGAACCGATCGTCCTCGCCGCCAAAGGTTTCCAGAACACGCATTTCCTGTTCGCCGACTTCAACCTGCCGTTGGTCGCCGAGACACTGACGGTCGCGCAGTCCACCATCGACAAGGAGCGCGACAAGCTGAAGGCGTTCTTGGCCGCCGAGATCAAGGGCTGGAAGGACGCGGTCGCCGATCCGGCCGAGTCGGCCCGGCTCGCGGTCGAGGTGTACGGCAAGGATCAGAAGCTCGATCTGGCCGAGCAGACGAAAGAGGCCATCGCGCAGAACGATCTGGTGGTCTCGCGGGATACGGCCGCCCATGGCCTGCTGACGATGACCGACGCGCTGATCGAGCAGAATATCGCCGCGCTGCGCACCGCCAAGATCGATATCAAGGCCGAGCAATTGTTCGACCTGTCCGTGCTGCGCGAGGTGTATGCCGAGAACCCCGGCCTGAAGTAACTAGATTCCGAGCCCTACAGCGGTTTTCGGGGTGACCGGGATTTCACCGCTGTAGGGGTCGATCGGTCGCGCCGGTTGCGCGGCACGTGCGGCAAGAAGTTCGGCCGCGATCGAGACCGCGACTTCGGGGGCCGTGCGCGCCCCGATGTCGAAGCCGGCGGGCGAATGTAGTCGGGCGAGGGTCTCGTCGCCGAAACCGCCTGCCCGCAGGTCCTCCATGCGCCGGATGTGTACCTGGCGTGAACCCATAGCGCCGAGGTACCCCAGCTCGGGTAGTCGCAATGCCACGGTGAGCAGCGGGATTTCGAACGTCGGATCGTGCGCGAGCACGACGATGGCGGTGCTGCTATCGATTTCACCGGCCGCGGAGAGAGTGTTGAGATAGCGGTGCGGCCAGTCGACCACGACTTCGGCGCCGGGAAATGCTTCCGGCGTAGCGAAATTGGGACGCGAGTCGCAGATCGTCACCCGGTAGCCGAGCAGTTCGGCCTGCACGGTGAGGGCGGCGGCGAAGGAATTGGCGCCGAAGATGATCAGGCGCGGCGGCGGGGCGAACGACGCGACGAATACGTCGGAATCCGGCAGTGCGACCAGTTCGGTCGGGTGTCTTCGGTCGGTGATCAGGTGCTGGCCGATCAGGTCGGGGTCGGAGTTCCACACCACCGTGAAGACGGTGACTCTCCGGTGCGCCGCGATCTCGGCGGCCACATCGGGAAACTCCGGGAAATGTCTTCGGGAGAACGGTTCGGTGAAGACGTCCATCATCCCCTCGCCGTTCGCACCCGCGTCGAAGCCGCCGGCCACCCCGAAGCGGTGCAACACGCGCTGGCCGGTGCGGGCGGCCTGAAGCACCGCCTCGTACGCGATGTCCTCCAGCCCGCCCGCGGCGACCGATCCGTACACGCCGCCATCCGGGTCGACCAGCATCGCGGAGCCCACCGGTAACGGGGCCGATCCCACTGTGCGCACGATGGTGGCCAGTCCACCGGTCCGGCCCGAGTGCCACACCCGCAACAGGTCGTCGATGATGTCCCGCATCAGCTAGCTCCGATCACCGTGCGGTCGTGGCCGGAAAGTCACGATCGATCCCCGTCGCCAAATCGTCGCACGTGACGCACACCATATCGTTTCTGCCGGTCAAATAGGTATGAGCTCCGGAATCTCCTGCTGCGGTCTCACAAACCGCGTTCCAATGCTTGTGTGCCATAACAACGGGGTGTCCGGGTGTGTCGTGGAACACAGCGCGCGCGAGGCCGCTGGGTGCCGCGAGCGCGGCGGCGAGGACCCGGGCGACTACGTCGGCGCCGACGTCGGGTGTATCCACCGGCATGATCGCGGCGTAGCGCGCGGGGGTACGGGCCGCGGCGATCAGACCGGCGTGTAGAGCGGCGCTGAGCCCCGTGGCCCAGTCGGCGGCCCATACGTGCCGCACGCCCGGCGGCAGATCGACGATCTGCGGCGTCGGGCCGGTCGCGCCGAGCACGACGATCACCGGATCGCAGCCGCCATCGCGCAGCGCGGCCACCGTCGCGCGCAGCCACGCGCCGCCCTCGGCGAGCACTTTGGGCCGCCCGTAGCGTGTTCCCGCGCCGGCGGCGAGAACGACACCCGCGCAGGGCGCGACAGCCGAGCGCTCCTGATCAGCCATGGCTATGACGGTAATACCGGGCGGTCTGCGACGCACGACGTGAAACCAGTGCTCAGGCCGCGTTCACCTGGGCGACACGCCGAGGGTGATCTGTCCCGTTTCCGGTGGCGGTCCGTGAGGTCGTACTCGATGCTGGTCGGATGACGGATCAGCGACCTGGACTCGCGGCCTTCGACGCGCTGTCCGACGACGCGGCCTGCACTGCGGTGCTCGGCTGCTGCTCGTCGCCGGGCTTCGCGCGGGCGCTGGTCGAGGGCCGTCCGTACCGGAGCGTCGATGCGCTGCTCGACGCCGCCGACGCGGTGCTGGAGCGATTGCCGGACTCCGAGCTGGAGCTCGCGCTCGCGGGGCACCCCCGGATCGGAGAGCGGCCGCGCTCGGCGGCATCGGCCCGGGAGCAGGCGGGGGTGGCGAGTGCGGCGGACGCGGTCCGCGCGGCGCTCGCCGAGGGCAATCGCGCCTACGAGGCACGGTTCGGGCACATCTACCTCGTATGCGCGAGCGGCAAGTCGGCCGAGGAACTACTAGCGCTGCTCACCGCCCGGCTGCGCAATGATCCCGAGACCGAAAGGCGAGTCGTGCGAACAGAACTGGCGAAGATCAACCGCATCCGGCTGCGCGCGCTGCTGGAGGAGCGGTCATGAGCGAGCGAACAGTCAGCACAGCCACGTTCGTGGTCATGACGGAGCCGGGCGCCAGCGAGGTGAAGTCATGAGTGAGCGTAGCGAGCGAACAGTCAACACAGCCACGTTCGTGGTCATGACGGAGCCGGGCGCCAGCGAGGTGAAGTCATGAGTGAGCGTAGCGAGCGAACAGTCAACACAGCCACGTTCGTGGTCATGACGGAGCCGAGCGCCAGCGAGGTGAAGTCATGAGCACACTGAGCACCCATGTGCTGGACGCGGTGCGCGGCGTACCGGCCGCGGGCGTCACGGTGACGCTGTATCAGCAGGCGCGGCAGCTCGATTCGCGGGAAACCGACGCGGATGGCCGGATCCGGGCCTTGGGCGAAGCCCTCGAACCGGGAACCTATCGTCTGGTGTTCGACACCGGCGCCTATTTCGCGCGCCACGAGGTCGAAACCTTCTATCCCGAAGTCGTCATCGCGTTCGTCGTCACCGAGGACCGGCACTACCACGTCCCGTTGTTGTTGTCGCCGTTCGCCTTTTCCACCTACCGAGGGAGCTGAGCCGAGCATGGAACTGACCGGGCCGATCGTGCTGTCGGACCACCGATACGGCAAGGCGGAAAATCGGATCGTCCGGATCTACCGGCAGACCGCGCGGCACGAGATCCGTGACGTGAACGTCTCCACGGTGCTGCGCGGCGATTTCGCCGACGCGTACGTCACGGGTGACCAGGCGAAGGTGCTGCCCACCGACACGCAGAAGCAGACCGCCTACGCGTTCGCGAAACAGCCGGGACTGCGCACGATCGAGGACTACGCGCTGGCGCTGGCCGACCACTTCGTCGCCGAGATCGAGCCGGTGACCAGCGCGCGCGTCGAGGTCGACGAATACGCCTGGCAGCGGGTCTCGGTCGGCGGGGTCGAGCACGACCACACCTGGGTGCGCCAGGGGCCCGAGGTACGCACGGCGGCGGTCACCGTTGCCGGTAGCGGTGCGGATCGGCTGGCCTGGGTCGTGTGCGGGGTCAAGGACCTGACCATCCTGAAGTCGACCGGGTCGGAGTTCACGGGCTTCCTGACCGACGAGTTCACCGTGCTCGCGCCGACCGACGACCGGATGCTGGCCACCTCGCTGGTCGCCGAATGGCGCTTCGCGGACACCGGTGGCGTCGACTGGGACGAGGTCTACACGGGAGTGCGGGCCCGGTTGGTGGAGACGTTCGCGACGCTGCACTCGAAAGCGCTCCAGCAGACGTTGTTCGAGATGGGCAAAGCCGCGCTCGCGGCGTACCCGGTGCTGGCCGAGATCCGGCTCGCCGCGCCGAACAAGCACCATTTCGACTACGACCTGGCCCGTTTCGGCATCGAGAACCGCGGCGAGGTCTATCACGCCGACGACCGGCCCTACGGTCTGATCCACGCCACCGTGGCGCGCGCCGACGCACCGGAAGCGGGTCTCGCGTGGACCAGGTGACCGTCATCGCTGGTTGCGCCATCGCTACCGTCGACGAGCGCCGCACCGAGTACTCGCGCGGCTACGTCGTCGTGCGCGGCAACCGGATCGAGGCGGTCGGCGAGGGTGACGCGCCCGAAGCCGACGCGGGCGCGCGGCGTATCGATGGCCGCGGCTGCCTGCTGACTCCCGGCTTGGTGAACACCCACCAGCACCTCTACCAGTGGATCACCCGCGGCTTGGCCACGGATCACACTCTGTTCGAGTGGCTCAGCACGCTGTATCCCATCTGGGCGGGCATCGACGAGGACGCGGTGCGCGTCGCCGCGACGGGTGCGCTGGCCGCGCTCGCCCGCACCGGATGCACCACCACGACGGATCACCACTACTTGTTCCCGCGGGAGGGCGGTGACCTGCTCGGGGCTGAGATCACCGCGGCAGCCGAGGTGGGGCTGCGTTTCCATCCCTGCCGCGGCTCGATGGATCTCGGGGCGAGTGCGGGCGGGTTGCCGCCCGATCACATCGTGGAGAGCCTGGACGACATCCTCACCGCGAGCGCGGAGGCCGTCGAGCGCTGGCACGACCCTTCGTTCGACTCGATGCTGCGGATCGCGCTGGCGCCGTGCTCGCCGTTCTCGGTCACGCCGGAACTGCTGCGGGAATCGGCGGCGCTGGCCCGCACCGCCGGCGTCCGATTGCACACCCATCTCGCCGAAACCCTCGACGAACAGGACTACTGCGCACAAGCTTTCGAGTGCACACCCGCGCAATACCTGGAGCGGCTCGGCTGGCTCGGCCCCGACGTCTGGTACGCGCACGCCGTCCATCTCGACGACCACGCGATCGAGGCCATGGCGCAAACCGGCACCGGCGTGGCGCATTGCCCGACCTCGAACGCGCGGCTCGGCGCCGGTATCGCGCGCACCGCCGACCTGGTGCGCGCGGGCGTCCCGGTCGGGCTCGGCGTCGACGGCGCGGCGAGCAATGAGTCCGGCTCGATGATCGAGGAGGCGAGGCACGCGCTGCTGTGGGCCCGCAACCGCGGCGGACCCCGCGCGATGACGGTGCGCACCGCGTTGGAACTCGCCACCATCGGCGGCGCGCGAGTGCTGGGCCGCGCCGCCGAGATCGGCTCGATCGAAGTAGGCAAACTGGCGGATCTGGCACTATGGCGCCTGGACACCGCCGCGCACGCCGGAATCGATGACCCGGTGACCGCACTGGTGCTCGGCGCACCGCCACCGCTGGCCGCGCTGCTGGTGAACGGACGCCAGGTGGTCCGCGACGGCGAGGTACGCACAGTCGCCACGGACGTGGTCGCCACCGAGGTGGCCCGGGCACAGGCGGCGTTGGTCGCGAAAGCGAGATGAGCGGACCGCTGCGAACGCGTCGCGCTACGAGCTTGCCGGCGGTGCGCCGGACCATGCTGGGGAGGAGGGCCTCTTCGGTGTGGGGCGAAGCTACCGCGGGTCGGGACGTCGCGCACGCGCGATGGTGAGTCGGCCGTGATCGGGTTGCTGTTGCGGTCGGTAGAGCGGGGCGTGGGGGCGCAATCGCGGCTGTGAGCGCGGTTTCGTGCCTGGTCAGGCCGGACGCGAGATACTGAGACAGTGTCGGCTCGGGCGACTCGCGGAGGCGGGCGGGAGCTCTGGATGGTGGACCGAGGGCTCGGACATGGTGGCTCGCGGCCAGGTAACGGCCGCGCAATCTGGCGTGCGTCACGCGCAATGTGGCGGCAACCGACTGGCTCTACCGTGACGGGGAGGCAGGAACGAGGTGAGACGTGGACCTGGACACGATCCGCGAGGTGGTGATCGCCCGGGAGCGAGAGGACCTGGCGCTGCTCGGCGCGTCGACCGCGGTGCTCGCCGGTGGCACCTTCCTGTTCTCCGAACCGCAGGATCAGCTGGTGCGCCTGATCGACATCACGACCATGAGCTGGCCCCCGTTCGAGGTGGTGGACGACGGACTGGAGATCGCCGCGACCTGCACTCTGGCCGAGTTCGCGGGCGCCGCGCAGCGGCGCGAGCTGGGCGCGCCGGTCTTGCGCGACCTGTGGCCAGGGACGGCGCTGTTCGCGCAATCCTGCCGGGCGCTGCTGGCCTCACACAAGATCTGGCGCACCGCCACCGTCGGAGGCAACGTCTGTCTCGCGCTGCCCGCCGGAGCGGTGCTCGGTGCGCTGGTCGCGCTCGACGGCTTGGCGCTGGTGTGGGCGGCGGACGGCGTCGATCGCGGTATTCCGTTGCGGGACTTCGTCATCGGTCCCGGGTGCACCGCCCTGCGGCCCGGCGAGGTACTGCGCTCGATCTACCTGCCGCGGTCGAGTCTGCTGGCGCACACCAGCTTTCGGAAGATCGCGCTCGCCCCGCTCGGCCGGTCCGGCGCGGTGGTGATGGGACGGCGGGATCCGGACGGCCGCAGCGCGGTCACCATCACGGCCGCCACGACCAAGCCGGTCGTCCTGGACTTCGCCGCACCACCGAGCGACGTCGAGTTGCGGGACGCCCTGGGCGCGATCGATCCCACGCTCTGGTTCGACGACCCGCACGGGTCGCCGGAGTGGCGGCGGCACGTCGCCGGGATGCTCGCCCGCGAGGTCGCCGGTGAACTGCGGGAACGCGCATCATGACGCGGTGCGAGGTGGACAGCAAGCTTGTTGAGTCCGAGGTGCGGCCGGGCCTACGCAGGGCCCTGTGTGCGAGCGGCGATTGTGAGTTCGCCGGAACTGGGGGAGCGGGAGTCGTAATGCGGTTCGGAGTGGACGGCAAGCTCGTAGGAATCGCGGCGCGGCCGGGCCAGCGGTTGCGCAGGTCCCTGCGCGTGAGCGGCCATTGCCAGGTCGCGGGAGAAGGGCGGGGGTGGGGATCGTGATGCGGTTCGAGGTGGACGGTAGGCCCGTAGGAATTGCGGCGCGGCCGGGCCAGCGGTTGCGCAGGTCCCTGTGCGCGAGCGGCCAACGGGAGGTCGCCGGAGAAGGGCGGGGGTGGGGATCGTGATGCGGTTCGAGGTGGACGGCAAGCCTGTCGAGTTCGAGGCGCGACCGGGACAATGCCTGCGCACGGCCTTGCGCGAGAGTGGCCATCTGGCCGTGAAAAAGGGATGTGACGCGGGCGATTGCGGGGCCTGCTCGGTGCTGGTCGACGGAATGTCGGTGCACTCCTGTGTGTTTCCCGCCTATCGCGCTGCCGGGCACTCCATTACGACGGCCGCCGGGCTCGGGACGCCGGAGGACCCACACCCGGTGCAGCGGCGATTCGTCGACAACGCCGGATTCCAATGTGGTTTCTGCACCGCGGGCATGGTCGTCACCGCGGCGGGACTGGGTTGTGCTCCGGATGGACCACTCCGCGGACGCGAAAGCGAACTCGCCGAATTGATGAAGGGAAACCTGTGCCGTTGCACCGGTTACCGCGCGATCCGTGCGGCACTGGGCGAGCCGCCCATCCCGGACGACCCCGCCGCCATCGCGCTCGATGAGACCGTGACGAAGGTCGGCGGCGCAGGCGCCGGAGTCGGCGCTCTCGCCGGACCACGCATCGTCAGCGGCAGCGAACCCTTCACCCTCGATCTGCCGCCCGCGGCCATGGAGCGCGAGTTCGCCGCTGATTTCTTCGCGGCGGACCGGCCGCGCATGGGAGATGCGGCCGACGGGCCCCCGACTGCCCCGCTGCATATCGCGGTGCTGCGGAGTCCGCACCCGCACGCGCGAATCCGATCGATCCGCACCGCGGCCGCCGAGGCGCTGCCGGGCGTGCACGCGGTGCTCACCTACGCCGACGCGCCGGACGTGGCGTTCTCGACCGCACGGCATGAGCTGCGGATGGACGATCCCGACGACACCTACGTGCTGGACCGGACCGTCCGATTCGTCGGGCAGCGGGTGGCCGCGGTGGTGGCGGAGAGCGTCGCGACCGCCCGCGCGGCGGTCCGGCTGCTGCACGTCGACTATGAGATCCTGCCCGCGGTGTTCGACCCGCAGGAGGCGCTACGAGCCGACGCGCCGAAACTGCATGGGGACAAACTCGAGCCGGCGCGAATCGCCGATCCGGGCCGCAATCTGGTCGCCGAAGTGCACGGCGAGGTGGGCGACATGGCGGCGGGCCTGGCGGCAGCGGCCCAGGTTGTGCGTGGTGTGTGGCATTCACCGCGCGGGCAGCACGTGCACCTGGAGACGCACGGCGGGGTCGGCTGGCTGGACGACGCGGGCAGGCTGGTCATCCGGTGCAGTACCCAGGTTCCGTTCCTGGTGCGCGACGAACTGTGCCGCGTTTTCGGACTGCCGCCGCAGCGGGTGCGGGTGTTCGCGGCCAGGGTCGGCGGCGGATTCGGCGCGAAGCAGGAGATGCTGGCCGAGGACCTGATCGCACTGGCCGTCCTGCGGACCGGCAGGCCGGTGCAGTACGAGTTCACCCGCTCCGACGAGTTCACCGCCGCGACCTGTCGGCACCCGATGCGCGTCGCCGTGACGGCGGGCGCCGACGCGAACGGCGTGCTGACCGCTCTGGCCGTCGACGTGCTCGCGGACACCGGGGCCTACGGCAACCACAGCGGCGGCGTGATGTACCACGGCGTCGGTGAGTCGGTGGAGCTCTACCGCTGCGCCAACAAACGCGTCGACGCGCGAGCGGTGTACACCAACAACGTTCCCTCCGGGGCGTTCCGCGGTTACGGACTCGGACAGGTGATCTTCGGCGTCGAGTCGGCGCTGGACGATCTCGCGCATGCGCTGGGCATCGACCCGTTCGAATTCCGGCGCCGCAACGTCGTGGTGCCCGGCGATCCGTTCGTCGGAGCCGCGGTGAACGAGGGTGACCTGATGTTCGGCAGCTACGGCCTGGACCAGTGCCTGGACCTGGCCGAGCGGGCACTGCTGCGGGGCAATGACGTGCACGCGCCCGGCCCGGAGTGGCGCGTCGGCACCGGGATGGCCGCCGCGATGATCGCGACCGTCCCGCCGCGCGGCCACCGATCGACGGCGACGGCGTCGCTGCTGTCCGACGGACGCTACGAGATCCGCGTCGGCACAGCGGAATTCGGCAACGGCACGACGACGGTGCACGCTCAGCTCGCGGCTACCGCGCTGGACACCGACGTGTCCCGCATCGTGGTCCGGCATGCCGACACCGACCTGGTGGAGTACGACACCGGCGCGTTCGGCTCCACCGGCATCGTGGTCGCAGGCAAGGCCGTCTACGCGGCCGCGGGCGCGTTACGCGGGCTGCTGCTGGCCAGGGCGGCCGAGGTGTCGGGTGTTCCGGAGCACGACTGCGTGCTGACGTCCGGGGGTGTGCACTGCGGTGATCAGCTACTCGGCGCGACCGAACTGCTGGCTCGCGGCGATCTCACAGCGCGCGCCGAGCACGCGGGTAGCCCCAGGTCGGTGAGCTTCAACGTGCACGCCTTCCGGGTGGCCGTGCACCCCGACACCGGCTCGGTCCGCATCCTCCAGTCGATCCAGGCCGCCGACGCGGGCACCGTGCTCAACCCGGTGCAGTGTCGCGGGCAGGTGGAAGGCGGTGTCGCGCAGGCCATCGGCACCGCGCTGTACGAGGACATGCGCAGCGACCACGGCGTGGTGCTCACGCAGACCTTGCGGCACTACCACGTGCCGCAGTTCGCCGACGTGCCCCACACCGAGGTGTACTTCGCCGAGACGGCCGACATCCTCGGGCCGCTGGGCGCCAAATCGATGAGCGAGTCGCCGTACAACCCGGTCGCGCCCGCGTTGGCCAACGCGATCCGCGACGCGATGGGTGTCCGCCTCGATCGCCTGCCGATGACCGCGGACCGGATCTGGGCCGCGCTGGGGAAGAAGGAGTCGCGATGACCAAGGTGCCCGAGCACGTCCGCGCCAGGATCGAGGCGATGCTCGACACGGTCGACGCCGACCTGCGCCGGAGGTATCCGGGGTCGAACGGCAGGTCGCAGCCGATCCACACGGTGTACGTCCCGGCCGATCGCGTGGTGGAGGAAACTGCTGCCGAATGGGGCGCCACCGCGGTCGAATTGCTCGACCGCCACCATGATCTGCTGGCCACCCTCGACGAAACCGGGTCGCTGCCCGACGTGCGCAAGCGCCTGGAGCTGGACCCGGTCCAGGACCTGCGCATCGACTTCGAGGACGGCTACGGCCTGCGCCCCGACGCCGAGGAGGACCGCGCCGCCATCGCGGCGGGCGTCATGCTCGCGTCATGGGCGCGGCGCTCCGGTGGCCACCCGGTCGGCGCGTCCACGGCAGGCGGCGCCGACGAATCCGACGAGGTCCCGGGCCTGCGCCGGCGGCACTTCGACAATGCGCAGCAGGTCGTCGTCGATGCTCGGGCGCAGCGACCGCGCCCGGCGAGCAGCGGCATCCGGATGAAGGGGTTGGGAGTCGGTGAGCGTCGGCGTGCCCTGCGGACCCTGGACCTGGTGCTGGAGGGCGCGGGTGGGGTGCCGGCGGGTTTCGTCTTCACCGTCCCGAAAATCCGTGCGGCGCAGCAGGTCCCAGCGCTGGTGCAGCTGTGTGTCGGATTGGAACGCGGTTACGGCATCGCGGAGGGCAGTCTGCGCTTCGAACTACAGATCGAGAGCCCGCAGGCGATCCTCGCGGCGGACGGCACCGCCCCGGTGGCCACCATGCTGAGACTGGCCGAAGGGCGGTGCAGCGCAGTGCATTTCGGCACCTACGACTACACCGCGGCATGTGGCGTCGCCGCGCCGGACCAGGCGCTGGACCATCCGGCCGCCGACTACGCCAAGGCGGTCATGCAGGTCGCGGCCGCCCAGACCGGGGTGTGGGTGTGCGACGGCTCCACCCAGATCGTGCCCGACGCCGACCCCGAGGCCGCGCTGCGCAACCATCACCGCTTGGTCGCCCGAGCCCTGCGGCGCGGGTACTACCAGGGCTGGGACATGCATCCCGGTCACCTCGTCACGCGCTGGCTGGCCACCTACGACTTCTTCCGCCGGGCCATCGACGTGGCGGTGCCGCGGCTGCTGGACTATCTGGCCCGGCGCGGCGGCGACGTCGTGGACGAGCCCGCCACCGCGGAAGCGCTGGCCGCCACGGTTCTGCGCGGCATCGACTGCGGCGCCCGGCCGACCGCGGGCGCCCCGGAACTGACCGAGGCGGTGCTGCGCGCACTGGCGGCACGCGCACCGATTCCGGAGGAGGCGATGTGAACGGCCTTCCTGACGGTGCGGTCCCGGACGACGCCGACCATGCGCGGGCGTCCCGCGAAGACACCGGAGGCGCGATGCGCGACGGCCTCGAGGACGAAGAGTTCACGCTGCTGCCGGATCTGGCGGTCCGCCCGATCGGCGGCTCGGTGATCTGGGCCGATGACGAATTCTTCGCCGAGAAAGAGAATTTGATCAACCCCGGCCCCGCCGAGCGCCGGCCGTCCACCTTCGGGCACAAAGGTCAGATCTACGACGGCTGGGAGACCCGCAGGCACCGCGGGCAGCCCGGCGACGATTCCGCGATCGTGCGGCTGGGCGTGCCGGGCGTGATCCGCGGCATCGTGGTCGACACCGCGTGGTTCAAGGGCAACTACCCGCCCGCGGTTTCGGTGTCGGCGCTGGAGATCGAGGACTATCCGGCCGCGGAAACCATTGCCGCACGCGATGATTGGGTGATGCTGATCGACCGTTCCCCGGTCGCAGGCGACCGCCGCAACCTGTTCACCGTCGAGAACGAGAAACGCTGGACGCACGTGAAGCTGACCATGCATCCCGACGGCGGCGTGGCGCGGTTGCGGGTGCACGGCGAGGGAAGACCCGATCCGCGACTGCTCGGCCTCGGGCCGCTGGATCTGGCCGCGCTGGAGAACGGTGCGCTGGTGCTGGGCTGCTCCAACCGCTTCTACAGTTCGCCCAATCAATTGCTCTATCCCGGCCTGGCCCGGTCCATGGGCGACGGCTGGGAGACCGCTCGCCGCAGGGACGAGGGCAACGACTGGGTACGCATCCGCCTGGCCGGACCGGGGCTGATCCGCCTCGCCGAGCTGGACACCTCGTACTTCCTGGGCAACAGTCCGGGCGCGGCCCGGCTCACCGGCCGCACCACCGACGGCACCGAACTGGAGTTGTTGCCGCGCACCGCATTGCAGCCCGACACCAGACATCGGTTCCCGATCGCACCGATGGCCGCGTCGGTGGAAGAGGTCCGCCTGGACATCTATCCCGACGGCGGGATGGCGCGGTTACGGCTGTACGGAGAGCTCGGCGGATGAGTGGTCAGGCCAGGAGGCGGCAGCGGAGCGTGACCACGGAGGGCTCCGGTCATGCGCGAAGGGACGCAGCATGAGTGGTCAGGCCCGGGACTTCGTCGGTTACGGTCCGAACCCGCCGGACCCGCAGTGGCCGGGCGCCGCGCGGATCGCGGTCCAGTTCGTGCTCAACTACGAGGAGGGCGGCGAGAACAACGTCCTGGACGGGGACGCGCATTCCGAGACATTCCTGTCGGAAATGACTCCTGCTGAGGCATTCCCGAACCGGCACATGAGCATGGAATCGCTCTACGAATACGGCTCCCGCGCCGGACTGTGGCGGGTGCTGCGCGTCTTCGAGCGCCGCGGGCTGCCGCTGACCGTCTTCGCCGTCGCCCGCGCCCTACAGCGCAACGCGGAGGCGGCGGCCGCTTTCCGCGAACTCGGCCACGAGATCGCCTGCCACGGGCTGCGCTGGAAGTCCTACCAGCTGACCGACCGCGACACCGAACGCGCGCACATGGCCGAGGCCGTGCGCATCCTGACCGAGCTGACCGGCGCCGCACCCCTGGGCTGGTACACCGGCCGCGATTCGCCGCACACCAGGGAGCTGGTGGTGCAGCACGGCGGTTTCGCCTACGACGCAGATTCCTACGCCGACGACCTCCCGTACTGGGTGCGCGTGCACGGCCACGACCACCTGGTTGTGCCCTACACCCTCGACACCAACGACATGCGCTTCGCCTCGCCCGCGGGCTTCCCGACCGGCGAACAGTTCTTCGCCCACGTGCGCGACGCCTTCGACGTGCTCTACCGGGAAGGCGCGGAAGGCAGCCCGAAGATGCTCTCGATCGGCCTGCACTGCCGCCTGATCGGCCGTCCCGCCCGCACCGCCGCGCTGGAGCGCTTGCTCGACCACGTGCAGTCCTACGACCAGGTGTGGATCACCCGGCGCATCGACATCGCCGAACACTGGCGCACGGTACACCCGGTGGGCTTCATTTCCTGAGCTCTCGGCGAGGCAGCCGGAAGTCCAGCACGCGCCTGGTGCCGGTGGGCGTCCGGATCGTCGTCAGCTGATCTGGGTGCCCGACCAGCCGAAGCTGAAGCTGTGGCCCTTCGAGGTGCAGATCAGCGCGCCTCGGCCGCCGCCGGTGCAGCTTGCGCCCGCGTAGTTGATAGTGCCGGCGATTGGTTGGCTGCCGGGTCGGCCGTGTGCGCCGACCAGGCCGAAGGTCGGATGGGCAGGCAGGAACGGCAGATCGATGGAGAGGTCGTAGATGGGGAAGCCGTACAGGTTCGTGCCGAATGGGATATCGCACCCCACATCGCCATTCGGCCGGATAGCGCAGTTCGAACTGGCGTAGGCGAAATACACGGTGTCGCCGACCAGATAGTCGGCAGTGTCTTGATTCGCGATCTGCGTCGGCGCAGCCGCGGCAACCGCGTTGCCCGCCATCGAGACCGCCGCCGCGGCGACCACAGCACCGAGGAACGTACGTGTTTTCACGGATTCTCCTTCTCTCCGGACCTCTCTTGACCTCTTCGGACTACCCACGGGCGCAGAGAATATGGCGCACAGTATCGATCCGCCGTAAACGGCAGGGCGTGGATCTTCGCCGTTGTCGGTGTGGTGATCCGTATCGTCTGCGACGGACGGAGTCGGCACTATCGGCTGGGATCACGAATGGGTAGGCGTCGGGTTCCGGTGACCACTTCGGCGGCGAGATCCTCATAGCCTTTGGCCAGATCGTCGAGCTGGGTATGGATGTCGTGGAATACCAGGTCCAGTCCGTCGATCAGCGTGGCGAACGCGAGGGCCGTGAGCTGGGCCATTCGGTCGATGATCTGTCCAAGTGTCTCGGTGTGCATGGGCGCCTCCGGCGACGGCACCGGTGTGGTCGAGGCGACGAGGTGGTCGATGGCGGCTGACCACCGCAGCCGCGCCCGATCGATCTGCCATACTTCGCCGTCCGGTCGGGTCATCCGGATCTCATGCAACTCGGCAAGTTCGACGGCCGCCGCCAAGATCGGGCTATCGGTTGGCGGCGGCCATCCACGGCACGCCGCCAAGAGCGCCTCCCGATCCGGAAGCGTGCCTTGGTCCGGTCGTGAGGTCACCAGTCCTCTCCTGCCGGTGCCGGCAGCCGCCGCACCCCGTCGGTCACCTGTGCGACCAGATCGTTGTATCCATCGGCTAGTTCGGCCAGCCGATGCCATGCGGCATGTACACGAGGATCCGCTGCTGTTCGGCAAGACATCAGTACGGTGGCGGCGCGCAGTTGGGCGTCGGCGATGCGATCGATCACCGACCCGAGCGTCTCGGTATGCAGTGCGACGCCGTGGCGATGCTGCGGAACGTTCTGCTCGGTCCACACGTCGATTGCATGCACGAGATCACAACGGGCACAGCCCTTCTCGTCGCCTGTTCGGGAGCTGCCGGTGAATCGGTGCATGCGATGCAACTCGGCGAGCCCGCGCGCCCACCGCGCCAGCGGGTGGTCGCGGACGTAATCCCCGCGCATCGCGCACAGCAACTCCTTCGCCGACAACAGCGGACCCGCGCTATGTGCGGCAACACTCTCCGCCAGGAGACCGCTGTCGCGGCACCGCAGCGTCGCAGGCAGTTCATCCATCACTCTCACCGCTCAACTCCGAAGTCCGACGTCGACAGGACGATCGATCGGCACCACCAGCTGTACCGTGAGTCGCACCCATCGCCAGCTGCCGTCGAATCGATCCGGCAATTCCGGACACGGCATCATCGACTTTCGATCCGCTGTCTATTCGCACACTTTGACGCGCCGAGGGACAGAGAGACCAGACACCGGGAGGGGGCTGCACAAACGTTGCAACCAGCGCATCCCACGCAGCGAGATTCCTCCGAGACTCGAATGCCCCCTTCGTTGGCGGCATCCGACCGCTTGCCGGTGCGCTGTCGGGCAAGCCGGATGTCGGTTGCACCACGTTGGGCGGCGTCTTATCCTGCTCTTCATCGTCATGGATGACTCCGCACAAAAACGAGTGGCACAGGCCCGCGCCGACCGGCTCGCTGGCGGAGAGATACAACAGGTGCGCATTGATGTGCGCGCGTCGTGGGATCGCGCGCGTCGCAGCGGTTTGCATCCGGATCGGCATCTTCCGAGTGTCGCGCTGACCGACGCCAAGTTGCGGCGTCGGCGCGAGGAAGACCCGATGGGCATTGTGTGGCCCGTGCTGCAGACGGTATTGGGCAGTGCGGCGTCGGAACCGGGGCACATCCTGTTCGTTGGTGACGCCCAAGGACACCTGCTATGGGTCTGTGGCGACGCTGCTACGCGCCGTGCGGCGGAACGCGCCCATCTCGTCGAAGGCGCACGCTGGAGCGAGGCGGGAGCGGGCACCAATGGCGTGGGCACCGCTTTGGCGCTCGGCAAGCCATTCCAGGTACGGGGTGCCGAACATTATCTTTCTCTCGCAGTGGAATACACCTGCACAGCCGCCCCGATCCGGGACCCGGTCAGCGGAGCCGTGGTCGGTGTCGTCGATGTCACGTGTCGCCGCCGCGACACGCGTCCGCTCGCCCTTCCGTTGGTGACTGCCGCGGCACGGCTGGCCGAGGCACATCTCGCCGAGCGCGCTCGTCAGCGCGACGCCCAGGCTCGTGCTCGCTATCTGGACCGGATCTCGGCCCGCTCCTCCGACCTGAACGCCTTGCTGGCACCGGATGGGCGGGTGTTGCATGCGGAGCCGCCGGGCTGGCTGCCCGGAGTCTGGTCGGGCCCGCTCGCCGACGGGGCGACGGAACTTCCGGACGGTCGCCCCGTGATCGTCGAGCGTCTCTCGCCGGATGGTCTGTTCACCGTGCGTGCGCCACGCCACGGCGCCCCCTACGCACAGACCGCCCATGTCACGGCCCTGGGGCGAGATCGAGCGCTGCTCGACCTCGACGGTGTCACCCACCAGCTCCGCGCCCGGCACAGCGAGCTGCTGGTCCTCCTGCTGGCGCATCCGGCGGGACTTACCGCTGCGTCGCTGGCCGAGGAGATCTACGGGTATGAAGGCAAGGCTGTCACGGTGCGAGCCGAGCTCACCCGGCTGCGGCGGATACTCGGATACCGGCTTGCCGCCAACCCCTACCGAATCACCACTGCGATGACCGCCGACTTCCAGCAACCCCGAAATCAATTCGACGCGAGCCTTCTGCTGCCCAGCTCACAGGCGCCTGGAGTCATCCAGCTCCGGCACCGACTTCGGCAGCATCCGCACGAAGGCGCTCAGCAGTAAGAACCCAGTTCTCGCGGCAGTGCTGCGCTCCAGCATGCGACTCGAGCGCGCCGGGGAAACGCTCGCCGGTCCGGCGCCCGCTCAGCGCTTGCCGCGGACCTGCCCGCCATCGGCGCTTCGTGGCTCGCGCGGCCGCAGATGTGGCACCTGCCGGACCAATTCCCTGGTGCCGTGGGTGTGGATGCATACCAGCGTGGCGTTCACGGCGTGTGGCGCAGCACATCACGTCTGCGCACAGTTCGCAGCCCGCACGCTTGCCCCACACTCTCGCCCTCCAAGACGTATTGCAAGGCGATGAGGACGAACCCGAACAGCCACCGCCACAGCGTCTGCCAGAACCGTGGGCGTCGCCCGTCCTTCCACCGCAGCACCCGCATGCCGAACAGGAGCTTGGCGACACTGCCGCGGAACAGCAGGGTGCCGATCACATGGTTGACGAAGGACAGCGCAAGCACGCACCCGACCCAGGCCGTGAGAAACGCCAGAGCGCCATCGGTGCCGGGAAAGGCGCGCTGAGAGACACCGAGACCGGCGAACAACACCAGCAAGCTGTCCGTCACCGCTGCCAGAGCCAGCCTGTTCTCGCCCGCCTCCTCCGGCACCCGCGCCTGCGACTGCCGATCTGCCCGCGGCTGCGACTGCGAACTGAAAATCATTGGGAATATTCCTGATTCATACCGCGTGATGGAATGGCCGATCCTAGCGGTGGAAAGACCGGTTCCCCCAGGTGGGGACGGCTGGGCAACCGGGCAGCTGTCGGCGCGCAATGACATTGGCACCCAATGCGAAACTCGACATCGAACACAGGATGGTAGTGATAAATCCGGTCGGCAGGGCGGTCGCGACCGGCGCCTTCGGAATGCCATGCCCGATATAGGTGCGCGATCGGTATCGGTCGTTCAACTTGCTCTCGTGGTCGTGAGCGCGCGCGCCAAGCGCCCTGCCTCGGCGGCGAGCCCGCTGGGATTGGTCGCGATGAACATCGATGTGCATGCGATGTTGCCCAGGGCAGACCAGGTGGGGTCGGGCCGTCCCGCGACGAGAAGTCTTCCGGTGCCGGGTTGGACGTTCAGGCCGCCGAACGGGTGCTGTTCGGCGGAGGCCGTGGCGAGCAGGGAACGCATCAGTGCGTCGGCGGCCTCGGGAATGGCGTAGGCGGGCGGATTGACGGCGTTGAGCACCCGGTCGGCGGTCCATTCGGTGCCATCGAGCACGGTGAACCCGCCGTCTACGCGGGGCTGGATCTTCTGTAGGCCTGGCCGCAGCCGAACTTGCCCTGAATCCAGCAGGCGCAGCAGGATTTTCGCGTTGTGTGGCACCATCGGTGAACTCAGGCTGTTGATGGTGCGGAAGTGCCGTGACCGCAGCATCGTCTTGTCCTGCTCGGTCAGCAGCGGCCACACGGCAGGCCCGGCGGTCCGGATGACCATGGCGAGCAGCCGACGGCCGAGGTGTGGGTCATCGATCGCGGACAACTGGCGGCGCAGTCGTTGCACCGGGGGCTCGGTCGCGGTGATCTCGGCGGCCAAGGTATCGAAGTCCTGCCCGAGCTCGGTGAGCTCCTCCTTCATCAGCGCCAGCAGCGTGGTGAACACAATCGAACCCTGCTCGCCACGCGCCCGGTGCAATACCTGATCCGGTGTGAGGTACCGCGGTTCGAGTCGGACCGGCTTTTGCTGGACATCGGGCAGCACACCGCTTCGGGACATCAGGCTGATCGGACCGGTGTGTCCGTTGGCGACCAGCCCGGTGGCGATGTCGACCGCCGTCAACCCGCTTCCGATGACCGCGACATGCTGGTCCGCGGGGATGTCGGCCAGCGTCCGGGACAGGGGATACGGCTCACGGACGAACCCCGGCGTCTCGGCCAGCCCGTAGTCGTCGCGCGGCTGTCCGCTGCCGATGCACAGCACCGCGCGGTCCACCGGAAACGCACCGCCGTCCGCGGTATGCAGTGTCGCGTCCTTGTTCCGGGAGAACCCGGTCACCCGGGAACTGACGACGCTCACCCGCCAACCAGCTCGGCGCAGAGTGGCGATGGCGGTGTCCGCGGTGTGCTCCAGGTACTGTCCGAACACCCCGCGTGGGACCACTGGCACGCCGAGTCCTTCGTCGAGGTAGCGGGCGAGGTCAGTGCGTTCCCGCAGCCAACGCAGGTAATGCTCCAAGTCGCCGCTGCGCGCCGACATGGCGATCGGCGTGGCGTTGACGCGCACAGACTCTTGGTCGGGCTGGTATGGCCTGCCTCGCCATACCGAGGACGAGCTCTCGAACACTGTGATGTCGCCCGGGGTCGTGTCCGCCGCGGCAAGTGCGTCGAGCAGACTCACCGTGGCGGCTCCCGCGCCGACGATCCCGATGTGCATGGTTGATCCTTCCGATCCGTCGTGGCCTGGCGTCGACCAGCCTCATCGGGCGGCGGTGCGGATCCCATCCCGCAATCGGGGGTTTGCGACCTACCGGTCGACCCCCTCACTCGAGGTGTTGTGGGCGTACTGATGCGGCGGGAGTATGGCGGTCATGACCAGGTTCAGCAGCGGCCCGATGGATGGCCTCTTGGCGGGAATCGCCGCGGCGCCGGACCCCGCAGCGTTGTTCGCCGCGACATCGGCCCGGCTGCGCCGCGTCGCCCCGTTCGACGCGGCCGTGTGGGTGGCCACGGATCCGCTGAACGGGCTCACCACTGCGCCGGTGCGGATCGAGAACTTGCATCGAGGTGGATGCGGAACCTATTGGGAATCAGAGTTCCTCGCCGACACCATCAATCCCTTCCGGCATCTGGCGAAGTCCTCCGTCCCGGTGGCCGGATTGCGGCACGCCACCGGCGACCGTCCCCGATCGAGCGCTCTCTACCGGCATTTCATGCAGCCTCGCGGACTCGACGATGAACTGCGAGCCGTGTTTCGGGTCGACGGAAGACCGTGGGGGCAGCTGAGCCTGTTCCGTGAGCGTGGTCGAACGCCGTTCCATGCCGATGACATCGCATTGGTCAGCTGCCTGTCGAGCCCACTGGCACAGCGACTTCGATCGTACGTTCAGCCCACTGCGCAGCCACGGCGCTCGTACGACACGCCCGGCATGCTCCTGTTCGACACCGAGGGAAATCTGTCGTCCATCAACGACGAGGCCCGCTGGTTTCTCGCGGATATGCCGCAGGGCCCCTGTGCGCCTACGCCGCGCGGCATCGACCTGCCGCTGCCCGTATGGATCCGTAGCACCGCGAGCCGGGCGCGGGTGACGGGCGAGAATGCCCGAATCCGTGTACGCACCGCCACCGGCAGGTGGCTGGTTTGCCACGCGTCCTGCCTCCGCGATGCAGACGGCGCCCTCGGTGTGACTGCGATGACGATCGAGCCCGCGCCCGTGTCGGAGATTGCCACGCTGGTCATCGCCTCCTATGAGTTGACACCTAGGGAGCACGAAGTCACCGAACTCATCGCCGGTGGTCTGTCCACTGCCGAGATCGCCGCCCGGCTTTTCCTCTCGCCGCACACTGTCCGCGACCACGTGAAGGCGATTTTCGAGAAGGTCGCCGTGGCGAGCAGGGGTGAACTGGTCGCGAAGCTGTTCACCGACCACTACGGACCCCTGACCGAACCCCATACCATCCGCGCTCAGCACCCGTAACCAAGACGGAGTCGCCACTCGCTCGCGCCACTCGGCCGCGGACTCGCCGCGCTCCCACAGACTCCATCCTCGAAGCGCTGGAGATCGACAGGGCGCGACGCGCGATTCTGCCCCAATCTTCGGGTGGCGCAGGACACACCTGACTTGTGAAGGTGCTCACACTCGGGAATCGGTCTGTGCGGCAAGGGTGGCCCGCTGGCGGTCCGGTAACAGTACGAGCGTTACGCTAAAACCGCACGTCAGGGCTACCGGCCGGTAGACTTCGCCTTTGCAACTAAGCGGCAAATTTTGCAGAGTTAGCAAAGAGGTCGGGAAACCTAGCTCAGATTCGCATTAGCAACAGGTAGACGGCCATTTCCTCGTGTGCCATCGTGTGGAAGTACACCCCCAGGCCATAGCAAGCCTGCGAATTGCCGCTCCAGCAGTTCGAGTTGTCTGCCAGCTCGAGCGTTGGGCATTCGACCGAACGAGGAAGTGGAGTCACAGATGTCGACCACCGGCACCCCGAAGACCGCTGCGGAAATCCAGCAGGATTGGGACACCAACCCGCGCTGGAAGGGCATCACCCGTAACTACACCGCGGAGCAGGTGGTGAAGCTCCAGGGCACCGTCGTCGAGGAGCACACGCTCGCTCGCCGCGGCTCGGAGATCCTGTGGGATCTCGTCAACAACGAGGACTACATCAACTCGCTCGGCGCCCTCACCGGCAACCAGGCGGTCCAGCAGGTCCGCGCCGGCCTGAAGGCCATCTACCTGTCCGGTTGGCAGGTCGCCGGTGACGCGAACCTCTCCGGCCACACCTACCCCGACCAGTCGCTGTACCCGGCCAACTCGGTTCCGGCCGTGGTCCGCCGCATCAACAACGCGCTGCTGCGCGCCGACGAGATCGCCAAGGTCGAGGGCGACACCGCCGTGTCCAACTGGCTGGCCCCGATCGTCGCCGACGCCGAGGCCGGCTTCGGTGGCGCGCTGAACGCCTACGAGCTGCAGAAGGCCATGATCGCCGCCGGCGCCGCCGGTGTGCACTGGGAGGACCAGCTGGCCTCCGAGAAGAAGTGCGGCCACCTGGGCGGCAAGGTGCTGATCCCGACCCAGCAGCACATCCGCACCCTGACCTCCGCGCGTCTGGCCGCCGACGTCGCCGACGTGCCGTCGGTGATCATCGCCCGCACCGACGCCGAGGCCGCCACCCTGATCACCTCGGACGTGGACGAGCGCGACCGTGAGTTCCTGGACGGCACCCGCACCGCCGAGGGCTTCTTCGGTGTGAAGAACGGCATCGAGCCCTGCATCGCGCGTGCCAAGGCCTACGCCCCCTACGCCGACCTCATCTGGATGGAGACCGGCGTGCCGGACCTCGAGGTCGCGCGCAAGTTCGCCGAGGCCGTCCGTGGCGAGTTCCCGGACCAGCTGCTGGCCTACAACTGCTCGCCGTCCTTCAACTGGAAGGCCCACCTGGACGACGCGACCATCGCGAAGTTCCAGCGTGAGCTCGGCGCGATGGGCTTCAAGTTCCAGTTCATCACCCTGGCCGGCTTCCACTCGCTCAACTACGGCATGTTCGACCTGGCCTACGGCTACGCCCGCGAGGGCATGACCGCCTTCGTCGACCTGCAGGAGCGCGAGTTCAAGGCCGCCACCGAGCGTGGCTTCACCGCCATCAAGCACCAGCGTGAGGTCGGCGCCGGCTACTTCGACACCATCGCCACCACCGTGGACCCGAACACCTCCACCGCGGCGCTCAAGGGCTCCACCGAAGAGGGACAATTTCACTGAGCAGCGCCTGCGGCGCTGCGTGTTCGCGGCCCCTTGATGGCTTGCGCCCGAGCGTCCGAGACTCGCGCCTTCGGCGCATGCGCTTCGGCCACTCGGACGCAAGCCGGGCCGCGAACGGCGCTCGATGGCCTCGCGCGTGCGTGGTTGCGTAAGCAGCGAGCACGCCACGGGGTCGAACCTGGTGCTAGCCGAGGGAAGAGAGGTTCCCGACGTGAATACCGACCATCCTCTACTCCGGTAGGGGTGTACTGCCCTCCCCGCTGAACAGCCCCGGCGGGGAGGGCATCCCTATACCTTGGACCATCGAGGGTCGCTCGCTCATACCGGAGCGGCACCTTCGCAGACCAGCCACCCCAGAGCCAGACAACCCAGCAGGAGCGGGACGTGAGCAGCGAAAAGATCCAACGCGTCGGCATCATCGGCGCCGGACAGATGGGCGCAGGAATCGCGGAGGTGTGTGCACGCGCGCACGTCGACGTGCTGGTGTACGAGCAGACCCGGGAACTAGCTGCCGCGGGCCGCGCCCGCATCCTGCGGTCCCTCGATCGTGGCGTGAGCAGCGGCAAGATCACCGAGCGTGAGCGCGAACAGGCCGCATGGCGGCTGCGCTTCACCTCCGACCTCGGCGACTTCGCCGACCGCCAGCTGGTGGTCGAGGCGGTGCTCGAGGACGAGAAGGTGAAGACGAGCATCTTCGCCGAACTCGACAAGGTCGTCACCGACCCGTCGGCGGTGCTGGCCTCCAACACCTCCTCCATCCCGATCATGAAGATCGCGGTCGCCACGGCGAACCCCGAGCGCGTGGTCGGCATGCACTTCTTCAACCCCGTTCCGGTGCTGCCGCTGGTCGAGCTGGTCACCACGCTCAAGACCAGCGAGTCGGTCTCCGTGCGGGCCGAGGCCTTCGCCGGCGATGTGCTCGGCAAGCAGGTCGTGCGCTCGGCCGATCGCTCCGGTTTCGTCGTCAACGCGCTGCTGGTTCCGTACCTGCTGTCGGCCATCCGCATGGTGGAATCCGGCTTCGCCACCAAGGAAGACGTCGACAAGGCCATGGTGCTCGGCTGTGCCCACCCGATGGGCCCGCTGGCGCTGACCGACCTGGTCGGCCTGGACACCGTGAAGTCCATCGCGGACTCGATGTACGCGGAGTTCAAGGAGCCGCTGTACTCGGCCCCGCCGCTGCTCATGCGTATGGTCGAGGCCGGGCTGCTGGGCAAGAAGACCGGAGCGGGCTTCTACCAGTACAACAACCGCTGAGCTGTGTTCGATTTGCAGCGCCTGCGGCGCTGCGTGTTCGCGGCCCCGGGAAGTCTCGCGTCCGAGCGACCGAGACTCGCGCCTGCGGCGCATGCGCTTCGGTCACTCGGACGCGAGACGGGCCGCGAACGGTGCTCGTAAGACTCGCACCCGACAGGACCGGGACGGTGAAGATCGGGCGGTTGTTGTCCGGGATTCGCTGACGAGGTCGGCGCGCCAATGGTGCATGGACTTCGGTGGGTGCGAGGAACCAGCCAGAACTTGGTGATGGCCGGTGGCAACTATCGGCATAAGCTCCAAGAAGGCCGGGTCGTGGGAACGGCTCGGCCGAATATCCAGGGCATACCGCCCAGGTGATCGAAAGGGGTTGTCCCGCTCATGGTGAACGTGACCGACGGCTACGGGTCGAGCATCCTCGGCTATCCCAGGATCGGGCCGCACCGCGAGCTCAAGCGGGCGCTGGAGTCCTACTGGCACGGTGGGATCGACCGCGACGAACTGCTGGCGGTTGGGCGCGAGATCCAGGAGACCCAGTTCAACGAGCTGGCCGCCACCGGCCTGACCCAGGTGCCGGGCAATACCTTCTCGTTCTACGACCACGTGCTGGACAACGCGCTGCTGTTCGGCGCCGTGCCCAAACGGTTCGAGCCGTACCGAGAGGGCATGCACCCGCTGGATTTCTACTTCCTGATGGCGCGTGGCCGCCCGGACTTGCCGCCGCTGGAGCTGGTCCGGTTCTTCGGCACGAACTACCACTACCGCCAGCCGGAACTGGACGCCGAGACCGAGTTCTCGCTGCATCCCGAGGCCTTGCTCGACGAATTCGACCGGGCCAAGGAGCAAGACATCGAACTGCGGCCGGTCGTCCTCGGCCCGGTGTCGCTGCTGCTGCTGTCCAAGGCCGGGCACATCCCCGGTGAGTCGGGCGGGTTCGACACCCTGAGCCTGCTGGACAAGCTGCTGCCGGTCTACGAGGAACTGTTCGAGATCCTCGCCAAGCGCGGCGCCACGTGTGTGCAGCTGGACGAGCCCGCGTTCACCAGCGAGCGCACGCCCGCCGAGCTGGCCGCGTTCGAGACCGCCTATCACCGGCTGTCCAAAGCGCCGCTGCGCCCGCGCATCCTGGTCACCGGGCAGTACGGCGATTTCGGCGAGGCGTTGACCATCCTGGCCGGTACCGGTGTCGAGGCGATCGGCCTCGACCTGGCGAGTCATCGGATGCGTCCGGAGGATCTGGCGAAGGTTCCCGGCATCCGGCGCAAGCGCCTGTACGCGGGGGTGATCAGCGGCCGCAACGTGTGGCGAGCCGACCGCTACGTGACGCTGGAATACCTCAACGAGCTCGCTCAGGTGTGTCCGGACCTGGTCGTCTCGACCGGGACCACGCTGCTGCACGTGCCCTACGACCTGCTCGTCGAATACGACATCGAGGGCAATGTCGCCGACCGGCTCGCATTCGCGAAACAGAAGGTTGGCGAAGTGGTTTCGCTCGCCAAGGCGCTCACCGAGGGTCCGTCGGAGAAGTGGCGCAAGCGGCCGACCGAGGTGCACTTCAAGCAGAAGCACGCCGTGCGGCAACGGGTGTACTCGATCACGTCGGATATGCGCTCGCGCGAGCCGTACGAGGTGCGCCGGGAAGCGCAGCAGCGCAAGCTGAACCTGCCGCCGGTGCCGGCGACCACACTCGGATCGTTCCCGCAGACCACGCGAATCCGTCAGGCGCGCTACGAGCTCGGTGAGGGACGGCTGTCCTACGAGGAGTACCGCAAGCGGATCGAGGCCGAGATCGAGGCGACGATCCGGCTGCAGGAGGACATCGGGCTGGACGTGCTGGTGCACGGCGAGCACGAGCGCAACGACATGATCCAGTACTTCGCCGAGCTGCTCGACGGTTTCGCGACCACCCATTTCGGCTGGGTGCAGGTGTACGGATCCCGTTGCGTGCGGCCCCCGATCCTCTACGGCGACGTGTCCCGGCCCGCGCCGATGTCGGTGGAGTGGATCAGCTACGCGCAGTCGCTCACCGACAAGCCGGTCAAGGGCATGGTGACCGGGCCGGTCACCATGCTCGCCCGTTCGTTCGTCCGGCAGGACCAGCCGCTGCACGAGACCGCCGACCAGGTGGCGCTCGCCATCCGTGACGAAGTGGTGGATCTGGAGAAGGCGGGCATCTCGATCATCCAGGTCGACGAGCCCGCGATCCGGGAGATGCTGCCGTTGCGCCCGGAGGGCAGGGCGGAGTACCTGCGCTGGGCGATCGGCGCGTTCCGGCTGGCCACCTCCGGTGTGCAGGCCGAGACCCAGATCCACACGCACATCGGCTATTCCGGCCGCGCCGAGGTGGTCGACGCGATCGATGAACTCGACGCCGACGTCACCGCGATCGTGGCGACCCGCTCCATCGAGTGGGTGCTGCGCGCGCTGAAGGAGGACTGCGCCTCCGGGCACGGGCTCAGCCACGGCGTCGGCCCCGGCGTGTACGAGAGCCGGTCCGCGCGCATCCCGGACATCGACGAGCTGGACGAATTGCTCACCGCGGCGGCGGAAGCGGTGACGCCGCAGCGATTGTGGGCCAATCCGGACGGCGGCCTGAAGACTCGCCACTATTGGCAGCTCGAGCCGTCGCTGCGGAACCTCGTCGCCGCGGCACGACGCATCCGCAGGCGCGTCGAATCCGCCGAATCCGCCGAGTGAGGTAGGCGTACTCTGCCTCGCCTACTATTTCGGTACAGTACGTACTGTATTCTTTGAAGCATGGAAACCGAGAACGACTGGCCGGACTCGTTGCGCGTGGCGCAGGTCCGGATCGCGCGACCAACCGACCGGCTCGACGAAGTGGTGCGGTTCTACGTGGACGGTCTCGGCCTGCGCGAGCTGTATCGATTCGAGAACCACGCGGGCTACGACGGCGTGATGCTCGGACTGCCCGGCACCGGATATCACCTGGAGTTCACCTCGCACGTGGACGGTAGCCCCGGCGACGCGCCGAGCGCGGAGAATCTCTTGGTGCTGTACTTCGAGGGCGAAACCCACATGTACGACGTGGCGCAGCGCCTCGGCGAATTCGGCGTCGAACCCGTGCCCGCCGAGAATCCGTTCTGGGCGGCCAACGGCGGTTTGACCTTTCCCGATCCGGACGGCTGGCGGGTCGTGCTGATGCCGCGTCCGGTCTTCTGATGGCGGGACGTGCCCGCGACGATCGCATCGACGCCGCGGTACTGAGCGCCGCGCGCGAGCTGCTCGACGAGGTCGGATACGCCGACCTGTCCATCGGTCAGGTCGCCGCCCGCGCGGGCCTGCACCGCCCGGCGATCTACCGCCGATGGCCGTCGAAGCGCCATTTGGTGGTCGACGTCGTGGCCGACCTGCTCGGCCTGCGGCCCACCCCGGACACCGGTGACCTCCGCGCGGACTTGACCCTCGCCATGCGCAACCTTGTTGCCGCGCTGCGCGATACATGCCTGCACCGGGTGCTGCCCGCGCTGGTCGCCGACCTGGCGGGCGACGAGCAGTTGCGTGCACACTTCCTGGCCACCGTCTTCGAACCGCGGCGGCAGACCACGGCGACCGCGCTGCGGTCGGCTGTCGCGCGCGGCGAGATCGACCCGGGAATCGACATCGATTTCGTGCTCGACGCGGTCGCCGCGCCGATCTACTACCGTGCGCTGTTCGGACACCTGCCGCTCTCGGACGACCTCGCCGAACAGTCGGTCGCGGCGGTGCTGCGCGCGATCACCCGGTGACCGCGGGCAGTGAGCTGAGCGTCGCGAGCACCTCGGTGGCGGCATTGGCGACGGAGTCGGTTTCCGTCATGGCCAGCGCGGCCGCGGCGGCGGTGCGAATGTCGGGGAACAGCGCCACGCAGGCGGCCGCGGCGGCGCGGTCGGCCGGGGTGAGCGCGTCGTCATCCTCGGCGGCGGATTGCCATGCGGCGGTGGCGATCACCTCGTGCAGCCAGTTCAGCAGCTCCAAGCGCAGCGGCTGCGGCTCGCTGAGCCAAGCGCGGGCGTAGCTCACGTCGGTGCGCTCGTGCAGCAGGGCGCCCAGCACGACCACGGCGGCGGGCGCGGTGACGGAGTAGATCGAACCCTGGTGCAGGACCGTGGAATACAGGAAATCGATGCTGCGTGACCGGTCATCCACGTCCTCGCCGATCAAGTCGGCGAGCATGACGGGGGCATCGGCGGCGGAACCGTGGGCGTGAGCCAATCCGGCCCAGTCGGTCTCGCGCAGGACGGTCGCGGCCCGCTCATGGTAGGTCGGCGCGAGCGCGTCCGCCGCTCGTGTGCGCGCTTCGGTGTCCGTCGACTCGAGCGCGCGCTGGAAAGCGGCCAGCGCTGTCTCCGTGTCGCCGAGCCTGCTGCTGAACATTCCGATGTCGAAGCTGGCCCGCGCGGCGACGGCCGGATCGTCCGATGCGGCCAGGGAGCGGCTGACCTCCCTGGCCCCGACCAGATCTCCGGCCTCGCTCAGGTGCTGAACCAGATCGCCCGCGACGATCACCGCCTGATCGGCGGGCCAATCGTCGATGACGGTGCGGTAGGCGGCTTTCAGGCCGTCCATATCGTCGTCCGTGCGCAGCAGGTAGGCCAGGTTGGACAGCGCGAGCCGGGCGATCTCGCCGGGACCGGAGGCGATCGCGTGCTCGTAAGCGGCGCGCGCCGCGTCCGAGTCGCCGCGTTTGGCCCGCGAATACCCGAGATTGATCCAGGCGCGCGGCGCCGCGTCGGAATGCCCGGATTCGGCCGCGCGCTGGTACATCGCCTCGGCAGCGGCGGTGTCGCCGCGCTCGGCCAGCAGCAAGCCGAGGTTGTACGCGGCGCGTGGCGCCGCGTCCGCGTGGCCGGAATCGACCGCGACGTGGTAGGCCCCCTCCGCGGCCGGTTTGTCACCCGCCGCGCTGAGCAGGTCGCCCAGCTCGGCGGCGGCCAGCGGTGCCCAGTTCGGGTGCCCGGACGCGATGGCGGTTTGGAACGCGTCGCGCGCGGCCGCCAGGTCGTTGCGCCTGAGGTGCATCTTGCCGAGGTCGAAGGCCAGGTCCGGCGGCCGCTTCAGCATTGTTCCCATCCAGCCTCGACACCTTGTGGTGCGGATCGTTTTCGAAGAGTTCTACATCGGCTGGCGAGTTTCTGGCCACTCGTGGGAAGCGCGGTTCTACTCCGTGGGTGGCGGGTTGGTGCGCGCGAAGCGAAGGGTCAACTGCCTGGCCCACGTTCGGCGCCGTTTCGGCGGCCGCCGCCGGACATCGGTCTCGTCGGTCTCGACGTCGTAGCGGCGGATGTAGGCGCTGGAGAACGCCTGCACGGTCGCGGTCACCGGAATGGCGAGCAGCGCGCCGGTCGGGCCGAGTAGCGCCGCGCCCGCCAGCACCGCGCCGAACGCGACGGCCGGGTGCATGTCGAGCGTGCTCGCGGTGATGCGCGGGTGCAGCACGTAGTTCTCGAACTGCTGGTAGAGCACGATGAAGCCGAGAATCCACAGCGCGGTGCTCGGGCCGTGCACCAGCGCGACGATCACCGGAAGCGCACCCGCGAGATACGTGCCGACGGTGGGGATGAACTGGGAGACCACACCGACCCACAGCGCCAAGGCGAACGCCGATGGCATGTCCAGCACCCGCAGGACTATGTAATGCGCGAGCGTCGAGATGAGCGCGAGCAGGCCGCGTGAATAGATGTAGCCGCCGGTCTTGTCCACCGCGATGTCCCAGGCCCGCAACACATGTCGTTGGTGTCGCGGCGGCAGCAACGAGCAGACGGCATTGCGGAAGCGCGGGCCTTCCGCGGCGAAGTAGTAAGTGAACAACAGAATGCCGAGCCCCTGGAAGATCGCGCCGATCGCGGCGGCGCCGATGCCCCACACGTTGCCCGCCAATCCGGTGAGGTAGCCCTCCAGGGTCGAGCTCCACTCGCTGGCGTACTTCTGGATGTCGGTGCTGGACAGGTCGGTCTTGAACGTGCGGTTGATCCAGTCCACCACCCCGTCGGCGTACTCCGGCGCGTGCTTCACCAAGGTGGTGACCTGCTCGACCAGCAGCGCGCCGAGGGTCCACAGGAAAGCGACGACCAGTGCCGTCAGCACGAGGAACACCAGCCCGGTAGCGGGACCGCGGCGCATCCCACGCCGGGCCAGCCAGTTCACCGCGGGCTCGATGGCGAACGCGAGGAACAGCGAGACGAGCAGAACCGTCAGCAGGCCCTGCAAGCGCTGAAGCACCCAGCCCGCCGCCAGCAGTGCCGCGATCGTCGCCGCGGCGAGCAGGAACGCGCGCGGCAACCACTGCGGCATACGGGTAGTGCCGCCCACGGGTTCGGCGGCTTGTGTCGTCACTTCCTTGTCCTCCGCAGACACAAAGCCAACGTACCCACGCTGCGACCGGTTCGCGGCCCCACATCGCGCGCCGCGCGGTTCGGGCGAGGCGGGTCACATCGTGGCGACGTCGATGACGAACCGATACCGCACGTCGCTGGCCACGACCCGGTCGTAGGCGCCATCGATCTCGTCGGCGGAGATCAGCTCGATCTCGGCGCCGATGCCGTGCTCGGCGCAGAAGTTCAGCATTTCCTGGGTCTGCGCGATGCCGCCGATCATCGAGCCCGCCAGCGAGCGCCGGTACCCGGCGAGGGTGAACGGCTTGACGCTCAATGGATTCTCGGGGAGGCCGAGGATCACCAGGGTTCCGTCCAGGTTGAGCAGGCGCAGGTAGTCGTCCAGCGGAAGATCCGCCGAGACCGTGTTGAGGATGAGGTCGAACCGGCCGCGCAGGTTGCGGAAGGTCTGCTTGTCGGCGGTCGCGTAGTAGCCGCTCGCCCCGAAGAGCTTGCCGTCGTCCTGCTTGCTCAGCGAGTGGCTGAGCACGGTGACCTCGGCGCCCATCGCGGCGGCGAGCTTCACGCCGACGTGCCCGAGCCCACCCATGCCGATGATCGCGACCTTCTTGCCCGGCCCGGCGTCCCAGTGCCGCAGCGGCGAGTACAGCGTGACTCCCGCGCACAGCAGCGGCGCGGCGACGTCCAGCCCGATCCCCTCGGGGATCCGGACCACGAAGTTCTCGGTGACGACGACCTGGGTGGAGTAACCGCCGAGAGTGTGTCCGCCGGGCTGCACCGCGGGATCGACCGGGGTGTTGTAGGTCATCGTCGCGCCTGCGGTGCAGTACTGCTCCTCGTCGGCGAGGCACGGTGCGCAGACGCCGCAGGAGTCGACCATGCACCCGACGCCGACGCGGTCGCCGACCCGGTGCCTCGTCACCGCGGATCCCACCGCGGCGACCACGCCCGCGATCTCGTGCCCGGGCACGCACGGGTACCGGGTCCCGCCCCACTCGTCGCGCGCGGTGTGGATGTCCGAGTGGCAGATGCCCGCGTACTTGATGTCGATCAGCACGTCGTGCGTACCCAGCTCCCTGCGCTCGATCGTGACCTTCTCGAACGAGCCGTCGGGGGCGGGCAGGGCGTAGGCAGCAGCGGTACTCATGGATACATGCCTACCGCCGCATGGGTCCGGTTGCCAACCATGACACGTAAACGACCCGGTCACGACCATTCTTTGGCCCCGATCTCCGGTTCGATGATCTTTGCCGGTGATCTCCGGCGACAATGGAAAACGGTCAGCGATTCGGCCGAGGCGGGGAGAGCCATGGACGAAGGACGGCAGCAGATCATCGCGCGGCGCGCGCCGGGTGGCGGGCGCTCGCTGGTCATGGTGATCACCCTCGTGCTGACCCTGGCCGCATTTCTCGGGTATCGCGGCGAACTGCCCAGCCGGAACTTGTCCGATCCCACCGGGACCACGGTCTCCGCCCTGCCTGCGCTCCCGGAGCCGTTGGACCCCGCGTTGGTCACGGCGGCCGTGCAACCGGCGCTGGTCAACATCAGCGCGTCCACCAAGCTCGCCGGCCCCGGCGCGGCGGGTTCCGGCATCGTGCTGACCGCCGACGGTGAGGTGCTCACCAGCCACCACGTGGTCAAGGGTGCGGACACGGTGACCGTCACCGACGTCGGCAACGGGACGGCCTACGACGCCGTGGTCCTCGGCTACGACTCCGGCGCCGACATCGCGCTGCTCGACCTGCCCGCGGCCGCGCTGCCGACCGCCACCATCGGTAGCTCGGCCCGGTTGCGGTTGCGCGAAGAGGTTCTGGCGATCGGCAATGCGGGCGGGACCGGTGGCCCACCGTCCGCGGTGCACGGCCCGCTCACCGACCTGGACAGCGAGATCGTGGCGGTCAACGTCGCAGATCTGTCGCGCAAGGCGCTCAGCGGCATGCTGGAGGTCGCGGCGGAAGTCACTTCCGGGCAGTCCGGCGGGGCCCTGGTCGATCGGAACGCGTCCGTGGTCGGGGTCATCGCGGCCGCTTCGGGGGACCCGGAGCATGCCGAGGACCGCTCGCCGAACGGTTACGCGGTGCCGATCGACGCGGCGATGCGGGTGGTCGAGCAGATTCGATCCGGCACCCCGACCGATACGGTGCACGTCGGCCCGACGGCCACCCTCGGTGTGCTCATCTCCAACGCGCTGCCCACCGGCACCGGCGCCCGGGTGGACGTGGCGATCTACGGTATGCCCGCGCACGCCGCGGGGCTGAGCGCGGGCGACGTGATCACCTCGGTCGACGATCGCGCCGTCACCAGCGTCCAATCACTGCGCGCCGTGCTGAACACCCGCAAACCGAACGACACCGTCCGATTGGGCGTCACCGGCGCGGCTGGGCAGCGCACGGTTCCGGTGGTGCTGACCGCGGGGCCGCCGAACTGATCCCGCCGGATCAGACCAGCGACAGCCAGTAGTCCTGGAAACGCAGGAACATCAGCAGCAGCACCACCGCGAAGAACACCACGACCAGGGTCCAGCGCCACTCGGCGAGTATGCCCAGCGGGCCGCCAGAGCGACCCCACAACTGGTCGATGCTCACCGCGAGCAGCGGCGTGATGATGGCCCAGACCACCATGCAGTAGGGGCACAGCGCGTTGATCCGGTAGAGGCTTTCGAAGATCAGCCAGCAGACGAAGCCGACGCCGAACACGGTGCCGAGCCACAATCCGCCCCAGATCCAGCGCGGGAACCCGAGCCCGGCCACCGACAGCACGCCGAGGGTGACCACGACGGAGAAAGCGACGACGCCGATCAGCGGGTTCGGGAACCCGAACGCCGCGGCTTGGTCGGTCACCATGACCGACCCGCAGGACAGAATCGGGTTGATGCTGCACGTTGGGGTGTAGCCGGGATCGGTCAACAGCTTGAACCGTTCCACGGTCAGCGCCACCGAAGCCAACCAGCCTGCGAGTCCGCCGATCAGCAGGACCCACGCGGCCCGCGGCCCCGCGGTGATCACTGGGCCGCGGCGGCGATCACAGGCGCGAGGCCGCCAGGGGCCATGAGCTCCTGGGCGGTCTGGATCTGCTTGCCGTTGACGAAGACCGACGGGGTCGACTGGATGCCGCTTTCCAGCACGTCCTTGGTGCGGGCCTGAATGTACTTGTCGTAGGTGTGGTCGGTGATGCACTGGGCAACCGCGTCGTCGGTGTAGCCCGCGGTCTTGGCGATCTGGATCAGCTGGTCGTCGGTGAGGCCCGCGCCGCCCTCCGGCGGCTGCTGGGCGAACATCGTCTTCAGCCAGTCCTGGTACTTCGTCGGGTCGGCCTGGGCGACGCAGTAGGAGGCGTTCGCCGCGCGCGTCGAGTACCGCGTGGTGGACGCCTTGTCCAGGAACGCGATGACGTTGTACTCGACCACCGCTGTGCCGTTGTTCACGGCGTCTTGCAGGACCTGGCCGTTGGCCGACTCGAAGGCCTTGCACGCGGGGCACTGCAGGTCCGCCACGACGCGCACGGTCACCTTCGCGTCCGGCTTGCCGAGCCGGACGGCTCCGTTGTCGGTGATCGAACCGGGGACGCCGCCGGTGTTCAGGTTCCCGGTGGCGGCGATGGACGGGGCAGGGCCGGGATCGTTCTTACGGGCCTGCTTGACCGCGATACCGATGCCGATGGCCGCGATCAGCCCGACCAGCACGGCCCCGACGACCACCTGAATCAAGATCTGACGGTTGCGGTCGGCGCGTTCCGCCGCCAGCAGCGGGTTCGACTTCCCACCCTGGTTTTTGCTCACCGTGCGCTCACCACGCCTTTCGCTCGCCGGACGGTTCCTGCCGCCACGATGGTAGTTGCGCCGACCACGTCTGCTGGTGGCCGGGCTACAGCCGCCATCATCGTCCGCTTGCCTGAGAGATTCCGAAATACGGCCCGTGCGGCGCTGCGTTCAGCGTGGTGCGACTCCGTCCCGGACGAGATCGACGGCTTCGCGCGCCAGGTCGGGGCAGCGCCTGGCCGAGTTGTGTGATGGACCGGTCCGCCGGGGGTGAGCATGGTCAGCCGGGGCCCCACCGTCGACGCGGCCTCACCGCGGGCAACCGGGCATCCACCACGTCAGCACACGGTTCGCTTCGTAGCCATTGGCAGTGGTTGGCAACGCGGACGGTGGCCAGGTGTCGGGCGGCGAGTGAGATCCTGACCACAGGATGCCGAATGCCCCGGTCGTACCGGCGAATTCCGGCCTGGCCGGGGCATTTTCGGAACCAGATCTATCGGCGACAGGTGGCACCATTACGCCGCTGCTTCGTCCCTCCACAGAGACGATCGCCCCGATTGATCACGCGGCCGAACGCGCTCCTGCGGAGGCGCTCAGCGCATCCAGCAGGGGGTGGCGTGTGGATTGATGATGCAGCCGAAGGTGCGTCCCGCGGACGAGCTCAGCGATTCCAGCGCACCGACGACCGGCTGGGCTGGTGATCGGGTGTCGGTGGTTTCGGTCGGCTGCTCGAGCGGAATCGTCCCCGCGGACGCGGTAGCCGTGCCGAGCCCGGTAGCAAACAGCGCTGCACCGATGGTGACGGCAATCATCCCAAAGCGTTTCATTCCAAACTACCTTTCATACTTCTCGATCGACGTACGCGATATCGATCGAGCAGGAAGTTACCCGCTCGCTTTGCCACCAACCCTGTTGCTGTGCCACCAATTCTGGTGGGGCCGTGTGGAGAACGCGCCGGCCGTACACCGTAACCAGCGCCCGCTACGACGTGCACATCACAACCGCTGGCAACCGAAGAGCCGCCGAGCCCGCCAGGCCACGGCTTCGCGGCAAAGGTTGAAAATCAAGCTCAGGCTTCGGTGGGCGTTTCCGGGGTGGCCCGTGCGGCGCTGCGTTCAGCGTGGTGTGATTCCGCCCAGGACGAGATCGACGGCCTCGCGCGCCAGTTCGGGAGGCAGCGTCTCGCCGAGTTGTGTGACGTGCAGATGCACCAGACCGCCCAGAGTGAGCATGGTCAGCCGCGGGTCGACCGTCGACGCGACCTCTCCGCGAGCGATGCCACGCCGGACGATCTCCTCCGACGCCGACAACCGCCGCAGCCAGAATTCGCGCCGCGCGGTGTCGACCTCCGGGTCGGCGTGGCCGATCACGGTGCCCCGGATCAGGGCCATGCCCGACGGCGTTTCCGCGAAACGGATGAGATCGGTCATGAACCGCTCCAGATCGCCGCGCAGCGACCCGGTGTCCGGCAAGGGGATCTCCTCCGCCACCCGGCACAGCAGCGCGTCCAGCAGCAGCCTGGGCAGCGTTTTCCACCGCCGGTAGATCGACGTCTCGTGCACGCCAGCGTCCGCGGCCACGTCGGCGACCCGCACGTTGCCGATGCCGACCGACTCGATGCGGGCAAGCGTCGCGTCGAGCACGGCTTTGCGCAGCCGCGCACCGCGGATCTGTGCCGGAGGTTCGCCCATGCCGCCAATTATCGCAAGTCGTCTTGCGTTGTGTGGTTCCGGTGCTTAGCGTGGTGCTATCGCAAGTCGACTTGCGATAGAAGGTGAGAGAGAGGCATGGACAACGTGGTCGCGCCCTCGGGGCGCTGGCGGGGCGAAGCCCTCGGCGGGGTAGCGGTGTTTCGTGGGATCCCCTACGCGCGGGCAGAGCGATTCGGTGCGCCGGAGCCGGTCGCACCACACGACGGGGTGTACGACGCGACCCGGCGGTACGCGATTGCACCGCAGCTGCCGGGGCGGCTCGAACGCGTGATCGGACGGGCGGCCCCGCTGGATCAATCGGAGGATTGTTCGGCGCTGACCGTCACGACTCCGGAGGGCGTCGAACCCGGCGGTCGTCCAGTGCTGGTGTGGTTCCACGGCGGCGCGTATCTCGCTGGCAGCGGACAGTGGAATCTGTACGACGCCGACCAACTCGTGCGCGAGACCCGCATCGTCGTGGTGTCGGTGAGCTACCGGCTCGGCGCACTCGGATACCTGCGGGCGCCGGGAGTTTCGGCGGGCAATCTCGGTTTGCGTGACCAGATAGCGGCTCTGCGGTGGGTGCGTGAGCACATCGCCGAGTTCGGCGGCGATCCAGAGCGCATCACCGTCTCGGGGCAGTCGGCGGGCGCGCAGTCGGTCGTCGCGCTGCTGGGCATCGCGGAAGCGAGGCCTTTGTTCGCTCAGGCCATCGTGCAGAGCGCACCGTTCGGCATCGGATTCCAGAGCCACCGGCACGCCGAACGCGTGGGGGCGATGTTCCTCGCCGAACTCGACGCCGACCCGTTCACCGCTCCGGTGCCCGAACTCCTTGCTGCACAGGGGCGTACGGTCCGCCGGATAGCGGGCCCGGGTGCGTTGAACTCGGCGCCGCCCTTTCTCCCGGTGGCCGACGCGGACCCGCTGCCCGGCGAGCACACCTGGCGGCAGGCCGTGCACGGCGCGGCCGCCGACCTACGGGTGGTACTCGGCTGCACGGCCGAGGAGGCGCGGGCGTTCTACGGCGGCCCGCATCCGGTGTTCGGCAAGGTCCAGCGACTGCCGCTGGTCGGCGAACGGACGACCCGCGCGGTGGAGCGGCTGATCGGACGAAAGGCATTCGAGGACGGCCTGTTCCGCTTCGCCGACGAGCTGACCGACGCCGGCGCCACCGTCTACTGCTATCGCGTAGGACAACTGCATCCGGCCAACCCGTACGGCGCCTGCCACTGCATCGACCTGCCGCTGCTGTACGGCAGCGGCTCGTCCTGGGCCACCTCACCAATGCTCGCGCCTCTCACTCCGGCGGAGATCGACGCACTCGGCGTCCGGGCCCGCCGGTATTGGGGCGAATTCGTGCACACCGGGCAGGTCGCCAGCTGGCCGCTACATCGACGCGGCTCCCGTTTCGCCCACCACCTGCCCTGAGCCGACCGGGCGGAGAGTCCACTCCATGAACAATTACAGGCGAATCACTGCGATTGTCTTGTCGTCATGCGGTTTCGGCCGCGGCTGGTGTTGCCCGTTGGGGTCGCCAGAAGCTTCCCATTGGTGGCATCGTGTCAGCAGTTTTCCAATTACGCGGTATCAGCCAATGTCCTGTATCGACTTGCGCTGCGGATCGCCTGTGCCGCAGCCGGTTCCGACGACCAGAGCGGTGACGTTCGGTGGGTGGGGGCCGGTGAGCAGGATGAGGACGGCGTTGTGGCCGCGGAAGGTGATGTCGGTGGAGCCGAGGATGGTGCGGTCCAGGCCGTTGGCTTGCACGCAGCGGTCCAGGGCGGCTGGGTTGGCGAGCGTGCCGGTGACAGTGTGGCGGCCGAGGGCGGAGAGCGCGACGCTGGCGGGGAGATCGTCGCTGGGCTGGTCGGTTCCGGTGGCAGGTGCGGCGGTGGGTGCGGGATTGTCGCTGCCACGCAGCATGGAGGCAGCCCCGCCGATGGTGGTGACGGCGAGGATAGCTGCGGCTGCCGCGGTCATCCGGCGCGCCCGGCCGCGGCGGTGGCGGTGTTCGGCGAGCGTGATCGGTGCAGGCGGCGCGGTTCCGGAATCGGTTGGTCGGGGGTCGGATTCGCCGGTCGATGCGGTGGGCGGCGTGGTCGAGTCCTGTGCGCAGGCGTTCTGGGTGGTGCTTTCGGGTGGGTCGAGCTCGTCGAGGAACTGGGCGAGCCGGGCGGTGACGTCGGCGGGCATGGGGTGGATGATGCGCTCGTCGCGGCCCAGAGCGCGCAGTTCTGCGCTGATCGCGTCCAGGGACCGCAGGAAATGCAATGCTCGAGCATCGCGGGCGACCTGTGGCAACAACTGCGCACGTTGTGCGGGGGTGAGGTTGTCGGCGTGCAGGTCGGCGAGCAACTCGGCCGTGAACGCAGGCCGCGGCTCCCTGGTTGCCATCACACCTCCGCTTGCTCGCCTCTGCCGTCACGGGCAATCCCCGCACTCACCCGGTGGGTATTGCCTGTCCATCGTCTTCTGGCCCGTCACTGTTAATGACGTATCCGGGCTAGCCGCGGTTCCCTGGATCACGCAGAAATTCCAATCGCTTTGCAACCGCTGCGGTGCCCGCGCGCAGCGGCTCGCGGCTGTCATACAACTTGTGGACAACTATGGCTCCCGATCCCGGTGAATGCCAGCTAGCCTCACTCAACAAGATCGCCCATTCTCAGGCAGAGGACCACCCGCAGTGAACAGCCCCCTACATACGTCCGCTCGAGGCGATGCAACCGAGGATCTGCTCAGGGGAAGGACCGCTGTCGTCACTGGAGCCAGCCGTGGCATCGGCCGGGCGATCGCGATCAGATTCGCGGCGGAGGGCGCGAACGTCGCGATGATCGCCCGAACCCAGGAGCCGCACCCCCAACTACCCGGCACGATCCACACCGCCGCCGCTGAAGCGGAGGCCGCAGGCGGCGACGTGCTGCCCTTGGTGGCGGATGTGCGCGATGACAAGGCGCTGACCGATGCGGTCGATCAGATCGTCGAGCGGTTCGGCGGCATCGACATCCTGGTCAACAACGCCGGATCGGTCGATCTCACCGGCGCCGAGCAGATCGGCATGCGACGCTACGACCACATGCAGGCCGTCAACCTCCGCGCCCCGTTCCTGCTATCCAAGCTGGCACTCCCGCACCTGCGCGCCTCGGCTCGAGACGGGCGCAACCCACACATCCTCACGCTCTCCCCACCGCTCAACATGAACCCCGAGCACATCGGCAACGGCGTCGCTTACACTATCTCCAAATATGGCGTCAGCCTTGCCACTATCGGCTTGGCGCACGAATTCCGGCCCTACGGTATCGCTGTGAACTCCCTGTGGCCCCGGACGAAGATCGACACCGCGGCGGTACGCAATCTGCTCGGCGGCGCGGAAGCCGTCGCGGCGTCCCGAACCGCCAGCATCTGTGCTGACGCCGCGCTCCTGATGGTGACCAGCCCCGCCGCGACCTACACCGGTCAATTGCTCTTGGACGAGGAAGTCCTCGCTTCCCATGGCGTCACCGACCTGGACCGATACCGCGTCGCACCGGGCACCGGCGCGCTCGCCAACGATCTCTTCATCGACGCGTAGACCACGATGGAGGAAGCTCGCTGCGGCCCCGGTATTCCAGTTCACCCGCGCGGTTCCACACCGAATCCATCTCCGAGAAGCCTGACAACCGGCTACTCGGCGAGCTTGATGACCGCAGGCGCTACAAATTGTGTGCTGGCGCCTCATGCCGGTGCCTGCAGAACCAGCTGATCCCAAGGCCGGGGTGGATATTTGAAGATGGATGCGCGCATCAGGTGCGTCACGAACTCCTCGCGGTACGGGTCCCACAGCACGACGCGCTGATTGGTCACTTCGTCATCGGTCGGAGTGCTGCGATACATCTCCATGAATGCTGGCTCTGCCTGGCAAGCTTGCACGATCTCATCGATCCGGCGCTGAGGCACAGCGCCGGGCGCAAGGGTTCCGAACGCTGCCGCCATCAGCCGGGCGCGCAGGTTCCAGTTCGCAATGACCTTGCGGGCAGAGGGATTGGTGAACATCCAGACGATGAGACTGGCTGGTTGCTCGGCATCGGGTGGGGCCGGCGCGAGTCCTGGAAAGCGATCGAGAAAAGGTCTGTTGCAGCCGTATAGGTCGAACGTTATGCGGTCGTGGCAGCAAGCCGGGTCGATGATGCGGTCGAGGCCGGTCTGATCCTCTGTGGTCCAGACTGGCGGCACGCTCGACCAGTCGAGGGTTTCGAGTGGTGCCCTGTGGGACAAGGACCGAACCCGCTGGATGACCGCAATGAACCTTTGGCGCTTCCAGTTCGGCACGCCGACCACTTCGAACCACAGTCTCAGTGCCTCGCCGTCGGGGATTCGCACGCCGGTCTCCCAGTAATGCACCAGTTGCCGCGAGACGTGACAGGCTTCGGCGACGCGGGTTCTGCTCAGTTCGGCTGCCTCACGCTCCGCGGTCATCAGCTCGCCGAGCAGCCGGTTGTCAGGCTTCCTGCTTTCGTTTGCCACGTAGGCTATCTCAACATGACTGGCGTATACGACGTTGGTGTGACCTGGGATTGTCAATCCACCACCCAGCCCGGCGCTCCGGGGGCGTGGCTGAAAGGTTGATGTCGCGAGTATCTGTTAGGAGCGAATCGCGAGTGCGCATGAGAGTTTCAGTTTCCTCCCGTGGTGGTCTACGCGTCGATGAAGATGTCGTCGGCGCTCGCGCCGGTGCCCGGTACGACGCGGTATCGGTCCAGGTCGGCGACGCCATTGGCGATGAGGACATCCTCGTCCAAGAGATGCTGACCGGTGTAGGTCGCCGCCGGGCTGGTCACCACCAACAGGGCGGCATCGGCGCAGATGAAAGGGCTGCGGGACGTGGTGACGGCTTCTGCGCCGCCGAGCAGGTCAGGGACCGCCGCGGTGTCGATCTTCGTCCGGGGCCATAGGGAGTTCACAGCGATACCGTACGGGCGGAACTCGTGCGCCAAGCCGATGGTGACGAGGCTGACGCCATACTTGGACACGGCGTAGGCAAGGCCGTTGCCGATATGGATGTTGAGCGGTGGGGAGAGCGTGAGGATGTGTGGGTTGCGCCCGTCTCGAGCCGAGGCGCGCAGGTGCGGGAGTGCCAGCTTGGATAGCAGGAACGGGGCGCGGAGGTTGACGGCCTGCATGTGGTCGTAGCGTCGCATGCCGATCTGCTCGGCGCCGGTGAGATCGACCGATCCGGCGTTGTTGACCAGGATGTCGATGCCGCCGAACCGCTCGACGATCTGATCGACCGCATCGGTCAGCGCCTTGTCATCGCGCACATCCGCCACCAAGGGCAGCACGTCGCCGCCTGCGGCCTCCGCTTCAGCGGCGGCGGTGTGGATCGTGCCGGGTAGTTGGGGGTGCGGCTCCTGGGTTCGGGCGATCATCGCGACGTTCGCGCCCTCCGCCGCGAATCTGATCGCGATCGCCCGGCCGATGCCACGGCTGGCTCCAGTGACGACAGCGGTCCTTCCCCTGAGCAGATCCTCGGTTGCATCGCCTCGAGCGGACGCGCGCGTATGTAGGGGGTTGTGCATAGGTGGTGGTCCCCTGCCTGGAATGGGCGATCTTGTTGAGTGAGGCTAACTGGCATTCGCCGGGATCGACAGCGGTCGTTGTCCACAGTTTGTTTACAGCCTCCTCGTTGACAGCCCGATGCTATGGCCCGAATGCTGCATACGAAGCTAGTTACGCGCAGGTGCGCGAGACGATGAATACGGAGGTAGAACGCGCTTAGATTCGCCGCCTGCGCCGGAGGGGAGTGCATGGGAACGGCCCCGATTGAGGTCTAATACGCAAGTCTATACGTTGGCGATGCGGTGACGAGGTGCGAAAATAATGCAGCGGCAACGCATTTGACTTGTCGCTGAAATGTATTTGGTTATGCCCTCTTTCCTGTCGAGAACGATTCGGGCGGCCATTAGTTTGGAGATGCGAAAGTATGTCTGGAATTGAGCTGCCAGGATGAGGAAACAGGATCTTTGGAATGTGCGGGCAGATTCCGAGGGCCCGACCGAGGGGGCGTTGTACATCGAAACCGTCCTTTGGGCAGGGCAAGCCGTGGCATCGGCTGTGCCATCGCCATCCGGCCGGGCGCGGAAGGTGTGAACATCGCGATGGTCGCCCAAACCCAGGAGCCGCAGGAGTCGTCCGCTGTTCTCGGGCTCGGCGCGCAGGTAGAGGACAAGTTGCCCGGGGGGACGTCGCGTCCGGTGGTGTGTCGTGAGCGCTCGTTCGTCCCGGAGGATTGTTCTGATGTGGAGTTGTTGCGGGCGCACGTCCGTGGGCAGCGGCACGCGTTCGCGGAGTTGCTGCGCAGGCATAACGATCATTTGTGGCAGACGGCGTTGCGCACCTCCTATACCCGGGAGGACGCGGCGGATTCGCTGCAGGACGCGTTGTTGTCGGCGCATCGCACGGCGGCGTCGTTCCGCGGCGAGGCGGAGGTCCGCAGCTGGCTGCACGCGATCGTGGTGAACGCCTGCTTGGATCGGATCCGGCGCAACAAGACCAGGCGCGCAATCTCGCTCTCACCTGAGACCATGCCCGAACCGAAGGACGAACGCGATGAGATGGCGGAGCTGGAGATGTCGATGGTGATCGATCGCGCGCTGTTCGCGCTGCCGCCGGAGCAGCGCACCGCGTTGGTCGCGGTGGATGTGGAGGGGTATAGCGTGGCCGAAGCGGCCGCACTGCTCGGTGTGGCGGAGGGGACGATCAAGAGCCGGTGTGCCCGGGCGCGGCAGCGGTTGCAGCTGCGGTTGGATTTTCTGCGTGATCCGGGGAACCGGAGCTAGCTGCGATGCGTCATTAACAGTGACGACCCAATCAACGGTGTAGAGGCAGTCCCTCAAGGCGAGGGTAGTGCCGCGATGTCGGACAAGGCGAGCGACGAAGGTGCGATGGCGACCGGTGTGCCGCAGCCTGCGTTCACACCGAGCGGCGAATCCGACAACGAGCCAACGACTTCGGAAACCACACTGACTCAACCGGTCGCGACATATGCCTGCGCCGATCGGCCGCGGCGGGTAGGAATGTCGGGGTGACTGTTCTCGGTGCTGTGTTCTGTCCGCAAAATCCGCCCGAGTCGCTCCGCGAGGCGGTCCGTGTCGCCGAGGCGACTGGGCTGGAGGAGCTGTGGCTGTGGGAGGACTGCTTCCTGGAGAGCGGAATCGCCACTGCCGCGGCGGCGCTCGCGTGGACCGAGCGGGTGCGGGTCGGCATCGGGCTGCTGCCGGTGCCGTTGCGCAACGTCGCACTCACCGCCATGGAGGCCGCGACGCTCTACCGACTCTTCCCCGACCGGCTGATCCTCGGTATCGGACATGGTGTGCAGACCTGGATGGAGCAGGTCGGCGCGCGCGTCGAGTCGCCGGTGACCTTGCTCAGCGAGCATCTCGGCGCGCTGCGTGCGCTGCTCGCCGGTGAGCGGGTCACCACGTCCGGTCGCTATGTGCACCTCGACAATGTGGCACTGGACTGGCCACCCGCGGCGCCGCCGAAGGTCTATGCGGGCGCTCGTGGTCCGCGCTCGATCCGGCTGTGTGGCGAGCACGCGGACGGCACGCTGCTCGATTCGATCACCGACGCCGACGGCGTCCGCGTTGCCCGCAAGCTGATCGATGAGGGTCGTGCCGCCGCGGGGCGGACCGACCGCCACCACGTCGTGGCGAATCTGCTCGCGGTCACCGGCCCGGACGCCGAGGCCCGCCTGGCCGCCGAACGCACTCCAGCTCACGCCCCCGGTGCGGGCGTCGCAGGTGACGCGCACGCTGTCGCCGAAGCCGTCATCCGTCTGGCCCAGGCGGGTGCGGACACCGTCGTCTTGCAGACCACCGCCGACGATCCGGATCCCGCCGCGTTCCTGCGCTTCGTGGCCGAGCAGGTACGCCCACTGGTCTCCTGAGTGGGCACTACGCCCGCGCGAGCCGCCGTTTCTGCTCCTCGACGTCGAATTGCGGTGCGGGCCAGTCCAGTTCCAGCCGCTCCAGCGCGTCGATCAGCAGCTCGGTGACCGCGAGGCGGGAGAACCATTTGCGATCGGCGGGCAGCACGTACCACGGCGCGTACTCGGTGGACGTGCGGTCAAGCATCGCCTGGTACGCCTGTTCGTAGGCGGGCCAGTGCGCACGCTCGTCGATGTCGGCGGGATTGAACTTCCAGTATTTGTCCGGGCGCTCCAAGCGCTCGGCGAGTCGCTTCTTCTGTTCGTCGAGCGAGACGAACATGGCGACCTTCACCAGCGTGGTGCCCTCCTCCACCAGTTCACGCTCGAAAGTGTTGATCTCGTCGTAGCGCGGTTCCCATTCCGTGGGCGGCACCACGTTGTGCACCCGCACCACCAGCACGTCCTCGTAGTGCGAGCGATCGAATACGCCGAGCTGGCCGCCGCGTGGCAGCGCCTTGCGGATACGCCACAGATAGTGATGGCGCAGCTCGTCCCGAGTCGGCACGCCGAACGCGGTGTGGTCGACGCCCTGGGGGTCGACCGAGCCGATGACGTGCCGGACGATGCCGCCCTTGCCCGCGGTGTCCATCCCCTGCAACACCAGCAGCACGCTGCGTTTGTCTCCGGAGCGGCCGTTCGCGTACAGCTTCTCCTGGAGATCCGAGAGCACCCCGCTTCGTTCCGCGAGCAACTCGAGGCCCGCCTTCTTGTCGCCGGTGAATCCCGGCCGCGCTGACGTGTCGAGCTCGGCGATCCGCAATCCATCGGCTTTCAGGGCCTCGGTAGCCGCCACCGTCCACTGCTTGGCCATGACCTACAGCTAACCACGCCGTCGCAGCCGATCAAGCCAGAAGCGAGCGCCGGAGTTCGGCCGTCGCCGAGCCTCCACGGCAACACGACAGCGTCCGGCTGTCCGCCGGTCAGACGTGCGCCAAGCGCAGCAATTGAGCGGCGAACTCCTCATCCGACACCGGCGTGAGGATGAGGTCGTGCGCGGTGGTGAGCAGGTAGCGGCCGTCGCCGGTGAAGTCCAGCCAGGTGCGGTGGCGGGTGGGCGGGGACATGGGGTTGTCCGGCTGCACCGTCACGGTGATGAAGCCGCGTCCGTCGACCGGTTTGCGCAGCGTCTGGCGGAATCGCGCCGCGCCGCGATGACCGTTGGTGACGAATGGCTCAGTACGATCAGGGCTCAGCACCGCGTCCTGCGGCTCGCGCATCGGGGCGAGCCTGCCCGCCCGCGCGGAGCCGATGATCTGCACCAGGCGTTCGCCAACGGCGCGGGCATGGCACATCAGCACGGTCACCTTGTCCGGCGTTGCCACCAGGATGCCCGCGTGGTTGTGCACCACCGCGGCGAAGGCGAGAATCCGTTCGACCTGCGCGGCGTTCCCGTCGCGCGGGAGGGCGCCGCGTTCGCCGGAGACGGTGATGGTGGTCGCGTCGTTGCGCGCACACAACATCAGCGCGGCGGCCAGGTCGGGGTCGGCCTGGCGGGCGAAACGCTGCGGCAAGCGCAGTGCGCGATACTCGGATTCGGTATGCACGGTGGCCGCGGGGACCATGTTGACCGGGTAGGGCCTACGGTCCAGGCTTGTTTCGTTCGTCCAGACATGCGTGAATTCGTCCGGGGTGAGCACCCATTTCACCGCGCGCCGCCTCCGCGGACGGTGCTGGGATCAGCGGGGGTGGGATTGCTTGCCGCCGAAGGCTCCTGTGGCCGAGGGAACTGGGGAACGCGGTCGCCGCTGGCGGGCATGGTGGGGGTGTAGACGTAGGTCATCGTGTCCCGGACATCCGCCTCGATGTCTGCCGCCGCACTATCGTGTTCCATCCTACGTTTTCCACCGTAAACCGCTTCGGCGGCCGGGTCGGCCAGCGGCTCGTACCGCTGGGGCGGCGTTATCGCACCCCGGACCGTCTGCGCGGCATCGCTATTCAACTCCATCAGCCGCGCGACTGCCCGGCACACATCGTGCGCCTCGCCGCCCGCGCGGACGAATTGCCTGGTCGCGGTCACCGCCGCGTCGGCGGCGCGGCCGGTCCAATGCGCGAACTCACGGTTGGTGGCATCGGAAAAGGCTTGGAAGGCCTCGGCAACCGCCGTGGCGTTGGCCTGCCATGCCGCGGCCGTCCGGCCGAGCGCCGCCGGGTCGAGCGCTTCGTGCACCCGATCCCAGATCTGCTGATGGGTATAGGCGCCGAACAGTTCCCGGTCCGGCGCGTAGACGGGATCCGTTGCGCCGCCGGAGAATTCGGACAGTTGCTGCCGGATGCCGTCGGCGGCCGCGCGTGCCGCGGAGTCTGCCATGATCGTCCCCCTCAGTCGGTCCCGGTGCACCGGCGCGTGTTCACCGGGGCTCCAGGTACTCGGTGATCAAACGCAGCGCGGCCTGATTCGCCGCCTCGGCGTCGGCCAGCCGGTTGGCCGCCGCCAAATACGCGGCTTTGAACAGCAGCGCCGTTTCCTGGAACGCCGCAAGGGTGTCCAGGTACTGCCTGCCTTTGTCGGCGAAGCCGCGGGTGAGGGCGTGTCCGGTCGGCAGGTCAGGGAAGCCCGTCACGTCCGTGACGAGTTGCCCGTCGTCCATGGCGCGACGCAGATCGTCGACCAGCTTGTCGCATGCGGCGGCGAGATTCTCGGCGACCGCGGTGTCCAGCTCGAATGGTTCGCCCCCGCCCTCGCCGATGGCCGCCGCGTACAGCTTTCGCGCCGTCCCCTGGCCGGTATCGGGTACTGCCATCAGGAAGCCCCCTTCCGCTCGGTCCTGTCCGTACCGCGCTGTACTGGATTCGCACTTTACCGGCCGGTGTCGTGGCGCGGATCGCCTCGGTGCGCGCTCCCGGATATCGGACGCACCCGTTGTTAAACTGGCCAATGGTCCGCGGGGCAGGGGAGGCGAATGATGGCCGAAATCGATGACGTACTCCCGAAATACCTTCAGATCTCGGCATATCTGCGCGAGCTCATCGAGCGCGGTGAGCTGGCTCCGGGCGCCGAGGTGCCCTCCGAGCGGGAACTCGCCGCCCAATGGAAGGTCGCCCGGCCCACCGCGGCGAAGGCGCTGAACACGTTGCGCCAGCAGGGAATCGTCCGCTCTCGCCGCGGGGCGGGCACCTACGTGACCGATCGGTCCACCCTGATGCGCGAGAACGTGCCACGATACGGACCGCCGTTCGCCGAGGACGACTCCGTGACGGTGCTGGAAGCAGCGGTGGTCGCGGCGCCGCGGGAGGTCGCGGAGGCGATCGGCCCGTCCGGTACCCGTGCTGTGGTGCGAAAAGTATTGAGCATCAGCCGATCTGGTTCCACAACGCTGATCACCTCCTGGTATCCCGGCGAGTTCGCCGATTCCGCTACTCGCTTGCTCACCCTCGAACGACTGCCCGGCGGAGCCCTGCGCTACCTGGAATCCGCCATCGGACGCGGTACCGCGGTCGTGCGCGAGCGCATCGGCGCCCGCCTGGCCACTGCCGACGAGCGCCGTCATCTGGCGCTGCCGTCCCCGGCCGCGGTGCTGGTCGTCCACCGCACCTGTCGCGACGCCGACGGCAGGGCCCTCGAGCTCCGCACGGCCGTCCACCCGCCCGGCAACTGGGTCATCCAGCAGGAGTATTCCACCAGCTCAGCGGCCGATTTCCGCCGTTGACACTCCTCGTCCGCAACTGGCATAGTCCAGTTATCGGAAGCGTCGAAGGGTGGGAGTTGCGATGTCCGATCAGTTGACCATCGGCGGCTGGGTGATCGTGGGGGAGCACTGCTCGGTCCGGCTGGCTCCGCTCCACCGCGACAACTACCTCGCCTTCGTCTTCGAAAGCAGCGGAACCGAATTCGAACTGGCGCTCGCCCCCGCCATCCTCGACCGCATGATCCATCTCGGTACCGCCCCGCCCGCACCCTGACCCCGAAGGCGTTTGCAACGGCCGAGACTATGCGGGCTTCGTCGCGCTGACGTATTGCAGCATGCGGTGGATGCGCTGGTCGATCTCCACGAGGCCGTTTTCGGCGAAGAGGGTGGGAAAGGTCTTGGTGTCGAAGACGCGCAGACCGCTCCAACTGCCGACCACGCGGCTCATATCGCCGATGGGATTGTCGCCGCGGTGGCTGGTGGTGATGGCGATCCGTCCGCCGGGCGCGAGGACTCGGATCATTTCGCGGGTGGCGGTGAGCGGGTCCGGAATGAGGTAGAGCGCGCCGAAACAACAGACGGCGTCGAATGTTTCGTCGGCGAACGGGAGGGTGCGCGCGTCACCGCGCAGATAGCCCACGCGGGGTCCGGCGTTGTCGGTGACGGCGCGCGCCAGCATCGGCGCGGAATAGTCCACGCCGACCGCGTAGCCGTCACCGGACAGCGCTTCGCTCAGGTACTTGGTGAAATTGCCCGGCCCACAGGCAATGTCGAGCACCTTCTGTGCGCCGCGCAGGCGCAGGGTGGCGACCGCGTCCCGCCGGTCCACCGCGGTCGTGCGACCGCTGGCGAGATAGAACACCGTCGGCCGCCAGGCCCGTTCGTACACCGCGGCCAGGACCGGGGCGTTCATGGTCTTGCGAGCGAGATTCACCGGAAGCGTGCCTCAGGCGCGGTCGACTGTGATCGTCATGCCCGCCGCACGCAGCCGATCGGTGAGCGCGTCGCCCATCGCGGCGGCGGGTGTGAGAATGCCCGCGAGGTCGGGTTGCTTGTCGGTGTCGAACGCCAGGCACAGGCCGCTCTCGCCGAGCAGCACCGCGGTGGCCTGGTATCCGGGGTCGCCGGTGCCGGAGAAGGTCGCCACGTATTTGGTGCCGGACGTGGTGTGCGCAAACGTCTTCATGGTGAACCAGCCGCTGGTACGGGCTTCTTCGCTCGGTCCGGTACCCGGCTTGGGCAGCACCCGGTCGAGCACTTTGCGCCCCGCGGAGGATCGCGACAGCAGCGCGCCCACGGTCATCCCGGCCACGATGCCGCCCGCCATACCCGCGGCGACGAGCGGCGCCATCCGTGACTTGCCCGCGTTCATCACCTCGCGGTAGCGGAAATTCTTGCCGTACACCCAGCCGAGCAGTCCGTTGGTGCGGCGCACGACCTTCGTGTTGTGCGCGGCCATGACGAACGTGCTCACCCAGCCGTCCAGGCTCGGGTCGATCGCGCTCGCCCGGGACAGCGCCTGGTCGGATTGGCGGCCGACGTCGGGATCCCGCGACTTGTCCGGGCTCAGCGAATACGGGTGAGACAGCACCTTGCCCTTGGCCGGGTCGGCGGCGATGGCCTCCATCATGGCGCGCCCGGAATCGATGGTGCCGCCGCTGGCGCCGCCCTTGAGCCAGGCGACGGTCGTGGTGTCGACCAGCTCGCCGGTGTTGTCCTCGACCGAGCGGCGGTAGAGCTGGTACACGTTGATGTCGGACGGAATCGAGTCGTAGCCGCAGGAATTCACGATCTTCGCGCCGGTCGCGGCGGCCTGGTCGTGGTAGGCGTCGATGGCGTCGCGAATGAACAGCGGCTCACCGGTGAGGTCGGCGTAGTGGGTTCCGGCCTTGGCGCACGCCGCCACCAGCGGCATCCCGTAGCGCAGGTACGGACCGACGGTGGTGACGACCACCTTGGTTCGCGCGGCCAGCTCGTCCAGCGCGGTCTGGTCGGTCGAATCGGCGACCACCAGACCCCAATCGGCGGCTTTCGGCCCGAGTCCCTCGCGCACGGCGGTCAGCTTGTCCAGCGACCGCCCGGCGAGCGCGACGCGCGCGGATTCCGGTGCGGCGCCGGCGAGGTACTCCGCGGTCAGCTTGCCGACGAAGCCTGTCGCGCCGAAGAGGACTAGGTCGAATTCCCGTGTGTCTGCCATGGTCTTCCGTTCTGGATCGGGTCGCCGGGGCGGCGGCTACTGCGTGGTCTTCTTCCGCGCCCGCGGCCGCTTCGGCGCGGCGGGCGGATGGTCGGCGAGCCAGGCATGGTGCGCGCGGCCGAGCTCGGTGACCGGTGGTTCGCCGTACAGCCATTCGCGGGCCACCCGGTGCCAGTTCGCGGTGCAGCCGAGCTGACCGAGCATGCCGAAAGTGAGGAAGTCGGCGCGGCGCGAGAACAGGTGCTCCGGCGGCAGATTCTGCTGCTTCATCCCGGTGAACTCGCTGGCCCTCGGGTCGACCGCGAGCAGGAAGGCGCCGCTGGCCAGCTCGGGAGTGATGGTCAGTTCCTCGTCGACCAGACACCATTCCGAGGCGGCAAGCACGTATTCCAGGCACTCATCGGCGCCGATCTCCTGCGGCGAATCGATCACGCCGCGCTGGATCATCAACTGCCGCAGGTCTTCGGCGCGGTCTTCGGCGGCGGCGCGCAGGCAGATCAGCTCGAACTGCACATGCTCGGCATCCATCCGGTTGAACAACCCGAAGTCCAGGAAGCCGACCCGGCCGTCGTCGGCCAACAGCACGTTGCCCGGGTGCGGGTCGCCGCAGAATTCGTTGAAGGTGAACAGCGAACCGACGTAGAACCGGTAGATGATCTCGCCGATCCGATTGCGGTCGGCCTCGGGCAGTTGCCGGATCTCCTCGAAGCCTTTGCCCTCCACATACTCGGTGACCAGCACCCGAGTGGTGCTGAACTCCGGCAGCGACCGCGGCACGATGATGAACGGATGCCCGGTGTAGAGCTCGGCGATCTGCAGCTGGGTCGCGGCCTCGGCACGGTAGTCGAGTTCGGCCTCCATGTTCAGCCGCAGCTCGTCCAGCACCGCGGGCGTCACCCACGGCATCGCGGATTGCAGCACGCGCCGGAACATCGCGAGGTTCTTCAGGTCCGCACGCACCGCCGTGTCGATGCCCGGATACTGCACCTTCACCGCGATTTGGCGGCCGTCGTGCAGGCGCGCCCGATACACCTGGCCGATCGAGGCCGCGGCCACCGGCTCGGCGTCGAACTCGGCGAACACCGCGTCGAGCGGCTTGCCGAAATCCTCTTCGATCACCGCGCGCATGGCCGCGAACGAGACCGTTGGCGCCGCGTTGCGCAGCACGGCCAGGCGTTTCTGAAAGCGTTCCCGGTGGTTCTCGGGCACCAGATCCAGGTCGAGCACCGACATCATCTGCCCGAGCTTCATCGCCACGCCCTTCATGGTGCCCAGCACCATGACCACCTGCTCGGTGGTGCGAATCATGGATTCCTCGGCCATTTTCGCCCGGACGGCCTCGGACCTGCCCCGCATGGTCAGCCGCGTCCGCTGTGTGCGAAGCACCGAACTCGCCGCCACCGCGCCCAGCTTGGTGCCACGAGCAAGCCGAGAGGTCGGTACTTGCTTCGCCATCGAGGTACCTCCGTTGGTGCCGCGGTCGGAGCGACGGACGCGCGGGCGGTAGCTCGCGTGACCGGCTTACGTCCCGCGCGGACCGCCGTCGAGTACGGCGCTTGCGGTGACGCAGCGCACTCGGCGCACCGCTCGGCTTCAGACTAGCCAACGTTTCGGCAAAGTCGAGAGGGCTGATGAACTTTTGCTAGCGCCCCAGCTAGCACCCTTGACCGATCGGCCGGATCACTCCGCCGCGGGCGTCTCGGCCGTGGGCAGCACGTGCGGCTGCGCGTTGAACACCGCGGGCGAACCGCCGGCGCGGGCCATACCCTCGATGGCGCTCCAGGCCAGCATGGTGAGGTAATCGATGACGTCCTCGCGGGACAGCGACTTGTTCGTCGACCACCAGTGCGTCGCCAGCTGGATGCCGCCGACCAGCACATACGACGCCAGCGCCGCGCCTTCGGTCCGGACGCCACGCTCCAGGGCGCGCTCGGTGATGACGGTGCAGACCACCTCGGCGAAGAGTTTCTCGAACTCCGCCAGCGAGGACTGGTCGGCCGCGCCGTTGCCCATGATGAAGCGATAGACCTCCGGGTCCTCGTCGACGGTGCCGACGTACTCGGCCAGCGCCGAGCGGACCAGCTGGTATTCGTCGGCGTCGAGGCTGATCGCGCCGTACACCCGCGGCATCAGGGTGGTCTCGATGTAGCGCTGCATGGTCGCGTGGACCAGGTCGTTCTTGTCGGAGAAGTAGCGGTACAGCACGGTCTTGGAAACGCCGATCTCCGCGGCGATCTCGTCCATGCCCGCGTTGCTGCCGCGCGCGCGGACGGCGGCGAGGGTGCCGTCGACGAGTTCCTCGCGGCGATCGATCTTGTGCTGCCGCCACCGGCGCTTGCGGCCGTCCATCGCGCCGCCGCGCACCGCCGTCGGTCGCTCGCCGATGTCGACAAGGTCTTCGGTGGACAGCGTGGGCTCCCTCGTTCGTAATTGCTTCGGTGGCTACCAGCTTAGGTCCCGGATACCCGTGATATGCGAGTTTGGGCCCGGATGCGGCGGGAACCACAGCGTCGGGCGCGCCTGGCGTGTCGAGATCCACTCGCCGGCTCGCCCAGATCCCGCGGCACAGCAGAATGGGAGGCATGGAGAAAGCTCCCGGCAACACCGCGGTGCTGGACGCCCCTGCCGCGCCTGCCGCCGCGTCCCTCGGCTTCGCCGCCGTGCTCGACGAGGCGGCCAAGCGTCGCGACCTATGGCGGATGAAGGCGCTCGCCACCGGCATGCTGGCGCTGGCCACCGCGATCTACCTGTTCTGCCGCTGGATCGAATCGCGCGGCGCGGGTGGCGACTGGGTCGGCTACGTGCGGGCGGCCTCGGAGGCGGGCATGGTCGGCGCGCTGGCGGACTGGTTCGCGGTGACCGCGCTGTTCCGGCACCCGCTCGGCCTGCCCATTCCGCACACCGCCATCATCCGGCGCAAGAAGGACCAGCTCGGCGCCAGTCTCGGCACCTTCGTCGGCACGAACTTCCTTGCGCCGGAAGTTGTTTCGGCGAAACTGAACTCCGCGCAGGTCTCCTGGCGGGTGGGGCGCTGGATGGCCGATCCCGGCCACGCCGCCCGGGTGGCCCAGGAGAGCTCGACCATTCTGCGCGCCGTCGTCGGAGTCCTGCGTGACGAAGACGTGCAGCAGGTGATCGACAACACCATCGTCAAGCGGATCGCCGAGCCGCTGTGGGGCCCGCCGATCGGGCGGGTGCTCGCGGAACTGCTCGCCGACAACCGGCAGCAGGCGCTGCTGGATCTGCTCGCCGAGCGCGCGCACCAGTGGGCGCTCGGCTCGCAGGAGACGATCGACCGCATCGTGCTGCGGGACGCGCCGCAGTGGGCGCCGAAATTCGTCAACATCCTGCTTTCCGAGCGGATCTACCGCGAGCTGGTCGAGTTCACCTGGAAGATCCGTTCCAATCCCGAGCACGAGGTCCGGCTGGCGGCGAACCGCTTCCTGGAGGAATTCGCCGAAGACCTGCAATACGACGACGCCATGATCAAGAAGGCGGAGCGCGTCAAGGCGCAGATCATGGGTCGCGAGGAGATCACCGGAATGGCCGAGGCCACGTGGCGGGCGGCCAAGCGGCTGATCCTGGAATCGGCCGACGACCCGAGCAGCACACTCCGGCGCAAGGTCGCGGAAAATGTCCAGCAGCTCGGTGAGCGCTTGCGCGACGATGCCGAGATGCGCGCGAAGGTGGACGGCTGGATCGACCGGGGCGCCCGCTACCTGGTGGGGAACTATGCGGATGAGATCAGCACGCTGGTCACCGACACGGTTGCCAGGTGGGACGCCGACGAAGCGAGCAAGAAGATCGAATTGCAGGTCGGCCGGGATCTGCAGTTCATCCGCATCAATGGCACCGTGGTCGGTTCGCTTGCCGGACTGGCGATCTACACGATCTCCCATCTGATGTTCGGCGGCTGATCCGCGGTGCGCGGATCGTTTGCCGACACTCTGCTAGCACACTGCTTGCAATAGCTAGCACCCTGACCTAGAATCGAACCCGTACAACCGCCAGAAGGTGAGTGATGGCAGACCAGCCCGAGGTTTCCGCCGAGTACACCGACAGATCGGACGAGCACTCGTCCGGTGTCGGCGAACGAGGTGGTCGCGTCGCCAGCGCGGCGCACGACATCGGAGGCTTCATCAGGGCGCAGCGAGAAGCCGCGCAAGTCTCGCTACGCCAGCTCGCCCAGCTGGCGGGGGTGAGCAATCCGTATCTCAGTCAGATCGAGCGCGGACTGCGCAATCCGTCCGCCGAAGTGCTCACGCAGATCGCCAAGGCACTGCGGGTCTCCTCGGAGGTCTTGTACGTACGGGCTGGCTATCTCGAGCAGCGGCCGCACAGTCCGGTCCGGGATGCCCTGCTTGCCGACACGTCGATCAGTGAGCGGCAAAAGCAGGTGCTGCTGGACATCTATGAATCGTTTCGCCGGGAAAACGGAGGAAACGAGGCAGGGGGGGACGTTTGGGACAGCGACGTTCCGCGCACGACAACCGACACTCCGCCACGCCAGGAGAACGAAACATCATGACCGAGAAGAACGCCACCGTGACCAAGCCCCTACTCGCCACCGTCGGCGCGGGTGACGCGCTGTACGCCGCCGTCAACGACGTCGTCGCGCAGGTTCGCGAGCGCGCGGCCGGCGCCGACGTCCAGTCGCGGGTGGAGGATGCGCGCGAGCGCTTCGCGAACGTGCCCGCCGACGTGCAGGCCCAGTTCGAGTCGCTGCGCGAGCGGCTGTCCGGGCTGCCTTCGGAGCTGCCGGACGACCTCGCCGAGCTGCGCGAGAAGTTCACCGCCGAGGAGCTGCGCGCGCGGGCCGAGAAGTACTACCGCCAGGTGCTCGACGCCTACGCCGACCTTGCCGTCCGCGGTGAGGAGACCATCGAGCGGCTGCGCGCCAACGAACGCGTCGAGGAGCGGATCGGCAAGGTCGAGACCCTCTACGGCGACGCGGTGAGCCGCGCCGAGGACGTGCTCGACCGCGTCAACGGGCTGCTCGGCCGTCCGGCCAAGGCCGAGGACGACGCCGAGGCGGATCCGGTCGTCGAGGCCGAAGTCGTCGACGTGACCACCGAGGAGACCCCGGCTCCCGTCACGAACGGCGCGCCGAAGAAGGCCCCGGCCAAGAAGGCCACCACCCCCGCCGCGAAGAAGGCTCCCGCCGCCAAGAAGGCCGCCCCGAAGAAGGCCTGAACGCCCGGCGGATAACCCGTTCGACGCCCCCGCGCACCGTTGGTGTACGGGGGCGTCGCTGTTGATGGAGCAGTCCTTGCCAAGCTCGAGCGGAGGTGGAGTACGCATAAAGGACGCTGTCGGACGCAGTTCGTCCTCGGCCCGCGCATGGCCGGAGCGAAGGTGGAGTACGCATAAAGGACGCTGTCGGACGCAGTTCGTCCTCTGTCCGCGCATGGCCGGAGCGAAGGTGGAGGTACGCCTATCATGGTTGGCGTGAATATGGTGCACGGATTGACCGGGATGATCCTGCTGGTGCTGTGGCTGGCGGCGCTCGGTGCGACGATTTTCGCGCTGATCCACGCCGTGCGTCAGCGTCCGGACGCGTTCACCGCGGTGGACAAACTGACCAAGCCGATCTGGCTGGCGATTCTCGGGGTGGCCGTGCTCGTGCTGCTCCTCTCGCCCGCGGGGCTCGGCCTGCTTTCGTTCGCGGCGATCATCGCCACCGGCGTCTACCTCGCCGACGTGCGGCCGAAGGTGGACGAAGTTCAGCGGGGTCCGCGCTGGTGAGGGAGTAGTTCGGCGGACTGGTACGGGTGCTTGCACTAGCAAGCAGCGCGAATCGGGGTTACTGTATCTATCAGTAACACAAAGGAGTGTCCGATGCGTGCCATGCTGCCGACCGCGTTGACGAGCTTCCGGGCCCTGCTCCGGGGCTTGCGCGACGCGCACAGCGCCGAGTTGCGTTCCCGTACGTACCAGACCGCGGCGTTCAATCCCCCGACGATCGCCCCCGAGGTGATCCCCGTACAGACCCGGGACGGCGCACTGCTGCGGGTGCATGCCTACGGCCCGTCCGATCGGCCGGTCATCGTGCTGATCCACGGCTGGACTTGCTGCCTGGAGTACTGGAACCCGCAGATCAACGCCTTCGCCGGCGAGTACCGCGTGATCGCCTACGACCAGCGCGGCCACGGCGAGAGCGAGTACGGGTCCAGCAAGCTGAATATGGACCTGCTGGCCGACGATCTGGCCGCGGTGCTCGACGCCGCGCTCGCGCCCGGACAGCGGGCCGTGCTGGTCGGCCACAGCCTCGGCGGCATGACCATGCAGGCCTGGGCCGGCCGGTACCCCCAGCGGGTCGCGAAGCAGGCGCTGGCGGCGCTACTGCTCAATACCGCGGCCGACCGGCTGATCCTGGAGACCACCCTGGTGCCGCTGCTGAACCGGCCGCTGCGGCTGCTGCAACTGAAGGTGCCGCTGCCGTTCCTGTTCGGCCGGCTCGGACTCGGCACTCCGCTCGTCTTCCCGCCCATCGCGCCGGTGCGCTGGCTGTTCGCACGGCAGATCCTCAGCACCGCGGCGAAAGGCGACGTGCTGGCGTTCAGTATGGCCATCGTCCGCTCGTGTCCGGCGTGGGTGCGCTCCAGGTTCGGTGTCCTGCTCGCCACGATGGATGTCGGGGAGTCGGCACGCAATCTGGTGGTGCCCACCACGGTTCTGGCGGGCCAATTCGACGACATGACCCCGCCGGTCCACTCCGAGCGGATCGTCGAGATGCTCCGGCAGACCGGCAGTTTGATGCGCTACGGCGTGTTGCCCACCGGCCATCTGGGGAACGTCGAAGCCTACGAGCGGTTCAACGAGGAACTCGCGCGCGTGCTCGCCGCGGTGCGCCCGCGCCGCCGCGCCGACCTCGTGGGCTGAAATTCCCGGGGTGGTTGCGCCAGCGGTCAGGAAAAGACGACCGTGCGGCGGCCGTGCACCAGGACGCGTCCTTCCAGATGCCAGCGCAGGCCGCGCGCCAGCACCACCCGCTCGATGTCGCGGCCCTGGCGGACCATGTCGCGCACCTCGTCGGCGTGGTCGATGCGGATGACGTCCTGCTCGATGATCGGACCGGCGTCCAGTTCCGCGGTCACGTAGTGGCAGGTGGCCCCGATCAGCTTCACGCCGCGGGCGAACGCCTGGTGATAGGGGCGAGCGCCGACGAACGAGGGCAAGAAGCTGTGGTGGATGTTGATCGCCTTGCCCGCCCAGTGCTCGCACAGCTCGGCGGGCAGCACCTGCATGAACCGCGCGAGCACCACCGCGTGCGGGTCGTGCGCGTCCACCAGGGCGCGGACCTCCTCGAACGCGGGGCCGCGCTCGGCCGGGTCCTTGGGGAACGGCACGTGATGGAACTTCACGCCGTGCGCCTCGGTCATCGCCGCCAGATCCGGATGATTGCCGATCACCGCCTCGATGGTGGCGGGCAGCTCGCCGCTGGCGGCGCGCCCGAGCAGGTCGTGCAGGCAGTGACCGTCCTTGCTGACCAGCAGGACCGCGCGGCGGCGCTCGCGGGAATCCATCAGTTGCCATTCGGTTTCCGGACCCAAGTCGGCCGCCACCCCGGCGAACCGGTCACGCAGTTCCGCGATCGAGAACGGCACCGTCTCGGCCTTGATCGCCTGACGCGTGAAGAACCACCCGGTGTCGAGGTCGGAGTGGTAGCCCGCCTCCACGATCGAACCGCCGAACTCGGCGATGAACGAGGTGATCCGCGCGATGATGCCGGGTCGGTCCAGGCACCCCAACGTCAATACATAGCGGCGGTCGACCTGGACGGGTGGAGCGGAACTCATGGCTACATCCTCCCAGGTGCGCTGCGGGGAATTTGCCGCGGCTTCAGGAATACCGCGAGCGCTCTCGCGTGCTCGCCTTCGACCTGACCGCCTCCGCCGCCTACGCCGAACTGATGACCAGCGCTCGCCTCGCCGGAGCCGAGATCGGCGCCGCCGACGGCTACATCGCGGCGACAGCGAGCGCCGCGAACATGGCCGTGGCCACCCGAGACACCGCACCATTCCAGGCTGCCGGCGTGCCCGTCATCGATCCGTGGGCCTAGCGGAGTGGGTCAGAGGTCGTAAAACGGTTCGGCGTAATGGAATTCGCCGGCGATTTGCGAGTCGTAGGCCGTCAGGGAGCGGACCTGGAAATGGCTGACCCAGGCGGGCTCGTCGGGGGTGATGCCGAGGCGGGCGGCGGGGACGAAGCCGAAGCGGGGGTAGAACTCCAGGCTGCCGAGCAGGCCGACCAGCGGTTCGTCGAGGGCGTCGGCGGCGCCGAGAGCCGCGTGCATGAGTGCCGAGCCGACGCCCGCTCCTTGATGGTCGGCGAGCACGCCGATCGGGCCGAGCGCCAGCACGGGGAACGGGCCGACCGTGGCCCTGGTCAGGCACAAGTGGCCGATCACGCTGTCGTGCTCGATCGCCACCAGCGAGAGCGTCGGGATCCAGCCCTCGTCGCTGCGCAGCCGGGCGACGAGGCCGACCTCGGGCGGATCCGCGCTGCCATGGTCACCGCGCGTGTCGGTGCCATCGGGATCAATGGCGGTGGCGTAGCGCGGCGCGAATGCGCTGCGATGCACCGCCGCGATCGCAGCGGCGTCGTCCGCGCGTTCGCGACGGATCAGCACGGTCGTCTCCTCCCGAACGAAGTAGGGCCCATCCGCACACGTTAGTCAGTCGACCGTGGCGGCACGCTCTCCGATGCGCCATCAGCTACGAGTGTGCGTGAATCGCCGCCAGGTACGCAACGGAATTCGCCCACGGAACAGGTCTGGCGTTCGGTGTGCCAGACTCTCACCCCATGGCAGATTCCGCGTCGCTGACCAGGTCCGAAGTGGCCGCCATGATCGACCATACGCTGCTGGCCCCGGAGGCGACGCCCGCCGAAGTCGCCGCGCTGGTCGAGGAGGCGCGTGGGTTGGGCGTGCTCGCGATCTGTGTGTCGCCGTCCATGCTGCCGCTGCGCGCGGCCGGGCTCGTGGTCGCGACGGTCGCCGGATTCCCCTCGGGGAAACATCATTCGCTGGTGAAGGGCGCCGAGGCGCGGCTCGCGGTGGACCAGGGAGCGGCCGAGGTCGACATGGTGATCGACGTCGGCGCGGCGCGTACCGGGGACTATACGGCGGTGCTCGCCGACATCGTCACGGTGCGCGAGGCAGTCGGCGATCGGGCGCTGCTGAAAGTGATCATCGAATCCGCCGCCCTGTCGGATCAGGCGATCGTGGAGGTGTGCCGGGTCGCCGAGCGCGCAGGAGCCGATTTCGTGAAGACTTCGACGGGATTTCACCCCGCCGGTGGCGCCAGCGCCCACGCGGTGCGGCTGATGGCGGAGACGGTGGGCGGGCGGCTAGGCGTCAAGGCCAGCGGCGGAATCCGCACCGCCGCGGCCGCGGCCGAGATGATCGCCGCGGGCGCGACCAGGCTCGGTCTGTCGAAATCCCGCGACGTGCTCGACGGCTTTCCGGCCTGACTGTCAACCGAAAGCTGTTTCGTGGCGGCGGTATTCGGCCCACCCTGCGGTGCGCCCGGTGATCGGCCCGAAGACTTTGCGGCACTAGGAATTCAGCAGCGAGACCCGGAACTGTCGCCCGCGGACTCCAACTGGGCGCGTCCACCGGCCAGCTTGACGACCACACCGGAATCGGTGACCTTCAGGTCCGTCGCCGACATGCCGAACGGGTAGCTCTGCAGGCTCTGGGTGAAGATATCGACGATGCTCTGCGCCAGATCGGAGGGCACTCCGATGCCGAGCAGCTGCGCCGACATCGTCTCCACCTCGACGGTCCCGTTCTGGATCTGCGGCTTCAGCTGAAGTTCGGCCAAGCCGCCGAGCACGGCCAGGGTGAGCATGCCCGAACTCTCGGACGAGCTCACTCCGGTGACCAGACCGCCGAGCGTCTCCTTGATGCCCTCGTTGCTCCAGGTGACGTCGGCGGAGGAGCTGCCGATCGTGTTCCCGCTGTGATCGGCGACGTCGACGTCGCGGAACACGGCGTGAACCACCATCCCGACGGCGGGGCCGAATTTGGTGTCGTCGCTGTTCACCTTCACCGTGGGCACCTTGCCGTCGATCCAGGTGATCAGCATCGGCTTGGGGCCGAAGCTCACGTCGATCTTCGACCCCATCTCCTTCTCGAATTGCGTGCTGATACAGCTCGACACCGAGTGCCTGGCATATGCTTCCCCGCCGACCAGGACCGTCGCGAGCAGAATCGCTACCACGGTCAGGGCGATCAGCAGAGTCCGCCGGTTGATCGTCGAGGTGGACGGCGTGTTCGTACTCATGGTGGCGATTCTTCCCGACCTTTCTGTGCCGTTTCTGTGGAGGCATTGAGGGGTTCGAATGTGACATGCAGCACAAACACCGAGCGTAGCCTGGTGCGCATGGCTGGCGATGCGGCAAGCCGCGCGATCGGATCCGCGGAACAAGGATGGCGTGTTCTGCGCCGATGGGCCGGTCGGCACGCCGGTTTCTTCACCATCCGGCAGGTGCTGCGCACCGGGTGTGCGGCGCGGGTGCGGGATGGGCTCGGCGACGGTTCGGTTACCAGGGCCGGGGCGGACGGCCTGCTGCGCTTGGCCGGATGGCCGGAGGGTCCGCTCGACGAATACGCGATGTGGTCGGCCTGGTTCGACGGAGCCGCGGTGGTCTCCCATCACAGCGCGGCCGAGTTGCACGGCCTCGGCAGGCTGCGTCCCCGGTTCCTGCACCTGTCGGTGCGCGCGGGCAACCGGCCTGCGCCGCCGCGGTTGGTGGTCCTGCGGCGCTCGCTGACCGGTGCCGACGTGGAATCGGCCGGTCCGTTCCTGGTGACGACACCGGTGCGCACGGTGCTCGACCTGGCCGAGGCCGGGATCGGGCAGATCGCCTTGAACGAGGTGGTCGCGGACGCGGTCGCGATCGACCGCTGTGCGGGCGAGGAGATCACCGACGCGGGTGCGCGGCTGACGCCCCGCGCGGCCAGAAGGGTGTATCGCGCGCTCGCCGTCGCGTAACGGCTGTCAGAAGCCGACCGGCGCCACGGCCGACCACGGCACCGACAGCACGTTGTCGCGCAGGCGGCGACGGTAGTGGCGGATCGGGAAACCTTCCTCGCGCAGCGACCGCGCGGCGGCGCGCCAGCGGACCCGGGGACCATAGGGAGCCAGTGGCGCGGCGCGGGCCCACGCGCGGTCCGCGGCGGCGAGCAGCGCGTGGATCGGCTCCCCGGGGATGTTGCGGTGGATCAACGCCTTCGGCAGCCGTTCGGCGAGATCGGAGGGCCGCTCCACGGTGAACGGATCCCAGGCCAGCGTGAGTGAGCGCGGGCCATCGCGGTCGAGCAGGACCCATGCGCAGCGCCTGCCCACTTCGTCACAGGTGCCATCGACCAGCAGACCGTCCGGCGCCAGCCCGGACCGGATGGTCGACCACGCCTCGGGCACGGCCGATTCCGGATACTGCCGCAACACGTTGAACGCGCGCACCAGAACCGGTCGCAGCCCGGCGAGTTCGAATCCGCCGCGGGCGAAGGTCACGCCGTCGCGGCCGGGCACCACACGCTGCGGATCGATCTCCAGCCCCACCACCCGCACGTCGGCGCGCACTGTGCGCAGCCGCGCGGCCAGCTCGAACGTGGTCCACGGGCTGGCGCCGTACCCGAGGTCGACCACGAGCGGATCGGCCGTCTCGCGCAGCCGGGCGGCGACGAACTCGTCGTTGATCAGTCGGCGATCGCTGCGGCGGAGTCGGTTGACGGCGGTGGTGCCACGGGTGATGGTGCCGACCGGTTTGGTCAGCGGGTGGGGTGGTGTTCTTCCAGCCACTGAACCGTGAACTCGGCCTCGCCGCGGAACAGGTCGACCAAGTTGACCAGCATCAGCTGCTCCAGGCGCGGTCCGACCATGGGGATGAAGACCTTCGCCTCCGAGGAGAAGCGCATGGTGCATCCGGTTTCGGTGGGGAAGAGGCGGATGGTGCCGCCGAGGCTGCCCGGTCCGGCCGGAATCGACGCCGAGTACTTGCCCGTGATCTCGTCCGGCGCGTAGGCGCTGTAGCTCTCCTTGCGGGTGATCACCATGTCCTTGCGCAGCACCGTCTGCGCGAGCTCCGGCAGCATCTCGCGGGGCAGGATGTGGTGCAGTTCGACGTCGATGCCGCCGTCGCCCGCCTCCAGCTTGACCACCTCGTTGCCGGGGGTGTACTTCCGCATCTCTTCTACCCGTGCTTCCCAGTAGTCACGGTTCGACAGCGCCGCGTACAGCTCTTTTGTGGTATGCAGCGGATAGCGGGCGGAGTAGTCCAGTCGGCGTGCCATGGGCTCAGAGGTTACTGGGTCCGGTAACAGGTACTTCGGCGGGCGGGTGGTGTGCGGAGGTCACACCAAACGCGGGCATCGGAGGTTTCCGGTGCGGCTCAGTGCGACGCGATCCAGGTCTCGGTGAACTCGGCCTCGTTCTTCAGCAGCTCGGTGAGGTGCTCGTCGATCGCCTTCTCGATCTTGCCGCCGAACAGCGGGATCTTCACCTCGATGGTGCCCTCGACCGCGACGGTGGCGCCGGAGCCGTCGGCGGACAGCGTGATGGTGCCGCGCACGTGGGCGGGCGCGCCGTCGACGCGCGCTTCGAAGGTGGCCGTGTCGCCGCTCCAGTTCTCGACGCGGGGAATGACCAGGTCACCGGGGCGTACCGCGGTGATCGCGGGCGGAAGCTTTTCGGCGGCGATGGCCTGCACCAGCTCGACGCGCACCTGGTCGCGGCTGGTGGTGACCGACTCCAGGCGGGCGTTGGTGCCGCCGACCTCGGTGACGCGGTCCTTCCAGTACAACTCGTTCGCGAAGGCCGCGCGCACGGCGGCGGGGGAATGCGAGTAGCGGGCCGTGTACGCCAGCGGTGTAGCCATGAGTCCACACGCTACCGTGTGGCGCGCGAACTACACGAGTGGTGCCATCGGACCTGCTCGCGTAGTGCACGCCACGCTACCGTGTGGCGTGCGAACTTCACGTTTGGTGCTGTCGGACCTCCTCGCCGACACCGGTGCGCGGCTGCGCGAGGACGTGCGGCTGGCGGAGCTGACCACGCTGCGGGTGGGCGGACCCGCCCTGGCCGCCGAGTGCGCGACCACCGAAGCGCTGGTCGCGACGGTGCGCGCGCTGGACGCCGCGGGCGTCCCGGTGCTGCTGCTGGCGGGCGGCTCCAATCTGCTCGTCGGCGATGACGGTTTCGACGGCGTGGTGGTCCGGGTCGCCACCACAGGCGTCGAGATCGGTGCCGACGGCGTGATCGCGGAGGCCGGAGCAAACTGGGATGACGTGGTGCATGCCACAGTCGCCGCCGGATTCGGCGGGCTGGAATGTCTGTCCGGCATTCCCGGTTCGGCGGGTGCGACGCCGGTGCAGAACGTCGGCGCGTACGGCGCCGAGGTGGCCGACCTGCTGCGCCGAGTGCGTCTACTGGACCGCGCCAGCGGCGAGATCCGCTGGGTGGCGCCCGACGAACTCGGCTTCGGCTATCGCACCAGCGTGTTGAAGCACCGCGACGACGCCGTGGTGCTCGCGGTCGATTTCGCGTTGCGCCCCGACGGTTCCAGCGCTGCGCTGCGCTACGGCGAGCTGGCCACCGCGTTGGGCGCGGAGGTGGGGGAGTCCCGGCCCGCGGCGCAGGTCAGGGACGCGGTGCTGCGGCTGCGCGCGGGCAAAGGCATGGTGCTCGACCCGGCCGACCACGACACCTGGAGCGCGGGATCGTTCTTCACCAACCCGGTGGTCGTCCCGGACCGGGTGGCACAGGTGCGGGCCGCGATCGCCGCCCAGGTGGGCGATGTGACGGTGCCGACCTACCCGGCGGCGGGCGGAGTCAAGTTCTCCGCGGGCTGGCTGATCGAGCGGGCGGGTTTCTCGAAAGGATTCCCCGGTGCCGAGGCGCCGGCCCGGCTGTCGACGAAACACACACTCGCGCTGACCAATCGCGGCAGCGCCAGCGCGGCCGATCTGGTGGCGCTGGCCAGAACGGTGCGCGACGGCGTAGCCGACCGCTTCGGGATCCGTTTGGAACCGGAACCCGTCACCGTCGGCATCACACTCTGATCGTCCTTGTCCCGAGAATCGACCGAATGTGACGCGACCCGACGCGACGACTGATTTCGTGAGCACATGGGTAACTCGTCGGGTACGCCCAGACTCGAGGAGCACCCAACGCAGGACCTGAATGGAAATCCCGTGTCTCCCGACTAGTACGGCCTAAAGACGCGGAGAGGCGGGGGAGCGTCCGCGTAAATTCGATGAGGTGAGCAACCGACCGATAATGCGCCGCTCAGGGGCCGCGGTGTCGGCCGTGCTGCTGGTACTCGTCGCCTTGGTGGCCGGATGCACGATCGACCGCGGCGCAACGGGCGGCCGCGACGCCGGTCCGATCGCCAAGGCGACGTTGATTCCCGCCGACGACGCCGCGAACGTCAACCCGACCGCGCCGGTCTCGGTGACGATCAGCGACGGCACGATCGACCAGATCGCGCTGACCAACGCCGCGGGCAAGCAGGTCCGCGGCGAACTCGCCCCGGACAAGCGCGGTTACCGCATCACCGAGCCGCTCGGCTACGACGCCACCTACACCTGGTCGGGCACCGCGGTGGGGACCGATGGCAAGGCGATCCCGATCGAGGGCTCGTTCCGCACGCTCGCGCCGAAGAGCATGGTCCCCGCGACCGTCAATATCGGCGACAACCAGGAGGTCGGTATCGCCGCACCGATCGTCCTGCAGTTCAAGTCCGCCGTGCTGAACAAGGCCGCGGTGGAGAAGGCGCTCACGGTCGCCACCGACCCACCCACCGAGGGCGCGTGGGCATGGTTTCCGGACGACGGCGGTTCGCGGGTGCACTGGCGTCCGAAGAACTACTGGACGCCCGGCACCACCGTGCACGTCTCGGCGCGGCTCTACGGACTCGACCTGGGTGGCGGCAATTACGGCTATTCCGATCTGACCTCGGACTTCCGCATCGGCCGCAGCCAGATCGTCAAGGCGAATGCGCCGAGCCACCGCATGCAGGTGGTCCGCGACGGACAAACCATGTTCGATTTCGCGGTCAGCTACGGCGAGGGCAACGAGCCACGCAACGTCACCCGGTCCGGCGTTCACGTGGTCACCGAGAAATACGAAGACTTCATGATGTCGAATCCGCCGTATTACACCAATGTCCGTGAACGCTGGGCGGTCCGAATCTCCAACAACGGCGAATTCATCCACGCCAATCCGGAATCGCTCTCGGCACAGGGTGCGGCGAACGTCACCAACGGCTGTATCAATCTCTCGCCCGCCGACGCGCAGGCCTACTTTCCCACCGCGCTCTACGGCGATCCGGTCGAGGTGACCGGGACATCGATACCGCTCTCCGCCGCCGACGGCGACCTCTACGACTGGACCATCGACTGGAGTGCCTGGAAGAGCATGTCGGCGTTGCAGGGCGCACCGTCGGCGGTGGTGTCGGCGACGCCGGTGCCGCCGCAGCCGGCCGGCGGCCGCTGAGCTGTGTTTTTGGCCGCGCGGGCGCGAACGGGCAATGCTCGATCTCGCTGCGCTCGAAACCGGGAGGTGGGCCGATGCTGTTGCGTCGGGGAGCAAACGTGGCATTGATCGGCTGCGCTTCCATGGGCCGCGTGCGCGCTCATACGGTCGTAGCCGCAGCACACGGCCAGGTCAGCCGCGGTCTTTGGTGACACCGACCGGGCTGGGCTCCTGCTCTTCTTCGATGTCGCGGTCGGCGGCGCGTTCGGCGCGGACCGACTCGTGCCGTTCGGCGAGCAGATCGCGGATCTCGATCAGCAGCTCGATTTCGGTGGGCTCGGCCGCCTTGGTGGTGCCGAAGCGGTTCTTGATCGTCTTCATCGGCAGGATGAGCACGAAATACAGCACGGCCGCGACCATCACGAAATCGATCACCGCCGTGATGATCGGCCCGGCGGCGATGAAGGTGGCGGGTTTGGAGGGAATCAGCTGCACGCCGAGGCCCAGCTCATTGGTGCTGCCGAAGACGGCGAGCAAAGGATTGATGATCCCTTTCGTCACCGAGGTCACCACGGCGGTGAACGCGGTGCCCATGACGACGGCGACCGCGAGGTCGATGACGTTCCCGCGCATCAGGAACTCTTTGAAGCCTTTGAACATGCGCCGAACCACTCCCATCCGATGTCCTGCGTTCGGTCCCTGGGATGCTAACGGCTCGCGTCGGGACGGGCGCCCCTAACGGCGACGGGCGAATCGGCCCGGGTCGGCCTGGTCGCGCGGCTTCACGATGATCTGGTCCAGGTTCACGTGCGGGGGCCGCGACGCCACGAAGCCGATGATCTCCGCGATGTCCTGGGCGACCAGCGGCTCGATGCCTTCGTACACCTTCGCGGCGCGGTCGGCGTCGCCGTCGAAGCGCACCAGCGAGAACTCGGTTTCCACTGCGCCAGGGGCGATTTCGGTCAGTCGCACCGGCTGTCCGAGCAGCTCGCCGCGCAAGGTGCGGTGCAGTACGGCCTGCGCGTGCTTGGCCGAGGTGTAGCCGGAGCCGTTGTCGTAGGCGGTGAACGCGGCCACCGACGTGACGGTGACGATCAATCCGTCACCGGAGTCGATCAGCTTGGGCAGCAGGGCCTTCGTGACGCGCAGCGTGCCGAGCACGTTGGTCTCCCACATCCAGCGCCAGTCGTCCAGGTCGGCCTCGGCGACCGAAGCCAGGCCCTTCGCGCCGCCGGCGTTGTTGATCAGCACGTCGACGCGCTCGACCGCGTCGGTGAACGACCGCACCGACTCCTCCGAGGTGACGTCGAGTTCCAGTGCGGTGCCGCCGATCTCGTCGGCGAGGCGGCGCAGCCGGTCGAGCCTGCGAGCGCCGACGTAGACGTGGTAGCCCTGCTCGGCCAGCTTCCTGGCGGTGGCTTCCCCGATTCCCGAGCTGGCTCCGGTCACTACGGCGGTGCGAGTACTCATGCCCGTGATCCTAAATGCGCGATGTTTGCCAGGGCCGAGCTGTCGCCGGGATCACGGTTAGCCTGAGTTCCATGCCTATTCGGGATGTGGTGAGCGCGGACGGAACGACCATCGTCTACCGGGTGAGCGGGCCGGACGCCGCCCGCCCGCTGGTGCTGCTGCACGGCTGGTCGGCGAATCTGCGCTGCTGGGGCGCGGCCGCTGACGACCTCGCCGCGCACTTCCGGGTGGTCGCCGTCGACCTGCGCGGCCACGGCTACTCCGACGCGCCCGCCGCGGGCTACGACGATCCGAAGAACTGGGCCGCCGACGTCGCGGCGGTGCTGGCCGCCGAGGGCATCGCGTCGGGCGCGGTGTTGCTCGGCTGGTCCTACGGCGGGATCGTGCTGTCGGATTACTTGACCGCCTATGGTACGGATGCCGTCGCAGGCGTGGTCTACAGCGGCTCGATGGCGAACATCGGCCCAGGTGTGCCAGGTGCGGCGACCGGGGACCTCATGCGGGAGGCGATTCCGGGCGTCTTCGAGGAGAGCGCGGGCCGTGCGGTGCGGGCCTTCGGTGCGTTCGGCAATGCCAATACCGGGCCGGGAGCGGACAAAGGGCCGGATGCCCAGCGCCTGTTCGGGGCCAGTCTCGCCACTGCACCCGCGGTGCGCAAGGCGCTGTTCTACCGCACCGTCGACAACACCGAAACGCTACGTGCGCTGGATATTCCGGTGCTCGTCATGCACGGGACCTCCGATCGGATCGTCCCGATCGAGAACGGCCGCTACATCGTCGACACCGTCGCGAACGCGCGCGCGTCGTTCTGGGAAGGCGCCCAGCACGGCCTGTTCATCGAGGATCGCTCCCGGTTCGTCGCCGAGGTGAGCGCGTTCGCCGCTGACCTGTGATCCAGGGCATCTGCTGTGTGATAGCTCTCACTCGGTCCGGTCAGGGCGTCTGAGACCGGCGCGGCGGCGTGCACTATGGAGAGTGTGAGTCAGCGCCTGGACCTACGGCCGAACCGTATCGCCGTGCTATCGGTGCACACCTCACCACTCGCCCAGCCAGGGACCGGCGACGCGGGCGGTATGAACGTCTATGTCCTGCAAACAGCCGTTGAGCTGGCCCGACGCGGCACCGAGGTGGAGATCTTCACCCGTGCCACCGCCTCGAACGTTCCACCCGTCCAGGAGGCCGCGCCCGGCGTGCTGGTGCGCAACGTGGTGGCCGGACCGTTCGAAGGGCTGGACAAGCACGATCTGCCCACGCAGCTGTGCCCGTTCACGGCGGAGGTGCTGCGCCAGGAGGCCAGGCATTTGCCCGGTTACTACGACCTGGTGCACTCGCACTACTGGTTGTCCGGTCAGGTCGGCTGGCTGGCCAGGGACCGCTGGCGGGTGCCGCTGGTGCACACCGCGCACACGCTCGCGGCGGTGAAGAACGCCGCACTGGCCGAAGGCGACTGCCCCGAACCGGCGACCCGCGAGATCGGCGAGAAGCAGGTGATCGCGGAGTCCGATCGGCTGGTCGCCAACACCGCCGAGGAGGCCCGCCAGCTGGTCGAGCTCTACGGCGCCGACGCCGAGCGGATCGATGTCGTACCTCCCGGAGCGGATCTGACCTGCTACCGCCCCGGCGACCGGACCGAAGCGCGCGCAGCGCTCGGGTTGGCCGCCGACGAGCAGATCGTCGCGTTCGTCGGTCGGATCCAGCCGCTGAAGGCGCCCGACGTGTTGGTACGTGCCGCGGCCGAGGTGCTGCGCGGTGATCCGGAGCGGGCGCTGCGCGTGCTCATCGTCGGCGGGCCGTCCGGCAGCGGCCTCGAGCGACCCGACGCGCTGATCGAGCTGGCCGCCGAACTGGGTATCGCCGAGCGGGTCAGCTTCCTGCCGCCGCAGCCGCCGGATCGCCTGGTGCTGGTCTACCGCGCCGCCGACTTGGTCGCGGTGCCCAGCTACAACGAGTCCTTCGGTTTGGTCGCGATCGAGGCGCAGGCCAGCGGCACCCCGGTGCTCGCAGCCGACGTCGGCGGTCTCGGCACGGCCGTGCGGCACGACGTCTCCGGCCTGCTCGTCCCGGGGCACCGCACCTCGGACTGGGCGAACGCGCTGCGCCATCTGCTGGACGACCCGGATCGGCTGCACCGGATGAGTGAGCGAGCCGTCGCGCACGCCGCGAACTTCTCCTGGGCGCACACCGCCGACGGTTTGCTCGCCAGCTACGCCGCCGCGCTGGCCGGTTTCCGCGACGACCGCGCGGTGCTCGGCGGTCGTGGCCTTGCGCACAGCGTGTTGCGCGACGACGCCTACGACCGCGTCTCCGGCGAACGCACTAGCCTGGCCGGCGAACGGACGGCCGCTCTCCTCGGGGAGAGCAGCCAGGCCAGGACGCGGGCGCTGTGGCGGCGCCGGATGGGAGTACGCCGGTGAACGAGGTACAGGCGACCGCGCGGCTCATCGATGAGACGCTGCGCGAAAGGGAGATCGAGTACACCCGCCCCGGCGACGAGACCTTCGTCGTCGTCTTGCCCGGCGAGCGCAAGCTGAAGACCACGGTGATGCTCACGGTGGGCAAGCACGGGATCCGCATCGAATCGTTCGTCTGCCGCAAGCCGGACGAGAACTTCGAGGGCGTCTACAAATTCCTGCTGCGCCGCAACCGCAGGCTCTACGCCGTCGCCTACACGCTGGACCGGATCGGCGACATCTACCTGGTCGGCCGGATGGCCGCGCACGCCGTCACCCCCGACGAGCTGGATCGGGTATTCGGCCAGATCGTCGAGGCCGTGGACGCCGATTTCAACGTGCTGCTGGAACTCGGTTTCGCCGAATCCATTCGGCGGGAATGGAAGTGGCGCGTCTCCCGGGGCGAGTCGTTGCAGAATCTGCGCGCCTTCGAGCATCTGGTGGACTCCGCCGACAAGCCCTGAGTGAGCGTAGCGAGCGAACAATCAGCACAGCCACGTTCGTGGTCATGACGGAGCCGCGCCAGCGAGGCGCGGTCATGAGCACGTCGGTCACCGGAACCGGCGCGCCGGCCCGTGCCCTGGGTGACAATCTCTGGTGGCTCGGATCGGCGAAGGGGCACGGCGTTGGCGGTTCTCGCTCTGGATATCGGCGCGACGAAATTCGCGGCCGGGGTGGTACACCCCGGCTGCGAGGTGCGCGACGTGCGGCGGGTTGACGTGCCGCCGACGGGCGTGTGGGAGGCCTGTCGCGGACTGCTGCTCGAGGTGGCGGGCGCGGAGCGGGTCGTCGCCGTGGGGATCGGTTCCGCCGGGCCGGTAGACGTGCGAACCGGTGTGACCGGGCCGTTGAACATCCCCGAGTGGAAAGCGGGGTTTCGGATAGTCGCCGCCGTGCAGGAGCTGTTCCCTTCGGCCGCGATTCGATTCGCCATGGACGGCGCCTGCCTGGCGTTGGCCGAGCACCGCGTCGGCGCGCTGCGCGGAGTGCCCGATGCTCTGGCGATGACCGTGTCGTCGGGGATCGGCGGCGGGCTGATCGCGGGCGGCAAGGTGCTGCTCGGGCGCACCGGCAATGCCGGGCATGTCGGGCACATCGTGGTGCCGGGCTGGGACACGCCGTGCGGCTGCGGCGGGGTCGGGTGCGTCGAGGCGGTCGCCAGCGGCATGTCGTCGGTGCGATGGGCGCGCGCGCAGGGGTGGCCGGGCGACACCGGGGCGCGGTTGGCCGAGGACGCGCACGCGGGCGACCGGATCGCCATCGCCGCGCTGCACCGGGCGGGTACCGCGCTCGGCACGGCCATCGCCTCCGCCGCCGCCCTGCTCGACATCGACCGGGTGGTGATCGGCGGTGGCTTCGCGCAATCCGGTGCGCCGCTGTGGGATCCACTGCGCGCCGCGGTGGAGAAGCACGCCCGGCTGAACTTCCTGCGGAAACTACGCGTGGAGCCGTCCCGCATCACCCATGGCGCCACGCTGGTGGGTGCGGGCGTGCTCGCCACGGACCAAACGGTCTGATTTCGCGCTTCTCCCGCCCGTCCCGGCGGGCCGGTGGCGGGGAACCGATGCGACCCGGCCGAGCGCGCATGGGAGGATGACGGCATGACGTACACCCTCGTGCTGCTGCGCCACGGCGAAAGCGAATGGAACGCCCTGAACCTGTTCACCGGCTGGGTGGACGTGCACCTGACCGACAAGGGCATCGCCGAGGGCAAGCGGGCCGGGGAGCTGATGGCCGAGCACGGCATCCTGCCCGACGTCGTCTACACCTCGCTGCTGCGCCGCGCGATCTCCACCGCGAACATCGCGCTGGACGCCGCCGACCGGCACTGGGTTCCGGTGGTCCGCGACTGGCGGCTCAATGAGCGTCACTACGGCGAACTGCAGGGCAAGAACAAGGCGCAGGTCCGGGAGAAGTACGGCGACGAGCAGTTCATGCTGTGGCGCCGCAGCTACGACACCCCGCCGCCGCCGATCGATCCGGCCAACGAGTACAGCCAGGAAGGTGACCCGCGCTACGCGGGCATCGATGTCCCGAAGACCGAGTGCCTGCTCGACGTGGTGAACCGGATGGTCCCGTACTGGGAGTCGACCATCTCCAAGGACCTGCTCTCCGGTAAGACCGTGCTGGTCGCCGCGCACGGCAACTCGCTGCGCGCGCTGGTCAAGCACCTCGACCGGATCTCCGACGAGGACATCGCGGGCCTGAACATCCCCACCGGCATCCCGCTGCGCTACGAACTCGACGAGAACTTGCGCCCGGTGCGTCCGCACGAGTACCTGGACCCGGAAGCCGCGGCCGCCGGCGCCGCCGCCGTCGCGGGCCAGGGGGGTAAGTAACCTCCGAAACGCGAACCCAACGCGCTGCCACCCATTCGGGTGGCAGCGCGTTGTCTTTTCGGCTCCCTCGCCGACCACTCCGAAAAGGTGTGTTATGCGACACGCCGGATGGGTGAACGCCAGTCGGAGGCGGCGCCGTCTACGGTTCCTGCGGTGAGGCACAATTCCGGCGACGAGTGCGGGCCGCGATCGGTGTGACCAGTGCAAAAGGCGGGATCTTCGGCATCGTGGCGGGTTATGTGAATTGTTATTCCGAACAAAGTTGGTGTTACCCGCTGTTCTTACCGACAAGTAGGTCGGTACACTCTCGTCCGTTCGACCAGCCGAGAGGTGGATCACGTCCAATGAAGCACGCGTTGCGGGCCACAGTGGCGGCACTCGCCGTCGCCGTGCTCGCCCCCTTCCTCACCAGTGGCGCCGCCGCCGTGCCGCCGACCGGACCCGACGGCGGCCTGGCGGGAGCCGCTTGGGTGGCGACCCAGGACGCCTCGCAGCAGTACCCGAACATCCACATCCAGTGGGACGTCCCCATCACGATGAGTGACGGCACGGTCCTGAAGGGCAATGTCTACCGGCCCGCGGACGCCGCCGGACGCCCGATCGACACCCCGACGCCGACGGTGGTCAACCTGACGCCCTACACCAAGCTGGTGTCGAACCTGGCCGATCACGCACAGTCCATTCCCGGCCTGTCCGACGCGCTGATCCAGCTGTTCCGGCAGATCGATATGAGCGGCACCCCGCTGTCCGGCGTCACCGACCTCACCAAGGCGTTCGGCGGCGGCGAACTGCGCAGCTTCACCGTCGACCGCCAGCTGATCAAGAGCGGCTACTCCCAGGTGGTCGTCGACGTGCGCGGGACCGGCTTCTCCCAGGGCGTCTGGGACATGCTGCGCGGGCGCGAGCAGCAGGACACCGTCGAGGTGATCGACTGGGCGGCGCGGCAGCCGTGGTCCAACGGGCGCATCGGCATGAACGGCATCTCCTACTCCGGGATCAACCAGGTGCAGGCCGCCGAGAAGCGCCCGCAGGCCCTCCAGGCGATCTTCCCGATCGTGCCGGGCAGCGACCTGGTCAACGATGTGCTCGCGCCGGGCGGCGGCTTCGGCTTCAACTTCATCCCGCTGTGGCTCACCGCGATCAACGGACTCAAGCTGATTCCCGACCTCGCGTCCGTGCTCACCGGGCAGCTCGACACCACCTGGCTGGCCGACCGCGCCCGAGACCCGTTGACCTTCATGGACGTCCTGCTCAACGTCTACACCACCGCGCGGATGGAGGATCTCGACCCGCGCGCCAGGGAACTGCTCACCGACGGCTCCCAGCCGCGCCAGGACTGGCTGGGCGACCCGAGCCGGATCCAGACGCCGACCTTCGTCACCGGCGGCTGGCACGACCTGTTCACCTACTCGCAAGCCAAGATCTACAACGAGATTCCGCTGCCGCCCGGGCAGAAACAGCTCCTGATGGGCAACACCTACCACATCAACTCGGGCAACGAGTACGGCAAGCCGGGCTTGCCGCCGCGGCTGGACGTGCTGCAACGCGCGTGGTTCGACCGGTGGCTCAAGGACGTCGACAACGGCATCGAGCAGTACGGTCCGGTCACGTTGCGCCAGCAGGGCGGCGGCTGGATCACCACCGACTCGTTCGCCGCGCCGGCCGATGAAGCGGCTTCGGGGCAGGCAGTGCACCGCAGGATGTACTTGTCCGCCGCGCCCAGCGGCACGGCGAACAGCCTCTACGACGGCTCGCTGACCCCGGAGGCGACCGGCGAGACCGCGCGGCTGACCGTCGCGCCCGGCTTGACCAGCATGTGCTCCAACGACGCCGCGCAGGGCAGCGCGGGCGCGCTGTCGGTGATCGACGGCTGCGCGAAGGACTCCAGGATCCAGGAGCTGAACGGGCTGACCTTCACCAGCGCCCCGGTCGCCGAGCCGACCTCGGTCTCCGGCCGGATCGCGGTGCGGCTGAATACTGTTCAGGACGCCGCCGACGGCTACTGGGTGGTCACGGTGAACGACGTGGCGCCGGACGGCCAGTCGAGCGTGCTGTCGTCGGGGCAGCTCATGGCCTCGCTGCGCGCGATCGACGACGCGAACAGCACCAAGTCGGCCAACGGCGACTACACCGACCCGCGGCCGTTCACCTCCCTGGACCAGCGGCAGCTGACGATCCCCGGCGAGGCGACCACGCTGGACATCGCGCTGCCCGCCACCGAGGCGATCCTCCAGCCGGGCCACCGCCTGCGGGTCGACGTATACGCGGGCAACTTCCCCAAGGGCCTGCCGATCCTGCCGATGCTCATCGACACCGGCTTACGGCCACAGCATGTGCAACTGGATCCCGATCGGCCGAGCTTCGTCAACATCCCGCTCCGCGGAAATCCGGGCTGGTAGATCCGGTCGCTGGGCGTGCACCCGTCGCGCATCTCCACTCCCGGAGTATGGGCGAGGGTGCACGCTCCGATAGGCCCGCCGACCACGCTGTGGCAGCGGATCAGGTCAGTCGGCGACGGCGAACGCCGCCTCCAGCGGCGGGAACATCGCGCGGGCATCGTGTCCGGCGAACCAAAGGCCAACGGTGAACACCGACATCGCCTCCAGATACCTGGCGCGGTGCAGCCCACCCGCCGGGATCGCATGCAGCTCGAGGTCTTCCGCAAGCGTCGCGACCAGTCCCACCGCGGTCTCGTCGTCGCCGCAGATCGGTACGGCCAGGCGGCGCCCGTCGAACGTCCGCTCCTGCGACTGCCACACTTCCGCGGCACACAGGTTGAAGGCCTTCACCACATGCGCTCCCGGCGCCTGCGCCGCGATCCGTTCGGCCACAGCGTCTTCCGCGAGCACGAAGGCGGTCGACCCCTCCGGTGCCGCCGCGTCCGGAGCGAAGGCGTTGGTGCAGTCGACCACCGTCCGGCCGACAAGCAGTTCCCGGGTGGCGTGCAGCACTTCCGTCAAAGCGGAGACCGGTAGTGCCAGCACGACGACATCGCCGAACCCGGCGGCCTCGACGATGGTTCCGGCTTGGGCGCCGAGCACGGCGGCGAGCTCCGCCGCGGCGTCGGCGGACCGGGCGCCGATGAGCACTTGGTGACCGGCCTCGGCCCAACCGCCGCCAAGTGCCTTTGCCATCGCACCCGCGCCGATGATTCCGATTCGCATCTGGAACTCCTCACTCGAAAAAGCGTTCGGCACCGACGCTACGAATTCCGATAGGCACCTCAGGGTGCGCAACGTCGGTGGCAAGCTGGAGCGGTGAGCGCAGCCCCGACCGAACCGATCACCGCCGAGCGGGTGGAATTCGCGCCCTACGGCGATTTCGAATCCGACTGCCCGGCCCGGATGGGTGTGGACATCTTCGGCAACTCCTGGTTGCCGGTGATCGTGTACATGCTGCGCGAGGGTCCGATGCGCCCCGGCGACCTGCGCGCGGCCATCGGCGGGATCAGCCAGAAGATGCTGACCCAGACCCTGCGCCGCATGGAACAGATGACGCTGGTGCGCCGCCACCGCTACGCCGAGGCCCCGCCGCGAGTCGAATACGAACTGACCGAGGCCGGCGAAGACCTGCTGACCCCGATCTACGCCCTCGGCGACTGGGTGGACAAACACGGCCGAGCGGTGAACGAGGCACTGGCCGAAGCCACCGAAGACGACTGATTGTGCCGAACTTGGTGACGCCGCGACTGACTGCGATCCTCCAACTGACTGCGACGCAACGTGACGACTGATTTCGTGAGCACATGGGTAACTCCCCGGGTACGCCCAAGACCCGAGCGGCACCCAAGGCAGGACCTGAACGCAAGTCCCCCGTCACCCGACTAGTACGGCCTGAAGACCCGGAGAGGCGGGGGAGAACAGCGCGTAAACGCGCGGCTAACGGGGTTGTAAGGTGCTATGACCTGCGCGAAACATCATGTACCCGGAGTTGGCCGAACGGTCGGCGACCGTACGATTCAAGTGTGAGTGTTCCCCAGGCCGTGCTCTTGGCAGTCGTCGCGGCTGTCGTCGGCCTGGCAGTCGGCGGGCTACTGATCCCGTATGTGAATGCCAGGCAGGCCGCCCGCAGGCAGGCCGAGTCCGGTCTCACCATGTCGCAGGTCCTCGACCTGATCGTGCTCGCCTCCGAAAGCGGCATCGCCGTAGTCGACGAATACCGCGACGTAGTGCTGGTCAACCCGCGTGCGGAGGAACTCGGCCTGGTCCGCAACCGTCTGCTCGACGAGCGTGCCTGGGCCGCGGTGGAGAAAGTGCTCGCCACCGGGGAGTCCACCGAGTTCGACCTGACCGCCAAGAACCCGGTTCCCGGCCGTGGGCGCATCGCCGTGCGCGGCGTCGCCAGGCAACTGTCGCGCGAAGAGACCACGTTCACCGTGCTGTTCGCCGACGACGATTCCGAGCAGGCACGCATGGAGGCCACCCGGCGCGACTTCGTCGCCAACGTCAGCCATGAGCTCAAGACTCCGGTCGGCGCGATGAGCCTGCTGGCCGAGGCCCTGCTGGAATCGGCGGAGGACCCGGAGGCCGTGCGCCACTTCGGTCAGCGCGTGCTCGGCGAATCGCGCAGGCTCGGCAAGATGGTGACCGAACTCATCGCGCTCTCGCGCCTCCAAGGCGCGGAGAAACTGCCCGAGCTGGAAGTGGTGGACGTGGACACCGTGGTGATGCAGGCGGTCGACCGCTCGCGCACCGCCGCCGAGGCCGCCGGCATCACGGTCAGCACCGACCGGCCGAGCGGTCTCGAGGTGCTCGGCGATGAAACCCTGCTGGTCACCGCCCTGTCCAATCTGGTGGAGAACGCCATCGCGTACTCGCCGCCCGGCTCGCACGTGTCGGTGAGCCGCTCGCTGCGCGGCGATCACGTCGCGATGGCGGTCACCGACCGCGGCATCGGCATCGCCAAGGAAGACCAAGAGCGGGTGTTCGAACGATTCTTCCGGTCCGACAAGGCGCGTTCCCGCGCCACCGGCGGAACCGGGCTCGGCCTGGCTATCGTCAAACACGTGGCCGCCAACCACAACGGGGAAATCACCCTGTGGAGCAAGTTGGGCACCGGATCGACGTTCACCTTGCGGATACCCGCCCACCACGAAGCAGGCGCCGACGATGATCACGACGGCACTGTGGTGAGCACGATAGAAACAAGCCCGCGTCCCTCGGGTCCGGGCCGACCGAATGGTGTGGAGGCACGCAGATGACGAGTGTTCTAATCGTCGAGGATGAGGAGTCGCTGGCCGATCCGCTCGCGTTCCTGCTGCGCAAGGAGGGTTTCGAGGTCACCGTGGTCGGTGACGGGCCATCCGCGCTCGCCGAATTCGACCGGTCCGGGGCGGACATCGTCCTGCTCGATCTCATGCTGCCCGGCATGAGCGGCACGGACGTGTGCAAGCAGCTGCGCACCCGCAGTGGCGTCCCGGTGATCATGGTCACCGCGCGCGACAGCGAAATCGATAAGGTGGTCGGCCTGGAACTCGGCGCCGACGACTACGTCACCAAGCCGTATTCCGCGCGTGAACTCATCGCGCGCATCCGCGCGGTGCTGCGCCGCGGCGCGGGTGACGAGCTGGACGGTTCCAGTGAGAGCGGCGTGCTGGAGGCCGGTCCGGTCCGGATGGATGTCGACCGGCACACCGTCATGGTGAACGGCAAGCCGGTCACATTGCCGCTGAAGGAATTCGACCTGCTCGAATACCTGCTGCGCAATTCCGGCCGGGTGCTCACCCGCGGTCAGCTGATCGACCGCGTATGGGGCGCCGACTATGTCGGCGACACCAAGACCCTGGACGTGCACGTCAAGCGGTTGCGCTCGAAGATCGAGGCCGACCCGGCCAAGCCGGAGCACCTGGTCACCGTCCGCGGCCTCGGCTACAAACTCGAGGCGTAAGCACGGAGGCGTAAGCACAAAGCCGAGGCCCTTCCGGTCTCACACCATCGGCGACGCCCCATGTGCTCACGAAACGCAACAACTGATTTCGTGAGCACATGGGTAACTCGTCGGGCACGCCCAGAACCCGAGTGGCACTCAACGCAGGACCTGAACGCAAATCCCGCGCCACCTGACTAGTACGGCCTAAAGACGCGGAGAGGCGGTTACGGGAAGTAGATCCAAGTGGTGCCGAGCGGGGTCTCTGTCTTCCGCAGGGTGATCCAGCCCAGATCGTCTTCCTGCATGCAGTCGTAGAGGTCGGCGGTGTTGGTGCCGCGGCAGGCGATGGTGTGCGAGGTGCCGTACGGGCTCGCGATCAGGAGCTTGCCCGCGGCCTTGGCGTTGACCGCGGCCGGATCGGTGGCTGCCACGAACTCCGAGGTGAAGTCGTAGAACTTGTGCGGGTCGCCGTTCGGCTCCGCGTGGGCTACTCCGGTCAGCGAGAGGGCGGCGCCCAGCGCGATGGTCGCCATGGTGAGAACTTTCTTCGACATAGCGGCACATCAAACCCCATTCGGGTGAAGCTCGCATGGCGAGGGAGTGAATCCGTCGCGCGTACCGGCGCACCGAGCAGGCGCTCGGTCAGCAAACGATCAGGCGGGCGGACGGGTGGAATCGCACATTCGCTCGGCATGCACGGTGGCCGGGTGCACGGCGATCAGGCCGAGGCCTTCCCGGCGCTTGCAGTGTCTGGCCAGCTCCTCGTAGGCGGGCGCGCCGATCAGCTCGGTCAGCTCCGGCGCGTAGGTCTGCCAGACCGGCCTGCTGCCGACGTGGGCGTCGGGGGAGCCGGAGCAGTACCAGTCCAGGTCGGCTCCGCCCGGACCCCAGCCGCGGCGGTCGTACTCGGTGATCACGGTGCGCAGGATCTGCACGCCGTCCGGGCGGTCCACCCAGTCCTGGGTGCGCCGGATGGGCAGCTGCCAGCACACATCCGGCTTCACCTCGAGCGGTTCGATGCCGCGGCGCAGCGCCATGGTGTGCAGTGCGCAGCCGACGCCGCCCGCGAAGCCGGGACGGTTCAGGAAGATGCACGCGCCGTCGAACCGGCGGGTGCGCAGCGCGGGCTCGTCGTCCAGTTCGTCGAGCTCCAGATAGCCGTTCTTGGTGACCTTGCCTTCGGCGTTGGTGGCCTCGTCCCGCAGCTGCCAATCCTGCGGTGTGAGCATTTTCACAGCGCGCTGCAGTCGCTTGCGGTCGTCCTCATCGGAGAGGAAGGCGCCGTGCGAGCAGCAACCGTCATCCGGCCGGTCGGCCAGAATGCCCTGACAGGCGGGTGTGCCGAACACGCACGTCCACTTCGACAGCAGCCACGTCAAATCGGCGACGATCAGGTGCTCGTCGTTTGCCGGATCGACGAACTCGATCCATTCCCGGGGAAAGTCGAGATCGACTTCGGGAGCCGGGTCGATCTTCCTCGCTGGTCGGGACCGGGTCGGGCTGCTCGCGGATGCGCCTACCGTCACGAATTAGGACGCTAACAGTTCGATCGCCTGGGCTGAAGTGCCGCGGCACCCAGTACCGTGTTCATGTGCGGCTTGGGGTACTCGACGTCGGAAGCAATACCGTTCACCTGCTGGTGGTGGACGCGCATCGTGGCGGTCACCCTCTGCCCATGAGCTCGACGAAAGCAACCTTGCGGCTGTCGGAGAACATCGACGAAGCGGGCCGCATCACCGAGGCGGGCGCGCGGCGGCTGATCGACACCGTCGCCGAATTCGCCAGCATCGCCGAGACGTCCCGATGCGTGGAGCTGATGCCGTTCGCCACCTCGGCGCTGCGCGAGGCGACCAACTCCGACGAGGTTCTCGCCGAGGTGCGCGCGTCGACCGGCGTCGACCTGCAGGTGCTCTCCGGTGTCGACGAGGCGCGGTTGACTTTTCTCGCGGTGCGCCGGTGGTACGGCTGGAGCGCCGGACGCATTCTGAATCTGGACATCGGTGGCGGGTCGCTGGAGATGACCAACGGCGGCGACGAGGAACCGGACGTCGCGTTGTCGCTGCAACTGGGCGCAGGCCGCTTGACGAGGGAATGGCTGCGCGAGGATCCGCCGGGCAAGCGCCGGGTGGCCGTGCTGCGCGACTGGCTCGACGCCGAGCTGGTGGTTCCGGCGAAAAAGCTGCTCGACCAGGGTAAACCCGACCTCGCCGTCGGCACGTCGAAGACGTTTCGATCACTGGCCAGACTGACCGGGGCGGCTCCTTCCGCCGCGGGCCCACGGGCGCGCCGTACACTGACCAGCTCAGGTCTGCGCCAACTGATTGCGTTCATCTCGCGGATGACGGCGTCGGACCGTGCAGAATTGGAAGGCGTAAGTTCCGATCGGTCACAGCAATTGGTGGCTGGCGCACTGGTCGCGGAGGCGAGTATGCGGGCACTGTCGCTGGATACGTTGGAGATTTGTCCGTGGGCGCTGCGCGAAGGACTCATCCTGCGCAAACTGGATACCGATATGAATGGTGGACCCGAAGCAATCTACTCGGCGGGCCCGGCGGCCGCGGATGGTAAGCCGGCGCCCGGCGGTGGTGCGCCGCTGTCGGGCCCGATCGGGACGGTGTCGTCATGAGTGAGGATTCCAAACAGCTGTCGGTCGCGGAGCTGCTGGCACGCAACGGCCAGCAGGGGGGAGCGTCGTCCGGCGGAGGCAGGCGCCGCCGTAACGGCCGCGGCATCTCCGTCGCCGAGCTGACCGGTGACCTGCCGGTCATCCGGGAGGGGGGCGGCCATTCCGCGCATGCCGCGCCCGATTCCGTCGCGGAGGAGCCCGCGTACGCGCCGCCCTCGTTCGACCCGCCCGCGCCCGAGCCGGTTTCCTACGCCCCGGAACCCGAGCCCGATCCGTCGGCGTACTCGCCCATCTCGGGCCCGATTTCGATGTACGACCCGCTGGCCGGCTATGCCCAGCCGGATGCGCCGCGGGCCGACGAGCCGTCCCGGGCGGACTATCCGAGCCCCGGTTGGTCGAGCAGGGTGATGCCCGGCCGCGAGATGCCCTCCGCCACGCGGCACAGCACGCCTTTCGATCCACTCTCGTCGGATACTCCGGTGTCCGAACTGTTTTCGGCCGCGCCCGGTCCGTACACGCCGGACCCGCTGTCCAGCGGTGCCGTGCCGGAGGCGCCGCCGCGCTCCGGGCGCAGGCGCAGACGGGAGGAGCCGGAGGAGGAAGCCACCGAGGTACGCGGCTGGCACGACATGCGGCCCGAGCCGTCCGGCCGGGACGTGCTGCCCGACCATGGGGCCGCCGAATTCGGCCGCAGCCGCCACACGGACTTCGACGAGCCCGGCTTCGGCCGGTCGCACGGGTTTCCCGAGCACAACGGTGTCCAGGGCGGCCGCGCGGCCAGGCGCAGAGCGGCGGAGGCGGCCGAGGAACTCGGGCCCGCCACCGCGGCCTGGTCCCCGGCCACGGGCGGCTTCGCACCCGAGTCGGAGCCGCTGCCACTGCCCGACGCGCGACCGAAGCCGGGGCGGCCGCTTCCCCCCGACCCGCAGCCGGAGGCGCACCGAAGAGGGTCGCGGAGCAACGCCGTGGCAGAGAACGGCGTTCCGGCCTGGTCCGCCCGCCGCCACAAGGCTCAGGACCCGGCCCGCGACGCGGCGCCGGAGTCCGGCGGCATCCCGGCCGCCGCGTGGTCGCTGGCCAGCCAGGACCAGCAATTGGTCTCCGGGCAGACGGTCGCGGGTGACCTGCTGCGTGACGGCATGGAGCGGGCAGAGCGCGCCGGAACGGACCGGGGCAGGCGCGGCGCGCGCGGTGCCGCTCGCTCCGCCGTCGACGTCGGGGAGCTGGACGGCGCCACCGATGTCTACGAGCCGATAGACCTGGACACCGAGGACGACGAGGCCGAAGCCGCCGAGCGGCCTCGGACGGCGCTCCGCGGACGGACGGCACTCCGCGAACGCGCCACGTCGCCGCGCCGATCGCGGGCGGCTGATAAGGCGGAGTACGACGACAACCGGCGCCAGTGGATGATCCTGGGCGGCCAGAGCACCGGCGCGGCAGTCGCGGGAATGCTGCTGTTCAAGGGTTTCGAGCGCATGTGGGAGATGCTGCCCTGGGTGGCACTGGCCCTGGCGATGATCGTGATTCTCGGCTTGGTGGCTCTCGTGCGGATTCTGCGCAGGACCGACGACATCCTCAGCACTGTGATCGCCGTCGTCGTGGGCATCTTCGTCACGTTGGGGCCACTAGCCTTTCTCCTCAGCACGAACTGAGTAGGGAGCGGCCGTGGGGAATATCGGGCAGGCGGGCGAGAACGGGACGCGGCAGGCGCCCGAGGCGGACTCGTGGACCGGGGCGGGCTCGTCGGATGAGCCCGGCGCCGCGCCTCGGCCCACGCCGATCCAGGTGGGCCTGTCCACGGCGTCGGTGTACCCGCAGAATGCCGAGGCCGCGTTCCGCTACGCGGCCGAACTGGGCTACGACGGCGTCGAACTGATGGTCTGGGCCGAACCGGCCAGCCAGAGCATCGCCACCGTGCAGACCTACTCCCGCCGATACGGTGTCCCGGTGCTGGCGCTGCACGCGCCCTGCCTGCTGATCTCGCAGCGGGTGTGGGGCTCGGATCCGATCGCGAAGCTCGAGCGCAGTGTGTACACCGCGGAGGCGCTCGGCGCGCGCACCGTAGTGGTGCACCCGCCGTTCCGCTGGCAGCGTCGCTACGCGGCAGGGTTCGCCGCGCAGGTGGCCGAGCTGGAGGAGAACAGCCCGGTCATCGTCGCGGTGGAGAACATGTTCCCGATGCGGGCGGACACGCTGTTCGGCAGGCGCGAAGGCGCGGTAAAACGGTTGACCCGGCGCGGCGGGCCCGGTCCGGCGCTCACCGCGTTCAGCCCGTCCTACGACCCGACCGACACCGGTTTCCGGCACTACACCCTGGACCTGTCGCACACCGCGACCGCGGGCACCGATCCGCTGGCCCTGGCCGCCCGCATGGGTCCCGGCCTGGCCCACCTGCACTTGGCCGACGGCCGCGGCGCCGCCCACGACGAGCACTTGGTTCCCGGCGAGGGCACCCAGCCGTGTGTCGAGCTCTGCGCGAGTCTGGTCCGCACCGGCTTCACCGGCCAAGTGGTGGCGGAGATCAACACGCAGAACGCCCGCACCACCCAGGACCGGGCCGCCATGCTGCACCGCACGCTGGCGTTCGCGCGCAGGCACCTGGACGTGTCCGCCGCCTCCGCGCCTACCGGGGCCAACCGAGCCTCGGCCGAGCCGCCGATGTGACGATCGTCCCAACCCCCGACACGGAGAAATTCCCGTCCGGACACTGCGTTGTACGCTGTACGAACGCCGCTCGGCGGCATCGAAGGACGACAGGAGTGAGGATGACGACGGAGCTGACGGCCGATCTCGGCCCGGCTGCCACGACCGACGCGCCGTTCAGCCGGGTGTGCGCGCTGACCGAACTGGCGCCTTCCGCCTCGGACACCGCCCGCTACCTCGGCGTCATCGACGAGATCTGGACTATCGGACCGAAGGTGCACGGCGGGACGATGGTCGCGGCCAGCGCGGCGGCGGCGACCAACTGGCTGCGTGCCACCGATCCGGCCCTGGTCGGCATGGCTCCGATCGCCGCGAGCTCCGACTTTCTCGGCGCGCCCAACCCCGGCGAGGTGGAGTACGAGGTTCGTATCCGCAAGATCGGCCGCCAGATCTGCCTGGCCGACACCGAGCTGATCCAGGACGGCCGCGTCCTGGTGCGCACGGCCCTGACCTTCAGCCGATTGGACGACGCCGACTCGATCTACGCGCCGCAGCACGCCGACATGCCGGTGCGGCCGCCTGCCGACGCGATCGGCTACGAGCCCGGCTCCCCGATGGGCGAGGTGGTGCACGTCGGCCAGGGTGCCGACATCTACCTGGACCGGGAGTGGGCCCGCTTCCTGGAGGGCGAGCAGGGCGAACCGCGCCTGCGGTTGTGGATGCGTCCGCGGCCGGGTGACGAGCAGGATCCCGACGTCGCCATGTTCTTCGCGATGATGACCGCCGACATGAGCCCGCCGGTGCCGGTGAACCTCGGTCACTTCGGCTGGGCGCCCACCGTGCAGATGACCACCTACCTGCGTCGCAGGCCCGCGCCCGGCTGGCTGCGGATCATCGCGACCACGCACGAGGTCGGCGAGCGGATGTTCGACGAGGACCAGTTGGTGCTCGACTCGACCGGGGCCGTCGTCGCGCAGAGTCGGCAGCTGGCGCTCGTTCCCCAGCGCTGAGTGCGCGGGCTCGCCGTCTAGCCTTGACACCCATGACGAGAATTGCGGTGATCGGCGGCGGCCGCATCGGTGAGGCGTTGGTCGCCGGGTTGCTGGAGTCCGGGCGACTGACCAAGGAACTGGTCGTCGTGGAGACGCATCGGGAACGGGCCGATCTGATCGCCGATCGTCTCGGCGTCCGGGTCACCGACGACGTGGCCGATGCGGCCGTCGGCGCGGATCTGCTGGTGATCGCGGTGAAGCCGGGCGACGTGGACGCGGTGCTCGCCTCGCTGGGGAAGGCCGAAGTGGGCGACCGGGATCAGGTGCTGGTCTCGTTGGCTGCCGGTGTGCCGACCACCCGGTTGGAAGGCAAGTTGCCCGCCGGATTCCCGGTGGTCCGGGTGATGCCGAATACACCGATGCTGGTGGGTCAGGGCATGAGCGTGATCGCCCCCGGTCGCTACGCGCGCGAGGGCCATCTGGAGCTGGTGACCGAGATGCTCGCCGCGGTCGGCAAGGTGGTGACCGTCGCGGAGAGCCAGATGGACGCGGTCACCGCCGTGTCCGGATCGGGGCCCGCGTATTTCTTCCTGGTCGTCGAGGCCATGGTGGACGCGGGCGTCGGGCTCGGACTGACCCGGGATGTCGCCACCCGGCTCGTGGTGCAGACCATGGTCGGCTCGGCCGCGCTGCTGGATGAATCCGGCCAGACCGCCGCGGAACTGCGCGCCGCGGTCACCTCGCCCGCGGGCACCACCGCGGCCGCGATGCGCGAGTTGGAGCGCGGCGGACTGCGCTCGTCCTTCCTGGAGGCGCTGTTCGCGGCCAAGCAACGGTCAGCCGAACAGGGCGCGTCAGCGGAATGACCGGTCTGTTTCCGATCGGAAAACCCGATTTCTCACTCCCGTCGCAGTAACACCACTGGTCCCGCTAAGCTTCAAGGAGCACGTGCGTGTCTGTTCCGCCGGTGGGGAAGCCGGCGGCGCGGACGTGCCGGAGGTCAATGGTGCAATGATGTCTTCAAATAAGATGTCTGCAAGTTCCGGAGCGTCCGGCGGCTCCGGTCCTTCAGGCGGTCGGGGGAATTCCCGGGCACAACGTGAGACCGCGTCGCAGGGGCAATCCGTGCTCGGCGGCGGCACTCAATTTCTCACCGTCGCCGAAGTGGCGAATCTGATGCGGGTGTCCAAGATGACGGTGTACCGGCTGGTGCACTCGGGCGAGTTGCCCGCCGTGCGCGTCGGTCGATCGTTCCGCGTGCACGCCAAGGCGGTGCACGACTATCTGGAAACCTCTTATTTCGACGCTGGATGAGGCGGTTTCGGGACCACGGGGGCGGGCCGGTACGATAGCTCTTCGGTTCGTGTTCGCCCGCCGGTGGCATCGCTGTCGATTGCCTCGTGGTCTCCGGCGGCGCGGACACGGGGCGTGAGCTTGCCGAGCGACCCGGCTCGTCGGCCGGGGCCTCGGCGGACAGGCGTCCGGCAATCGCGCACGGCGAGCGTGCGCGCCGAGTAGAGAGAACGCGAGGACAACCCTATGGGTTCTGTGATCAAGAAGCGCCGCAAGCGCATGTCGAAGAAGAAGCACCGCAAGCTGCTTCGCCGCACGCGTGTTCAGCGGCGCAAACTCGGCAAGTAAGCGTCGCTGCGCGGTAGCTGCGAAGGCCCGTCACCAATAGGTGACGGGCCTTTCGTTTGAAAGTTGAAATTTTGGAATCGCCATTTGTATCACGTGACTGAAGTCATCGTTAGATCCTGGTTAATACTCTCGGTGAGCGGGTAGGCACCCGCTACGCTAGGACCGGGAATAAACACAAGACGGCTGGCCGATGGGAAGCGGGTGCCGGTGGGTTCTGAGGGTCGGGAAGGACACACACCGAAGGTCGTGCTGGTCACCGGGGCCAGCCGGTTCTTCGGCGGCACGGTTGTCGCACGGCTCGCCCAGGATCCCCGCATCGAGCGCATTCTCGCCGTCGACACGATGACACCCGGTCGAGAGTTGCAGCGGCGCATGGGCCGCGCCGAATTCGTGCGCGCCGACATTCGGAACCCGTTGATCCGTAAGGTGATCGATGGTGGCGAAGTGGACACCGTGGTGCACACCGCGGTGCTGGCTCGTCCACCGGCGGGCGGCGGTCGCGCGGTAATGAAGGATCTGAACGTCCTCGGCGCGATGCAGCTGTTCGCGGTGTGCCAGAAGGCGTCATCCGTGCGCCGGGTGGTGTTGCGGTCCTCGTCGGCGGTGTACGGGTGCAGCGCGAAGGACCCGGCGAAATTCAGCGAGGAAATGAGCGCGCGCACACCGCCACGGGGTGGGTTCGCGCGCGACCTTATCGATATCGAAGGTTATGTTCGCGGGCTGGCCCGGCGGCGCCCCGATATCGCCACGTCAATTCTGCGATTCGCCCCGATCGTCGGCCCCCGGCTGGCCGCCCGCGGCGTGCAATATCTGCGTTCGCCGGTGACCCCCACCGTATTCGGCCGGGACGCCAGGATGCAGCTGTTGCACGAGGAGGACGCGGTGGCCGCGTTGACTCTCGCGGCGCGCACCGCGGCGAGCGGCACGTACAACATCGCGGGCGACGGCGCGCTGTCGCTGTCGCAAGCGGTTCGGCGGGCGGGCCGGATCGAGTTGCCGGTGCCCTTCACGGTGTTCCGCACCGCGGGGCGCCTGCTGATGGGCCCGGTAATGCGGGAGTTCACCACTGAACAGCTCGACTATTTCCACTTCGGTTGTGGCCTGGACACCACGCGGATGCGCACCGAACTCGGGTTCGAGCCGCGCTGGACGACGGTACAGGCGTTCGACGACTTCATCGGGGGCGCAGCGTTGCGGCCCGTGGTCGATCCAGCATGGATCGACGCCGCAGAACACAAACTGCTCGGCCTGCTCGGGGCCGGTACGGGAGCACACCAATGAGTGACGTAGCGAAGGTCATCCAACTCCACGACCTCCAGATAGAGGCGCGCCAGCGGCCAGGGCCGCGACGGCTGTCGGCTCCCAGCCCGGTGACGTCGCTGATCGAGCGGCGCGCCGCGGTGGCGCCGCCCGCGCCGCGGTCGGTGTCGGAAATGGTGCGCGGCGCACTCGGCAGGCAGGTCAGCAAGACCGCCGATTTCGCGCGCCGCAGGCTCACCGGCGATTACCAGGTCGACGAGTTCGGCCTCGACGAGCACCTGCTCGAGTCGGTCATCCTGCCCGCGCTGCGCCCGCTGTCGGAGCTGTGGTTCCGGGTGGAGGTCAGCGGGATGGAGAACATCCCGGAAGCCGGTGGCGCGCTGATCGTGGCCAACCACGCGGGCACCGTGCCGCTGGACGGCCTGATGCTGCAGCTGGCCGTGCACGACCGGCACCCCAAGCAGCGTGCGCTGCGCCTGCTCGCCGCCGACCTGATCTTCGAGCTGCCGGTCCTCGGCGTCCTGGCCCGCAAGGCCGGGCACACGCTCGCCTGCCGCGAGGACGCCGAGCGCCTGCTGCGCTCCGGCGACCTGACCGGCGTGTTCCCGGAAGGCTTCAAAGGCGTCGGCAAGCAGTACACCGACCGCTACAAGCTACAGCGCTTCGGCCGCGGCGGTTTCGTCGCCGCGGCGGTGCGTACCGGCGCGCCGATCATCCCGTGCTCCATCGTCGGTTCCGAGGAGATCTACCCGAAGCTGGCCGATGTCAAGCCGCTGGCCCGGCTGCTCGGGCTGCCCTACTTCCCGGTGACGCCGCTGTTCCCGCACCTCGGCGTGCTCGGCGCGGTGCCGCTGCCGTCGAAGTGGTACATCGAGTTCGGCACTCCCATCCCGACCACGGCCTACGAGCCGGAGGCGGCCGACGACCCGATGACCATGTTCGAGATCACCGACCAGGTGCGCGAGACCATCCAGCAGACGCTCTACAAGCTGCTCACCAAGCGCCGCAACGTTTTCACGGGGTGAGCTGTGTCTAATTTGCAGTGCCTGCGGCACTGCGTGTTCGCGGCCCCCTTATGGCTCGCGACTGAGCGAGCGCCACTGGCGACTGCGTCGCGGACGCGGCGGCCGCTCGGACGCGAGCCGGGCCGCGAACAGACAATGCTCGGTCTCGCTGCGGTCGCAAAAGGGGGGTGGGGCGGGGAGGTGCGGGGGGGGGGGGGCGGGCCGTCTCTTTTACACATTTCCGCGCCCCCGAGACCTCTCTTCC
>NZ_CBDIMS010000013.1:0-151994 GCF_965283145.1 Nocardia sp. Marseille-Q1738 | reverse complement strand
CGAGCATTGCCCGTTCGCGGCCCGGCTCGCGTCCGAGTGGCCGCCGCGTCCGCGACGAAGTCGCCAGCGGCGGTCGCTCGGACGCGAGCCACAAAGGGGCCGCGAACACCCAGCGCCGCAGGCGCTGCAAATCAAACACAGCTCAGCTCTTCACGCCGCCCGCGGTGAGGCCGGAGATGATGCGGCGCTGGAAGAGCAGGACCATGATGACCAGCGGGATGGTGACGATGGTGCCCGCGGCCATGATCGCCGCGTACGGCTGCACCAGGGGGTTGTTGCCGGAGAAGCGGGCGATCGCGACGGTGACGGGCTCGGTCTTGTCGCTGGAAAGCAAACGGGCCAGCAGATATTCGTTGACCGCCGCGATGAACGCCAGGATCGCGGTGGTGAACACGGCGGGAGCGGCGAGCGGCAGCATGACCAGACGGAAGGCCTGCATCTTGGTCGCGCCGTCGATCCGCGCCGCTTCCTCGAGCTCCCAGGGCAGTTCGGCGAAGAAGGACGCGAGGATGTAGACCGTCATCGGCAGCACGAACGAGATGTTCGGGATGACCATCGCCTGGTACTCGCCGATCCAGCCCAGGCTGGTGAACAGCTGGAACAGCGGAGTCACCAGCACAACGACGGGGAACATCGAGGCGCTCAGGATCAGTCCGGACACCACGTACTTGCCCCGGAAGGTCAGCCGCGCCAGCGCGTACGCGGCGAACACGCCGACCACCAGCGCGATCACCGTGGTGGCCGCGCCGATGACGACGCTGTTCACCAGCGCCTTGCCGAAGTCGTTGCCGCGGCTGGTGTCGAACGCGTTGCGGAAGTTCTCCAACGTGACGTGCGTCGGCCAAGGCGTGTTGTCGAAGGTGTAGTCGGGGTCGCGGAACGCGGTGACCGCCATCCAGTAGAACGGCGCCAGACCCCAGACCAGCACGATCAGGGCACCGAGGTACAACCGCACCGAACCGAGCCGCTTCGTCCATGGAATCGGCTGCGCGGCGGCCTTGTCCGCCTGGGTGGCGGGCTTGTTCGTCGTCTGCACGGCCATCAGTGCGCCTCCGGTGTCGTGCGGGGCACGTGTTTCGTCCGGCCCTCAGTGTTCATGCGGGACACCCGCACCCGGTCGGGCTGGACGAGAGCTTCGCGATGGTGTCTCATCCGGCCCTCCGCTGCTCCTCCTGGGTGCGAACCGCGTTCGCGCCCAGGACCTTCACCAGCACGAACGCCACCGCGAAGATCAAAAGGAAGGTGATCGTGGACAACGCGGCCGCGCTGTTGGGTCCTTGCCGGACCTGCTCGACCACCAGGATCGACACCGTGCGGGTGGACGGGTTGCCCAGCGTCATGATCGCGGGCAGGTCGAACATGCGCAGCGCGTCCATGGTGCGGAACAGCACCGCCACCAGCAGGGCCGGCTTGAGCAGCGGGAGCGTGATCTGGGTGAACCGCTGCCAGGCCGACGCGCCGTCGACCCGCGCCGCCTCGTACACGTCGGCCGGGATCACTTGCAGACCGGCGAGCAGCAACAGCGCCATGAACGGCGTGGTCTTCCAGACGTCGGCCGCGATCACCGCGAACCGCGCCGGCCACGCGTCGGAGGTCCACAGTATGTGCGTGCCGAGGACCCGGTTCACCACGCCGTCGTACTGGAACATGAACTCCCACAACCGTGCCGTGACGGCGGTCGGGATGGCCCACGGAATCAGCACCGCCGCGCGCAGCAGCGCCCTGCCGCGGAAGGTCTTGCCCATCACCATGGCCATGCCGAGGCCGAGCGTCAGCTCCAGCGTGACCGTCACCACCGTGAAGAACAGCGTGACGCCGATGGCCAGCCAGAATTGCGAGCCCAGGTTGCCGGTCGGGCAGGACACCATCTCGCCGGTCGCGACCTGACACTGCTGCAGCAGCCAGTGCGTGTAGTTGGCGAACCCGGCACTGCCGCCTTCGACGAACATGCCGGTCGCCGGGTCGAGCCCGGAGTCCTTCTGGAAGGACATCCACAGCGCCCGGACCACCGGATACCCGATGACGACCGCGAGCGCGAGCAGCACCGGCGTGACGAACAGCCAGGCCTTTCCGGAACGCCGCAGCTCCAGCGCTATCGTCGCGGCGATGCCGCGCCTAGCCGGAACGAAATCGTCGTCTTTCGGCGCGATAGTCGCCGCTCCCGAAGGATCCGACACCGTTTCTCTCTCCTGCGGGTTCTTCGGGTCCGTTGCGCTCACCGCTTACGATCCGGCGGTCTCGATGCCCTTTTGCATACCGGTGATCGCGTCATCGACGGACTTGGTTCCGTTCAACGCAGCATAGGCGTTGTCCTGGATGGCCTTGGACACCGCGGGATAGAACGGGGTCACCGGGCGCGGCACCGCGCTGGCGATCGAGTCCTTGAGCGCGGGCAGGTACGGCATCTTCGCGATCAGCGCCGGGTCGTCATACATCGACGCGCGCACCGAGGGCAGCGCGCCGGAGGCGACGATGTGCTGCGCGTCCTCGCTGATCAGGAAGCGCAGGAAGTCCAGCGCGGTGGCCTTGTTCTTGGAGAACGCGCTGATCGCCGCGTTGTAGCCGCCGAGGGTGGAGGCGCCGACGCCGTTCTCGCCCGGCAGCGGAGCGACCGCGAACTTGTCCTTCACCGCGGAAGCCTCGCCGCCGACGTCACCGAAGGTGGACGGCCACGACCGCAGGAACAGCAGCTTGCCTTGCGCGAAGGCGTTGCTGGACTCCGGCTCCTTGAAGGTGATGGCTTCCTTCGGGATGTCGCCGCTGTTGTACGAGTCGACCAGTACCTTCAGTCCGGCGCGCGACTGCGGGCTGTTCACCGTGGGGGTCTTGCCGTCGGCGCCGACGAAGCTGCCGCCGTAGGCGTTGATGACCTCGGCGGCGTTCACCGTCAGGCCCTCGTAGGGCGCGAACTGGCCCGCGTAGCAGCCGATGTTCTGCTCGCGCGCGATGTGGCACTGGGCCAGCATCTCGTTCCAGGTCTTGGGCGGGTTGGGCACCAGGTCCTTGCGGTAGAACAGCAGGCCGCCGTTGGTGTTGCGGGGCGCGGCGTAGAGGGTGTTGTTGTAGGTGGCGCTGGCCACCGGCGGCGACAGCAGCGCGGTGGTGTCGATGGTGAAGGAGTCCTTCAGCGGCTGGATCCAGCCCTTGGCGGCGAACTCGGCCGTCCACGGCACGTCCAGGGCGACCACGTCGTAGTTGGACTGCTTGGAGCGCATGTGCTCGACCAGGTCGTCGTACTGCTGCGAGGCGTCGTTCGATTGCTCTTTGAACGTCACCTGTTCGTCGGGGTGCGTGGCGTTCCAGCGCTCGATCAACTGCTTGACCGCGCCCGTCTCCGTGGTGTCCTTGCCCTCGACGTAGGTGATCGGGCCGCGTCCGGTGAGGTTCTGGCTGATCGGGCTGCCGCCGCTGTCGCTGGCGCAGGCGCTGGTGAACGTCGCGGTCAGCAGCGCGACCGACACGGCCGCCACCGCGGCCCGCGGCACGAGCGACGAACGTAGGGCCGACACCTTCTTCACAGCCATCGCAAACACTCCAGGATCGTTCGTGAGCGGCAGCACACCCTGCCGGTGCACAAGGCAAGATACATGGTGTCGATCCGGCACGCCGGAGAGTGGCGGGAACTCCTCGTTACGCTTGGGGGTGATGACTTCGCCGAACGCGGTTCCCGATCGGATGCTCACCCGCATCGGTGGACTGCTGCGCAAGGCCGAATCCACCGATAACGACCACGAGGCCGAAGCGTTCCTCGCCGCGGCCCAGCGGCTGGCCACGAAGTCCTCCATCGACCTCGCGGTGGCGCGGGCGCACATCGCCGGACGCGAGCGCAGGTCGACGCCGGTGCAGCGGATCATCCCGATCGGCGAGCCGGGCAAGCGCGGATTGCGCACCTACGTCCAGTTGTTCGTCGCGATCGCCGCGGCCAACGACGTGCGCTGTGACGTAGCCAGGACTTCGACGCAGGTCTTTGCCTACGGCTTCGACTCCGATATCGACACTTGTGCGGCGTTGTATGCCAGCCTGCTGGTGCAGATGGTGCGGGCCTCCGATCAGTACATCAAGTCGGGGGCCTACCGGTCGGCCACCGTGGAGAAGATCGTCGTGGAGAAGCGCTGGGGACGCCAGGTTCGGCGCCGGGTGCAGGTGCCGGTCGCGGGCGTGACGGCACGGCTGAACTTCCAGATGGCTTTCGCGGCACGGATCGGCCGGCGGTTGGCGGAGGTGAAGGCGGAAGTCGAAGCGGAGGTGTTGCCCGGCGACGCTGACGCGACCGGCACCGCCTTGGCTCTGCGCGACAAAGAGATCGAGCTCACGGACTTCTACTCGCGGACATCGGAGGCGCGCGGCACCTGGCGCGGCCCGCAGGAGTCGACGGGGCATTCGGCGGCGGCGCGGGCGGCCGGGGATCGCGCGGGCAGAGCCGCACGGATCGGCAACTCGCCCGAACTGCCCGCTGCCCGCGGGCAATTGACCTCGCCCGATGCTGGCGGACCGCCGTGATCGGCGCGCGCCTTGCAGGAGCGGGCTTGCACTCGGTCGACGCGAGCGGACCGTCGTGAGTGGGGCGCGCCCGGCAGGTGCGGGCGAGCCCGGTCGTGTGCAGTCGGCCGACGCGCTGAGGGGCAATCGCGTGCTCCTCGTCGCGTCTGGTTCGACATCCACCGTGGAGCGGCATCGATGACCGTGCGCGATAGTCAGCGCGCCAAGGTGTACGACGCCGAACAGTTGGTGCGCGGGGTATTCGATCGAGCCGACGAGCATGGCGCGCGAACCGTCGAGCTGTACGGCTCGCATCTCACCTTGCCGATCGAGCGCCGCTTCGCCTCGGTGGAGTCGGTGCAGAGCTACGCGGACAAGGTGCTGGCGCTCAACTGGGTTCGGTCGCGGTGGGAACGGGCCGCCACGCCGGTGCGTGTCCGTGCCCGCGGCGGAGTGACCGCCGCGCATTACGAGGCTGCCGAGGCCGTCCTCGCGGTCCCGCTACACACCGGCGGCACCGCTTGGGCGCTGCGCGAACTGGTGATCCTGCATGAACTGGCGCATCACCTGGAATCCGCTCCCGCGGCCGTCGCCGCGCACGGCCCGGAATTCTGCGACCGGTATGTGGAACTCGTGGACGGCGTCGTCGGCCCTGAAGCGGCGTTACTCCTGCGCGCCACCATGCTCGGCTGCGGCGTACGGCTCCGGTAGCTTCCGTGAGCATGTAAATGCCGAGCGGCGTTGAGGGTGTCGGCCCGCAGGCGCCATTCCAGGGCGGCCCGCTCCTTCCACCATGCGCGGCGATCTGGCCGCACCTTGTGCCACGGTGCGCTGGGCCGAGGGCGCGGTGGTATTCCGCGCGGCGGAGAGCCGATTGTTCCGTCGCGGCTATGCCGTGGTGTTCTGCCGGACCAGGGCCGAGACGCGGGCGAGTCGCTCCTGCCACCAAACGGTGCGGTCGGCGTCGGGATGGCGGTGGCGTTCCACCAGGTCGGGGTCCGGTTGGGGTGGGGTGCGCAGGACCGGGAGGTAGCCGTCGGACGGGCGCAGCGAGCCCGGTGTCACGTCGCCGGTGAGCAAGCTCAACGTGCCGAGGCCGCAGGCGAAATCGAGTTCCGGGAGCGCACCGGCCAGCGCCAGTTGGGCGGCGAGGCCGACGCTGGTCTCCAACGCGGAGGAAACCACGCAGGGCAGGCCCGCGGCCTCGGCCACTTGGAGGGCCCGGCGGACGCCCCCGAGTGGCGTGCACTTGAGCACGGCGATATCGGCCGCCCCGGCGATCGCGACCCGCAACGGGTCCTCGGCGCGGCGGATGGATTCGTCGGCGGCGATGCGGACCGCGACGCGGCGGCGCACCGCGGCGAGCTCCTCGATGGTCCGGCAGGGCTGTTCGACGTACTCCAGGCCGCCCGCGGCCTTGTCGATCCGATCGATATGGCGCACGGCGGTGTCCACGTCCCAGACCGCGTTGGCGTCGACCCGGATGGCACCGTTGCGGCCGAGCGCGTCGCGCACCGCCTCCACCCTGGCCATATCCTCCGCGAGCGATTCGGGATGGTCGGCGACCTTCACCTTGGCGGTGCGGCAGCCGGACCGGGCGACGATCGCGTGCGCCTCCTCCGGATCGACCGCGGGCACGATGCAATTGATCGGGATCCGGTCTCGCACCGGTTCGGGCCAGCCCGCCGTGACCTGTTCCACGGCTGTGGCCAGCCACCCGGCGGCCTCCTGGTCGTCGTATTCCGGGAACGGACAGAACTCGCCCCAGCCGAGGGGCCCGTGGATCAGCATCCCCTCCCGCACCGTGATACCGCGGAATCGGGTCCGCATCGGAATGACGTAGACGACGCTCTGCGTTGCGAAATCGCTCATTGCCGGTCAGCTTATTCGGAGGCGTTGTCCGATCGAGGGATTGCGCAGGTGGACTCGAGTAATTTCGCCTTCGCCACCGACCCGTGCTCGTACGGCACCTGCCGCACCGAGTACCTCACATGGGCGTTCGCAGTGTCCTGGGGTGGCACGGCGCTCGCGCTGCTCCGCACGCTCGCCGTGCTCATCGTGGCCGCGATCAAGCGCTGGTACCTGTGGTTCTGGCCGGTGCTCGCGATGCTGTTGATCGTCTGCTCGTTCTGCGGCGGTGCCGCACTGGCGGGGCAGGTTTACCCGGGGTCGTGATGCGCCGAGATGCCGTGTGGCGCTGAGCCGGTCATGCTGAAGATATGGCGCGGCATCTCCGGCGGAGGTTGACCGATTTCCTGCGCGTGGCGCTGGGTTCGGTAATCGTCCTCGGATTCGGTTGGCTGCTCGCCTCTTTCGTCCCGCTGTACGAAGTCCTCGCGCGCGACGGCCGGGACGGGCGCGGCGTCGGGTATCTGCCGTGGGCGCAGGTCATCGCCTGGGCCGGCATCGCGGCATCGGTACTCGCCGCGCTCGTCTCGGTGCTGGAGAAGGTGCGCCATCGCAAACCGATCGCATGGACCCCACTGATGGCGGTGCCGCTGATCCTCGAATCCTGGCTGGTCGGCTTCCTGATCGCGATCGTGCTCGTCTCGATTTGAGCGCGGTACCCGCCCCTCGACGGGTACCGCGCGCTGGTTCACAACCGTTCGAGGATGGTCGCGTTCGCCAAACCGCCTGCCTCACACATGGTCTGCAAGCCGTAGCGGGCGCCGCGGTCCTGCATGGCGTGCACCAGTGTGGTCATCAAGCGCGCACCGGAGGCGCCGAGCGGATGCCCGATGGCAATGGCGCCGCCGTTGACGTTGACCTTGGCCAGATCCGCGCCGGTCTCGTGCGCCCAGGCCAGCACCACCGGCGAGAACGCCTCGTTGATCTCGATCAGGTCGATGTCGGACAACCGCAGTCCGGCGCGCTGCAACACCTTTCCGGTCGCGGGGATCACGGCGGTCAGCATCAGTAGCGGATCGTCACCGGCCACGGCGAAGCTGTGCAGCCGGGCGAGCGGTTTCAGCCCGAGTTCCGCGGCGCGCTCGCTGGTCATGATCAACACCGCCGCGCTGCCGTCGCTCACCTGGCTCGCGGACGCAGCGGTGATCTCCCAGCCGATCTGCGGGAAGCGGGCGGCCATGGCCTGGTCGTAGTAGGCGGGACGGAGCGCGGCCAGCGTCTCCAGCGTGCTGCCCACCCGGATGCCCTCGTCGGTGGCGAGTCCGTTGATCGGTGCGAGTTCCCTGGCGAACGATCCGTTCTTGGTGGCCAGAGCGGCTTTCTCGTGGCTGCCGAGCGCGAACTCGTCGAGCTGGGTGCGGGTCAGTCCCCATTTGGCCGCGATCAGCTCGGCGCTGATGCCCTGCGGCACCAAGCCGTCCGGGTACCGCTCGGTGAAACCGGCCCCGGAGATGTCGTCCGAGCCGATCAGGTTGGCGCCCATGGGAACTCGGCCCATCGACTCGACGCCCGCGGCCACGACGATGTCGTAGGCGCCGGCGATAACGCCCTGCGCGGCGAAGTGGATGGCCTGCTGGCTGCTGCCGCACTGCCGATCGACAGTGGTCGCGGGGACGGATTCGGGATATCCCGCGGCCAGCGCGGCCCGCCGGGTCATATTGGCGCCCTGCTCGCCGACCTGGGTGACGATGCCACCGATCACGTCGTCGATGAGCGCGGGATCGATGCCGCTGCGGTCCACTACCTCGCGCAGGCTGTGGGCCAGCAGGTCCACCGCGTTGACGTTGTGCAGTGCGCCGTTCGGCTTGCCTTTGCCGATCGGGGTGCGTACCGCTTCGACAATCACCGCGTCTCTCATGGTGCTTCCTTCCGGACCGAGAGCCGGGCCGCCATGCCTGGCTCTATCAATACATAGTCAGAGTAGCCCTGACAATAGTTGAGACAAGTCAGACTCGGTATGATGTTCGTCATGGCAGCAGTGATGGAAGGACCGTTGGCGGATCTGAGCTCGTGGAAGGCCGAGGAGTGTTCGATCGCGAAGGCGCTCGACATCGTCGGCACCCGCTCGGCGGTGCTCATCCTGCGCGAGGCGTACTACGGGACGCGCCGGTTCGACGGGTTCGCCGGCCGGGTCGGCATCACCGACGCGGCCGCCGCCGCGCAGTTGCGCAAACTCACCGAGGCGGGCGTGCTGGCGAAACAGCCGTATCAAGAGGAGGGCAAGCGCACCCGGCACGAATACGTGCTCACGCCGATGGGGCGGGATCTGCTGCCCGCGGTGCTCGCGCTCATGCAGTGGGGTGACGCGTACCTACAGGCGGGTCCGGCTCCGCTGCTGCTGGTCGAAGAGGCGACCGGTGCTCCGGTGCGGGTGCAGGTGCGCAGCGAGTCCGGCCGGGAGATCGAGCTCGAGGAGCTGGGCGTGCGGCTCAATCAGGAGTATGTCCAGCAGCGGCGGAAACGCCGGTCCGGCGGGGGAGCCCAGGACGCGTGACTGCGGTCGAGACGCGATGGCGGGTGCCGTCGACCGGATGACGTACTGCGCTGCGCCTGGCTGAGGTGGCCGAACGGACGTGACGTGTCCTCGGTCCGTGGGTCCCGAGCCGGGACAGCCGACCGGCCCGCTCACCGAGCTGGTTGGGTGAGCGGGCCTTTCAACGACCAGCTCAGTTGAGCCGACCGCCATCGGTGTCGAAGAAGTAGATGTGCTCGGGGTCGGTGGCCAGCCGCAGGCGGGTGCCCTTCGCGGGCGGATTGCGCCAGTCCGCGCGCGCCACAATGGTTTCCCCGGTCCCGTCCCCGGCGCTGGTCCGGCCGTAGATGTAGGCATCGGAGCCAAGCTCCTCCACCACGTCGACTTCCATCTCGATACCGGAGCCGTTGCCCAGTTCGAAGTGTTCCGGCCGGATGCCGACCGTGACGGTGGTCCCGGCGGCGTCGGCGACCGAACGTGGCAGTGGTACCGCATGCCCGCCCAGCTCGACCCGGCCATCGGCGACCGGAAGCGTGAACAGGTTCATGGCGGGCGAGCCCATGAAGCCCGCGACGAACACATTGGCCGGATCGCGGTACAGGTCGCGCGGCGTGGCGCACTGCTGCAGCAAACCGTCCTTCAGCACGGCGACGCGATCGCCCATGGTCATCGCCTCGACTTGGTCGTGCGTGACGTACACCGTGGTGGTGCCAAGCCTGCGCTGCAACTGCGCGATCTGGGTGCGGGTCTGCACCCGCAGCTTCGCGTCCAGGTTGGACAGCGGCTCGTCCATCAGGAACACCTGTGGCTGACGCACGATCGCGCGGCCCATCGCGACCCGCTGGCGCTGACCGCCGGACAGTGCCTTCGGCTTGCGGTCCAGGTAGGGCTCCAGGTCGAGCAGCTTCGCCGCCTCCAGGACCCGCTTCTGCTTTTCCGCCTTGGCGACCTTGGCCAGCTTCAGCGCGAAGCCCATGTTCTCCGCGACGGTCATGTGCGGGTAGAGCGCGTAGTTCTGGAACACCATGGCGATATCGCGTTCCTTGGGCTCGGCGTGCGTCACGTCGTTCGCGCCGATCAGGATGCGGCCGTCGTCGACGTCCTCCAGCCCGGCGAGCATGCGCAGCGAGGTCGATTTCCCGCAGCCGGACGGACCGACCAGCACCAAGAACTCCCCGTCGGCGATCTCCAGATTCAGCCGATCCACCGCGGGTTTGGCGGCACCGGGGTAGAGCCGCGTCGCGTGGTCGAAGGTCACAGTGGCCATGACGAATTCACATCCCATCCCGGCAGGAACGTGCCGGACGATCCGAGTAAGGGCGGGACGATCCTACTGGGTTGGCGCGGTGCGCGGGCAGGTTGTGTGCGGCCCGCACCGTGCTGCGGACCAGACCACTGCCGGGCACGTCGACGCGCCGCAAGCGCCACCTGCGGGATCCCAACCGCGCCGGTAGCCTCGATCGGGGAATCCGCCCGAGCGACGAGGAGCACGCATGAGTCGTCCAGTTCGTATCGGAGTTCAGCTGCAGCCGCAGCACGCGCCCGACTACGGGCTCATCCGCGACGCGGTGCTGCGGTCCGAGGACGCGGGTGTCGACATCGTGTTCAACTGGGACCACTTCTTCCCGCTCACCGGCGACCCGGACGGCGCGCACTTCGAGTGCTGGACGATGCTGGGCGCGTTCGCCGAGCAGACCGAGCGGGTGGAGATCGGCGCGCTGGTCACCGGCGGCGGATACCGCAATCCGGACCTGCTCGCGGACATGGCGCGCACGGTCGACCACATCAGCGGCGGCCGTCTCATTCTCGGCATCGGCGCGGGCTGGTTCCAGAAGGACTACGACCAGTACGGCTACGACTTCGGCACGCCGGGCAGCAGGCTCGCCCTGCTGAAGGAGAACCTGGTCCGGATCACCGCCCGGCTGCCCAAGCTCCATCCGCGGCCTACCCGCGACATCCCGATCCTGATCGGCGGCGGTGGCGAGAAGAAGACGTTGCGGCTGGTCGCCCAGTACGCCGACATGTGGCACACCTTCGCCGACCTGGATCTGCTCGCGCACAAGAACCAGGTGCTCGCCGACCACTGCGCCGCCGTCGGCACCGACCAAGCCCGCATCGAACGCTCGGTGCAATGGCCGGGTGTGGCGAAGGCGCCCAGCTTCGTGGACGCGGGCGTGACGACGTTCACCGTCGGAGTCAGCGGGCCGGACTTCGACCTCAGCGAAGTCGAAACCGCCATTCGGTGGCGCGACGAAGTCAACCCGGAACCGGTCAGCGGAATCGCCTGAGCACGATTGCCCGGTCGGCTGATCCACGACGGCGCGGCATTCGGATCAGCGTGATCGAAACTCGCGACCATCGCGCGGGCAAGGATTCCCGCGGCAGCCGCCTCGGGGTAGCTGCGAAATAGCAAATTCCCGCGGCTAGGGTTGTCCATCATGGCTGTTTTGCCCGCTGTGCGCTCTCGTGCGCTGATCGCCGTGATATTGCTTGCCGTCGGTCTGAGCGCGACGGCGTGCGGTTCCGGATCGGACGACGCGTCCACCGAGCGCAACCTCTGCGCACCGCCGGGCCTGGCCGCCGCGTCCGCCGCGCCCACAAACCTGGCCTCCTCGGCGACCGCGGGCACCGACCGATACACCACCGCGACGACCGTGCCGCCGGCTTCGATCGACGTCTCGAAGCTCGGGTTGATCACGCCCGGCAAACTCAGCGTCGGCACGCTCTCGGACGCGCCGCCGAGCATCTGCGTCAACCGGCAGGGCACCTTCACCGGCTTCGACAACGAGCTGCTGAAGGCGATCGGCGCCAAGCTCGGCCTCCAAGTGGAGTTCTCCGGCACCGAGTTCGCCGGGCTGCTCGCCCAGGTGTCCGGCGGCCGCTTCGACGTCGGCTCGTCGAACATCACCACCACCGACGCTCGCCGCCAGCTGGTCGGTTTCACCAATGGCTACGACTTCGGCTACTTCTCCCTGGTGGTGCCGAACGGCAGTGCCATCAAGGGGTTTTCCGATCTCGGTCGCGCCACCAGGATCGCCGTGGTGCAGGGCACGGTGCAGGACGAGTTCGTGGTGAACCAGCTGCGCCTGAACCCGGTGAAGTTCCCCGACTACAACACCGCCTACGCCAACCTGAAGTCCGGCCAGGTGGACGCGTGGGTCGCGCCGTCCGCTCAGGCGGAGGGCGCGATCCAGCCGGGTGACGGTATCTCGGTGTCGCAGAACACCTTCAGCCTGGACAACTTCGTCGGCTACGCGGTCGCCAAGCACAACCAGCCCCTGATCGATGCGCTCAACAGCGGATTGGACGCGGTGATCGCGGACGGCACCTACGCCAGGCTCTACAGCGACTGGGTGCCGAGGGAATTGCCGCCGGGCTGGAAGCCGGGTTCCAAGGCCGCGCCCACGCCGCAACTGCCGGACTTCGCCGCGCTCGCCGCGGACGAGCAGCAGGGCGACACCGAGCAGAACGTGCCGAAATCCACGGCGCGGCAGTTGAAGGACACATTCTTCGACTGGTCGTTGTATCGCAAAGCTATTCCCGATCTATTCAAGACCGGCCTGCCGAACACCTTGATACTCGCGGTGGTTTCGGGCGCGCTGGGCACTCTGCTGGGCATGCTGCTCGCGGTCGCCGGAATTTCCCGCACCCGCTGGCTGCGCTGGCCCGCGCGGGTGTACACCGACATCTTCCGCGGACTGCCCGCCGTGGTGATCATCCTGCTGATCGGCCTCGGTGTCGGCCCGGTGGTGCGCAATCTCACCGGCAACAACCCGTACTGGCTCGGCGCCGTCGCACTCGCGTTGCTCGCCTCGGCCTATATCGGCGAGATCTTCCGCTCCGGTATCCAATCGGTCGAGGCGGGTCAGCTGGAAGCGGCGCGCGCGATCGGCTTCGGCTACCGGCAGTCGATGACGCTGGTGGTGATCCCACAGGGCGTGCGACGGGTGCTGCCCGCGCTGATGAACCAGTTCATCGCGCTGATCAAGGATTCCTCGCTGATCTACTTCCTGGGGCTGCTCGCCACCCAGCGCGAGCTGTTCGCGGTCGGCCGCGACCTCAACGCGCAGACCGGGAATCTCTCGCCGCTGGTCGCCGCGGGCCTGGTCTACCTGCTGCTGACCGTCCCGCTCACCCACCTGGTGAACTACATCGACCGCCGGATGCGCACCGGACGTCCCGACCGGCCGATCGACCCGATCGAGACCGCAACGATCACGGAAGGGCGCGGATAGATGAGTGCCTCCCTCACCGGCACCGGACTGCATTTGACGCTGGGGCACAACCACGTGCTGCGCGGCATCGATATCCACGTCGACGCGGGCAAGACCGCCACCGTCATCGGGCCGTCCGGCTCCGGCAAATCCACCCTGCTGCGGGTGCTGAACCGGCTCTACGAGCCGGATCAGGGTGACGTGCTGCTGGACGGCAAGTCCGTGCTCACCGAGAACCCGGACCGGCTGCGCCAGCGCATCGGCATGGTCTTCCAGCACTTCAACCTGTTTCCGCACAAGACCGTGGCGGAGAACGTCGCGCTCGGCCCGCGCAAGCTGCGCGGCCTGTCCAAGGACGAGGCTCGGGCGCTGGCCGTCGAACAGCTGGAGATCGTCGGACTGGCGGAGAAGGCCGACACCAGGCCCGCCAACCTGTCCGGCGGCCAGCAGCAGCGTGTCGCGATCGCGCGGGCGCTGGCCATGCGGCCGGAGATCATGTTCTTCGACGAGGCCACCTCGGCGCTGGACCCCGAGCTGGTCAAAGGGGTGCTCGCCCTGATGAGCGACCTGGCCTCCGGCGGCATGTCGATGGTCGTGGTGACGCACGAGATGGGTTTCGCGCGCACGGTGTCCGACAGCGTGGTGTTCATGGACCAAGGGCAGGTCGTGGAGACCGGCTCGCCCGACGCGTTGTTCGACAACCCGCAGACGCCGCGGTTGCAGAGGTTCCTCTCGCAGGTGCTGTGAGCCGTGCCCGTCCTCCAGCGCACTGAGGGCGATCTCGATTGATGCGCATCTGCTAATGTATTGTGCATCACGATTCCAGCTATCCGATCAAGGAAAGAGGGGAATTCGATGACCACAGCGCATGCGCAGCACACCGGCCACGATCACGTCCACGGCCCGGACTGCGGCCACACCGCCTTCCAGCACGGCGATCACACCGACTACGCCCACGACGGTCACCTTCATCGCGAACACGCAGGTCACTACGACGAATGCGAGCCGTCCGGGCACACCGAGTGCGCTGATCACCCGCATCAGCACGGCCCCAACTGCGGCCATGAGGCCGTCCAGCACGGCGACCACGTCGATTACATCCACGACGGGCACCGCCACGCGGCCCACGACGGCCACTTCGACGAGCACTGATTCGTTGGTACCCCGGTCCCGGTAAGGCAGGTGATCGACGAACACGAGATTCGTGTTGCGGGTTCCCACCCACGTGGTGATGTGGCGCCGGCTCGCCCGTCGCGGCTGAACGCACAGGTCGCGGCGCTAATCCGCGCGTTTCCCGGACGCGGCGCGCGTCCAGAGGGAAAGCTGAGCGTGGTGCACCACATCCGAGGGAGGTGAACCATGGACGTCAAGGAAATCAATCGTCGAACGATCGCTCAGTTTCGTGCGGGCGGCGACATCGAGGGTATGCATCGCGACCGCTTGGTCCTGCTGACCACGACCGGCCGTCGCTCCGGCGCCCCACACACCACCCCGATGATGTTCCACCGCGACGGCGACCGCCTCCTGGTCATCGGCTCCAACGTCGGCGCGCCGAAGCACCCGGACTGGTACCTGAACCTGCGGGAGAATCCGCACGTCACCGTCGAGGTGGGCGAGGAGACCTATCCCGCGCGGGCCACCCCGCTCACCGGTGACGACCGCGCGGTGACCTGGGCCATGCTCAAGAACACCTACCCGTTCTTCGCCGAGCACGAAATGAAGACCTCGCGGGTCATCCCGGTGGTCGCGCTGATCCGGGCGTGACGCGCTCCTCCGCCCCTGCTCAGCTGCCGCGAAGCTCCGGCGGCAATCGGCCATCAGGTGCTCGGTCAGTTCGGCGGCGCCGGTGCGTCGCCACGGTAGTTCGCGGCGATTTCGAGCAGCGTCATCAGGTTGCCCGGGTCCACGGGCTCGATGACTCCATCCGGAACTGCCAGTTCGGTCAGTTGGTGGCCGGTGGGACGCAGGGGAGGGGCGTGGTCGGGTTGTCCGAGGATGGTGGCGATGTTCCCGTCGGTGTCGTAGACGGCGTAGTAACGCATGAGCTGGCTCCTCAGTGGCCGGTCGAGACGGTCATCCGAATGGTGTAGCTACTCCTGGTCAGAACACGCTGTGGCTGAAGGCGTCTGAGCTTAGCTTGGCTCCACCTCCGCATGGTGTCGCCTTCGTCCTCGGGTGCGCATGAGTAGCGGGTACCCGTTTTCACCCGACTTTTGCGTACTCAGTGCAGGTAGAGCGGTCTACGGAAGCGTGATCTATGGTTTGCCGGCGCACACGGTGGCGAACGCCGACCAGAGCACCGGCGAGTGCTCGATTCCGCCGGTGCCGCGCCAGACGGCCAATCGGGCGCGTTGCCAATCGGCGAGCGCGGATACCGGGTCGGGCGATTCGTGCGCGGCGTCGATGGCGCAGATGGCCTGCTGGAGCGGGTGGGCTTCGGGCGGTGCGCCCGCGATGCGCTGGAAGGCGAGGTCGGTCGGCAGCGGCCATCTGCTCGCGGTGACCAGTTCGGCGCCGCCGCTGATCATCGCGGCGGTCAGGCCGAGCGCTTCGCTGAATCGCAGGTCGCCGCCGCTTTCACAGGCGATCAGCGCCACCCGGCTCGGGATCGGCCACAGTTGCGGCCCGGCAACGGGATCGGGATCGATCGTGTGTGTGCCGAGCAGCAGATCCTTGGCCGACAACGGACGGTGCGTCCTGCTGGGTTCGGCGAAGCCGACGGCGTCGGCCGTGCAGGAAAGGTGCAGTTCGGCGTCCTCGCTGCGGCCCGATTCCGGCGCGGCCGCGGTGACGTGCCCGACGTAGATCATGCGGCTCGCCCCCTCGCGCAAGGTGGCGCCGAGCCAGGCGCGGTCTACATCGGTGCGGCGGAAGACCTCGACCGGGTCCTCGACCGCGGGCCGCAGCCTGCCACGCATGGCATAGTCCGCGATGCGCTGCGCGAGTGGGGTGTCGGCCGTCATGCGGCCGAGCACCGAGCCGAGCGTCGAATCGGCGCGGAACCCGGGGACCCGTGGGTCCAACACCGCGACGACCGGACCCGCCTGCGTCCGCGTCCATTCGCGCGCGATGCGTCCCGGCGCTTGCACGACGCTCGCCGGGGCGAGCAGGCTGACGTCCGCGATGTCGATCAACCGGACATCGCGGTCCGGCGCGATCAACTCCCACGGCACCTGCGCGACGCGCGGTGACGGTTGCAGCCGGATATGCGGACGCACGCCACGCTGCCACAGTTCGTAGAGCTGAGCGGCCAAGCCGTAGGGCAGTAGGGCTTGGGAAAGTGCCTGCGCGACAGTGCATTCACGCTCATAGTCGGCGAAGGCCCCGGTGGTCAGCGCGCGCTCCAGGCCACCGGACTCGCCGGGCCGTGGCAGCGCGTCGGCGAGCATGCCCACCGCCCGCATGGCGGCTTCTTCCGGAAGCATGCTCGCTCCGCGCTCCGCGCTGTCGCCGACCCACCGCCACGACACGTACACGTCCCCCGCGTCCGCCATGCGGACGACCACGGTCGGCGTCATACCGTCAGTACCCGATCGTCGCGGATGACCCGGCCGTAGCGCTGTTCGGCGGCGGCGATGAACGGCGCGAGCGCGATCCGGCCTTCCGCGGCCAGCGCCAGGCGCGGCGGTGGCGCGACCGGTAGACCGGCACCGGCGGCGACTTCGGCGAGAGCGGCGCCGAGTTGCAGCGCGGCGCTGCCGGGATGGTCATCGAACTCTTGCGGTGCTTCGAGCAATGCGAGCGGGAGCCGTGCAGGCCGGTCGCGCGCGGAGCGGTCGATGGCCAAGGTAGTTCCAGCGCATTGTGTTTCGACGAGATCGGCCAGCAGTAGCCCGTTGCCGGACAGGTAGGCGAACCGGAACGCCAACCGCATGGCGGGGTCGGCGATCTGGCGGTTCCACTGCTCGCGCTGAGTGCCGTTGGGCAGGGTGTAGCGCACGGCATCGATCGCCAGGGCGGCGGGAACGGCGAGGTGGATCGCGTGCGCGAGCATTTCCGCGTTCGGAGTCTCGGTCGCGGCGATCGCGCCGTCCAGCAGCGTCGCGTGCCAGAAATCGAGCTGGGCGCAGTGCAGTCCGAGACCGCGCTCGGCGTAGGTCTCGAACGCCGCGGCGAGCAGCTCCTCGCACTCGGCGAGGCGCCCGGTCTCGAACGCCACCGTGGACAGCCGCATGCGCAGGTCGGCCGCGTCCAGCGCGGCGCCGGACTCGATGAAGTAGGCCAAGCTCCGGTCATAGCAGTCCTGCGCGCTCGCGAGATCGCCGCGGCCCTCGGCGAGGAAACCCATCGTCTTGAGCCCGATTCCGGCTCGATAACCGAGACCGGCGCGCTCGAAGTACTCCTGACTCGACCGCAGCGGAGCCTCCGCCTCGTCGTACCGCTCGACGCGGACCAGCATGGTCGCGAGGTTCTGTTCGGTCTCGGCGACCGCGTTGCGGTCGTCCACCGACGCGAACGCGGCCAGCGCCTGCCGCGCGAAATCGATGGCCAGATCGCGACGTCCGGTTTCGAAGTACGTCGCGGCGAGATTCATCAACGGGTGGCCGGCCAGTTGCGGTGCGAAACGCCGTGCCGCCTCCAGCGATTCGGTGGCCAGCTCGGCGGCGTAGGCCCAGTTCTGGCGGTGCAGTGCGACCGCGGTCAACGACAGCAGGCAGGCTACGCGGAGCACGCCGAGGTCGGTGTCGGTGTTGTCGGCGAGCAACGCCCGCGCCTGCTCGAGCGCCTCCTGTGCCTCGTCGAGCGCACCGAGGTGCTGCAACGCCTGCGACATGTTGACCAGTGCGTTCGGCCGCAATCGCGGGGCATGCTCGGGCATTTCGGCCAGCGCCGCGCGATAGAGAGCGAGCGAGGCGGTGTGGTCGCCGAGTTCGTCGGCCATGCTGGCCGCGTTGATGATGGCGCCGAGCCGGATGTCGCCGGTGGTCTTGTCCGCGGCGTCCTCGAAGAGACGCTTGGCCTCCGCCGTGTCGCCGCGCGTATAGGCCGCGGCGCCCGCCGCGAGCAGTTCGCGACCGTCGTCCGGAGTCTCGTGGGTCATGTCAGAAGTCCGAATCGGAAGCGGCGGCCGCGATTTCGGCGAGCAACGGGCTTTCGACCGGATTGTCCGGCGCATCGGCCGTGCGGCGTAGCCGCGCCGTGACCAGCGCACGGATCTGGGCGCGACGGTTGACGGCGTCCGGTTCGGGCTCGTCCACGCCGACGCCGGGCACGTAGATTTCCACGGTCACACCCGGCTCCGATCCGGCCGGTGCGGCTGTCTCCGCGTGCCAGAGTTCGCCGTCGCGAATCAGCGGCACGTCGACCGCGCCGGCGGCCTGGATGCGGGCACGGGGATGCAGGTGCGCCGGGACATCCACGGCCGACAGCGGTGCGGCGACCGCGCTCACCCGCACGATCGTCGTGCCCGCGGCGCGCACCACTTCCCACGACACGGCGCGCTCCGAGGCGTCGAGCAAGCCTGGCGGGCAGCGACGCCAGTCCCAGCCCGCGGTGCCCCTGGCCAACACCAGGGCGCCGGGTGCGACGGTCGCGACCGGTCCGGCGGCCAGCGCGTAGTCCTCCGCGCGGCCCAGTGCTTCGGTGCCGCTGCGTATCTCCTCGAGTGCGTCCGCTCCGTCGACGATCAGCTCGCATTCCTCGTTCAGCGCGGCGATTTCGTCCTCCAGCAGGTGCTCGTCCAGCGGGGCGATGCCATCCAGGGTGGAAGCGGGCCACCAGCGCGCCGCCCAGCGGGCATAGCCGAGCCGCCAGATGCGTGCCGCGAGGTCCGGTAAGGCGGGCTCGGCGGTGTATCCGCTTGTGTCCCCGTCCGATTCGTCGAGCGCGAGGGATACCTCCTGGCCGTAAATCGCCCAGACCCATTCCTGGGCGAGGGAACGGTCATCGATCACCGCCGCGGGGGTCGCGTGGCTGGCGAGCAGGCTCCACGTCAGATGCCCGCCCGCCACTTCGAGCACCAGCACGTCGACTCCCGCCGTGCCGTCCACGACGGTGGGCGCGTCTTCCGGCGCGATGATCCACAGGCCGTCTCGATACCGGATCCGTACGGTCGTGCTCATGACTGCGCCTCGCTGGCGCTCGGCTCCGTCATGACCACGAACGTGGCTGTGTTGATTGTTCGCTCGCTACGCTCGCTCATGACTGCGCCTCGCTGGCGCTCGGCTCCGTCATGACCACGAACGTGGCTGTGTTGATTGTTCGCTCGCTACGCTCGCTCATCAGCTCGCCTTCGATTCCGCCGCGTCCGCCTCGCCCGCGCCCGCCCGCACACTGAGCGCCCGCTTGACCCGCGTGCGATGGTCGAGGATGACCGAACGCGCTACGCCGTCGAGCAGATCCCAGAGCTCGTCCGGGTCGTGGATCGCGTATTCCCGGACGTCCCTGCCGTGCAGGCGAACCCACAGTCGCCGCAGGTAGGGCCGCCACGGTGTGGTCAGCTCGGCGGCGATGGCGGTCAGTGGGCCGGAGGACGGTTCGGCGGAACCGGCGCTCACCACCAGCCGACGGGCCTGCAGCACGTATGCCTCCCGCTGCCAGCGGCCGTTGATCACCTGGTGTGCGGTGGATTGCGCGGCACGCGTGCCGGTTTCGGCCAGACGCAGACGCGATTGACCCGCTGTTCGCACGTGTCGCTGATCAATCGGCGCCAGACCGAGCGCCAGCGTCGTCCCCGCCGTCGCCGCGACGCGCAACGACTCGTCCAACAGCGCCCACGGCGCACAACTCCTGGCGATCTCGGCATCGACCAGCTCCGGAATCGGCGGCAGCTCAGCACGGTCGCTGGACGCCTGCAGGACGGTGAACACGCGCTCGTAGACAGTGCGATCGAACGGCAGTCCCAGGGTTGATTTCGAGGCGGAGGCGCCGATGTCCGGCTGCCGCGGTACCGGATGCGCGGTGAGCCCGAGTTCTCGCGCCGAAGGGGTGGATTCGTTCTGCCACAGCCGGATTCCCGTGTGAGTTCCGGCGTGTCCGCCGACCAGTCGATCCAGCGCGGGCTGCGCCGCGGGCGCGTCTCGACCGAGTCGTGCGGCGGCGCAGGCTTCCAGCAGGGCGTCCACGTCGACGGCGTGGTCACCGCCGGACGGGTTGGTCAGCGGGCGCCGACGCCAGGCGAGGTCGAGCAGCCCGGCCAGCTCCTGCCCCTTGGTGTGATCGTTCAGGTACTCCTTCAGCGCCTGAGTGGTGCGTCCCGCGGTGTACTCGTGGATCTCGCGCAGCGCGGCCTCGGCGATGGCAGGCCCACGCGCCGGATCCGGCATGCCGGACGTGGTCGCCAGCTCGAAGCAGCGCTGAAAGTACAGATCCTGCGGATGCCCCTCGGTGATCCGCAGCGTCCGCCGCACCTGCTTGAGCACCGTGAACCAGGCCGCCGTCGCGCGCAGCACGTCGGCCGCGGCCTGGATGCGCGCTTCGAGCAGCACCGCGCCGTCGGCGGTCAGGATCGGCCCGGCGCACACCGGATGCTGCACCGGCCGGATCACCAGCGGGTCGAGCACGAGCTTCACAGTGCGGCGCAGCGGACCGCCGTGGGGGCCGCTGAGCGGTTCGACGCCGTCGAGCCTGCGCCACACCTCGTCGAGCACCATGGCGCGCGGTCGTCGCATTCGACCAGGTTAGCTGTGTTGGATTGCAGCGCCTGCGGCGCTGGGCCGCGAACGGGCAATGCTCGATCTCGCTGCGCTCGAAAATCGGGGCCGGGCCGATGGGGTACGGCAAACGCTAGGTCTGGCTGTGCTCGAAACCGCGAGGTGGACCGGTGTGTTGCGTGGATCCGTACCGGCGGCATCTGGATGGTCGCTGCGACAAGACCGCGCGAAACCTGGGATCGGTAGGGCGCGAGCCGTTTCTAACTTTCTCTCATCGGCTCCACACCGCGGGCCGAACGAAACGAAGACCGGGCGCCGCGCCCACGAACCACAAGGACAGACCATGAACACCATCCGTTTCGCCTCCGCCGCTTTCGCCGCCTCCGCCGCCGTCGCGTTGCTCGTCACCGGATGCAGCGACGACGCGAGCAGCTCGCCCGCCGCGCCCGCGCCCTCCTCGGCGAAGCCGGGTCCGGCGGCCCCGGCGGGCAAGTCGATCGCGTCGGTCGACGGCAAGGCTCTCGAGGCGAAGTTCACCACCACCTGCGCCAAGCAGGGCGGCACGCTGGCGCTCGCACTGACCGACACCGACAACGGCGCCTACGGCAACCTCTCGGTGAGCGCGACCATCACCGGCGCCGACACCGTGCAGGCGGTCGCGATCGCGGGCAGCAAGGGCGGCGACAACGGCCTGCCCTACGCGGTCGGCTTCGGCAACGGCATGCCGGGCGGCTCGGCCACGGTGGTGAAAGACGGCAACACCTACAAGGTCACCGGCGAGGGTGTGGGTGCCCCCGACCTGACCAACCCGCTCGCGGGACCGAAGACGTCGAAGTTCGACATCACCTTCGCCTGCTCGTCCATCGTCGGCGCCTGATCGCCGCATGCCCCCGATCCGCACCCGTCATCCCGGTCTTCGCGCCGGGATGACGGGTGGCGGCGAATCCCGAGACTTCTCACCCCACAAGGAATGTCATGAAAAAGATCCGCCTCTTCGCTCTCGCCCTCGGCGCCGCGGCGATCGGCTACTACGTCTATCACGCGGTGACCTACGTCCCCACCAGCGAATGGGAGCCCGCCGGGATGGGCTGGCTCGGCTTCGAGATGGCGCTGCCGATTATCGCGTTCACGCTGGTGCCGCTGGTCTTCGCGTTCACGGGTGAAGGCATCGCCGCCGCGTTCACCGGCCGCAACAGCGCCGAGTTCCGCGACGGGCTCACCGGACTCGGCACGGTGCGGTCGGTGCGGGAGACCGGGCTGACGGTCAACGACCAGCCGCAGGTCCGCATCGAGTTCAGCGTGGAGGGCGCGGACGGCAAGACCTTCGATTCGTCGGCGAAGCTGATCGTGCCGCTCACCGAGCTGGCCCTGCTGCGTCCCGGTGTGGTGCTCCCGGTGCGCTACCTGCCCGACCGGACCGACAAGGTAGAGGTCGACCTGTCCGGCGACGCGTCCGCCGCACAGCACGCGATCAACGAGTCGCTGATCCGCAAGGGCATCACCACCCGGCACAAGCTCGACATCGCCGAGCGCGGCATCGCCACCCAGGCCGTGGTGCAATCGCTGTCGGTCACCGGCACGATCCGCGACGGTTACTCCGAGGTCGAACTCGGTCTCGTGGTCACCCGGCCGGATGGATCGACCTTCGCTACCCGGGTGACGAAGTTCCTCGCGCCAACCAGTGTCGGACAGGTCCAGATGGGGCGCGTCGTGCAGGCGCACTATCTGCCAGAGAACGAGAGCGAGGTCGTCATCGCCCTTCCGGTGAACGCCTAGTGGGCGCAGCCGCAGAAAGGGCGCAGCCGGACGGAGTCCGTCGACAGCCCGCGCCGGGACGAGCGAAGGCAGAGGAGGCCGCAGGAAAGACGCAGTCGGACGGAGTCCGTCGACAGCCCGCGCCGGGACGAGCGAAGGCGAGGAGGCCGCCTATCCGCCAGTGGGAATGCCGCGTCGATTCGAGAAACCGAATCGACGCGGCATTCTCTTGTGCGCGACAGCCGGGCAATTTGAGGGTTACCTAATTGGGCGGCTGTTCACTTTTTCGTCTTTTCCGGATGGTCCGGATGGTCTACCGTGCGCCCCGTCGGCCAAACCCAGGAGTCACCGTGAGTCTTCAGCCACTCGCCCTTTTCGTGAAGCACGACGGCCAGTCGTCGCGCGCCGCCGTGACGTGTGAGTACAAGTGCGCGAACGCGTGCTTCCACGAGGCGCCCAACACCTCCGCCGGTGCCTACTTCGGTGACATCGTCAGCTCCCTGAACCGCCGCGGCCTGATCAAGGGTGGCGCGGCCGCGGTGCTCGCGGTCGGCGCGGGCAGTGTGCTCGCGGCCTGCGGCGACGACGAACCGGCCCCGGCGGGATCCACCAAGCCCGCCGGTCCGCCCGGAACCGGTACCGACTTCACCGCCGTCGCGCCGAACAAGGAAGACGCCGTGGTGATCCCGGACGGCTACGAGCAGGCCGTGGTGATCCGCTGGGGTGACCCGCTGTTCCCGGACGCGCCCGCATTCGACTTCGACAAGCAGACCGCCGCCGCGCAGGCCAAGCAATTCGGCTACAACAACGATTTCGCGGCACTGCTGCCGATCGAGGGGCAGGCCAACGGCTACCTGCTCGTGGTCAACCACGAGTACACCACCGGCCCGCACATGTTCCGGGGCTACAACAAGGACGCTGCGACCGACGAGCAGATCGCGATCACCATGGCCGCGCACGGGCTGAGTGTGGTCGAGGTCAAGGGTGAATCCGGTTCGGGCAAGCTGGCTCCGGTCTTCGGCAAGTACAACCGCAGGATCACCGCGACCACCGAGTTCACGCTGACCGGCCCCGCCGCGGGCAGCGATCTCGTGAAGACCGCGGCCGACCCGACCGGCACCAAAGTCCTCGGAACTTTCGCCAACTGTGCCGGTGGCCTGACGCCGTGGGGCACCGTGCTTTCCGGCGAGGAGAACTTCAACGGCTACTTCGCCAATGGCGACAAGGTGGCCGACCCCACCGCCACCGCTAGGCTGAAGCGCTACGGTCTCACCGCGGGCAAGACCGCCAATCAGTGGGAGCGCGCGGACAAGCGCTTCGACCTGGCCCAGGAACCCAACGAGGCCAACCGGTTCGGCTATGTGATCGAGGTCGACCCGTGGGACCCGAACTCGACGCCGATCAAGCACACCGCGATGGGGCGGCTCAAGCACGAGGGCGCCAACATCTACGTCACGCCGAACGGTGACGTCGTCTCCTACACCGGTGACGACGAAAAGTTCGACTACATGTACAAATTCGTGTCCTCGCGCAAGATCCAGCCGGGCACCGGCGCGTCCAGCATGCGGCACAACCTGACCATTCTGGACGCGGGCACGCTCTACGTCGCGAAGCTCACCGGCGACCATCCGGACAAGATCGACGGCACCGGCGCCACGCCGTCGGACAAGGGTTTCACCGGCACCGGCCAGTGGATTCCCCTGCTCGAAACCGGTGCGGACGGCAAGGGCAAGTCGCTGGTCGAGGGCATGAGCGCCGAGGAGGTCGCGGTCTTCACCCGGCTGGCCGCCGACAAGGTCGGCGCCACCAAGATGGACCGCCCGGAGGACTTCGAGGCGAACCCCTACACCGGCAAGGTGTACGTCGCGCTGACCAACAACGACAATCGCGGCGCGGAAGGCAAGCAGGGCCCCGACGAGGCGAACCCGCGCAAACTCAACAAGAACGGCCAAGTGCTGGAGATCGACGACAACCACACCGGCACCACGTTCACCTGGTCGCTCCTGCTGGTCTGCGGCGATCCCGCGGCCGCGGATACCTACTTCGCCGGTTACGACAAGTCCAAGGTGAGCCCGATCTCCTGCCCGGACAACCTGGCCTTCGACCCCTACGGCAACCTGTGGATCTCCACCGACGGCAACGCCCTGAAGTCGAACGACGGCTTGTTCTCCGTCGTGCTCGACGGCCCCAACCGCGGCCAGACCAAGCAGTTCCTCACCGTCCCGCGCGGCGCGGAGACCTGCGGCCCGGTGGTCACCGAGTCCCGGGTCATCGTCTGCGTCCAGCACCCCGGCGAGGCCGACGACGCGACCCCGGAGAACCCGCTCTCGCACTGGCCCGACGGCGGCACGGCTCAGCCGCGCCCCTCGGTCGTGGCGGTGTGGAAGAAGAACAGCGGCCGCATCGGCGCCTGATACCGCAGCCGCGACCGGCCCCCCTGCGACCACGGCCGTGCCCACCGCGGCTCTCCCCATAGGTGGGGCCGCTACTCGACTGGGCGGGTAGCGGCTCCACCTCCGGCAAACACCCTGAAGTGCGGTCAGCCGCTTCCAGTGAGGAAGCCCATGTTCGCGAGGCGGGCGAGATCGCCGTGGGCGCCGCTGTAGACGTTGAGGTCGACGCGGCCCGCGATGCCGGGGATGGTGCCTCGGTCGGTGGTCTGCCAGAACGTCCAGGTCGGCCAACCACCGGGAACTTCGGGCTGGGCGTTGCCGCGATAGTCGGCGATCCACAGGGGATAGCCGGAGAACTCAGCGGTGTCGGCCATCGCCGTGCGCCAGAAGTTGGGATAGGTATAGATGATCGGGACCCGGCCGGTGAGTGCTTGCACGGTGGTCAGATAGCGGCGCGTCCAGTCGATCAGGGCTGGTGGCCCGAGCCCGCCGGAGTCCTCGAGATCGAGCACCGGCGGCAGGTCGAGTGGACCGTTCTGTCCGAGCGCCACCGAGGCGTACATCGCGGCCTGCGGTTCGGGTGGCAAGGCGGGCCGAGCGTAGTGGTAGGTCCCGCGCGCCAGGCCGGCGGCGAACATCAGCAGGCTGTCGGTCACGAAGTACGGGTTGACGTAGCTGAGCCCTTCGGTGGCCTTGACCATGGCGAAGTCGTGCCCCGCCCGCTTGACCGCGAACCAGTCGATCATGCGTCCATCGGTGTGCTGCCAGGACGAGACATCCGGGCCGGTCGGCGCGCCGGCGGCGGCCGGAGTGATGGCTGAAATGATGCTCCATGGCGCTGTCAGTGATAGTGCAATGCTGAGGCAACGGGTTTTTGGGCTCGCCCATGGGATTTTCATGCCATTTGACGCTAGTGACATGTGTCTGGTGTGGCTAGTGTTACTGATGTGATAGTTGCGAATAATTAACTATCTATCCTGGCGTGCCCGGATCTCCTTGCCGAGGCCGCTGGGCACGGCGCGGTGAGTGGTTCGATCGATTGATGACGCGGCGCGAATATCAGCGGAATCCCGCCCCCGCACAGGGAACCGCGAGTCGGGTGCTGTTCCGGTTCATTCTGGGTCGGCGGGCGTTCATTCTGCGCCAGACGCTCATCGAGCCCGGCGGCACCAGCGGCTGGCACTATCACGACGGCACGCTGTTCGTCCTGGTCGCCCGGGGCAACCTGGACCATCCCGGAGCGGACTGCGCGCCGGTGATCTACCGCCGCTGGCGGGTCTTCCGGGAGCCGAGCGGACCGCGCTACCCGCACGTGGCCCGCAATCTGGGATCAGTGCCGGTACTACTGTGCGTGCTATACGTCACTCCAGTGGACAGTCCGCTTTCGCGCAGTGTCACACCACCAGCGTGCGCGGAATAGGCGCTGCCGCGCCAAGGTATCCCGATGAATGACTGGGCCGACAGCCCCCGCCAGCGCTGCGCCGATCAGCCGGCGGGCTGGCAGGCGTCGCGTAGCGAGCACGCGCCGCAGGAGCTGCCACAGCCGCCGACTTCGGCGGGCGGGGCGATGGCGTCGGCGGCCTGCGCGGCGGCGGTAGCGCCCGCCCCCAGGGTGAACAGCGCGACGACGGCGGCACCTGCCGCGACGACGAGCGCCACGATTCCGCTGGCGGCCAGCGCGACGAGACCACCGGCGAACAAGAGCGCCCCGGCCGCGATCGACGTGGGGGCGGCGACACGGTTGGCGACGCGGAACGTCTCATCGCTCGACAGCGCGGCCTCGGTGTGCACCCCGAAGAAACGGTTACGGGGCAAACGGCCGGTCAGCCCGAGTGCGCCGGTTGCGATGGCCACCACAGCCAGCACGAACAGGACGAGAGCGACGACGAACACCCATGCAGGCTAGCGCATCGGTGCCGACCGGCCGCCGACGGGCCGTGCGCCGGGGAACGCGACCGGAAGTCCAGGCCAGCCCGATTTTCGGTCCTGCCGACCACACGTTCTACCCTGATAGGCGAAGTTCGACGGGGATCGGCGACCACAAGAAGGCAGGACCGTGCAGGACACACGTGCAACCGAAAGCGATGTACCAGAGCACCGGTACAACGCGGAGCTTGCCGGGCGCATCGAACGCCGATGGCAGCAGACGTGGGACGAGCGCGGGACCTTCCATGCGCCGAATCCGGTCGGCCCGCTGGCCGGCCCCACCCCGGACGACAAGCTGTTCATCCAGGACATGTTCCCCTACCCATCGGGCGCGGGCCTGCACGTCGGGCATCCGCTCGGCTACATCGCCACGGACGTCTTCGCGCGCTATCACCGGATGCACGGCCGCAACGTGCTGCACGCGCTGGGCTACGACGCCTTCGGCCTGCCCGCCGAGCAGTACGCGGTGCAGACCGGCGCGCATCCCCGGGTGACCACCGAATCGAACATCGCCACCATGCAGCGCCAGCTGGACCGGCTCGGCCTCGGCCACGACCGGCGCCGCAGCTTCGCGACCACCGATCCGGAGTACTACCGCTGGACGCAGTGGATCTTCCTGCGGATCTACAACGCCTGGTACGACGTGGAACTGAACCGGGCCCGCCCGATCGCCGAGCTGGAGGCCGAATTCGCGTCCGGCGCACGGGCCGTGCCGGACGGCAGGTCCTGGACCACGATGTCGCCCGCCGACCGCGGCGCGCTGCTCGACTCGTATCGACTGGTGTACCAGACCGATTCGGTGGTCAACTGGTGTCCCGGCCTTGGCACCGTGCTGGCCAACGAAGAAGTCACCGCCGACGGGCGCAGCGAGCGCGGCAACTTCCCGGTGTTCCGTAAGCGCCTGCGGCAGTGGATGATGCGCATCACCGCCTATTCCGATCGACTGGTCGACGACCTGGATCGGTTGGAATGGCCGGAGAACGTGAAGACCATGCAGCGCAACTGGATCGGACGATCCCGCGGCGCGCAGGTGAAGTTCGACGCCGACGGCGAACAGATCGAGGTCTTCACCACCCGCCCCGACACCCTGTTCGGCGCGACGTATGTCGTGCTCGCACCGGAACACGAGCTGGTCGACAAGCTCACCGCTGCCTCGTGGCCGGAGAGCACCGACCCCCGCTGGACCAACGACGGCGCCGCCACACCGGCCGACGCGGTCGCGGCCTACCGCAAGTCGATCGCGGCGAAGTCGGATCTGGAGCGCCAGGAGAGCAAGGAGAAGACGGGCGTCTTCCTGGGCAACTACGCGATCAACCCGGCCAACGGCAAGGCCGTGCCGATCTTCATCGCCGACTACGTGCTGAGCAGCTACGGCACCGGCGCGATCATGGCGGTCCCCGGACACGACCACCGCGACTGGGAGTTCGCCTCCGTTCTCGGGCTGCCGATCATCGAGGTCATCAGCGGCGGCGACCTGGCCACGGGCGCCCATGCCGGCGAAGGCGTGCTGGTGAACTCCGACTACCTCGACGGCATGTCCGTCGAAGACGCCAAGGCGGCGATGATCGCCCGGCTGGAGGCCGACGGCCACGGCAAGGGCACCATCCAGTACAAGCTGCGCGACTGGCTGTTCGCCCGCCAACGCTACTGGGGCGAGCCGTTCCCGATCGTCTACGACGAGCAGGGCGCGCCGCACGCGCTGCCGGAATCGATGCTGCCGGTGCGGCTTCCGGAGCTGGACGATTTCGCCCCGGTGACCTTCGACCCGGATGACGCGGATTCCGAACCGTCTCCGCCGCTGGCCAAGGCGACCGACTGGGTGGAGGTCGAACTGGACCTGGGCGACGGGCCGAAGCGGTACCGCCGCGACACCAACGTCATGCCGCAGTGGGCGGGCAGTTCGTGGTACGAACTCCGCTACGCCGACCCGACGAACGCCGAGACGTTCTGCGCCAAGGAGAACGAGGCGTACTGGCTTGGCCCGCGCGCCGCGGAACACGGCGAGAGCGACCCGGGCGGCGTCGACCTGTACGTCGGCGGCGTCGAGCACGCGGTGCTGCACCTGCTGTATGCCCGGTTCTGGCAGAAGGTGCTGTACGACCTGGGTGACGTGTCGGCGAGCGAACCGTACCGGCGGCTGTTCAACCAGGGCTACATCCAGGCGCACGCCTACACCGACGCGCGTGGCGCCTACGTGCCCGCGGCTGAGGTCGTCGAGCGGGACGGCAAGTTCTTCTGGACCGACGCCACTGGAGCAGAGATCGAGGTGTTCCAGGAGTACGGCAAGATCGGAAAGTCGTTGAAGAACGCGATCTCTCCCGACGAGATGTGCGATCTGTACGGCGCGGACACCTTCCGCTTCTACGAGATGGCGATGGGTCCGCTGGACACTTCGCGGCCGTGGGCGACCAAGGATGTCGTCGGCGCGCACCGGTTCCTGCAACGCGCGTGGCGCCTGGTGGTGAACGAGGAGACCGGCGCGCTGCGGGTAACCGACGCCGCGCCGACCGGCGAGACGCTGCGCCTGCTGCACAAGACGATCGCGGGTGTGGACGAGGATCTCGCCGCACTGCGCGACAACACGGCGGGCGCCAAGCTGATCGAGCTGACCAACCACCTGACCAAGACCTACCCGGGCGGCGCGCCGCGCTCGGTGGTGGAGCCGATGGTGCTGATGCTGGCTCCGCTCGCCCCGCACATCGCCGAGGAGCTGTGGGAACGGCTCGGCCATACCGAATCCCTGGCGCACGGTCCCTTCCCGGTCGCCGATCCCGCGCTGCTGGTGGAGGAGTCGGTGGAGTACCCGATTCAGGTGAACGGCAAGGTGCGCAGCAGGATTCAGGTGGCCGCCGACGCCGACAACGCGACGATCGAGGCGGCCGCGCTGGCCGACGAGAAGATCACCGAGCTGCTCAATGGAGCGGCGCCGCGCAAGCTGATCGTGGTGCCGGGACGTTTGGTGAACATCGTCGCCTGAGCCGACCTGCGTAGGCGGCGCGGTAACTGCACGTCATCGCGCGTGACCGGGGAAGTGTGCGCTGGCACCCGGCTGGACAGCGCACCGTCCTGCCGCGCCGTGTGCCAGTGGTGACAGGACGCCGCGTGCAGCTACGGTGCGTTGGCGCGGGCGCGGTGCGATCCGGTGGAGCGCCGGTCGATCAGTACGGCCGAAGCACGATCTCGGTGGGGTGCGCGTCCCGCGGGGTCTCGATGGCGGCGCGCACCGCGTACGCCACCGTCTCCGGTGTGAGGAATTCCTCAGGCTGGTACTCGCGGCCCTCACCGGCGATGATCTCGCGCTGCATGTCGGTATCGATGCGACCCGGATGAATCGACGTGACGCGCAGACCGGGTTCTTCCAGCCGCAGTGCGTCACCGAACGCGCGCAGCCCGAATTTGCTCGCGGCATACGAGGCCCAGCCCGCGTTCGCCCGCAGCCCGGCGCCCGAGTTGATCAGCACCACATGGCCATTGCCCGCCCGCAGCGCGGGAAGCAGCAGCCTGGTGAGCTCTGCTACGGCGATCAGGTTGGCTTCCAAGGTGTTTCGCCACTGCTCGACCGTGGAGTCCGCGATGGTGCCCAGATCGGCGATACCGGCGTTGTGCACCAGCACATTCAGCCGCTGGATCGGCGCGGCCGCCGCGGCGACGGCGGGATAGTCGGTCAACTCGACCGGCCAGCCCTCGGCGCCGGGCAGCTCCGCCAGAATGCCGCGCAGCGCCTGGGCCGATCGGGCGCCGAGCAGCAGGTCATGCGTCGGTGCGAGCTCGCGGGCGATGGCGGCGCCGAGCCCGCGGCTGGCACCGGTGATCAACGCGGTCGGTTTCGAGGTCGCGGCGGAAGTCATGGGCCCCACCGTAACCGGCGGTGGAACTAAGGCGTAAAAACCCGTAGCAGTGGACGAAGGACTAGCGATGCGGGCATGAATCGACCGACAATTCTCGAGCAGCGATCACGGGATGGGGCATTCGAGGTTGAGAACCGCCGAAGAGGAGCCGGCCACCGGCCGGTGGGACCGGGCCGAAACGGATACCGCTGAGCGGGCATATCTGCGGGTGACATCGCAGAATAGGGGGATGGCACACCCGGGCTTCACACCGACCCAGCTCGCGGCCCGCGCTGCCTACCTGCTGCGCGGGAACGACTTGGGCACGATGACCACCGCGGCGCCACGACTGTATCCACACATGTGGAGCTGGGACGCGGCGTTCGTCGCGGTGGGTTTGGCTCCGTTGAGCGTGGAGCGGGCGGTGGTCGAGCTGGACACGCTGCTTTCCGCGCAGTGGAAGAACGGGATGATCCCGCACATCGTCTTCGCCAACGGCGTGGACGGCTACTTCCCCGGCCCGGCCCGCTGGGAATGCCGCAAGCTGGCCGCCAACGCACCGGACGGCCCGGACACCTCGGGCATCACCCAGCCGCCGGTCCACGCCATCGCCGTGCAGCGGATTCTGGATCATTCGCGCAGGCACGGGCGCACCACCAGGTCGGTGGCCGAGGAGTTCCTCAACCGGCGCTGGCCGGACCTGGTGCGCTGGCACCGATGGTTGGCGCACGCCCGCGATCCGAAGGAGACCGGCCGGATCACGCTGTATCACGGCTGGGAGTCCGGGATGGACAACTCGCCGCGCTGGGACCGCGCCTACGAGCACGTGATCCCCGGCGACCTGCCGCCCTACCGCCGCGAGGACGTGCTGGTGATCTCGGACCCGAGCCAGCGCCCGACCGACCGCGAGTACGACCGCTATCTCTGGCTGGTCGAGCAGATGCGCCGCGCCGGCTACGACGACTACCAGCTCGCCTCGACCATGAGCTTCGCCGTCGAGGACGTGTTCGTCACCGGGATCTTCGCGCTGGCCTGCGAGGTCTTGGCGAATATCGGCGAGGAGTACAAGCAGCCCAACGCCGACGTGCGCGACCTGCACGCGTGGGCCGACCGTTTTCGCGCGGGCGTCATCGCGACCACCGATGCCCGCACCGGCGCTGCCCGTGACTTCGACGTGCGGTTGCGGCGGTGGATCAACACCGAGACGCTGTCGATGTTCGCGCCCCTGCTGTGCGGCGGGCTGCCCCGCGACACCGAGCGCAGCCTGCTGCGGCTGTTCGAGGGACCACGCTTCTGCGGGCACCCCGATCTGCGCTACGCGCTGCCGCCCTCGACCTCGCCGGTCTCCAAGGACTTCCGCTCCCGCGAGTATTGGCGCGGACCGGTGTGGCCGGTGATGAGCTGGCTGTTCTCCTGGGTCTTCGCCAGACGAGGCTGGGCCGAGCGCTCGTTCATGCTGCGCGCCGAGGGCCTACGCCAGGCCAGCGATGGCGCCTTCGCCGAGTACTACGAGCCGTTCACCGGCGAACCGCTCGGCAGCATGCAGCAGTCCTGGACGGCGGCGTCCGTGCTGGATTGGCTGGGATAGGCGAAGTTCGAGCACTACGGTGTCGAGGTCGGGGTGAGGGCTCGGAGGACGGCGTGGTCCGCGGCTGGGTCACCCACGGCGATGCGGGCGCTGCCGTCGGTGTAGCACTTGGCGGCGATGCCCGCGCGGCGTAGTGCAGTGCCGATACCGGGGCCGGGGAGGTAGAGGAAGTTGGCGTGGCTTTCCGGGACCGCGATGCCGCGGGCCAGGAGCGCGGCGCGGAGGGCGTCGCGCGCTTCGGTGATGCGGAGAGTTCGGGCGGTGAGTTCGGGTTCGGCGGCGTAGGAGGCGGCGACCGCGGCTACGGCCGCCGCGCCCACCCCGAAGGGTAGTTGCAGTTTGCTGACCCGCGCGATCAGTTCGGTTCTGCCGAAGGCGTAGCCGATGCGCAGCCCGGCCAGGCCGTACGCCTTCGAAAAAGTGCGCAGCACGAGCACATTGGGGTGTCTCTTGATCAGCGCGAGCGGGTCGGCGAATTCGGCGGCACCGAGGAATTCGACATATGCCTCGTCCAAGAGCACGGGTATCCGGGTGGGCACGTCGGACAGGAACGCCTTCAGCTCGTCCGCCGGAATCACCGTCCCGGTCGGATTGTGCGGACGGCACACCACGACCAGTGCGGTCCGCTTGCCGATGGCCCGTAGCATCGCCCGCAGATCCTGATCGCCCGCCTTGCCGAGCGGCACCGGCACGCCCGCCACGCCGGTCATCTCGCACATGATCGGGTACCCGTCGAATGTCGGCGCACCGTAAACCATGTCCGCTCCCGGTGTGATGAGCGACTGCATGATCTGCATCGCCACCCCGGTAGCGCCCGATCCGACCACCACCTGATCCGCCCGCACACCCACATGCTGTGCGATCAGCATCGGCAGCCGCCGCGGCAGGAATTCCGGGTACCGATTCGCCTGGGCCAGCGTCATGTGCACGGCCTGCAGCACCGACGGCAGCGGTGGGAACGGATTCTCGCTCAGGCTCAGGTCGAATCGCGGCGGCATCCTCGCGGATAGGTACCGCCGCGATGACCGTGTCTCGTCGGCGATGCGAACGCTCATCGCGCGGCGCCCCAGCGGACGGCGGCCGCGCCCGCGAAGTCGCCCGCGTGCGCGAAGGCCGCCATCAGCACCAGCGATCCGTTGGGCAGCCGGCCCGCCCGGTTCTCCACGTCCAGAGTCACCGGGATACCGGCGCCGAACAGATTGCCGCAGGAGTCGAAGGTGTCCGGATGCCGCTCCGGCGGAAGCTCCAGCGCGTCGTGCCAGTTGCGCAGGAACAAGCGGTTCGGCTGGTTGGTGACGAAGGCGTCGACCTCGCTGCCCTTCACGCCGATCCGATCGCACACCGCGAGCGCCACCTCGGGGACTAGGCGGTTGCCCCGGGCGAACACCTTGGTGACCTTGGATTCGGTGAAGCTGACGCAGCCCTGCCCCTCGCCCGGCTCCCAGTACTTGCGTTCGCCGTTGGTGGAAAAGTCCATGTCCCCGGCGAATTCGGGATAGGTACGGCATTCGATGTCGAGGATCGGCGCGCTGTCGTCCTTCCGGAGCAGCCCCACACCGCAGCCGTCGCCGGGCACCGGCGCCTGGGCCAGCTTGCGGATCTCGGTCTGGGTGAACACCGGCCCGGCGCAATTCTGTGTCACCGCGATCAGCGCGGTGCGGGCGGTGGTGGTCTGCAACACCATGCGAGCCATCGCCATCATGTGCACGAATGCCGCGCAACCGCCGTTGTGCACGTCGTAGGCGAACGAGGGGCGGATGCCGAGCCGTCGCGCCACCTCGGGACCGCAGCCGAGCACCGGGTTGTCCGGCAGCTGGGTATGGGTGATCAGCACGTCGACGTCGGTGATGGCGTCGGCGCCGTGGCGCTCGATCAGCGGCGCCACCGCCTGCTCGACCATGTCCACCGCGGTCTCGTCGCGTGCCACGTGGTGGCGGCCCTTGGGCGCGCGGAACATGACGTTCTTCGCCATCCGGTCCGAGCGCGAGAATTGGGTGAAGTATTCGGTGCCGACCGGTTCGCCGGGCAGGTAGCTGGACACGTCGACGAGGCTGACCGGCGGCAGTCCCGAGGTGTCGTGGTGCAGGGGGTTGATCACGTGCGTCTCACTTCATCCAGTCGGGCTTGATGGGCAGGCCGTGCGCCGCCCGGTACTCGCAGATCGCCTTGAGGTTGTCCATCTCCAATTGATGACCAGCCGAGAACATGTCCCAGAAGTCGCCGACCCACACCGGCCGCTTCGGTGGCGCGGTCTCGGGGTAGGGGTTCTCGTCGTAGAACGGGTGCTTGCAATTCACCCACAGCACAACCGAACCCGGCTTGTTGAACACCGCTTGCGCGTCGACCACGCGCAGCAGGTAGATCATCCACAGGTGCTGTCCCTGGTCCCAGGCGCAGTGGTAGTCGACGGTCATCGCGTCGGGGTGCGTGACGGTGCGGGTGAAGATCTTGGTCTCGGAGCCGAGCCGGTCGTACCCCAGCCAGAGTCCGGGTTCCTCGGTCTCGGCGAACCCGCGCAGGCTGTAGGTCCACTCCTCCAGCGACCTGGTATCGGCGAGGTATTCGTACACCTCGCGCGGCGGGGCGGCGATGTAGGCCTGCACCGGGCAGTATTCGCCGTAGATCTGGTCGTGCGGGTACACCGATCGCAGCATGTCCATGATGATCGGAGTGGTCGCGTCCTTGTCGGAGTTCTCGATCCGCAGCACACCCGCTGGGACCTCCGGGATGTCGCTGAGCGCGGGCAGGGAACTTGTGGTCACGGTGTACTCCTCTCGGCAAGCGCCAGCGTGCGGCTGGGCGAGCCTGGTTCATCAGGGGTTCCTGGATTGCTCGATGGTCGTCAGGAAGGGCAGGAACGGGGGGATCTCGTCGGGGTCGCATTCGATCGAAAGGAACGACGGCCCTTCGGTTTCCAGGCAGTACCGCAGGGCGCGGTCGAGTTCGCCCGCGGTGTGCGCCGAGAACGCGGGCAGCTCGGGGAACATGGCCGCGACACCCGCGCCGAGATACGCGGGACGAAATCGATTGAAGCTGTACCGATCCCGGTAATACAGCTGCTCCCTGGTCACACACATGGCGTGCGCGTTGTTGTTCAGCACGATGAAAGTGACCGGCAGGGCATGCTCGATCGCGGTATGCACTTCCAAGCCGTGCATGAAGAACGCGCCGTCACCCCCGACGACCACCGTGCGCCGCGTGCCGTCCGCCGTCGCCTTCCGCGCGAACGCGGAGCCGATCCCCGCGCCGAACGCGTAGCCCATACCGCCCATGCCGAGCGCGACGACGAACCGGCCGCCGCGCGGGACCCGGAGGTGATGCACCACCGCGGCGCCGGTGTTGCCCGCGTCCGCGAACACGTCGGTGCCCTCCGGCAGTGCGGCTTCGATCGTCTCGACCAGGTCCCGGTAGCGCAGGCCGGGACCGGAGGAGTCGGGCACGCGCAGCGGCGTCGGCGGTTGCGCCGCGCCCGCGCGCTCGGATCCGGCGGCGCCGCCGGAGAGATCGGCAGCCAGATCCGCGAGAGTGCGCGACAGATCGGTGCTGGTCGCGTGGATGGCAGGGAGGTACGGCGGGGCGACGCCGACGCTCGCCACCGTGCATTCGCTGAGCAGGGGTTCCAGGCCGGCGCGCGTGGTGACCGGTAGCCGGGTGCCGACCAGCAGGCACAGGGCCGAGGACCGGATGGCCGCGGCCAGCTCGGGATGACCCATGGTGCCCGCGACGCCGCAGAACGCGGGGTCGGCATTGTCGTAGGTGTCCTTCGCGTCCGGCGCGACGCCGACGGCGGCGTCCAGCGCGGTGGCCAGGCGGGCGAGCTCGTCGCGCGCGTCGTCGCGCGCGACCTGGTCACCGGCGATGATCACGATCTTTCCGGTGCGCCTGGCCCGGGCGAGCGCGTCGCGCACGCGGGCTGTCCCGGCTCGGTCGGATCGATGCGTCCTGGAGGACAAGCGGAACGGCGCGACCTTGCCCAGGTCGGCCTGCTGCACGTCTTTGGGCAGCAGCAGTACCGCGGGCCCGCCGCGCCGGGCGGCGCCGACCGCCCTGGCCACCTGATCGGGCAGGTCGGCGCCGGTCTCCACGCGCGCGCAATAGGTGCTGACCGCGCCGAACAGGCGGACGGCGTCGATGGCGCCCGCCTGTCCGCTGGTGTCCTGGAATGCTCCGTTGCCTTCCAGCGACGTCGGTGGCTGCCCGACCAACGCGAGCACCGGAACCCGCGACGCGAAAGATTCGGCAAGTCCGGCAACGAGATTCATCGCTCCGCCGCCGGAGGTCGATGCGACGACGCCGAATCCACCGGTGCTGCGGGCGTAGCCGTCGGCCATGGTGGCCGCGGAGAACTCGTGCTTGGCGATCACGCCGGTGACGTCATCCGGTGCATCGAAGATCGCGTCGTACAAGTCCTCGATGTTGGCGCCGTCAACGCCGAAGATGTGCCGCACCCCCAGCGCCGAAACCGCTTGCACCAGATAGTCCACGACCCGCATCGGCACTCCCTTCCGCTGACGAACGTTCGGCTGCGTACACGAGTGATACGGACTGGGCCGCCGGATGGTTCAACGGTGGATCAGCAGATCCGTCCGCCAACCTTGCGTGTACGTATACATCTACGTATAGTGGCTTCATGCCCAACAAGACGATCTACGTTGCCGATGACGACCTCCCGCTGTTCCAGCGCGCGCAGGAGTTGGTCGGCGGCAACCTCTCGGGGGCGGTGGTCACGGCGCTGCGCCGGTTCATCGAACTCGAGGAGGGTCGCCTGGAGGGCTTCGACGAGGTTGTGCTCAAGGTCGGTCGCGACGGTGTCCGACAGGTTCGCTTCTCCGGCACTCTGCTCGGCGAGTGGCACGACGTCAACGATACGCGGATCGAGCACGTCAGGGTGTATCGCAGCCGCAAGGGCAAATATGTGATGCACGCCCAGTATTCGAACTGGGACGACTACCCGACCGACGCGGGTGCGAAGTGGCTCAAGGACTGGAAGGACCCGAAGAGCTGGCGTCGCCTGCTCGGCGTCGGGCAGCAGGATTGGGGTGAGTTCATCTTCGTCGTGGTGGATTCGCCCGACGAGCTGAAGGGGCACCTCCCCGACAAGCTCTATCAGCGGGTGGTCGACCTGGCCGAGGGGCCGAAGATCGAGGATCTGGACATCTAGCCGGCGCACACCCGGCACGACAAGCGAATAACCAACCGGCAATCGCCGCACCGGACACCGGGCGCGGTGCAGCTGAAACATGCCCACATTCGCATGAAGGCATGCATTTCGAAAGGAAAATCATGGTGAACGGCCACCGCGCGCCTGCCGTCTCGGCACAGGGCTTGCGCAAGAAATTCGGCGAGCAGGTGGTGCTCGACGGCATCGACCTCACCGTCGCGGAGGGCACGATCTTCTCCCTGCTCGGCCCGAACGGCGCGGGCAAGACCACCACCGTGCAGATCCTCACCACGCTCATCAACGCCGACGCGGGTGAAATCCGGGTCGGCGGGCACGACGTGGCCGCCGAGCGCAAGCAGGTGCGTTCGCAGATCGGGGTGACCGGCCAGTTCTCCGCGGTCGACGAGCTGCTCACCGGCCGGGAGAACCTGCTGCTGATGGGTGATCTGCACCATCTGCCGCGCCGCGAGAACCGCAGGCTGGCCGCGGATCTGCTGGAGCGCTTCGACCTGGTGGACGCGGCCGACAAGACCGCGTCCAGCTACTCCGGTGGCATGACCAGGCGGCTCGATCTGGCCATGACCCTGGTCGGCGATCCGCGCATCATCTTCCTGGACGAGCCGACCACCGGGCTCGACCCGCGCAGCAGGCGGTCGATGTGGGACATCATTCGGGGGCTGGTCGACGACTACAGCGTCACGGTCTTCCTCACCACCCAGTATCTGGAGGAGGCCGACCAGCTCGCCGACCGCATCGCCGTGCTCGACCGGGGCAAGATCGTCGCCGAAGGCACCGCCGCCGAATTGAAGCGGCTGGTGCCGGGTGGGCATATCCGCCTGGAGTTCGCCGATCGGTCCGCCCTGCTCGCGGCGGCCGACGCGCTCGGGGCCGCCGCACCGACCCCGGATGACGACGAGGAAAACCTCACTCTCGCGGTGCCGAGCGACGGCGGCGTGAAATCGCTGCGGTCGGTGCTCGACCGGCTGGACTACGCGCAGATCGAGGTCGACGGGCTCTCGGTGCACACACCCAACCTCGACGACGTATTCCTCACCCTCACCGGCCACCCCACCACCGAAAAGGAAACCGTGCGATGAGTGCCATGTCCTACGCGCTCGCCGATTCGGCGACCATGCTGCGCCGCAACCTCGTGCGCGCCAAGCGCTATCCCAGCATGACCTTCGGTGTCATCGTGATGCCGACCATACTGCTGCTGGTGTTCAACTTCGTCTTCGGCGGCGCGCTGGAGAAGTCCTCCGGCGGAAACTACATCGACTATCTCGCTCCCGGCATGCTGCTGATGATTCCGGCGTACATGACGGTCTCGGTCGCGGTCTCGGTCGCCACCGACACGACCAAGGGCATCGTGAATCGGTTCCGCACCATGGACATCGCGCAATCGGCCATGCTCACCGGCCACGTGGTCGGCGCGCTGATCCAGGCGCTGGCCGGGATCGCCGCGATGGTCGCGATCGCGGTGCTGATCGGGTTCCGCCCGAACGCGAACCTGCCCGAGTGGATCGCGGCATTCGCGTTGCTCGCGCTGATCATGGTCGCGCTCACCTGGTTGTCGGTGGCGCTCGGACTGCTCGCTCCGAACCCGGAGAGCGCGAGCAACACGCCCTTCCCGCTGGTGATGCTGCCATTTCTCGGCAGTGGGCTGGTCGCCACCGACACCATGCCCGCCGGTCTGCGCCAGTTCGCCGAATACCAACCGTTCACGCCGTTCACCGAGACCCTGCGCGGCCTGCTGATGGGCACCGAGATCGGCAACAACGGCATCATCGCGGTCGCCTGGTGCGTCGGCATCACGGTGGCCGGGTACCTGTGGTCGTCCTCGATCTTCCGGCGTCAGACGCGCTGATCGGCTTGCCGCACGACGATCCCCCGCGGGCATTTGTCCCGGCGGGGGATCGTTCGATCGATCAGACCGCGCCTGCCAGCAACACCCGGCCAGTGCTCGCGGCGCGGATCTCGACCGAGCGGACCTGATCGGGCGGGCCGTCGATGGTCCGATCGATGGTCAGTTCGGTGCCGGGGCCCGCGGGCCACTGGTCGAGTTTCTGCTGCTGTCCGTTGGCGCTGGTGACGTACAGGGCCAGCTCCCAGTTGTAGCGCTGCTGCTCGCCGGGCGGGTAGCTGCAGGACATCACGAGCCGCGTCTTGTCGCCTGCCGGAAAGAGCTTGAAGCTCGCCGAGACCGGCGTTGCCTCCAGCGGATCCATCGGGCGTTCGACGAAAGCCTGCTCGGTGGTGCCAGGTGTGTCCGTCCCGTCCGACTCCGACATCGTGACGGCGATCGGCACCGCTATCGCCACGGCGGCCGCGGCCGCCGCCACCGCCACCCCGACCGACGTCCACCGGCTGCGCCGGTTGCGCCGTTCGGCGGCGTCGGCGAGCCGCGGCGGCGGGGGCGGCGCCGCCGGCCGTTGCGGCATCGGCGGCGGTGGCGGCATCGGTGGCGGCATCGACGGAACGGACTCGGCGGTGGTCGGCTCGATCATCGCGAGCGCGGTCTCGGTCTCGACCATGGCGAGCATGCCGGGCAGACCCGCCAGCTCACCCACCGCGGCTCGGCATTCGGTGCAGCCGGCGAGGTGGCTTTCGTACTCCAGGCGCTCATTACGGGTGAGGGAGCCGAGCACGTACGGTGCGTCCCACGTGGTGTAGTCGTCCGTGATATCCGTCATTGATTCGTCACCCCCATCTCCTGTAGTGCCAGTCGCAATGCGCGCATGCCGTAGTGCATCCGGGATTTCACCGTGCCCGGCGGGACGTCGAGTTCCTCGGCGATCTGGTGGGTGGACAGTCCTCGGTAGTAGGCCCGCACGATCACCTCGCGATGGTCGGCGCTGAGCCTGCCGAGGGCGTCGGCGACCAGCCACCCGTCCAGTGCGCGGTCGGACTGGTCCGGGGCGGCCCGTTCGGGCGGGCTGTCGGTGCGGAACTCGCGCCTGCTGCGGGCGCTGCGATGCTCATCCACGGCGAGATTGCGCGCCACGGTGAACAACCACGCGCGCGCCGACATGGTCGATTGGTCCAAGACGTTCGGGCGTTGCCATGCCCGCAGCAAAGTTTCCTGCACGATGTCCTCTGCTCGCCCTGGATCCCGGACCAAGCCGAGCGTGTACCGCCACAGTGGGGTGGCGTGTTCGCGATAGAGAGCCCGCATCAATTCGGACTGATCGTCGGGCTGATCTGCTTCGTTGCGCACAACTAGATCCCTCTCCGCCTGTGCTGCGGGTCCGGTGTGTGGGCGCACCCGAGGAGTCACCCATGCTCTCGCCAGATCAGTTGTCGTGTCTCATACCGTGTCTCCTTCGGTCCCTTCGAGGAGTACACGTTGTCAGTTGCGTTCGAGTTCAATCGGGTGTGTCGCGAGAAGGGCCAGCGGCAGCGGCTGGCGGCGCAGCACGTGTGCCCACAGGTCCGGGCGGCCCGTGCTGATCGGGTCGGACGGCAAGGCCGACAGCACGATCCAGTCATTGTTCTCCAGCTCGCCTTCCAGTTGGCCGAAGGTCCAGCCCGCGTAGCCCGCGAAGATCCGGATGCCCTCGACGATCGGGCCGACTCGTTCGGGATCGGCGTCCAGGTCGACCAACACGACGCGGCCGTCGACCCGACGCAGCCCTGGCACGCCTTCGATCTGCGCGCCCACCCGGACGGTGCCCAGGCACAGCGCCGCGTCCCGTTTCACCGGGCCGCCGATGAACAGCGTGCGCGGCGCCGCGACCGCGTCCGTCCAGCGGGGTAGCACGTCGTGCACCGCCGTGTCGCTGGGACGGTTGAGCACGACCCCGAGACTGCCCGCCTCGTTGTGCTCGATGATGTAGACGACGGTGCGCCGGAAAGTGGGTTCGACCAGCTCGGTGGCCGACACCAGCAGCGTTCCGGCACGTACCACCTGCTCGCCGGGCCGGAAATCGCGCCGCCTGCGGTCGCCGTGTCCGCCGCGAGTCTTCCGATCATCCGGGTCTTCTGCGCGTGCCACTCCGACATCATCGCAGCTGTTCGCCCACAATGCGCCTTCTGCGGCGCACTTCTGTCGCCCGGATTTGCGGGCGGCGGCGGGACGCCGCGTTGCGGTGCCGGCGCGACATCGTAGAGTCCAAGGTCATGGAACCGCCCGAGGTGCGCCTCGAGAACAGCGACACCGTGTACGACTTCTACCGAGACCATCGCCAGAACCGGCTGAAAGCGTGGGGGGCTTACGCCCTTCTCGGCCGCCGCTACCATCCTCGCGTCAGCTACGCGGAAGGGGCACGCGCCTCGCTCCGCGCGGTGATCGACCAGGGTCGGCCGCTGCTGATCGCGATCAACCACCTATCCGAAAACGATCCCTACACGGTCGCCGCGGCGGCGTGGCGCAGCGGGCTGCGGCCGGTTATCGGGCGGGTGCGCGTGCTGGCGAAGGACGAACTGTTCGTCGACTCCGAGCAGCGGCGCAAGATCGACATGATGGGCGGCATCCCGGTGTTCCGCGGCAAGGACCACGGCATCCGTGCGGTGAACGCGGCCGGTCAGCGCATGATGGACATCTGCGCGGAGCGGATGGCTCGCGGCGACGGCATCGCGGTGTTCCCCGAGGGCACCTGCAACGACGTCGACCCGACCCAGGTGCAGCCGGTGGGCAGCGGCATCGGGCACATCGCCTTCCGGGCGATGAAACTCGGCGTCGAGCCGGTGCTGCTGTCCATGGGGCTGAGCTACGGGCCGCGCCAGGACCCGGCGGTGCAGCCGACGAAGGAGGAGGCCAAGTCGGCCAGCTTCTACTTCGGCGCCCCGGTGCTCGACCTGCCGACCCGGCCCGGTGACATCGCCCGATTGGTACGCAAGGACCTGCAAGCGGCGCTCGACGGCGCCGTGGCGGCCTACTGAGTTACTGCGGCAGGTTGAGCCGGTCGCGCGCCCAGTGCGGCACCATCGCCAGGTATTCCGGGCGGGTCTCGATGAAGTGGTGGACCGTGCGGCACATGGGCAGCGCGCCGAGCTTGTCGTCGCGGGTGCTGTTCAGCGCGGTCTCGACCAAGAGCCGCGCGTAGCCCTGGCCCTCGTAGCGCGGATAGATCTCGGTGTGCACGAACGCGCGTTCGGAGGCCGTGTCCTGGTATTCGGCGTAGCCGGCGATCGCACCGTCGACGTAGATCTCGAAACGTTCCAGTGCGGTGTTGTTGCTGACCTCGGTCGACATGGCTCGACGCTACTCCGTGCACCGCTATCGGGATAAACCACATGCTCGACCCGGCGAAATCCCGCCACCGACTTGTCTGTCCGGGCGGGCCTGCGCAGAATGCTCTTGGTCGGCGCCGGTTCACGCGCGAGCGCGGCAGGCCCGGGGAGGTACGGAACATGATGAGGACACTGCGGGTTTCGCGGGTCGCGGCCACCGTCGCCGCCGCGGCTCTGTTCGGCGGATCGATCGTCACCGGCCTCGCGAATGCCGCACCGGGCGTCGAGTTCGGTGCGTGCCCCGACGGGTCCGTCACCGCTGACCGCGGCGTGCAGTGCGCCGTGGTCCGCGTTCCGATGGACTACGCCGAGCCGAACGGGCCGACGATCGAGGTGACCGTCAGCCGGATCGCGGCGACCGGCACGCGAGAAGGCGTCTTGTTCACCAATCCCGGCGGTCCCGGCGCGGACGCGCTGGACTACTGGGCGCGCCGGTCGGAGACATTCCCCGCTGAACTCGCCGCCCACTACGACCAGATCGCCGTCCAGCCGCGCGGGCTGCGCTGGGCCACACCGCTGGAATGCGGAGCGGGCGGGAAAACCGCGGAGAGTGAACAGGTTTCCTTGGGCGGCGGCAACCGCGACGCCATCAAGAAGGCCTGTGACGCCGCGCAGCCCGGCTATCTGGACACCATCACCACCGAGAGCACCGCACGTGACCTCGACGCCGTGCGTGCCGCGCTCGGGCTGGAACGGATCAGCTACTTCGGCACGTCCTACGGCACCTACCTCGGCGCGGTGTACGCGAGTTTGTTCGGCGATCGGGTGGAGCGGATGATTCTGGACTCCAACGTCAACCCGGACTGGGTGTGGACCGAGGAGTTCGCCCAACAACAGCTCGCGGGCAAACAGCGCCTCGACGATCTGTTCGCCTGGATCGCCGAACACAATGCCGAGTACCACCTGGGCGACACCGCTCTGCAGGTCTACCGGACCTGGGTGCAGCTGGCGGCGGCCCAGGGCGGCGGCTGGTACGCCAACCTGACCCCGCCACCCGCGAGCCTCGCCGACCTCCCCGGCGCACTGCCCGAGCCGCTGGCCGAGATCGCCAAGGACGGCTACAACGGCAGCGTCGAGCAGCTGGGCAAACTGCAGAACCTGCTGCGCACCTTGGTGAGCGGTGGTGTCTCCGCGCAGGTGCCGTTGCTCGGCGCGACCACCGTGGCCACCTACACCCGCACGTTCTGGCCGACCTTCGCCCGCGCGATGGCCGACGCCGCCGCCGATCCGGCGAACGTGCAGCGACTGCGGGCCATCGAGGGCGCGACCTCGACCGACCCCACCGGGCGGTTCGTGTTCAGCGCGATCACCTGCAACGAGAACGCCGTGCCCGGCAGGCCGGAACTGCTCGGCTCCGCGGTCGGCACCATCGCCTCCGGCGGCAACGCCATGGACGCCCGCGCCGACCTGATCCGCTCCGGAATGGCCTGTGGTTCCTGGAAACCCGTGACGAAGCCCGTGCCGATCACCGGGGCAGCTCTGCGTACCCCGCCGCTGGTGCTGCACAGCCGTCACGACGCGCTGACCAAGTACGAAGGCGGCCCGGCCATGGCCAAGGCGCTCGGTGGTGCACTGGTCACCGTCGAGGGCGGCGACCACGGCACCTTCGGTCGGGCAAACCCCGCGGTCGACGAGGCCGTGCTCACCTACCTGCGGACCGGGAAGGTCACCATCACGCAGGCTGACCAAGCTCCCCTGCCCGGAAGCTGAGCGCACCGCGCGGGTTGCGCGTCGTGTGCGCCGAACATGCCGTGGTGCGGCCGATCCGGTCGCGTCCGACAATGTGGGGATGACGCGTGCATCCACCGCCCGGGTGATCCTCGCTCCGGACAAGTTCAAGGGGTCGCTTTCCGCGCCGCAGGTGGCGGTGGCGCTGGCCGCGGGATTGACGCGGAGCGCGCCGAATGTCGACGCCCGGCTGGTTCCGGTTGCCGATGGTGGTGACGGCACGGTCGAGGCGTTCGTCGCCGCCGGTTGGACGCGCGTGGAGCTGACGGCGCCGGGACCGACCGGGGTGCCACGTCGGGCGGCCTACGCCCGGCACGGGACGCGGGCGGTCGTCGAATTGGCGGCCGTGGTCGGTTTGTCGGCTCTGCCCGAGGGGCGGCTCGATCCGCTCGGCGCGAGCACGTACGGGTTGGGCGTAGTCCTGGCGCATGCCATGGACCACGGTGTGACCGACATCGTCCTAGGTCTCGGCGGCAGCGCGTCCACCGACGGAGGGGCGGGCATGCTGCAAGCGCTGGGCGCGCGCATCCTGGACGCCAACGGGCGGGAATTGTCCACGGGTGGAGCTGTTTTGGCGCGCGCCGCCGAACTGGATCGTTCCGCCATGCACCCCGGAATCGCCGCCACGACGTTCACGCTGGCCTGCGACGTCGACAATCCGCTGCTCGGAGCGAACGGTGCGGTCGCGGTATACGCGCCGCAGAAGGGCGCGGGTCCGGCGGAGTCGGACGTGCTCGAATCCGCGCTCGGCACCTGGGCGTCCGTCGCGGGACCCGATTTCGCAGGCCGTCCCGGTGCGGGCGCCGCGGGCGGTACCGGTTTCGGAGCGCTCGCCGTGCTGGGTGCGCGGGTTCGCAGCGGCATCGACGTCGTGCTCGAACTCCTCGAATTCCGCGACCTGCTCGCCACCGCCACCCTCGTCCTCACCGGCGAAGGCTCGCTCGATCGGCAGAGCTTGCACGGCAAGGCTCCCGTCGGTGTCTGCGCGGTGGCTCGCGAGGCGGGTGTTCCGGTGGTCGCCGTGGCCGGCCGCACGCTCCTCGAGCCCGACGAGGTGCGGGCCGCGGGTTTCGCGGACTGCTATGCGCTGACCGACCTGGAACCCGATCCGGCACGCTGTATGACCGACGCGGCGTCGCTGCTCGAACGCGTCGGCGCGCGTATCGCGGTCGAGCAGCTGACTTAACTCGCGGACGCCAACAGGTTCGCGGTCAGTTCGTGCCGGTGCCGGTCGCCCCACTCCTCGAGCGGGCGCAGCGCGACGGCGAGTTCCTGACCGAGCGCGGTGAGCGAATATTCGACCCGCGGAGGGACTTCGGGATACACCTCGCGGTGCACCACGCCACTGGCTTCCAGCTGGCGCAGATTCTCGGCGAGCACCTTCTCGCTGACCCCGGTGAGGAGCCGGCGGATCTGGCCGAATCGCTGCGGGCCGGCCCCGAGCACCCACATCAGGTGCAACTTCCACTTTCCGCCGACGACATCGATGGCGACCGTCATGCCACACACATCGTGATCCGCGTCACTGCTCATGCCCACCGCGCTCCTCTGACCTGTTTTCGAACCTCGAGGTAAGCAACCGCACCTCGACGTACGGTCTTCCCGACTCTACCTGCGGGAACGACGATGGATTCCGGCGCCGACAGCAATCCGAACGACAACCGAAGGGACACATCATGTCCGAGCAGACCACCGCCAGCGCCGTCTCCGTCATCGGGCTCGGCCCGATGGGTCAGGCGATGGTCCGGGCTTTCCTGGACGCCGGCGTGGAGGTGACGGTGTGGAACCGCAGCTCCGAGAAGGTCGACGCCATGGTCGAACTGGGCGCCAAGCGCGCCGCGACCGTCGCGGACGCGCTCGACGCCAACGAGGTCACCGTGCTCAGCCTCACCCACTACGCGGCCATGTACGACGTGCTCGGTCAGGCGACCGATCACCTGAAGGGCAAGGTGATCGCGAATCTGTCCTCCGATTCGCCGGAGAAGGCCCGCAAGGGCGCCGAGTGGGTTCGCTCGCACGGTGCGCAGTTCCTCTCCGGCGGCGTCATGTCGGCCGGCGACAACATCGTGCATCCGGCGTCGTACATCTTCTACAGCGGCCCACGGGAGGTCTTCGACGCCCACGCCGAACTGCTGCGCCCGTTGAGCCCGCAGGAGTACCTCGGCGCGGACGACGGCCTGGCGCAGGTCTTCTACCAGGGTCTGCTGACCATCTTCCATCCCTGGCTGCTCGCCTTCGACCAGGCGACCGCGATGATCGAGCGCGCGGGCCACGACATCGCCGCGTTCGTCCCGTTCGCGATCCGTTCGGCCGCCGCCTTCCCCTACTTCATGGAGGAGTTCTCGGTCGCCAACCAGAACGGCGGATGGGCCACCCTGGCCAGCCTGAAGATGATGGACGCGGGCGCCCAGCACATCATCGACGCGAGCGAGGAAGTCGGTGTCGACGCGACGTTCTCGCACACCTCCCAGTCGTTCTGGCGCAAGGCCGTGGCCGCCAGCGAGCAGGCGGGCAAGCCGGTCTCCACCTACGCGCTGATGCGCGGCGACGCGTAGTCCTGCCGCCGCCCGACCTCGCAGCGCTGGTCGCTTCCTCACTCACGCCGGTACATGGGCGAGGAATCAACTGGCCCTGCGAGGAACACGGGAGCCGCGGTCGAAGGTCATCTTCGAGCTCGAACCTCGACGCCTGCACCAGCCTCCCCGCCGGCTCCTACGTCCACGCCTACCCCGGCTCCCCCCATGCCCAGCCCCTACGGCACCGATGGTTACGACCGTCACGGCTATGACCATTCAGGCTACGACCGCGGTGGCTACGACAGATTCGGCTATGACCGAGTCGGCTACGACCACAGCGGCCGCGACCGGGAAGGCAAGGACAGGCACGGTCGCGGCCGAGTGAATCCGCAAACCAATCCCCGGCCGCTTCCGGCTACCGGCAGCGCGGGCTGAGTCGCCCGCGTCACCCACCTGGGCTCCTATGGCCGTGCTGGGTGACGCGCTTCCCGGCCTGCTATGTCCGGCGCACCGATGTAAGCCGAAATAGAGAGCAGTGCTCTTGACTTGGCCGTGGGAAACATGGAACACTTCTCGCTATAGAGAGCAGTGCTCACAATCGAGGAGTCGGACATGGACTACAGCACCCGCTACATCGGCCCCGCCGGACTGGATCCGTTCTTCAACCGGATCTTCAATCTGCTGCCCAAACTGGGAATCAGCGTGATGGGTTCGCGGCTGCTCGCGGTGCGCGGGCGCAAGAGCGGTGAGTGGCGGACCACGATGGTCAATCTGCTGGTGCGCGAGGACGGCGAGCGCTTTCTGGTGGCGCCGCGCGGACACACGCAGTGGGTGCGCAACCTGCGGGTCGCGGGCGGCGGTGAGCTGCGGCTCGGTCGCAAGGTCGAGGCGTTCACCGCCACGGAGGTGCCCGACGCCGACAAGGTGCCGTTGCTGCGGCTCTATCTGCAGAAGTGGGGCTGGGAGGTCGGCAAGTTCTTCGAGGGCGTGACCAAAGACGCCACCGACACCGAACTCGCCGCCATCGCACCCGGGTTTCCGGTTTTCCGGCTCGCCAAGTGAGAAATGCCGAGGACGCTGGTCGGATCAGGCCGAGCGCGCCAGGAATTCGATGGCGGCGGCGTAGCCCTGGATCCCCATTCCCGCGACCACGGCGGTGGCGATCGGGGAGATGTACGAGTGGTGCCGGAACTCCTCACGCGCGTGCACATTGCTGATGTGCACCTCGACAATGGGGAGCTCCGGAATCACCAGCGCGTCCCGCAGCGCCACCGACGTATGGGTGAGTCCGCCGGGATTGATCACGATGCCCGACTCGGCGCCGCGCGCCTGATGGATGCGATCGATCAGCGCGCCCTCGGAATTGGACTGGAAGGCGACGACCTCCCGGTCGAACTTCGCCGCGGTCCGCTTGCACAGTTCCACGACGTCGTCCAAGGTCGCCGACCCGTACACCTCCGGTTGCCGGGTGCCGAGCATGTTCAGATTCGGGCCGTTGAGCACGAGGATCGGGCCCGGCGTCGCGCCGACGGTCTCAGCCATGCACGCAACAGTAGACCCGGCCCGGCTAGAGCCCCTGCGGTCCTTCCGAGCGCAGATCGTCGACCTTGCGCATCGCTACGCGCAGTTCCTCCAGCCACGCTTCCGCGTGCTTGCCCGCCAGTTTCACCGTCCAGGCGAGCGCGTCGGCGCGGGAACGGGCCACGCCCGCGTCGACCAGGGTGTCGAGCACCTTGCGTTCCGGCTGACGCAGCCGGGTCATGACGGGAACGGCCAGGTGGGTGAACATGATCCGTTCCCCGTCCACCGATACGCCCCAGGCGACACTGCGCCGGTAGCGGTGCTGCGCTTCGTTCGCGATCTGCATGCGAGCCGGGCGGGTGGACTCGCGGAAGCGGGCCACGGCGCCCTCTTTGGTCGCGCGCGGCACCTCGTCGGTCTGCGCTCCGGCGTCGTCGGTCTTCGCTTCGGCGTCGTCGGTCTGCCGCTTCTCCGGTTGCGGGATCGGCAGCTCACCGATGACGACGATCTCGTCCCGGTCCACCTCGATCACCGGCGGACCGGAGAACCAGTCGCTTGGCAATCTTCCGGCGAACCAGTCCGGCACGTCCGCGGGATCCGGCAGGTCGGCCTGCTGCCAGCCGCCCGGTCGTCCGAAACCGCGGCCGCGGTGTGTGTTTCTCATGGAGAGTCACCTACTTACTGTGGTGCGTTGCTTTCACTGATTACAAGATTACTTCGCAATTGAGCGCGCGGGTTCCGCTCTGTGCGAACAGGGCCCGCATGCTTCGATCGGGGCGCGGAAGGGTATTTATTGATTCGAAGCGTCCGGTACGGCGGTAACCGCGCGACTTTTCGTGGAGGCCGGTACGGTAGCGGCGCCGGAGCGGCGCCGGTTTGCCTCCGTGCGGCCGGTCGATGATCATGAAAGGCCCCCCGAGATGCGAGATCCCGGGGCAGAATTGGGATGCTGAGCATGGGTAACGTCCGCGCTACGGAGGCATCGCGGTCTGGTCTTTTTCGGGTACGGTGGTCTTGTTACTGGAGTGACAAGAGTGAAGAGTGGGCGACATGGATGTGTGGGGATCCCGCCCCTTTCGCGTTCGGGGCGCAATGGCACTCATGGCGGTGGCATCGCTCGCGCTCGCGATCGGGTCGTGTGGGATACACGAGAAGCAGAATGAAGCCGAGGCAGTCGTAGAGCGCTTCACGGATCTGCTCGACGATCAGGACTACGCCAAGGCGGCGGACCTGACGTCGTACCCCACTGCGGCTTCGGCAACGTTGAAGCAAATGTTCGACGGACTCCAGCCCGGCAAGGTCGACTACCGCAAGACCCAATTCATCGGTCTCGACGCGCAGTCGGGGATCTTCAGCATGGACGTCGAGTGGAGCTTCGGCGAGAAGAAGACCTGGAACTACAGCCTGCAGGGCAACGTGCGCAAGCTGGCCATCGGCTGGCGGATCTCCTGGGAGCCCGCGGTGGTCATGCCGCAGCTGGCGCACAACCGGACGGTCCGGTTGGTGCGTACCCTGCCGTCGCCCGCCCCTCGGGTCAACGACATGGTCGGCCAGCCGCTGATGACCGAGCAGATCATCAACGTCATCAAGCTCGACCCCGCGAAGATGCCCGACCCGGTGGCCTCGACCGATGCGCTGGCCAAGGCCATCGCGCCGGTCGCGCCGCTGATCACCGGGCCGTCGCTGATGCAGCAGCTGGCCACCTCACAGGGCAAGCCGATCATCGCGGTCAACCTGCGCGAGGGTGATTTCGCCATTCTGGAACCGCGGATGGCGCCGATTCCCGGCGTGGTCATGGAGAAGCAGCCGCGGCTGATCTCCGCCGACCGCAGGGTCTGGTCGCCGATGCTGGACGCGTTGCGCAAGGTGCAGCAGGAAAGCCAGGAGGAGCACTCCGGCTGGGGTGTCCAGTTGTTCGAGCGGGATGGCCGGTTCATCACGCAGCTCGCCGGCCAGCAGGGCCCGCCGGGGCCGGACATCGCGGGCACCATGGACCAGCGCTTGCAGCGTGCCGCCGAGGACGCGGTGGTCAGCGTGGGCACGCCCGCCTCGATCGTGGCGATCCAGCCGTCCAGCGGGGCGGTGGTCGCGGTCGCGCAGAACAGCTACGCCAGCGAGCACGGCCCCGTGGCGTTCACCGGGTTGTATCCGGTCGGCGGTGCCATGGACCTGTTCCGCACGGTCGCGGCGGTGGCCAAAGGCAAGGCGCCGCAGGAGGTCTCGGTGCAGGACGCGGCCGAGGCGGCGACCGCCCTCGGGGTCGGCATCGACTTCAAGGTGCCCGGCTTGGACGAGGTGACCGGCCGGCTGGCCGTGGCGGGACGCAGCGCCGAGCAGGTCGTCCAGGGTGCCGGTTCGGACGCGGTGCTGGCCAGTCCGTTCGGCATGGCGATCGCCGCGGCCACGATCGCGCGCGGCTCGGTGCCGCCGCCGATGATCGAGGTCGCTCGGCCGAGCACCACCGACGCCCAGCTCGCGCCGCTGTCGCCGGAGACCGCCGATCGGCTGCGCGGCCTGTTGCGCGACGCCACGAACGCGCCGGAGCTGGCCAGTGTGCGCCGCTACCGGGACGTCAACGCGTTCGCCGCGATCGCGGGGCGGGACGGATGGTTGATCGGCGGCATGGGCGATCTGGTCTTCGCCGTTCACATCAAGGACGTGGACAGCAGAGACGCGACCGCGCGAATGGCGGCCAGGATGCTACAGGCGCTGGCGACCCCGGAACCGTGATCGGCTCAGGGCCCCGAACGCGGCGCGCCACCCGAGCAGGAACAGCGCGAGCACGGTGCCTGCGACCAGCACGAAGCTGACCGCCGTGCCCTGACCGCTCACCACGCGCAGCAGCATGCCGCCGACCAGGGTGCTGATCCAGACCACGATTCCGGTGGGCCACAGGGCCGTACCATCGAACCCAGGCTCGTCGGCCCTGCGCCACCATCGGCCGGACGCGACGATGAGCCAGCCCACGGCCAGTCCGGTGGCGAACGGCCAGAAGGTGCGCAGCAGCCCGGCGAGGACGGCTTCGTCGTGGCTGCGCCTTCCGATCGCGCAGAAGACGATGACCAGCAGCGCATCCGTGACCAGCGGCAGCAGTTTCCTCACGCGGGCAAGCGTAGTGGGGCCACCCGGCTCACAACCGCCGCTGCTCGAATTCCTTCTCGAACTCCGCGTCCTCGGCCTGGCGTGTCCGGAACAGGAACAGGAACACGATCCAGCCGACGATGGCGACCAGGATGAAGCTCACCATCCGGTAGACGAACGCCGCGGCGACCGCCTGCGCGGCGGACAGTCCCGCGGCGGCGGTGAGACCGTAGATCAGTGTCGCGTCGACGTAGACGATGCCGCCGGGTGCGAACGGGATGGAGCCGACCACCTTGCCGATGGCGAACGCGAGCAGCAGCCCGGCCATACGCGGGTCGGCGCCGACCGCGTAACAGGCCGCACCGAGGCAGGCCACATCGGCGAAGCGATGGACCACCGCCCATACCGCGACCAGGACGCCGTCGCGCTTGCCGAGATCCACCGACTCCAGCTGGCCGAGCACGTCGGCGATCTTGTTCGCGCCCTGGTCCCGCGGGCGCTTGCGCAGCCGGTTGACCAGCGCGAGCTGCCTGCGCAGCAGCGCTTCGAGCGAACCGGGATTGCGCGAGACGTAGTTACCCGCCAATACCAGCACGACGATGGCGGCCAGCGAGAGGATCAGGTTGAGTGGGCCGACGTTCCCGCCCGCCAGTAGCGTGCCGCCGACGCCGAGCAGCGCCAGTCCCACCGCGGCGACCACACCGGAGAACACCAGCTGCCAGGAGGCGACGATCGGACTCGCACCCCAGCGCCTGGTCTGCCGGTAGGTGAAGGCCGTGGAGAAAACTTGGCCCGCGGGCAGGGTGACCGACATCGCGGTCGCGCCGTAGACAACCGCGACCGACTTCCGCTGACTCACCGCCACGCCGCCCGCGTTGAGCAGCTGTTTCTGCACTCTGGCGAAACCGCTCATGGACACCGCCTGCAGCCAGATGGCGACCGCGAGCCAGCCCCAGTGGATTTCGGTGAGTTTGCGCCAGGATTCGTGCAGCCGGGGCCAGAGGTATACCCCCTCGGCGATCAGCAAGGCCAGCAGGGCGGCTCCGAGCACCCATTTCAGCCACCGGAATCTGCCACGGCGGGAACCCGCCGTGGGCGGCGGCGCAGGTTCTCCTGCCAGTTCCCCGTCGGCCGTCACGCGGTCAGCCTAACGAACGCGCCGTTTCGACATCGGTACCCTCGGGCGCGTCGTCCCTTTCCCGTGGCCAGGCCAACAGCGTTTTCCTGCGTCTGCCGCGCAGCTGTACCTCGTCGCCGGTTTCCCACTGCTCCTGCTCGCTTTCCTCGGCGAAATACAGCGCGCTGCCCGACGCCAGTGTCCGGCCGGGCCGTTCTTTGGCCAGTTCGGTCAGCCGGGATGCCTCGTTGACCGGATCTCCGATCACCGTGTATTCGAAACGGTTCGCGGCACCGATATTCCCCGCGACGGCCAGACCCGCCGAAACGCCGATTCCGATGTCGAGGCCGGGGACTTCGCGCAGGGTTTCGCGCAGCTCCCGTGCGGCGGCGAGCGCGGCGGTCGGCGCGTCCGGGCGGTCCAGCGGCGCGCCGAAGATGGCCAGCGCCGCGTCGCCGACGAATTTGTTCACGAAACCGTGGTGACGGTCGATCACGTCGACCACGATGCGGAAGAACTCGTTGAGCAGGCTCACCACTTCGGTGGGCGGGCGCTCGGCCGCGGTCGCCGTCGAGCCGACCATGTCGACGAACAGCACCGCGACGAAGCGTGTCTCGCCGCCGAGCTCGGTGCCGTAGTCCAGCGCCCGCTGGGCCACGTCCTCGCCGACGTGCTGGCCGAACAGCTCTTGCAGCTGGCGGCGCTTGGCGGCCTCCTCCATCATCCGGTTGAAGCCGACCTGCAGCAGCCCGATGACGCTGCCGTCGAAGACCTCGACCTGAACGTCGCGTGCGCCGGCTTGCACCCGGTCGATCGCTTGGCTGAGCTGGCGCACCGGGTCGGAGATGCTGGAACCGGTGAGCATGGACAGCGCGAGGGCCTGCATGATCACCACGCCGCACAGCAGCAGGATGGACAGCGCCAGCGACTGGGCGGAGAACTTCACATCCGAGGAGATCTGGGTGACGCACAGCAGCACGATGGCGATGGTGGGGGCGAAGGTGCCCAGTCCCCAGGTCATCGCCATCCTGGTGCCGATGCCAGGGGTCAGGGTGTGGTCGAAGGTCCCCTCGGTCAGCGCCTGGGCCGCGACCGGCCGCAGGATGCGTTCGCCCAGCATGTAGGTGAAGCCGAAGACGAAGGTCGCGGCCATGCATTCGGTGACCACGACCGCGCCCGCCAGCTCGGGGGTGTCCTTGATGATCAGCGCGGCGAGGATGGCTCCGCCGATGAACCACAGCGCGAGATGCAGGATCGCCTGACGCAGCGGGGCGTGCAGCGCGGCCATCTGCTCTTGCCGGCTCGGCGGTCCGCCGCGCATCTGCCAGCGCATCACCGGTCGCAGCATCAGGGCGGAGGCGGCCACGCTGAGCAGGCCGCCGGTCAGGAAGACCAGGGCCGGGATCAGCAGGCCGGTGCGCCTGACACCGGAGGGCTCACCCTCCGGGACGGGCAGCCCGTACTGGATGAAAGCCCATACCAGAACCGCGCCGAAAGCGTTCGCCAGCAGCATCGATGTCAGGTACAGCGGCCAGCGCGTTCGCATGGTCTGTTTGACCGCTTCCAAGGGCGCCGACACGAGGACCAATCTAGCGTTTCGACAAGTGGGCCTGTCCGGGCGCCGTGCTGCGCGGACTGAAGAAGGACCACGTCCGACCGCGCCGATTAGGCTCACGGAGGTGACCGAGCCGAAGTCGAGTCCAGAGCGGAAAATCAGCCTGTCGCGGCCCGCGGCGGAGATGGTGCACCCGGTCGTGCGCGTCGCCGCGGAGTGGGGCTGGCGGCTGCTGGTGCTGTTCGCGCTGGCGATCGCGGTCACCGCGATCGTGCAGAAGTTGGCCACGGTGGTCATTCCGCTTGCCATCGCGCTGCTCGCGGCGGCGCTGCTCGCACCGCTGGTGGACTGGATGCAGCGCCTGGGGATACCGCGCGTGCTGGGCGTCTTCGTCGCGCTGGTGGGGTCGCTCGGTGTGGTCGCGGGCATCATGACGTTCGTCGTCGAGCAGTTCGTCGCCGGTGTGCCGCAGCTGTCCGCCAAATTCACCGACAGCATCCATCAGATTCAGGACTGGCTGATCAATGGACGGCTGCACCTGAGCAACGAGCAGATCCGCAACGCGGGCGACGCCATCGTCAAGGCCATCCAGTCCAATCAGGCCAGTCTGACCAGCGGGGCGCTCACCACCGCGACCGTGATCGGCGAGTTGCTCACCGGCGCTTTCCTGACCATGTTCATCCTGATCTTCTTCCTCTACGGCGGGGATCAGATCTGGGAGTTCGTCACCAGGATCGTGCCGACCGAGCACCGCGAGCGGGTGCGCACCGCGGGCCAACTCGGGTTCGGCACGCTGGTCGGGTTCGTTCGCGCGACCGTGGTGGTCGCCGCGGTGGACGCCATCGGCATCGGCGCCGGATTGGCGATCCTGGGCGTGCCGCTGGCGCTTCCGCTGGCCTCGCTGGTGTTCATCGGCGCGTTCATCCCGATCATCGGCGCGTTCCTCGCCGGATTCATCGCGGTGTTCATCGCGCTGGTGACCAAGGGGCTCGTCACCGCCCTGATCGTGCTCGGCATCATCATCGCGGTGATGCAGCTCGAGGGCCATGTGCTGCAACCGCTGCTGCTCGGCCGGGCGGTGAGCATCCATCCCCTCGCCGTGGTGCTGGCCATCACCGCCGGTGTGGTGCTGGGCGGCATCGCCGGGGGTCTGCTCGCGGTGCCGTTCGTCGCGGTGATGAACACCGCGATCCGGTCGCTGCTGGAAGGTCCCGAGGAGCTGTTCGAGGAATTGCAGACCGGCGAGGACCATCGCAGGTTGTATGCGGCCGAACCGGACCGACCCGATCCCGGCCGGTTCGACGTGGTGGCGACACTGGTCGAGGCGGCGCACCGGCAGGCGGCGGAGCGGAAAGCCGCGGGACACGAAGGGGGGAAAGCGGCTGAGCAGGAAACGGCGGGACCGTCAGGCGCGGAGCGGGAAGCCGCGCGGCAGCGGGCGGAATCCGATGAGGGCGCGGAATTCGATGGCGGCGCGGCGAACACCTGAGTTGCGCTCGGCCGACGTGGCGACCACGCCGCTGTGGCGGGCCGCCCAGGCGCTGCGGCTGGTCACGCTGCTGTACGCGGTCGGTCAGCAGATCGCCTCCGTGCCGTACTACTCCAACCAGCGGTTGAGCTGGGTGCTGATCGCGTTGATGGCCGTGTGGTCGGGTGCTTCGGCGATCATGTTGTCGCAGTGGCAGTTCCCCGGCGTCGCCCGGTTGCGCACCTGGGTGGTGATCGGCGATCACGTGGTGGTGATCGGGCTGATGGCCGCCACCAGGCTGGTCGCCGACTACGGCTGGTACCACGGACACCAGACGCTGCCGACCACGCTGTGGGCCACCAACGCCGTGATCGGCGCGGCGATCCTGCGCGGACCGATCGCGGGCGTGCTGTCCGGCGCGCTGATCGCCGCGGTGTCGCTGACCGTGCGCGACCAGTGGGGCGAGGACGTGTGGACGGATGCGACGGTGCCGGTGCTCGTCTCGGTGGGCCTTGCCTTGGGGCTGGCCGCCAACACCGCGCGCCGCGCACAAGATCAACTCGAGCGCGCGGTGCGCCTGACCGCGGCCGCCGAAGAGCGTGAACGTCTTTCCCGCGAGGTGCACGACGGCGTGTTACAGGTACTCAGCTACATCAAGCGCCGTGGCAGCGCCATCGGCGGTCCCACGGAGGAACTGGCGCGGCGCGCCGGTGAGCAAGAGGTGGCCCTGCGGGTGCTGATTTCCGAGCAGGCCGACCACCGAGACGAAGGCGGGACCGAGGTGGACCTGCGTCCGCTGCTGACCGCGCAGTCCACGCCCAAGGTGTCGGTGTCGACGCCGGGCGATCCGGTGCGGGTCGGGCGCTGGGTGGCGAACGAGATCGCGGCCGCCGTGGCCACCGCGCTGTCCAATGTGGAGCTGCACGCCGGACCGGATGCGAAAGCGTATGTGCTACTGGAGGACACCGGCGACGAACTGGTGGTCAGTGTGCGCGACGATGGTGTCGGCATCCCGCCGGGCCGGTTGGCCGAGGCGGAAGCCGAAGGGCGGATGGGGGTGTCGCGGTCGATCGTCGGGCGGATCGCGGCGCTCGGCGGCAGCGCGGACCTGCTCACCGAGATCGATGGCGGCGTCGGGTTCGGCACCGAATGGGAATTCCGGGTGCCGAGATGAGTGAGCGCCGGCGAGGCGCGGGCATGGGCGAAGACGGGAGGCGCGGATGACGGACCGGGCGGCCGAGACCATTTCGGTGATGGTTGTGGACGATCACCCGATGTGGCGGGACGGCGTCTCCCGCGATCTCACCGAGGCCGGATTTCAGGTGACGGCCACGGCCGATGGCGTCGGCGCGGCGACCAGGCGGGCAGCGGCGGTGCGGCCGGACGTGGTGCTGATGGACATGCAGTTCCCCGACGGCAACGGGGCGCAGGCCACTGCCGAGGTGCTGCGCGTTTCGCCGCGGACCCGGGTGCTGGTGCTCTCGGCATCGGCAGAGCGCGACGACGTCCTGGACGCGATCAAGGCCGGGGCCTCGGGGTATCTGGTCAAGAGCGCGTCGGTGGCGGAGCTGATCGACGCCGTTCGCGCCACCGCCGCCGGTCAGGCTGTCTTCACGCCCGGCCTGGCGGGGCTCGTGCTCGGCGAGTACCGGCGCATGGCGACCGCGCCTGCTGAGCTCGACGAGCCGCATCGCCCCGCCCTCACCGAGCGGGAGACCGAGGTGCTGCGGATGGTGGCGAAAGGACTGTCCGCCAAGCAGATCGCGGCGCGGCTGGGCCTGAGCCATCGCACGGTGGAGAACCACGTGCAGGCGACGCTGCGCAAACTCCAGCTGGCGAACCGGGTCGAATTGACCCGCTATGTCATCGAGCAGGGACTCGAGTAATACGGAAATGGCGACAGGCGGAGGCCGGAATCGGGGATCGCCCTGATGCGGCCGTGGTCGTGCGCTCGGTAACCTCGATTGCATGGTCGGCCCCGAATCGGTATCCAATGCGGTCGGCTCCGATGGCGGCAACCCCGCGGCGTCCACGGTGGGTGACCGGGAACTGCGGGTGTCGGACACGGAGCGCGAACACGTCGGACAGCTCTTGCAGCGCGCGGTCGGCTTGGGCATGCTCTCGCTCGGTGAGTTCACCGAGCGGATGGACACCGCGCTGGCCGCGAAGACGCGCGGAGAACTGAACGCCGTGCTCATCGACCTCCCCGGCGTCCGCCTGATCGGCCAGCCCGCCGCCCCGCCGTCGACCTTCGTGCACTCCTCGCGCGCCTTCGGCAAGCCGGCCCCTCCGGTTCCCGGCTCGAATACGGCGGGCAATGTGATCCGCGCGCGCATGTCCGCGGTCAATCGCCGCGGCCCGTGGCAGGTGGCGCCCAGGCTGTATCTGAACAACTGGATGTCCGGGGTAACCCTGGACTTCACCGAAGCGATCATGTCGACCCAGGTGGTCGAGGTCCGCATCGACGACTACTGCGGTTCGGTGACCCTGATCGTGCCCGCCGAGGCCACCGTCGACCTGAACGCGCTGGAACTGATCGGTTCGAGCGTGAACAACAAGGTCCGCACCGGACCGCCGCTCGGCCCGCTGCACCTGGTGGTGCACGGCCGGATGCGGCTGGGATCGGTCACCGCCAAGCATCCGTTCCTGGCGCACTGGCGCCGATTGATGGGGCGCTGAGCCGACGCGAAAGTCGAGGTGGCGGATGCGGATCGGGGAGCTTGCCGAGCGTACCGGCGTCAGTGAGCGGTCACTGCGCTACTACGAGCAGCAGGGGCTATTGGCGTCCGATCGCACGCCCGGCGGCCATCGCGAGTATCCGGAGCGGGCCGTGGACCGGGTCATTCACATTCAGGAACTGCTCGCGGCGGGGCTGACCAGCAAGAAGATCGCGCGGATCCTGCCGTGCATGCGGGATGCGGACGGCGGCCCCAACGAGTACGCCACCCCGGCGCTCGTCGCGGAGCTGCGGACCGAGCGGGAGCGGATCACCCGCACGATCAATGATCTCGTGCGCTCGCGCGAGGTGCTGGACGACGTGATCGACCGGGCGGGCGAGCGTCCGGCGGTCTAGGTGTTGACCCCGATGCGGCGGGCGAACGCGCGCAGCGGCACCTTCCGGTCGTGGTCGAGCAGTTCGGACACGATGTGCCGGGGCAGCGTCTGGTATTTCAGCCAGTCCGCTCCGCCCACCCGTTCGGCGGTCAGCAGCGCGTCGAGCGCGCGCTGGTGCTGCCCGGTGCGGGTCAGCGCGACCGCGGTGTCGGCCAGGTGGCGGGCCCGCGACGCCTGCGGGAGACTCCCGTTGACCGGCATGTCCTTGGCGGCGGCCAGCGCCTCCGGGTAACGCTCGGAGGAGACGTTCACGTCGACGGTCTGCATGACCACCTGCGAAGGGCCGAAATAGGTTTCGTAATCCTGGCGATCCCCGCCGATCCGCAGCGCGACCTCGCTCGCTGCCTCGACCAGCGACAAGGCGCCCGGCACGTCCTGCGCCCGGCCCGCCGCGGTCGCACCCTGCAACACCAGCGAGCCGTAGGCGGACAGATGGGCGGCCGTGACATCGCCGGAAGGCTCCAGATTCGCCGCCGCGTTCAACGCGACGCCGCGCGACTCCTCGTAGCGGCCCTGCACCAGCAGCTGCCAGGCGACCGAGCCACGGATGGTGGCCAGCAGCAGCGGGTCGTTGCCGAGCTCGGCCGCGGCGAGCGCTTGGCGGATCGCCAGGAACGCCGGATCGGTCTGGCCGAGATGCACCAGCGTGCAGCCGGTTACCCAGTACATCCTGGCCAGCAGCTCGTTGGCGGGCGCGACCGAACCGTTGCGGGCGGCGTGCACGGTGGCGCGCAGCTGGGTCAGTCCAGGCGGAAGGATGGAGGTCAGCGTTTCGTAGCGGCCCGACCAGTAAGCGCCCCAGGCGTACTCGACCGCTCGGCGACCGTCGTCGAGGCTGACCGCCGCCTCCTCCTTGGTCTCGCCGAGCAGGTCGTCGACCGGCGTCAGCGCGCGGCGGATGGCGACGATGCCCGCGTCCGGATTGGCGGACGGCACGCCGTGGCGTTTGCCGATGAGGTCGGCGATGTCCACATCCAAGGCGCGCGCGATCTTCTGCAAGCTGGCGATCGAGGCGGTCTGGCGACCGCCCTGCTCGAGCTTGCGCACCAGATCCACGCTGACCCCGGCCTGATCGGCGAGCTGGCGCTGGGTGAGCGCCTTCCCGCGGAACTGGCGGATCCGAACTCCGATCGACGATTCGTCCATGTACCCAAGTCCTTTTGTTAAATCTGGGTTTCAGAGTACGACGCTATGCCATCGAACTCGACCGAAGTGGGACATTGCGTACGACTAGTTGGCTGCTGGTTGGAATACCGTTGCCTTTCTGCAACTTTGACAGCAAAGGGCGGCGGCAATGATCACCATGCCGAACAACACCGTGCAGGCCGGACGCGCCGATCGCGCGTGCGGGCTCGATGCACAGACCAAGCGACCAGCGCGCCACAGCACCACTCGATCGGCACGCTTCGTCAGCGCCCTACCCGCGTTCCCCAGGCGGCGGGTGCGCGACCAGCAGGAGTTGCTATGCCAAAGGTCCGTTGCCGTCAGCGGATCCGGCTTCTTCGGGGCGGGGTAGGGCCATGTTCGAGCGCTGTCATTCTCCCCACGAAGTCGCGCACCTGCTGCGGCATACCTACGGGCTGCCGGTTCAGCTTCTCGCCGGACGCCCGATAATCACCACCGGTTCCATCATCGGCGCGATCGTCATGCCACCGGAACTGGGCCGTAAGGTCCTGACCCAGCTGGAACGCCACCACACCGCGCCCGTGGTCGCCGATCCGGGCGAACGCAACTGGACCTTCCTCGTCACGCCGCCGAGCCCCGCGCGGCCCGTGGAGGTCCCGATCCGGCGCAGCCTCGCCGGTCACCAGGTCACCGTGGTCCCGGGCGGCCGGATCATCCTGCTCCCCAGTTCCGACTCCCCTCTCGGCTGGCACTGGGCAGGGGAGCCCGCGCCCGGCGTGCTTCGGATGCCGCCGCGTTCCGCGGTGATCGAAGCCGTGCACGAGGTCATCGGCCTGCGTGCCTACTGACCATCTGGCGCGGACCGGCCCTCACTCGACTTCCCGGGTGGGGGCCGGTCGTGTCCGCGGGACGTGCACGACCGGTAATCCGGCGAGAACAGGTAGATCTCGGCTGTCTACAGGGGTTACTACTCATGCTCGCGCGCGTGGTGGCAACCAGCATGAAGTCATGACTACCTCTATCGATCCGGCGCTGCTCGCGCGGCTCTCCGGCGAGTTCACCACGCTGGGGACGCGGCTGGGTGCGCTCGGTCGTGATCTGGAGCTGCTGCGCGAGCAGGTCGCCGCGGATTCCGCCGCAGGTCAGGGGGTTACTGCGCAGCCGGGGCGCACGTCTTCCGCGGGACCGGCTTCGGCCGCGACGCCGGGCGCTCAGCAGACGCAAACCGGCGCGGCTGCGATGTCCGGCGGAGCCGGTGACCCGACACCACCTTGGCCCGGGCATGCTCCGATGACTGGTGCACCGATTCCCGCGCCACAGCCCGCTTACGTGGCGCGTTTCGCCCCACCGCCCAGCGGGGGATGGGGTGGCGGCGCGCCGTGGGCGCCGAACCCGCGGGGACCGATGCCGGGAGTCGCGTCGCCGATGTCGCCGCCGCGTCCGCCCGTCCCACCACGCGCGGCAGGGCCGCGCGTGCCACACACGCCATGGTGGCAGCGGGACGGGGTGATCAGCCGGATCCTGGCGTTGGCCGGTGTCGCGGTGACGCTGATCGGCGTCGCGATGTTGCTGGTGCTGGCCGCGCAGGCGGGTTTCTTCGGGCCGGTGCCGAGGGTGGTCGCCGGCGGTGTGTTCTCGGCTGCGCTGGTGGGCGCGGGCGTGCGGGTCTTCGGGCGGACCGGCGGACGGGTCGGCGGAATCGCTTTGGCGGCCACCGGCATCGCCGGTGCTTACCTCGACGTGGTCGCGGCGACCGCGATCTACCACTGGCTGCATCCGGTGCTCGGACTCGCGGTCGCCTTCGGTGTCGCCGCCGTGGGCGTCGGACTCGCGATGCGGTGGCGGTCGCAGCCGCTGGCCGTGCTGGTGGTGCTCGCCGTGGCGGCCCTGTCGCCGGTGCTGACCACTCGTCTGGTGCTGCTGGGGTTCCTGATCGTGTTGCAGGCGGCCTGCGTACCGGTTCAATTGCCGCGGAACTGGCCATACTTGCACGCGGCGCGGACGATCCCCGCGGTACTCGCGACGTTCGTGTTTCTCGTGGGTGCCGTACTCGGTACTCCCGCGGCGGGTGAGCGGGCCTGGTTGCTGGTCGCCGCGGCGGCGGTCGCGCTGGTCGGGCTCGCCGGGACGATCGTCGTCGTCCGGCATCGGCCCGCCGACCTCACCGCCTCGCTGACGATGGCGTCGGCGCTGGTCCCGATGCTGATCGCGCCCGGCATGTACGAGGACCGGCGCGCCGCCGTGCTGGTGGCGTCGGTCGCCGCCGCGGTGCTCCTGCTCGTCGCCGCGGCGCCCATGATGCCGAAACTCGGCGCGTACCTGCGGATTCCGGGACATACCAGCGTGGTCGCCGCCGTGGCGGGCTCACTCGCCTTGCTCGAGGCGTGCGTCGGCGTGTCCGAGACGGAGACGCTGCCGATCGCTCTGCTCATGGTGGCGCCGGTCTTTCTCGGCGTGGCGGGTCAGCAGCGGTCCCGCGTCGCGGCCGGAATCGGGGCGGCCTTCGCCGTACTCGGCGGATTCGCGTTGCTGAACGTCGCGGGCCCGGGAATTCTTGCCTCGCAGGCTCGTTCCGAGGCGAATTTGGGCTCGGCGACCGTGCTCGGCGCGGTGCTCGCCCTCGGGGTGGTCGCGGTGGCGCTGTGGTGCGCGCGACGGCTCCCCGGTATGGCGGCAGGCGGCGAATTGCAGTGGATCGCCGCGAGCGTCGCGGGACTCTACGCGGTGACCGCGGCGACGGTATCCATCGGCGTCGCGACCGGCACGCCGAACGGATTCCTCATCGGCCACAGCGCCGCGACCATCCTGTGGATGGCGGGCGCCACCGCGGCCCTCCTGTTCGGATTACGCAGGCTTGCCGGCGCACCCGCCGTGGCCAAACTCGCCCTCGGATCCGGATTGCTGGTCACTGCCGCCGCTTTGGCCAAACTGTTCCTCTTCGACCTGGCCACCCTGGACGGGCTCGTCCGCGTCGCCGCGTTCCTGGTCGTCGGCATCCTGCTGCTCCTGGTCGGCACCCGCTACGCCCGCGCCTTCGCCGACGCGGGAGCGGGCAACGATGCAGGTGATGCGGCGGTCGGTTGACGCCGACCACATCACGCACAGCGCGGACCAGACTGCGGAGATCCATGGAACCGATCGGGGACGTGCCACGTCCTACATAGTGATCGGCCGAGAGTCGAAAGGGGACCAGTCGGGTGTGCAAACGCTATGCGAAATGGCTGTGCTACGAGCCTCTGACCGAACTGTATCTGCGCGAACTAAGGGGTGACGACCTATACATACGAGCATTGTTTGCGCGCCAAAATTCGCCTGACTTTGAGGAGTTGTAATGCTTGCCAAGATTTCGGTTGTCATGGCTGTTGCCGCATCGCTATCCGGGATAGCTTCTGGTGTTGCTTCTGCGGAGCGGCCCGGGGTTCCTGTCGAAGGCCCGATGTACGACACGTTTGAGTGTATTGGGTGGATAGCTAACCATGGAAATCCGAATTCGGAATACGAATGCCGGGAGGGGGCGGATGGGCGTGTGTGGGTGATTTTGTTGACTGGATAGTCTGGCCGCAGAACACAGAACCCGCGGTCTGCGGTTTACCGCAGATCGCGGGTTCCGTGTATGCATATTGGTTTGCGGCGACCTACCGTTCACTCGCGTTCGCGGCGGCGCAGCAGTTCGTTCACGCTGACCGTGCGGCCCTCGCTGTCATGGTGACGTCCCTCGCTGTGCCGCACGCTCTGACGGCGGGACGAGCGGAGTTCGGCCATCCAATTCTCGATGCTGCTGCGGTTGGTGTCCGGGCCGTTGTCCGGGTCCGAAGTCGCCCCGCTCTCAGGCGCACGATGCGCCGGACCACCCGTCTCCCGCGACAGCGGCTGGGGTTCGGGTGGTGTGGAGGTCTGGGGCGGCAAATCTACGGTGGGGTCCTGCCAGAGTCCCGAAAGTGGCTGCGGTTCCGGCGACTGGACCGGGCGCGGCGGGGGCGTGACGGACGGGACGATGGGGCCCGGGCTGTGCTCCGGCAGGGCCAGCGAGGGCGTGCCGGCGTGCGACCCGTTCGGATCCCGCGGCGTGCCAGCGGACGGAGCCAGTCGTGGTGCGGCGGCGTTATAGGTCGTCGCGGACATCGGCTGCGGTTGCGGTTCGGCCTGGTCCGGCGCGAAGTGTGAAGCCTTCGGGATCTGCGCGATTCGCCGCGGGCGGATCGGATCCCCTTGCCCAGCCGCGGAATTCATCGGTGGCGCAGGACGCCTCCTGGTTGGATCGTGCGGGGCGGGCGCGGGAGCGGTCTGCGGTGCGGGCGACGGCGGCGGCGTGCGGTCCAGCCGCTGCGTGGGCGCATCGGCCTCGATCTCCGCGACGGTGCGCGGCTTGCGCCTGCGTGGCACCTTGTTGGCGGATGTCACCGCGGGGATCTGCATGGTCACCGGGTCGGTGACCGGCGTGGTCTTGACCAGGTCGACGACATCGCCGCCGCCGGGGCGCTCGTCGTCGAGAATGGGTTCACCGAGGCCGATCTTCTGCTGAACCTTCTTCATCCAGGCAGGGGCCCACCAGCAGTCGTCGCCGAGCAGCTTCATGGTGGCGGGCACCAGCAGCATGCGCAGGACGGTCGCGTCGATGAACAGCGCCGCGATCAGGCCGTAGGCGATGTACTGCATCATCACCAGATCCGAGAACCCGAACGCGCCGACCACGACGAGCAGGATGAGCGCGGCCGCGGTGATGATGCGGCCGGTGTGCGCCGTGCCCGCCCGCACCGCCTCGGTGGTGGAGGCGCCCATCGTGCGCGCCTCGACCATGCGGGACAGCAGGAAGACCTCGTAGTCGGTGGACAGGCCGTAGATCACGGCGATGATCAGCACCAGCACCGGCGACATGATCGGCTGCGGCGTGAAGTTCAGCAGGCTCGCGGCGTGGCCGTCCACGAAGATCCAGGTCAGAATGCCCAGCGTGGAGCCGAGGCCGAGCGCGCTCATGAGCGCGGCCTTGATCGGCAGCACCAGCGAGCCGAAGGTGAGGAACATCAGCAGCGTGGTCACGAACATGACCAGCGCGATCATCGCCGGCATGCGGCTGAGCAGCGCGTCGATGCTGTCCTTCTGGATCGTGGGCTGGCCGCCGACGTAGAGCTGGACGTTGTCGGGCACGTCGATCGAGCGCAGGTAGTCGATGGTCGGATCGGCGTTTTCCGAATCCTCCAGCGTCGCGCTCGTCCGGTAGACGTCGGGCTGGCTGCTGGAGCGGCTGGGCACCTCGAACTTGCCGGTGAGGCCGGGAGCCTCGCTGGCTTGCTTCCACACCTTGCCGACCGCGTTGCTGTCGTCGGAGACCATGACCAGCTGGACCGGATCGGTCTTCTTCAGCGGGAAGACCTCGTAGAAGTTCTCCAGTGCCACGCGGGTCTTGTTGTCCGGCGGCAGGTATCGCTCGTTGATGCCGCCGAAGGCCAGATTCTTCACCGGAATGATGAGCAACAGCAGGCCGATACAGATCGGCACGGCGATCTTGAGCGGGTGCTTCATCACCCATTGCGTAATCCGGCCCCAGAAGCCGTTCTCGACTTCTTCCGCGGTCTTGGACTTACGGAACGCCTTCAGGCCCAGCATGTCCACGCGGGGGCCGAGGACGCCGAGCATCGCGGGCAGGATGGTGATGGCGGTCAGCGCGGCCAGCGAGACCGTCGCGATGGTGCCGTAGGCCACCGATTTCAGGAAGCCCTGCGGGAACAGCAGCATGCCGCCGAGACTGGCGATGATCATGGTCGCGGAGAACACCACGGTCCGCCCCGCCGTCATCACCGAGCGCCGGACCGCCGCGCGGGTGTCGTAGCCCTCGGCCAGTTCCTCGCGGAAACGGCTCACGATGAACAGTCCGTAGTCGATGGCCAGGCCGAGGCCGATCATCGAGACGACGCCGGAGACGAACGAATTCACCTCGGTGAACTTCGTCAGGAACATGATGATGCCGTTGGCGCCGATGACCGTGAGACCGCCGACGACCAGCGGCAGGCCCGCCGCGACCAGTCCGCCGAAGATGAAGAACAGCAGCACCGCAACCGCCGGGATGGCGAGCATCTCCATGCGCTTCTGGTCGGCGGCCATGGTGTCATTGAGCGTGCCTGCCACCGCCTGGAGGCCGGTGACCTGGACGTCGACGCCCGGAATGTAGAAGACGTCCTTCACTTTCCGGAAGTTGCGCACCATCACGGTGTCGTTGTCGCCGACTATGGCGATCGAGGCGAAGGTGTACTTCTTATCTTTCGAACCAAAGAGCGAAGGAGATGCCTGCCCGGTCTCGGTCTGCCAGTAGGCGCCGTTGACCTTGGCGATCTCATCCGGGTGCTCCTTGGGCAGCCGGTTGAGGCTGTCGACGATCTTCTGCCGGAACGCCGGGTCGTCGATCGTCTTGCCCTCGGGCGGGGTGTAGAGCACGATCACGTCGCTGCTGTGATCTCGCCCGAACGCGGCGTCCGAGATCCGCGCTGCCTCCGCCGATTCCGAGGTCGGATCGTCCCATCCGCTGGAGCTGAGGTGGTGTTCCAGGCCGAAGCCGTATCCGCCCAATGCCAACAGGGCCGCGCTGACGATGCCGATGACGGCGAAGCGCAGCCGGTAGGCCAGATCGCCCCAGCGTGTGAACACTAAGCGACTCCTTGCGCAGGGCGAGAGGTGAGCAGTGCCGACAGCGGCCGGAACGGCTGCAGCCAGGCACCCTCGTCGGGCAGCGAGTCGAGGCTCACCCGGGGCAGTGGTTCACGGAATACGCCCGGAATGTCCTCGAGGTCGATGAATTCGAGAGTATCGGATGTGACGGCCCAACTCGCGTGCTCGCGGAAGCCGAGCACTTGCACCGGTACACCCTTGGCGGCGAGTTCTTCCAGCGGTTCGCGAAACGCCTGGCCATCGGCCGACGCGACCATGATGCCGGCCAAGCCGGCGCCGCGGCTGCGTAACGCGATATGCGCCAGCATGTCGGCGTCGACATCGGAGTCGTCGTCGATCTTGGGTTTGGCGAAGACCGCGTAACCGACGTTGCGCAGCGCCTCCACCCACGGCCGCACGACGTCGGCGGTGCCCGGCGCGATGTTGGTGAAGACGGTCGCCTCGGGTTCGACGCGATGCACGCTGCCCACCGACAACTCGGCGGTTCTGGCCAGCAGCCAGCGGCCGAGGGCGTCGAACCTGGGGCGGTAGGCGGCGGTCGGCCGCCCGCCCAGGATGGCGCCGAGGCCCATGTCGAGGTTCGGGGCGTCCCAGACCAGCAGGACCCGGCGCACGTCCGGCGCCGCGCCGCCCAGGCCTTCGGCTCCGCCTCCGTGCACCTCCCCGGCAACATCGACTACCTCGTGGGCCATCTCACTGACGCTCATCGGTCGATCTTCCCCCATATGAGCTCGGTGATGGCGCTACCGGCGCGATGCGCCTTGCCTTCGAATTTCGTGACGGGTCGTTCGAAACCGATCGGCGCGGTCGCGCGATGCTGCGCGCTGTCACCGCCCGTGGTCTCATTCAACCCTCTGAGCTGCGGTTCCGCCATGCCGACCTGATGAATGTGTTCGGCGTAGCCGGCGTGGTCGGTGGCGACGTGCAACACACCGCCCGGCTTCAGGCGGCTGGCGATCAACGCGACTGTCGCGGGTTGCAGCAGCCGCCGCTTGTGATGGCGCGCCTTGGGCCACGGGTCGGGGAAGAACACTCGGACGCCGGTCAGCGACTCCTCGGCAATCATGTTCTCCAGCACGTCGACCGCGTCGCCGCGCAGCAGCCGGATGTTCCCGATTCCTTCGCGCTCGATGCGCTGCACCAGCTGCGCGAGGCCGGGCTGGTATACCTCGATGCCGATCAGGTTCAGATGCGGCTCGGCCTGCGCCATGGCGGCCGTCGCGGTGCCCGTGCCGCAGCCGATCTCGATGACCAGCGGCGCCTCGCGGCCGAACCAGGCGGCCGCGTCCAGTGGCTCGTCGGCCACTTCGCGACCGATCGTCGGCCACATCCGGTCCCAGGATTGCTGCTGGGTCGCGGTCAGCGCGCCCCTGCGCGACCGGAAGCTGGTGACTCGGGGGTACAGGCGGGAGCCGGTCTTGTGCCGAGGCCCGCCTTCGGCCGAAGCCGAAACTGTGGACGGCGGGCCCGGAACTGATTCGGCAGTATGGTTCACGGCGTCGTTCACGGCGTCCATTGTCCAGCATCCGGCGATCAGTGCGGCAGGCGGTTGTGCACGGACCGCTGAGCGGGAGGTCAGGCGGCGCGCGCGGGCGCGATCCTGGACTCGGTCGGTTGCTGCTGGCGCAGCGGACGGCCCAGCGCGACCTTGGCCGCGGTCACCGCCATTTCCAGCAGGCCACGCACCCCCGACGGCGAGGCGGCGACCGACCACACGGTCGTGTCGCCGACGTCGCTCACCGGTTGCCCGGCGAACCGATCGGCCAGCCAGTCCAGGCTGATCGGAGTGGACAGCGGCAGCAGCGAAAGATGCTCGCTGAGCCGGTCGCGCACGTAGGTGACCATGGCTCCGCCCCGGCGGTATCGCTCCACTTGGCCGTCGACGGCCTCGACGTGGATGACCTGATCGTGCACGGGTTGCAGCACGAGCAGCGGGCAGGCCGGTGTCGCGTTGCCGAGGCGCAGATCATCGAACATCGCCGTCAGTTCCGGCGTGTCGAGCACCTCGGCGAGCGGGCGGCTGAGGAAGTCGTCGACTTTCTTGTGGGCGAGCCCGAGGACCGCGCCGACCGGGGTCGCGTTCTCGGCGTGGACGACGAACCGACGGCCATCGTGGTTGAGTTCGTGGTCGATCAGCCTGCTCAGCGCGGGATACAGCCTGCGCAGGGCGGCGATCACGATGGCGGGCAGGCCCGCGTAGGCGGTGCCGTTGAGCCGGTCGAATATCTGGCGTGGGTCGCCGACCGGGGCGCCGAGCACCGCACCGACGATGTCGAGTTCGGGGGCGTACGTCGGCGCCACCTCGACCGTCCACGAGCTGGCCATGCCGCCGCCGGAGTAGCCCCACACCGCGATCCGGGTGTCGGGGGCGAGGCCGAGCGGGGCAAAGCGCAGCGCGGCGCGGATCCCGTCGAGCGCCCGGTAGCCGGGCTCCCGCGGGGCCCCGAAGTTTCCGTGCGGGCCCTCGTGGTCGGCGATGCTGACCGCCCAGCCGCGCCGCAGCGCGTTCGCGACCAGCAGCCATTCGAACTGGGTGATCGAGCCGAGCGCACGGGCTCCGTAGCGCAACGCGTACGACGGCGAACACTTCTCGGCCACCGCGTCCATCGCGGTCTGGAAGGCCAACAGCGGTCGATCCTCGTCCGGTTCCGCGTCGATCGGCAGCAGGACCGTGGTTATCGCCGCCTCAGGGGCTCCGTGCAGATCACAGCTGCGGTACAGCAGCTGCCAGGCCGAGACCTGCTGCGGGATGATGCCGAACAGCGCCACGTCGATCTTCCGGCTGCGCAGGATGGTCCCCGGCGGCTTGGCCGCGAACCCCTTCGGAGGTCGGTGGAACGGGTCCACGCTCGGCAGCAGGGGCCCGTGGTCCGAGGTGGAAACAGGCTCAGGATCGACAACGCAGGTGATTTCCGCGGTCATCGCAACCTCCGCATCGTTGTGGTCGTTGCCGATTCGAGACCTAACATTGCGTTTTGATAACGGTGCTGACCTCAAAGAGAGGGTAAATGACCAACCACAGGTCTGTGAACCCCCTGTTACCAGGACTATCGGTACTAGACTCCGCGGCATGAACAGACCGACCGTGTTCATCAGCGGTGCGGCAGCCGGGATCGGGCGGGCTACCGCCCTCCTTTTCGCCGCGCAGGGCTACCACGTCGGCGCATATGACATCGACGAAGTCGGTTTGACAAGGCTCGCCGCCGACATCACCGGCAAGGGCGGCAGCGTGCGCACCGGCGTGCTGGATGTGACGAACGACACGCAGTGGGCGAAGCGACTCACGGAGTTCGATGCCGAAAACGGGCGGCTGGACATCTTGGTGAACAACGCGGGCATCCTGCGCGCCGGGCCGTTCGAGTCCATCGATCTGTCCGCTCACCGGGCGATCGTCGAGGTCAACCTGGTCGGCGTGCTCGCGGGGACACACCAGGCGTTCCGCTATCTGCGCGACACCCCCGGCGCCCAGGTGGTCAATCTCTGTTCGGCCTCGGCGATCTACGGCCAAGCCGAGCTCGCGAGCTATGGCGCGACCAAGGCGGCGGTCAAGAGCTTGACCGAGGCCCTCGATCTCGAGTGGGAGCCCTACGACATCCGGGTGATCGCGATCTGGCCGTTGTTCGTCTCCACCGCGATGGTGGAGGGTGTGACGACCGGGACGACGAAGTCGCTCGGCGTGCGGTTGACCGCCGATGACGTCGCCGCCGGAATCTGGGCGGCCACCCGCAAGCGCGGCCGGCTGCCGAAGGTGCACTACGAGATCGGCACGCAGGCGAAGGTGCTGGCCACGGTCGCGAAATACGCCCCGAACTGGGCAGTGCGGACGGCGAACAAGTTCTTCAGCGGCAGCTGAACGGTCGAGCCTGTCCGGTGGCGCGACTTCTGACAGAATTGCGCACCGAACAAGGGGGTGCAGCATGCCGACAGCCACTGAATCCGACGGGCCACTGCGTGGGCGGGGCGTTCCCGCGCCCGACCACGATCAGCTCGACAAGCTGCTCGCCGAACTGCGTTTCGGAGCGGGACGTGACCCGCAGATCGGCTACGCCGCCGCGGCGGCGGTCAGCGCCTGGCGTAAACCGCCGCGCATCCAGGTGACCGGGCGCGCGCACGCGGGGCGGACCACGGTGCTGCACGCGCTGGCGCTGCTGTCCGCGGTGGAGACCGATCCGGTGGACGAGCCCGGGGCGCCCGATCCGGAGCTCGACGCCGACATCGTCGTCTACGTGCTGTCGGCCGCGCCGACGCCCGCCGACCGCAGAATCTTGGCCGCTCTGCCGCCGCAGCGCACGGTCGTGGTGCTGAACAAGGCCGACGCCATCGGCTCCCGCTGGGGCGACGCGGTGGCGGCGGCCGAACAATACGGCAGGGAATTGCGGGTTCCGGTCGTTCCGGTGGTTGCGTCGCTGGCGGTGCGCACCAGGGCGGGAACGATGACCGGCGCCGACCTGGCCCTGTTGCGCAAGCTCGCCACCGAGGCGGACCCCGCGCTGGTGCTGTCGCCGGACCTGTTCGTCGCGCCGGGGCCGGATGTCGCCGAGCGGGAGCAGTTGTTGCAGCGCTGGGACCTGTACGGCGTGGTCTGCGCCTGCACCGCCCTGCGCCACGATCCGGAACTCGCGCCGCAGGCGCTGCTGCAGATCCTGCACGCCGCCAGCGGCATCGACGCACTGCACCGGCTGCTGCACCGCCGTTACGAACAGGTCTCCGCGCTCCGCGGCGGCGAACTGCTCGACGAACTGGCCCGGCTCGCCGCCCGCGCGGTCCCGGAAGAGGGCGGCCGTGCTCGCGACCTCCTGGAGACCTATCTCTACGGTGACGACGCTCTCTGGCTCGGGCTCTGCGCGGGCCTGGCCCGGCCCGAGGTGGCGCACCTCGCCGCGGGCTATCCCGCTCCGGCGCCCTCGGACGCCGACGACGCGATGGCCCGCGCCACCCGGTGGCGCGCCGTCGTCACCAGTGACATGCCCCCGGCGGCCCGCCGCGCCGCCTTGCGCGTGCACAACGGGTACGTCCGACTATGGGAGCGGATGAGCAGTGCCGGTCTCTGAGCCCTCGGACGCACCGACGGCCGACACTCCCGACGCGGCAGGTTCGGCGCCGGGCACCGGAACCGGCCGACCCGCCGGCCCCGGCTCACCGACCGACGATGGTCCCGCCGTGGACTCCGGAACCGTGCGCGCCCTCTCGCCGGAGGTCGAGGCGGTGGTGGCGCGATGGAATCCGCAAGGTTTGGCGCTGCTGGGTGCGGTGCACGGTTCCGGCGCCGCGAGGACGGTCACGGTGATCGGTCCCGCCGATGTCAACACCACACTGCTGCGAACCGAGCTGGCCCGGTTCGAGCCGCGCATCGCATTGTCCGAGCCGATTCCCGACCCGCGTGCGGCCGTGGCGACGACCTCGCCGTCCGACCGTGGTCAGCCGTCCATCGGCGCCCTGTCGGCGCCGGCGCTGATTCTGCTCGACGCGGGCACCACCATCGGCGCGGACCTGCTGGAGATGATCGGCAGGATGCGCGCGGTCGGGACGCGCGTTCTGCTCGCCATGAACGGCATCCACGCCTACCAGGACTGGCGTGCGGTGCGGGCGCGGAACCTGGAGCTGCTGGCCGCCCAGGGCGCCGATCTGAACATCGTGCCGGTCTCGGCACGGCTCGCCGCGGCGGCCCGCACCGCGGGCGACGCCGGGCTGCTGGATCGCTCCGGTCTCGGCGCGCTGCACGCGGAGTTGACCGCGGCGACCTCGGGCGCCGCGGCGACCGGCGACCGGTTGGCCACGGTCACCGGCCGAGTCCTGGCCGATACGCGCCAGCGAGTGATCGAGCAGGTGGCCGCGCTGCGCTCCGGCGCCGACCTGGCCCGGCTGCGCGAGGAACGTGCGGTGCTGCTCGCGGGCCGTGACGGCGGACGCGCCACCGCCATGTCCACCCTGCGCGGGCAGTTGCACCTGGCGCGAGTCGACCTGATGACCGATATCGGCGCGCGGATTCGCGCGCTGCACACCGCGGCTCGCGCCGAGTTGGATCGAGTGCGTCCCGCCCAGCTCCGTGGCTATCCCGACCGGCTCCAGCAGGCCGTGACCGAGCTGACCGGCGCTGTCGATCACACCATCGACCACCGCTTGGCCCAACTCGGGGACCGGATCGAAGACGTTGACCGCGCTGTGCCACCGCGACGGCGTGATCCGGCTCCGCGGGTAGGGCCGGATCCGGAGCCCAGACACCGGGGTGTCGAAGATCACCTTATGATCGCGCTCGGCGCGTCGGCGGGTGTCGGCATCGGTCGCCTGCTGGTTGCTCCGCTGGCGCTGGTGCCCGCGCTCGATGTCGCGAGTGTCCCGGTCACCCTGCTACTCGGCGGTAGCGTTGCGGCCTGGGTGGTCCGTGCCCGCGGGCAGCTGGCCGATCGAGCGCACATCCGGCAATGGGTGGCCGACGCGCTGGTCAATGTGAAAGCCCAGCTCGAGCAGCGGGTGGCGACCGCGCTCGTGGAAACCGAGACCGCTTTGGCCGATAACGTGGTGCAGGCAAGCACCGCGCGAATGGTGGAAACCGATCGTCGCGTCGCCGAACTGGAGGTGAAGCTGCGCCGGATGGCGGCCGAACAGCCCGGTCAACTCGCCGCATGCGAGCGGGATATCCGGATCCTCGACCGCTGGATCTCACCTGTTGAAACGAGCGACCAATTGGGTACACAGTGAGGAACCCGATGCCGTACGGGTCGTCACATGGCGTTAACCTCTAGTCAGGAACTTGGGCGTTCCGCTGAGTCCTGATCTGCCGCCCGGCTGGGTGCGCTGACGACCGGTCGGAGCGGGCGCCTTCCCGCCAACGGTGGCGCTGGGTGCATTCGCGCTGGTCATGGGCCTTGGGCCAGGCGGCGAAGCATCGAGTGGCCGCCCATCTCAGGAGAGTTTTCATGACGTCAGCGACCATTCCTGGTCTTCGTGGATCCGACGGCAAGGCGCCGACCGAGCACAGCGAACTACTCGCCTGGGTACAAGAAGTCGCCGAACTCACCCAGCCGGATCGAGTGGTGTGGGCGGACGGCTCGGACGAGGAATGGGACCGGCTGACCGAGCAGCTCGTCGCGGCGGGAACGTTCAAGCGCCTGGATGAGAAGAAGAAGCCGAACTCCTTCCTCGCCCTTTCCGACCCCTCCGACGTGGCACGGGTGGAGTCCCGCACGTACATCTGTTCCAAGACCGAGGCCGACGCGGGCCCGACCAACAACTGGGTCGACCCCGCCGAGATGCGCGCCACGATGACCGAGCTGTACCGCGGTTCGATGAAGGGCCGCACCATGTACGTGGTGCCGTTCTGCATGGGCCCGCTGGGCGCCGAGGACCCGAAGCTGGGCGTGGAGATCACCGACTCCGAGTACGTCGTCGTGTCGATGCGCGTGATGACCCGCATGGGCGCCGCCGCGCTGGAGAAGCTGGGCGCCGACCGGCCGTTCGTGAAGGCGCTGCACTCCGTGGGCGCGCCGCTGGCCGAGGGCCAGGCCGACGTGCCGTGGCCGTGCAACGACACCAAGTACATCACCCACTTCCCCGAAGACCGGGAGATCTGGAGCTACGGCTCCGGCTACGGCGGCAACGCGCTGCTCGGCAAGAAGTGCTACTCGCTGCGAATCGCCTCGGCGATGGCCCATGACGAGGGCTGGCTCGCCGAGCACATGCTGATCCTGAAGCTGATCTCCCCGGAGAACAAGGCCTACTACATCGCCGCCGCCTTCCCGAGCGCCTGCGGCAAGACCAACCTCGCGATGATCCAGCCGACCGTGCCGGGCTGGCGCGCCGAGACCCTGGGTGACGACATCGCCTGGATGCGCTTCGGCAAGGACGGCCGCCTGTACGCGGTGAACCCGGAGTACGGCTTCTTCGGCGTCGCGCCGGGCACCAACCGCAGCTCCAACCCGAACGCCATGGCCACCATGGAGGCGGGCAACACGGTCTACACCAACGTCGCGCTGACCGACAACGGCGACGTGTGGTGGGAGGGCCTGGAGGGCGAGCCCGATCACTTGATCGACTGGAAGGGCAACGACTGGTACCACCGGGAGACCGAGACGCTCGCCGCCCATCCGAACTCCCGCTACTGCACGCCGATGGCGCAGTGCCCGATCCTGGCCCCCGAGTGGGACGATCCGCAGGGTGTGCCGATCTCGGCGATCCTGTTCGGCGGTCGCCGCAAGACCACGGTTCCGCTGGTCACCGAGTCCTTCGACTGGCAGCACGGCGTGTTCATGGGCGCGACGCTGTCGTCCGAGCAGACCGCGGCCGCCGAGGGCAAGGTCGGCACGGTGCGCCGCGACCCGATGGCCATGCTGCCGTTCATGGGCTACCACGTCGGTGACTACCTGGGCCACTGGATCAACGTGGGCAAGAACGCCGACGCGGCCAAGCTGCCGAAGATCTTCTACGTCAACTGGTTCCGCCGCGGCGACGACGGCCGCTTCCTGTGGCCGGGCTTCGGGGAGAACTCCCGCGTGCTGGAGTGGATCATCGGCCGCATCGAGGGTTCCGCCGAGGCGGAGGCGACCGCGATCGGCAACGTGCCGACCGCCGAGCACCTCGACCTGGACGGTCTGGACGTCGAGCCCAAGGACGTCGACGAGGCGCTCGCGGTGAACGCCGACGAGTGGCGCAAGGAGATCCCGCTGATCGAAGAGTGGTTCGAGTTCGTGGGTGACAAGCTGCCTTCCGGCGTGCGCGACGAGTTCGAGGCGCTCAAGCAGCGTCTGGGCTGACACTCCACCAAAAGTAGCACCGCCCGCACCATCTGGCCGATGGTGCGGGCGTTTTGCTTGCGCCCCAAGCCTTTTCCCGCTTCCGAAGCTCGGCTTCCGCCCGGCGGCGCTATTCGTCGAACGGCGCCATCCGGACCATCGTCAGGAAGCCGGCGCCGCTCAGCCAGCGCACCCTGCCCTCCGGCACGGCCTTCGCCTCCGCCTCGAAAGCCGCGATCACGTGCCGTTTGAGGTCGTGGCGCGGGTGCCGTCGCAGCAGGTCGGCGACCCAGTCCCGGTCCAGTTCCGCCAGCCGCGCACCGATCACGTCCACGGACGCGCCCGCGGAGACGAAGCCGCCCGGGTCGTTGAGATCGTCGGCGACACCGGGCGTGATGTGGGCGGCGATGGCCGCGCCGATCGCGTCGGCGCGCACGGGGTCGGCGCCCGCTTTCCGGGCGAACGCGGCGGCACGCTCTCCGCCGGTCACCGCGAAACACCGTCCCGGCGTGGGGTGTTCGAGCTGAAGGTCGTGCAGCAGGCACGAGACGTAGACGAGTTCGTCGTCGTAGGTGGCGCCATCGAGGTCGGCCAGGACTCGTCCGAAGTAATAGGTGCGCAACGAATGATGCAGCACGTGCGGCGAAAGTGATTCGCGCGCTTCGATTTCCGCTGCAACGGCCAGCGCGGAATCGGGCAGCCGCAGACCGGCGAAGTCCAGTTTGCCGCGTCCGCGCCGACCCAGCGCGAGCCGGACCCGGTTGGGCACCGTGGCGGGCAGCGTTCGCGCCGTCTCGACGGCCAGTCTGCGGCGTTGCTCCTTGGTCAGCGCGCCACCGGTGCGGGTGGCCCATTCCCAGTCGAGGCCCGTTGGTGCGGCCACGGCGTTCTCCTTCGTCGTCGGAAACTCGCTGCGGGCTTCAGTCAAGCGCGCACCAGGGCCCGCGACGAGTGGCGGAAACGACAGTAATACTCGGATTCATGCCAAACTAGTGCGTGATGAAGAAAGTGGTCGCGCTCGCGCTGGACGGCGTCATGGCCTTCGACCTGGCCTCCGCCGTGCAAGCGTTCCGGCACGGACCCGGTAAGACCGGCGAGCCGCACGGGTTCGAGATGCGCACCTGTGGACTGCGCCCGGGGCCAGTGTGGACGCCCAACGGCTTCGAATTGCGGGTGGAACACGGGCTAGAGGCGCTCGCGGAGGCCGATATCGTCGTCGTCCCCGGGATCGGCATTCCGACACTGCCCACTCCGCGGGAGGCGCTCACCGCGCTGCGGGATGCGGCGGAACGCGGCGCGACGCTGGTGAGCATCTGCGTCGGCGCGTTCATCCTCGCCGAGGCGGGTCTGCTGGACGGGCGGCCCGCCACTACGCACTGGGCCTACTGCGACGAGTTCGCCGAGCTGTATCCCGCGGTGAAACTGGACCCGGCGGCGCTGTATGTGGACGACGGCGACGTGCTCACGTCGGCGGGCCTCTCGGCCGGTCTCGACCTGTGTCTGCACATCGTCCGCAGGGAGCTCGGCGCGCATGCGGCCGCGGAGCTGGCCAGGTGGAACGTCACTTCGCCGCACCGGGAAGGCGGTCAGGCGCAATACATTCCGGAGGGACCCGGCGCTCGCGGTGTCGATGGCGGCCTCGCCGCCACGCTGGCTTGGGCGGTCGCCGAACCGACTGCGGCGGTGGATGTTTCGGCGCTCGCCGCGCACGCGTTGATGAGCGAGCGCACGTTCATCCGCCGGTTCAAAGCGGAGGTGGGTACCACGCCGCGACGCTGGCTCGACGCCCAGCGCACCGCACGTGCCCGTGAGCTACTGGAAACTACGCGTTTGCCGGTCGAAGTCGTCGCGGCCGAAGCGGGATTCGGCAGCGTCACTGCCCTGCGGGTGCATCTGCGTGCGGCGACGGGAGCCACGCCGGCCGCGTATCGCCGATCACTGGGTCGGTGACCAGGGCTCGACTCGGCGGTTCTGTGCGAATGGGATTGTGGTGCAGTTGAATCGGGCCACAAAGTGAAAGTTTTTGACCCGGAGTGCATCCGCGTACGGCGTCAGCACCGGCAGTAGGTTACTGAATTCACCCGATTCAGTAGGTTTATCAACCGGCGCAATGGGGTAATGATCTTGTCGAGAGATCTTATGTAGTCGTAGCTTATGCTTGACGTGTTGTTCCTGCTACCTACACCGCTCTGATTACTGGCGGTTAACTGATCGACTGACCTACTTCCCTATCGACATCGGATCCGCGATCCCCGCGGTGCACGGCGAGATCGAGGCGCGAGAGAGGCGGTTGGAGCATGGCCGATCTGGAGACGACGGCGTCCATTCCCCGGATGGGTGCCGAATTCGAGTTCGCGACCGCGAGCACGCCGCTGCGCCGAGCTGCGGGACGGCTGCGGTCGGTGCTGCCGCCAGGGTGGCGCGTCGAGATCGTCGACGCGCCGACCCGGCTGTACGGCGACCGTGCGCCCGTACTCCGGGTGGTCATGCCGCCGGACTGATCACCCGGTCCAGCCGAGCGGCATGAGCAGCGACTTCTGCTCGCAGAAGGAGTCGAGGCCCTCCGGGCCGTTCTCCCGTCCGAGTCCGGAGGCCTTGTAGCCGCCGAACGGCGAGCTCGGGTCGAACGCGTACCAATTGATCGCGTAGGTGCCGGTGCGCACCCGCGCCGCGATCTCGGCGCCGTGTTCGATGTCGGTGGTCCACACCGATCCCGCGAGGCCGTAGACCGAGTCGTTGGCGATGGCGACGGCCTCGTCCTCGGTCTCGTACGGGATGACCGACAGCACGGGGCCGAAGATCTCCTCCTGGGCGATGGTGGACTTGTTGTCCACGTCGGCGAAGATCGTCGGCTCGACGAACCAGCCGCGGTCCAGGCCCTCCGGCCGGCCACCGCCGAGCACCAGCCGCGCGCCCTCGGCCTTGCCCTTGGCGATGTATCCCTCCACCCGCTCGCGCTGGCGTTCGGAGATCAGCGGGCCCAACTGCACGGTGGGGTCGCTCGGGTCGCCGACCTTCATCGTCCGCACATGGTCGACCAGCGCGTCGAGGATTTCGTCGTACCGGCTGCGCGGGGCGAGGATGCGCGTCTGCGCGACGCAGCCCTGCCCGCTGTTCATCAGGCCGGAGAACGCGAGCACCGGGATGCCGGCCGCGACATCCATGTCGGGCAACAGGATCGCCGCGGACTTGCCACCCAGCTCGAGCGAGACGCTCTTGAGCTGTCCGGTGGCGATCGCGCCGATCTTCCTGCCGATCGCGGTGCTTCCGGTGAAGGTCACCTTGTCCACGCCGGGGTGCGAGACGAGGTACTCGGCCGCGTCGGGCTCGGCGGGCAGCACCGAGAGCACGCCTTCGGGCAGCCCGGCCTCGGTGAATATGTCCGCGAGCATATTGGCCGTGATCGGCGTCAGCGGGGCCGGCTTCAGCACCACGGTGCAACCGGCCAGCAGGGCCGGAGCGAGCTTGTTGGCCGCGAGGAACAGCGGGACATTCCACGCCGTCACCGCCGCGACGACGCCGCGCGGCTCGCGGGTCACCCGCGTGGTGCCGAACCCGCCGACCCGTGTTTCGCGCCAGGGGAAGGATTCGGCCAGGGCGGCGTAGGCGTCCAGCGCGGCGACCGCGGGGATCTGGTTGAGCGTCATGGCGATCATCTGCGGCGCGCCGACCTCGGCGGTCAGCGCGGCGAGCAGGTCGGCGGAACGCTGCTCGATCAGCCGTGCGGCCCGGGTGAGCACCGCGGCACGCTCCTGCGGTGGCGTTGCGGGCCACGGGCCGTGGTCGAAGGCGTGCCTGGCCGCGGCGACCGCGGCGTCGACGTCGGCCCGGCTCACCGCGGGTACGCTGCCCACCGGCTCGACCGTGACCGGCGAGATGACCTGGACGCGCTCGGCGGTGGCTGGCGCGGTCCAGCGGCCGCCGATGAACAAGCTGTCGTAATGCATGGGAACACGTTACAGATTTCCCCGAATTTTGTCTGTAACCTGTTCTAGTTTTTCCTCCGCTCGAAACCCTCTTGGGTGTGAATTCCGACCTCTCGGTTCGCTTTTCGCCGAACGCACTATTGCGTTCTGTTGCTGGAAAGGTCATGCTGTAGCGACAGATCAGCTCGCTCCATTCACCAACCGTTACCGCAAACTGGGGAGTCCGAGTCATGGCGGTGCAAGTGATCGGCCGGTCGCTGATGACCAGTGATCAAACCGAGCATCAGGCGAAGTGCGTCGGCAGCGGAGGATGGGTGGTCTCCTTCCTACCCGGCCGTACCCTGACAATCGAGCAGGCAACCGCGGCTATGCAGGCCGCCGAGGCTGTCGCCGCAGTCGGGATGCTAGCCGATCTGGTCGGTCTGACCACGCTGGAAACCGTCGGGTTGGCCATGCGGGAGTCGCCGTGGAGTGAGCCCGTGCACGCGCCGTGCGGTAAGCGGCACTGGCGTCGCGGATGGCTGGAGCCTTAGTTCAGCTAACTTTTAGTTGCCACAACGACCAGATTGCTCACGAGTAACTCGCGCACCACTGGTATCCGCACCAGCCACCAGGCCCAGCGCGGGTGGTACCGCGGGAAGACCGTGTGGACTTCGGCTGGAGTGCCTGCCGCCCAGCGCAATCCGTCCGCAGCGCGCACCGCGAACAGCGACCTGCCGAACCGGTTCTTGGGTTCCCGCCCGTGCTTGCGCCGATACCGGCGCGCGGCGTACTCACCACCGAGGTAGTGCCACGGCCCGGTCTCGTGCCCGCCGAACGGGCCGTGCCACACCGTGTACGAGAGCACGATCAGTCCGCCCGGCCTGGTCACCCGCACCATCTCGTCGGCCATCAACCACGGCTTCGAGACGTGCTCGGCGACGTTCGACGAGAAGCAGATGTCGACCGCGTCGTCGCGGAACGGCAGCGCCATCCCGGACCCGCGAACGGCACCGGCAACCGAACGTCCCGCCGCGTGCATTTCCGATGGGTCCGGCTCCACCGGGATATAGCGCGCTCCGGTGCGGATGAACTCGTCCGCGAAGTACCCCGGTCCGCCCCCGACGTCGAGAATCGTCGCGCCGTCCAACGACCGGCCGGTGAGGTCGCCGTAGAAGTCGGCGATCATGGCCGCGCTGTCGGCGGCCAGACCGCCGTAGAACAGCGCCGGATCGGTCTGCTCGAACCGGAAACTGCCGAGCAGCCGCAGCGACCGCCGTAGCGTCGCCCGCCGGGCGAACCGGGGCGAGCTGCTGCGCGCGGGCGTTGTTTCGGCTTTGAGCACGGCGCCGAGTTTCGCACAACCCCGATGGTCGGCGTACTGGGCGGGTGCTCGGTTAGGGTGTAGCGCGACATCCGACCCTCCCACCGGGACCGACCGAGAGAAGCTCCACCGTGCGCGAAGTCCTCCTGCTCTGCTGGCGTGACACCGGACACCCGCAGGGCGGCGGCAGCGAGCGGTACCTCGAGCAGGTCGGCGCGCAGCTCGCGGCACGCGGGGTCAAAGTCACCCTGCGCACGGCCCGTTATCCGGGGGCGGCACGGCGGGAACACGTCGATGGCATCGACATCAGCCGGGCGGGCGGACGCTACACGGTGTATCCCCGGGCGCTGGCCGCGCTCCTACTCGCGCGGATCGGACTCGGCCCGCTGCGCGGCGTGCGCCCGGACGCGGTGATCGATACCCAGAACGGCATTCCCTTCTTCGCCTCTGTCGTCACCCGGGCGCCGTCGGTGGTGCTGGTGCACCACGGCCACCGCGAGCAGTGGCCGGTGGCCGGTCGGCTGGTCGGCCGGATCGGCTGGTGGATCGAATCGCGGCTGTCGCCGCGCGTGCACCGGGACAATCAGTATCTGACCGTGTCCCTGCCTTCGGCCGAGGAACTGGCCACGCTCGGCGTCGACCGTTCGCGAATCGCGGTGGTTCGCAATGGAGCTGAACCGGTTCCAGTCGACGCGCCGACGGGCGCCGCGGAAACGCGGACCGGCGCGCCGACCGTCGTGGTGCTCTCCCGCCTGGTGCCGCACAAGCAGATCGAGGACGCGCTCGCCGCCGTCGCCCGGCTGCGCGGCCGCATCCCGGGGCTGCGTCTCGACGTGATCGGCGACGGCTGGTGGGCCGCCAACCTGAAGGACAACGCCCGAGACCTCGGCATCGCCGACGCCGTCACCTTCCACGGACATGTGGACGAACGCCGCAAACACGAACTGCTCGCCCGCGCGTGGGTGCACGTGCTGCCTTCGCGCAAGGAGGGGTGGGGACTCGCGGTGATCGAGGCCGCCCAGCACGGTGTGCCGACCGTCGGCTACCGGAGTTCGCGCGGGCTCACCGATTCCATCGTCGACGGCGCCACCGGCGTTCTGGTGGACGACGTCGCGCAATTGGCCGATGCCGTCGGCGAGCTGCTGGAGGATCCGGCGGCGCGGACGGTCATGGGTGAGAAGGCACGCGCCCGCGCCCGCGAATTCTCCTGGGAGCAGACCGGAAACGGAGTCTACGAGGTGCTGGCGGCCGCTGCACGCGGTGAGCACACCGCGGGCTTGATCGCGGCGCGGCCGGGCGACTGATCTCGTTTTCCAGCGCTGGGTGGGCCAGCCGCCACCGTGTGTGGCGATCGACGCCTGCAAGGTTCCCGGGCGCCGTGGATCCGTGCGCGTAGAGTGCCGCCGTCGTGCCAGTCAGCGATCGGTTCCCTTGCGTGAAATCGACAGTGGCGCAGCCCGAAGCTACCGCCGGATTTTCGTCCGGGATCGTGCACGCATACCGATAACGACGAGCGGCCCAGCGATAAGTATTGCCCCCCAGAGCGAATGGGCCGCATAGGCGAATGCGCGCTGTTGTGTTGTCGATCCGCGTCTCTCGATGACGCCGGGGACGCGATACAACGCGAGGTCGGCGTCCTCGTAGGTCGGCTCGAGCTGGGCAAGGGTGGCCGCCGATTCGCCGAGCGGGCCGGGGGTTGTTCGTTCGACGAGCACCCAGCCGACGCCGAGACGCGCCAGATCCACGGCCGGACCGCCGTGCAGCAGAAGGGCTTCCACTTCTCCGGCGCGGGCTCCTTCGCCGGACACGGTACGGCCGCGCACCGGGAGCTCACCGGTCTGTAAGACGTCGCCGGGCAGCATCCGCGGCGCCGGGTCCAGTACCGGCGCGGCGCCGCTGTAGGGGAACTTACGGAACATCCCGGCTGGCAGTACCGCGATGTCGGTGGAATCGTCGACTCGTTCCGCGACCTGCTGCCACCCGTCCGGATAGCGCACGGCTCGAACCGCTCCGCCGACGCCCCAGGCGAGGTCGTAGAGCGGCAGCACGAGGAGCGCGACGAATACCGCTGCGACAGTGGATGTCACGGCTCGGTGCGCCGGTACGCGTTGATCTGCAGCCGCAGGCTGGGGGGTCGCGGAGACACGCCGAGCCAGCACGCCGCATCCGGCCGCGGCGCACAGCGCATAGGCGGGCATGGCCAAGGCCACGTACTTCTGGGTGTCGCGCAGCAAACCCGCGCCGGGTACGTGAGCGACCAGCCACTCCAGCGCGTGCATGCCCCACGGCGTCGCGCCGAGCGCCGGAAACAGGACCGCGATGGCCGCGAGCAGTAGCAACATGCGGCGGACGTGGCGACCGTCCGGATCGTCATCGCCCTTCGCGACGGCACGTATGCCCAGCGCGACGATCGCGAGCAGCGCGACGGTGCCGATCGCGGCGAGCGGCGTGGTGCGCGAGTCCGGCACGGCCTCGGAGTTCCAGATTCCGCCCAGCCCGGCCACGCTGCCCAGCGTGCCGAGCCCGGGTTCGGCACGCGCGGCGAAGGCGGCGATACCCGCGGGGTCGGAGGGCTCGCTGCCCGCGCCGGAAAGCGCGGTCGCGGTCAGCCACGGCGCCGACGCGGCCACCCAGAGGGCGAGTGTCGCGGGTAGTTGCCGCACGCGGACGAGGGCGAGTGCGGTGCAGCCGGCCAACAGCGCGCCGGTCGGCGTGAGGCCCGCCGCTGCCAGCGCCACCGCCAGCGCCGCCCATGCACCCGTCGCTCGGCTATGCGCGGACGCGATCTGCCGAAGATCTCGGCGTTGTCCTGCCCCGTGGGTTGATGCGGTGCCGCGCAGGCGTCCGGTTGTATCGGCTGCTCGAGCGCTGTGCGGATGCCCTGGTCTATCGGGTCTCGGGGTGCCCTCTGGCGATTCGACCGTGTCGGCTGGTCCGATATGGTCGGCTGGCTGGTCGGTGCTGATCGGTCCGGCGTGTTCGGGCGGCTCGACTGCGTCGGCCCCCGGGGCGGTGCCGGCGTGCTCTCCTGTGTTGGTTGGTTGGGCGTGGTTGGACTGCCCATCGGCGTCGGCCGGTTGACCGACCTCCAGTTGTCGCACCGATGCGGTCCAGTAGGTGCCCATGCGCTGCCGCGCTGCTGCAGCGGATCGGAGGCGATAGGCGGCAAGCGCCGTCCACGGCAGGGCGGCATAGCCGGTGAGCAGACTCCAGTGGCCCTGTAAAAGGCGCTCGGCCACGTAAGGGTTCCACAGCGCGACCGTGATGGCGACCAGTTGTGCGCCGAGCGGCGCGCGCAGCAGTTCGCGCGCGAGTACCGCCGCACCGTACGCCGCGGCCCACAGCGCGACGACCAGGATCGCCTTGACCACCAGCCCGCCGTCCACGATCGGCGACAGGACCGCGAGCAGCGCGTCCTGCGGCACCGCCCGCGGCGCCGCGTCGCCCAGCCCGAGCGCCGAGTCGGTCGGATAGCTGCGCGGCGTGCTCACCGCATCACGTAACAGCAGGTACCCCGGTCGCAGCAGCGGGCCGACCACGAGCAGCGCTCCGGCCGCGCTGTATCCCGCAGCCACCACTCGATCCCGACGGCTCACACCCACGCCTGAGCACTGTACGTCCCGAACACCGCCACGGCGGAGCGGAGCGGAGACCAGGACGTTCAGTTCGGTACGTCGCGCGGACGCTCGTCGCCGATCTCGCCGTTCCCAGCATGGCGGTTCCGCCGCCGATCGGCCGGACTCGGCGTCGGCCGGGTGCTCGTCGCCTCTCGCGCGGCGCGAGCCCGCTCGGCCGATCGGCGACGACCCATGCTCAGCTCGAGCTGGCCTCCTAGGGCGTCGACCTGACACTGTATTGTGTGCCGAACGTCCTCGAGTGCGGCGAGTTCAACGACATGCAGCCAGCCGCCCTCGCGCAAGAAGTGGCTTGCGACAACATGAGAGTCTTGCGTCACCCGACTGGTACGGCCTGAGGATTCGGAGAGGCGGGGGAGCGTGTCTGCTGTCCGTCGATTACTTGTGGTGGCGGATTTGACGTGGGTGACGGCAGGGGCGATGACCGCCAACGTCGCCGGGTATCTGCTGCAGCTGCTGGCTGGTCGATGGCTGGGGGTTACCGGGTACAGCGAGTTCGCGAGTTTGCTCGCAGTGCAGTTGCTGTGCGCGGTGCCCGCGCTGGCCTTGCAGAACGTGGTCGCCCGCGAGCTGGTCCGGGGTGCGGGTGCGGCGGCACTGCGCGGGTTGCAGTGGCGGTGCGCGCTGATCGTCGCCGTGGTGGCGGCGGTGTTGGTGCCGCTGGTTTCCCTCACATTGAACGTCGGGCTGGCTGCCACCGCGGCGGCACTGGGTGCCGCGCCCGCGCTGGTGCTCTTGTCCGGCGAGCAGGGAGTCCTGCAGGGCAGCAAGCGGTTTCGGGCTCTGGGTGTGGTGCTCGGCGCGGCGGGAATCGCCCGGGTCGCGCCCGCGCTGGTGGTCTTGGCGCTGAGCGGCGGCGCCACGCTCGCGCTGTGGGCCGCGGCCTGCGGGATCGCGGTGGCGGCGCTGCTGGCCAGGATGGTCGCCGGTTCGCCGTCCAAGCGGACCAGGGCCGGAATCGAGGCGGGCGAGGACGCGGCGGCCACGGGAGTGCTGCCGGTGCTGCGGGCCGCCCAGGTGCAAGCGGCGCTGATGGCGCTCCAGTCGGCGGACCTGATCGTGGTCCGGATCGTGCTCGACGATGTGGACGCCAGCCGCTACGCACTCGGCACCATCGCCACCAAGATCGCGTTCTGGCTGCCGCAGGCAGTTGGCGTGGTGCTGTATCCGCGGATGGCCCAGCCGACCCAGTCGGCGGGCGCGATCCGGGCCGCGCTGGCCGTGCTCAGCGGCATCGGTCTCGTCGCGGTGCTCGGGGCCGCGCTCGCCGCCCCGCTGGCCCCGTTGCTCGCGGGCGAGGACTACGCCCCGATTCAAGGCCTGCTGTGGCTGTTCGCGCTGCACGGAGCGCTGCTGGCCGTGCTGCAAGGCGCGGTGCTCTCGGCCATCGCCGTCGACCGCACGTCGCTCGCGCTGGTCACCTGGCTGGGGCTGGCCGTCGAAGTCACGTTGATGTTGTCGCTGGCCCGCTCGGTCCCGGCCCTGATCACCACGGCTGTGTCCGTCGCGGCCACTACTACGCTGCTGGTCGCCGTCATCGTCCTTCGCGCCGCCGACAGCACGCCACGCCCTGAACCGCTGCGCCCGGTTGGTTGACGGACCACTCCCCACGATCGAGCCCTTGTCCACCACGATCGTGCTGGTCGCGGCAACCAACAACCGCCTGACCCTACGAACGAATTCGGCTCCCCAGCCGGAAGGCGGGGGAGCCGAATTCAGTGGTGCTGAGCCGGATCAGGGTTGCTTGTTGATCCGGATCTGCTCGGTGGGCGCGTCATCGCCGCCGCGACCGGCCGGACCCCGAGGGGTGCCGCCCGGACGCTGGCCCGGGGTGCCGCCGGAGCGCGCGGGCGCCGGGGCCGGTCCACCGCGGACACCGAGGAACACGCCGGCGATCAGCGCGATCACACCGAGGACGCCGAGGACGATCGGCATGATCCGGCCGTACAGCGCCAGCTTGTCGATGTTCTCCTTCGCCACCGAGATCTGCGACTCGACGGTGTTCTCGTCGAACACGATGTGCGACTTCAGCGCGGTGACCTCCGGCTTGTCCGCGGTGCGCGAGTAGTACAGGTGCAGCTGCTCGCCGCCCTTGACCACCGTGCCGGTCGCCGGCTCGACCCACAGGTCACGGGTGTTGGTGTAGTACCGGTTCATGGTCACCGGGGTCTCGCCGCCCTCGACGCCCCACTTGGCGGCGGGCAGGGTCAGCCGGTTGGTCGGCGACTGCACCACGTCCGACAAGTTGGTGGCGGGCACCGACATCTGGAAGTGGTAGACCTTCATGTTGTTGATCTCGGTCTCTTCGACGAAGGTGGCGTCGAAGGTCTTGCGCACGTTGAGATCGAAGTACGGGTAGGTCTTCTTCTCGGTGCCGATCGGGAACCGGTACTGCAGGCCGGTGTGCTGCACCGGGTCGGCGATGTCCTCGCCTTCCTTGGTGGTGGTGACCGCGATGGAGCCGTTGGGCTCGGTGGCGACCGGCATGCCGGTCTTGCGGTCGATGGTCACCCGGTCGATGACCGCGGTCAGCAGGCCGGTGTCGCCCTGCTTGTCGATGCGCCGCAGCGTCTGGCCCGCCTGCACCGTCATCTGCTCGGCGTCGGCCGGGTCCTCGACGGTGAGGAACCGCTGCGAGACCAGCGGGACGTTGGTGTCGACTTTGGCGGAACCCTCCGGCGCGGTCAGCGACCTGGAGTCGAGCACGATGCTGTCCTCACCGGGCTGATTCGTCGCGATCGTGGTGATCTCCAGATCGAGGGGAGTTTTCGCCAGTTTGTCGACGGTGTAGGTCGGGATCATCAGTGCGGCGACGATCAACAGCGCGCCGAGACCCACGAGCAGGCAGGCCACCGTCCTTCTGGTACCGGCACTCAGTGCCATGCAAACACTCCTCGTCGTAGAACACAGGTCGCTCCGGCGAGCACTGCGGGCAGCCCGCGGCACTCGTGAGCCCCGACACTAACAGTCCGATGTCGTACCATGCGGCGTCGAGGCCGGAAACGGCCGAGAAATCGCCCGAGTTTAGCGCGAAATCTGAAACGTCGGGTTATCAACTGTGAATTCGCGAGGCAGACTGGAGCCTGATGACCGCGACGCTGCCCACCACCGCACCGGCCACCGAACGGGTGCGCCCACGGGCGTTCGTTACCGCGCTGGAAGGTATGCGCGGAATGGCCGCTCTCGGCGTCCTGCTGACCCATGTCGCCTTCCAGACCGGAGCCTCCGGCACGCCGGTCATCGGGCGGGTGTGGGGACGGTTCGACATGGCGGTCGCGGTGTTCTTCGCACTGTCCGGATTCCTGCTCTGGCGCCCGCACGCCGCGGCCGCGCGTGGGCTCGACACCGCCCCGCCAACCGGCTACTACCTGCGACATCGCGCCGCGCGCATCTTGCCAGCCTACTGGGTCGTGGTGTGTGTGGTCCTGGTGCTGCTGCCCAGTGCGGCGGGGACCGCGGGACTGCGGGTGTGGGTGTCGAACCTGGCGTTGCTGCAGGTGTTCGTGCCGCTGACGCTGACCGACGGGCTGACCCAGATGTGGAGCCTTTCGGTAGAGGTCGCCTTCTATCTGGTGTTGCCGTTGTTTGCCTTCGCACTGGTTCGATTGCGCGGCCCGGCGGCGCGCCTGCGGATCCCCGTGCTGCTCGCCGTGGCCCTGATCAGTCTCGGTTGGAACTTCATTCCGGTGCCGACGCCGGACGCCATCCACGCCGACAACTGGCTGCCCGGTTATTTGCCGTGGTTCGCCGCGGGCATGTTGCTCGCCGAACTCGCCGACCATAGCGTTCGGCTATCACGGTGGTGGAAGGTCGCGGGGAACCAGCCGTTGATGTGGACGGTCGCGACCGTCGCTTTTCTGCTCGCCGCGACCGATCTCGCCGGACCGGCCGGGCTCACCCGCGCCGAACCGTGGCAGTACGTGGTGAAGATGGGCTTGGGCGCGATCATCGGGTTCACCTTGCTCGCGCCGCTGGTGCTGCGGGACCCGGCCGCGCGGCCGCACCGCTGGCTGGAATCGCCGGTGGCCGCGACGCTCGGACGCTGGTCCTACGGCATCTTCATCTGGCATCTCGCGGTGCTGACGATCGTGTTCCCCGTGTTCGGCATCCTGCCCTTCTCCGGGGACTTCGTCTATGTCCTCGTTCTCACGATCGCGATCACCCTGCCGGTCGCCGCGGCCAGCTACGCGCTGGTCGAGGAACCGGTGCGGCGCTGGGTCCGCAAGCGGGACCGGGTGAAGCGGGACCAAGAGCCGCAGCCCGCGCCCTGATCGGCGGCGGGTACTGCGTCAGCCGTCCAGTTGCCGGTGCATGTCCAGCAGGTGGTGGCGAAGTTCGTGCAAAGTGTGCACCGCGAGCCAACGCAGCGAGCGATCCGCGCGCTCGGGATAGGGGAAGCTCAGGGTGCGTTCCCAGTCTTCGTCGCCGAGTCGCTCCAGCACGTTGGCGAACAGCAGCGCGGCGTCGCGGATCTGGCGGGCCACGTCCGCGGGAGCCTGCTCGGCGTAGCCGTCGTGCTCGACCCGCTCCTCCCGGCCCATCGGCGTGACGAGCGGATTGTCCAGGCGGCGGGCGGCCAGCACGCGCTCGCGCTGGGCCAGCAGCACATCCCGCATGTGGCAGGCGTATTCGAGCGGCGACCACACGTCGGGCTTGCCGCGCTGCCGTAACTTGTCGATATCCGCGCCGAGCAGGTCGGCGTACTCCACGGCGTGTTCCCGCGCCAGCGACGGCACCTCGGCCGCCGCAGCCAAATCGTAGACGAAACCGCATTCGGCACAGGTGTTCACGCGTGGTCACGTTAGCAACGAGTGCCGTTGCGGCGCACGGCGAATCCGCGCCTTCGCGAGCGGAAGCCCGACCGTGCGCCCGAGGCAAAGGCAGGGATCCTCATCGCGGTGCGGCGCGATCTCCACTCGCGTGTCCCGCGACAGGCCGCAGGCGTCCGCCAGCGACGCGTGGATGCCCGCGCCGGACGCCACGAGCGATCCCGGACGGAGCGGTGACCGCGCCGAGGTGGCTGGCAGCGGGTCGGTCAGTCGGCGGCCGGTCGGTCGATCTCGCCCCCATCGCGCTGCGGCAGCGCCGCGATTCCCACCGCGATGATCGCGATCAGTGCGGGCAGCTGCACCAGCAGCGATCCGCCCATATAACCGTCGGGCGAGCGCCATGGGCCGGTGGACAGCGCGGCGGCGGACAGCGTTGTGCCCACGCCCGCCACGACGACGAGCGCTCGGGGGGCCAGGCGCGGCCTGAAACGAGTTACCGCCAAGGCGATCACCGTGAAGATCGCGCCTACCGGCCCCGTGATCAGCGTGGTCGCACCGGCGAGCCCGGCCGCGCCCATCCACCTCCGTCCCCAGGTGCCCGGGGCCGAACCGGCGGGCGAGCCTTGTTGCCCGGCAAGCGCATCCGAGGCCGGGCGAGTGTGGTCGGTCGCGGCGACATCCGGTCGCCTTGTCGTGCGGTCGCGACGGGGAATGGCGAGGACGGCGAGCGGGATGAGCAGCAGCAGGCCGCCGAAGATGCCGAGGCGGTACCAGCGGTCGACCGGGAACGAGACGGTGACCGGGCCGGTGGCGTCGGCAGGCAGCAGCCAGGCTTGCTGCCAGCCGTCGACCACCACCGGTTCGAGGATGCGCCCGTCCGCGGTGGTCGCATGCCAACCGACGTTGGTGCTCAGGGGCAGCACGAGCAGCTGTGTTCCGGCGTCGGACCGGTGCGCGGGGGAAGGCTCCGTCCCGGTGCGGTCCAAGCGCAGACGGTCGACGAAGAACAGATCGGTCGGCCCGACCGACACGTCGACCCGGCCCTGCGGGAGCGCGAGCTCGCCCGGGGTCTCGGCCGCGTCGTCGGTGCAGACCCGAGCGGGAACCGGCGCGCCGGACCGCAATTCGGCGGCGGTCGCGGTGACGGTGGTGGCCAGGATCCGGCCACCGACCTCGATCGTCGGTCCCAGCGCGCACGGGACGGTGAGTTCGCGGTCCAGCGGCGTCGGCTCGGGATACTCCGGTCCGAGCACCGTCACCTCCGCCAAGCCGGACGGTTGGGTCTGGGCGAATCCGAGCGCGGTCTGGTCCAGCACCGGCTGCCAGGTGCGCATGCTGAGCTCGATCCGGTCGGTCACGGTGGGATGCAAAGAGACGCGCACCGGCGTGCCCGGGTCGGTTCGGTCCAGCTCGCGCACCTGCGGGCCGTCGCCGAGATTCACCGTCACCGAGGTCGGCGCCGCGGGCAGGCCGCCGAGCGATGGGGTCAGCTCCAAGCCGGTGACCAGCGCGGGTTCGGGCAATTCGATCGTGAGTGTCGGCCTGCCGCCGGTCGGATTGCGGACCGAGTCCTCCACGGCGGTCCAGCTCGTGCGCGGATCGCCGTCGGTCGCGGCGAAGGCGGCCCCGCGCAGGTCACCGACGTCGGCCTTGCCCCTGGCCACCGGGCGGGCGTGGTCGGTCAGCAGCGCCTCCAGCGCGGGCCCCTGCCTGGTCCGGACGGTCAGGTCCGGAGTGACCGTCATCTGCTCCGGGACCATCACCGTGCGCTGGAACGTTCCCGGCTCTTCCGGCGCCAACGCGAGGCCCTTGCTGCAACGCACACGGTCGGGCGCGTCGAAACAGGCGCTGCGGCCGGGGAACTCCTGGCCCAGATCCCACACGCGCACCTGTGCGCCCACCGGGGTGGGCGGCAACACCGTCCGATGCCGGATGTCGACGCGGACCGGTGCGTCACGGTCGGAGTAGTCGTTCAGGGCCAGTTCGCTGATGCCGAATTGCCCGCCGCGGGAACCGCCTTCGGTGCGGATGGCGGTGACGGTCAGCCAGTCTGTCTTGCCTGCGGGTAGCGAAACCGAGACCGGCGTACCGGGTTCCGGCACCCGGGCCGAGACGGTGCCATTGGCGGTGCGCACCTCGATCCACTTGACCGGATCGCCGATGGCGGCCGAGCTGGTGGTCAGACTCAGTTGCCCGGTCTTGACCGGGCGATCGAGGTCGAGCCGCAACCACTGTCCCAGCGCGCGTTCGGTGCCGTTGCTGATCCAGGCGGTGGCGGGATCGCCGTCCACGACGGCCGCGGTCGAACTCCCCGGCGCGGCACCGCCGAGCTGGGTGGCGTCCGCGGCCGAACTGGACGCGGTGATCGTCGCGCCGGACCATTCGCCGCGCACCAGCTCCGCGCCGGGCACCGGATAGTCGGGGACCAGGTTGTGCGTGCGGCGCGGGTCATCGGGAGCCCGCAGCGCCGAATTGTGGTTGTCCACCCGGCCGAAATCGGCTTCGCGATCCATCGGGGTGTCGGTGACGGTCACCGGGCCGATAGGCAGCCCGGCTCGCGTCGCGTCGGCGGCCAGCAGAGTGGGAGTCTCGGTGGCGGCGTCGTCGCGGTGCAGTCGTTCGAGCACTTCCGGCGCGCCCTGCACGACCGGAACGTCGCCGAGCGGGACGGTGTACGCCCCGGGGAACGCCTCCGGCGCGCCGGTGCCGCCGCGCACCTCGGCGGGCGTTCCCGGACCGCGTGCGTCCACCCGGTAGATCTCGATCGCCGGGTACGGCGGGCGCAGATCACCGTCGGCCACCAGGCCGTCGGCGATCACCAGCGATTCGATCGGGTCGCCGAACTCGGCGACTTTGGTCAGCCCGGGTGAGCCGTCCAGCGCTTGGTGGGCCAGCATCGGCCGCGTGGAGCGGGAGGTTTCCGGGTCCAAATCGTTGCGCAGCACCACGACGCCGATGCCCTGGGCCGCCAGCGTCGGAGCCAACCCCGTCGAGGGCCTGCCGTCGGCGATCAGCCGCTGCACCGAATCCATGGCGCGGATGGTGCCGGGCGGGTTCAGCGGCACCGCGTCGCGAATCGCCCACGGCGTGCCGGCCAGCGCTTGCAGGGGTTCGTCGCGGGTCAGGCCCCAGACCTGGCTGCCGAATGGGGCGCCGGGCACCACCAAGGCGCGGGTGTCGGCGGCATTGTGTCGCAGCCAGTCCGCGGTCTGCTGCCAGTAGGCGGGCACCCGGTCGTAGGCGCCGCGCGGCGCGAGTTTGCCGGTCCAGGCCAGTGAGGTGGACAGGGCCAGCGCGGTGAGGATCAGCGCGGCGACCGCGACCGCACGGTCTCGCTCCGGATGGGCGAACGCGCCGCGCCAGACCGGCATCGGCACCGAGCCGGGCAGCGGCACCCGAGCCAGCAGCTGAGCCAAACCGAGCACGAGGGGGATGCGGATCAGTGGCTCCAGCTTGTGCACGTTGCGCAGCGGAGCACCGCCGGAATCCAGGAAGACGCGCACCGACTCCGCGAACGGCCCGCCCAGCTCGCCAACGAACCCCGCGCAGATCCCGACCAGCCCGACGCACAAGATCAGCGCGAGCCTGCCCCGGTACGGCATGGACCGCAGGGCCAAGCCCGCCATGCCCGCCGCCGCGACCAGGCCGGTCGCCAGGACCGCCGCGGGCTGGGTCACCAGCACCGCGCCCGCGATGCGTTCCGGCGAGACGAACGGCGTCCAGCTGTCGGTGCCACGCAGCACCTCGCCGAGCGAGGCCCACTGCGTGGTCACGCCCGAGGATTCGATGTAGTCCAGGAACGGCGGACTCACCTTGCCGAGCAGCAGCAGCGGCACCACCCACCAGAATGTGGCGAGCACGAGCAGCGGAATCCACGCCGCGGTGAAGCGCCACCAGAGTCGGTTCGGCCGGTAAGAGGCCCACCACAGCAGCGCGGGCAGGAAGGCGGCAACCGTCGCCACCGCGTTGACCGAGCCCATCAGGGCCAAGGCCAGCGCGCTGCCCGCGGGCGATGCGGCTCCGCCGCGCCGCCGGTCGCGTTGGGCGATGCCGAGGGCGGCAGGCGCGAGCAGTACCCAGGGGGCCAGCATCATCGGCAGCGTCTCCGAGGAGATCGAGCCGAGCGTGGTCAGCACCCGCGGCGACAGCGCGAACGCGATCGCCGCGACGACGCGCGACCCGCGCGTGCCGATACCGAGCGTCTCGCACAGCCGGACGATTCCCCAGAACCCGGCGAGCAGCAGCAGCGCCCACCAGATCCGCTGGGTCATCCATGCGGGCACCCCGAGCACATGGCCGAGCGAGAAGAACGCGCCGTGCGGGAAGAAATATCCGTAGGCCTGGTTCTGCACCTGGCCCATCGGCGCCTGGCTGCTCCACAGATGGCTCGCGCGTTCCAGGAAGCCGAGCGGATTCTGCGCCAAGTCGTATTTCGTGTCGGCGACCGTGCGTCCGGGCGCCTGCGCGAAGGTCAGCAGGAACGCCGCGACGACCGTCGCGGCGAACCAACGTCTACCCAGCGGCGCGGTGCTGTGCTGCCCCGGCGCCGCGGAGGATCCGAGCGAGTCGGCAGGTGAAGGTGAGGTCAGCGGGTCAGCGGCTGCCGTACTCAACGTTGTTCAGCAGCGAGGAGTCCTTGTCGCCGCTGCGGTCGATCTCCGGTCGCGTGTTCTGCTGCACGGCCACGGTGATGAGAAGAACACCGATCACACCCAGTACGGCGCCCGCGACCGCACTCGCAACACCCGGGACAGCAAACTTCATCGCGGCAACTCCAATACGTCGATGCAGGCACGTTCCCGGTCAACCTAGCAGGACGTCCGGTATTTGTATGCGTTCAGGCCGCGGAATCTCGATCGACATGTCCCGCGGACCGGCGCCGAGGATGCGCTGACCTGCATGTGACCGGCCACACAGGCCGACCGGCAGCTGGGTGATCAGTGCGCGGGGAGCGTGCAGTGCAGCGCGCCGAGCAGGGTGCGCAGCTTCGCGGTGGTCTCGTCCAGCTCCGCCTGCGGGTCGGAGGCCGCGACGATGCCGCCGCCCGCGTACGCGTGCACCGTGCGCCCGTCGGCCGAGAGTTCCGCACTGCGGATCGCGACCATCCACGCGCCGTCGCCGTCCGCGTCGCACCAGCCGACCGCTCCGCCGTAGAACCCGCGGTCTTCCTCGATGTGCGCGATGGTGTCCAAGGCGAGGTGGGTCGGGGTGCCGCAGACCGCGGGCGTCGGGTGCAGCAGCACCGCCAAGTCGAGCGCGGTGATCGAGGTGTCGCGCAGGCGTCCGCTGATCGGCGTCGCGAGGTGCCATACCTCGTGCGTGCTGATCAGCTCCGGGCTGTCCGGAATGGACAGTTCGGCGCAGATCGGCCCGAGCCGATCCCTGATCCAGTCGATCACGAACGCGTGCTCGTCGCGATTCTTGGTGCTGGCCAGCAGTTCTCGGGCCTGCGCGGCGTCGGCGGCCGGGTCGGGCAGCCGCGGCAGGGTGCCCGCCAGCGGACGCAGCGTCACGGTGTCGCCGTGCCGGGCGATCAGCACTTCCGGCGTGGCCCCGACCAGGGTCGCGCCGGGGCGTCCCGCGGGCGTCAGGTCGACGGCGAAGACGTTCGCGTGCGGATGCCTGGTCAGCAGGTGTCCGGCGACGAGTTCCGGGTCCAGCGCGAACTCCGCCTCCGCCAGCACCGATCGCGCCGCGACGACCTTGCGCAGCGGCTGCCCCGGATCCTCGAGCTGCTCGACCAATTTCGTCACCCGCGCGACATGCTCTGCCGGGCTGGGTATTTCGGCGACCACCCGGACCGCGGGCAGATCGGGCAGCGCGGCGGGCCGCCACGGACCGACCGTGTGCTCGGCGCGTTCGGGCACACTCAGGGCGGCGGGCCTACGCGGATCGAAGGGCAGCGCACCCACGACCAGCTCCGCGCTGCCGTCTCGCAGCGCAGCCCCCGCCCGCTGCGCGTCATCGAAGACGACCCGGCTCCCGTACCCCCGAACAACCCCGGCGGCGCGAGCAAGCAGGAACCCATCCATGGGACCAAACTAACCCCGTCATCGGTGTTCCATCGCTGTCGAGCGATCCAAGTCTCACCAGTCAGGGATTCTTTCCTGGCGGCACGAGCAGGACGGGACGGTGGCAGTGCTTGAGGACGGCGTCGGCCACGCTGCTGTGCAGGAGCGCACGGATACCGGTGGCGCCGCGAGTGCCCGCGACGATGATGTCGACGTCCAATTCGTCGGCGCAGTCGACGATGGCGTTCCAGATGGTCGAGGTGCATTCGGCGGTGCGCGCCTCCGCGTTCAGGCCCGCCAGCTCGGCCAGCCGCACGCCCTCCGAGTTGATGGCGCGCGCGTCGACGTAGGCGATGTCCTCGATCTCGTCGTCGGGCACCCATTCCGGTTGCATGACACCCGACAGCCCGGAGAGACGGGCGGCTTGACGCACCATCGGTTCCCACGCGGTCAGCACGATGGCTCGATTCGCGGTGAGGAACCGTCCGGCGTATTCGACGGCGCGCTTGGCGTTCTCGGAGCCGTCGTAGGCGATGAGCATCAGATCGCAGGGCACGGTGACCTCCTGAGGGAGACGCACGGCGATACCCCGAGACTACCCCGCTCGGCCTACCCGAATCAGCTTGTACACCGTCCCGACCTGCGCGAACGAAGTCGAGTAGCACGAGATGGCGCCGTGCGGATCTCGCTCCCGAGCCGAGTCGCACCGGCTCGGCATCGGAGGGGATCGCATGAGCGGCAGTGCGATGCGCCGAACCGAGCAGCACGAACGAATTGCCCACGAGGCCAATAGCTTTGCCCTGTGTTGGACCGCCGCCGCACGCGGCTGGACCGCCGCCGCCATCGAGTCCGCGAGCCGCCCGCCCGGTAGGCACCCAGCGGGTGCGGTCGCCCACGCCGCGGCGAGTACGGTTGACCTCTATGCGGAAGACGCCTCTGCTCGTCCTCGCCGTTCTCGCCGCCATCGTGAGCGCCTGCTCCAATGGCGGTTCCTCCGATTCGGCGTCGCCGAGCAGCACCACACCGGACCCGGCGACGGCCGCGGTCCCGGTCACGTCCGCGGCGCCGCCGGACTGCACGGCCGGGTACCTCGCGCAGTTCACCACCCGCGAGAAGCTGGCCCAGCTGCTGACGGTCGGCGTCACCGGCGCGGCCGACGCGACGAACGTGGTGCGCAGCGAGCAGATCGGCGGCATCTTCGTGGGTGGATGGACCGACCAGGCGCTGCTCGGATCGGGCCAGATCACGCAGGTCAAGGAGGCGGCCAAGGTTCCGCTCATGGTGACCATCGACGAGGAGGGCGGCCGCGTCTCCCGCGTTCGCGACCTGATCGGCCCGGCGCCATCCGCGCGGGTGACGGCGCAGACCATGAGCCCCGAGGAGTTCTACGGCGCGACGCTGGACCGGGGGCGTGCCCTGAAGGACGTCGGCGTGACGGTGAACTTCGCCCCCGACGTCGACGTCAGCTCCCAGCCCGACGACACGGTCATCGGCGACCGCTCCTTCTCCGACGATCCCGCCGTGGTCACCCGCTACGCGGACGCCTACATCCGGGCGATGCGTGAGGTCGGTGTCGGCACGGTGATGAAGCACTTCCCCGGTCACGGGTCCGGCTCCGGCGACTCGCACACCGGTGCGGTGCGCACCCCGCCGCTGGCGCAGCTGCAGACGGTGGACCTGGTGCCGTTCCGCGAGCTGATCGGCTCGGGCGCGGCGGTCATGGTCGGCCACCTGGACGTGCCCGGCCTGACCACCCCGGATGTTCCGGCGAGCATCAGTCCCGAGGTGATGGCGCTGCTGCGCGAGGGCCGCGGCTACGGCGCCGCGCCGTTCCAGGGACCGATCTTCACCGATGATCTCGGCGGGATGGCGGCGATCACCGCCAGGATGTCGATCGAGGACGCTGTCGAGGCCGCACTCGTCGCCGGCGCCGACAACGCCCTGTGGATCACCACCGACGCGGTGCCGCGGGTGCTCGACCGGCTGGAGCAGGCGGTGTCGAGTGGACGCCTCCCGATGGCGCAGGTGGATGCCTCGGTGCTGCGGATGGCCGCTTTCAAGGGTGTGTTGCCGCGCTGCTGAGGCAGCCGCATAGGCCCCGCGATGGCTCGAGGTGGCTGCTTCATGCGCCGGGCCGAGTGAAGGCTCAATGCAGCCGCACGGCCGAGTCGAGCGACCGGTGAGCAAATCGGACCGACCGAACTTACCTTGGAGTAATATATGAGGTTCACCTGTGGTAGGAGTGTGGATGGCAGGCGGAACGAAGCGACTTCCGCGGGCGATACGCGAGCAACAGATGCTCGACGCCGCGGTGGAGGTTTTCTCGCGTAAAGGCTTCCACGACACCTCGATGGACGCGATCGCCGCCGAGGCGAAGATCTCGAAGCCGATGCTGTACCTGTACTACGGCTCCAAGGACGAACTATTCCGTGCCTGCATCCAGCGCGAGGGGATGCGCTTCATCGAATCCGTCGCACCGGCGGGCAATCCGTTGTTGTCGCCGCATGAGCAGGTCCGCACCGCGCTGGAGGGTTTCCTCGGCTTCGTCGACCGCAATCGCCGCTCCTGGCAGGTGCTCTACCGGCAGGCCATCGGTCAGCAGGCGTTCGCGTCGGAGATCGAGAACGCCCGCGAGCGGGTCATCGAATTGACCGCCAAACTGCTCGAGTCCAGCGCCAAGCACGCCGAGCCGGGAACGAATTTCGACGTCGTCGCGGTCGCCGTGATCGGCGCGGGCGAGGCCATCGCCGACCGGTTGGCCAGTGGCCGGATCGAGGTCGCGGAAGCCGTCGACCTCCTGGACGACCTCGCCTGGCGCGGTCTGGCCGGCCGCAAGAAGATCGAGTAGTCCGGCTTTTGCCCAGCCCAGTTGCCTCCGCGCGGCCCTCCTGCCAGAGTGCGTGAGTTCGACAAATGCGGACCGGCGAATTCGATCGAGCCGGGGGAAACGGGGCGGAAGTGTTCGGGTTGCTCAGGCCGTGTGCGCACGGCGCTCAGAAATACGGCATCGATAGCACGGATTGGCGTGCGCATTTGTGCGGGTTATGTCTGGGGTTGCGGGACGGGCACGGTCAGCTTGCCCGCGCCACGACCAACAAGGACGCGCTGGTGCTGAGCATGCTCACCGAGGCGCAGTCCGGTTCGGCGCCGCGCACCACGGCGGCTCCGTGCCCGCTGCGCGGAATGCGGCGGGCCTCGGTGGCCGCCGCGGACTCGCCCGGCGTGCAGCTGGCCACCACGGCCTCATTGCTGTTGGCGGCAGCCAAGATTCGCGATCACGTGGATGACGGTGAGGTGGCCGCGCTCGCGCGTGGACCGCTGGCGAAAGCTGCGACGCGGTGGGCGGGGGAGGCACGCGCGGGCGCCGCGCGGATCGGTCTCGACGTCGAACCCCTCGTCGCCGCGCTCGACGCCCAAGTGCGACTGGAGCAGGAGGCGAAAGAGCTGGTCGCCGTGGGCGGTTCGAGTGCGGCCGCACTGCGGGCGGGCGGGTTCGTGCCGGAATCGCTTGCTGCTTCCTCGCATTGGCAGTCGGCGATGGCGTCGTCGGCCGATCCGCTGGACCGGCTCACCGCACCCACTCAGCTGTGCGCGTCGGCGTTCTTCGCCCACACCGCCGTGCTGGCCGATCGCCCGGACAATGTAGAAGCCCTGCGCGAGGCGGGGTGGCAGTTCGGCCGGATCGCGCATCTGGCCGACGCCGTCGCGGACTATGACGAGGACTTGTCTCGGGACAACTTCAATCCCCTCGCGGCCACCGGGACAACCTTGCACGAGGCATACGACCTGGTGCGCCAATCGAATTCGCGCCTGCGAACCGCTATCGCCGCGGCCGAGCTGAGCCGGGTGCCGACCGTACGCTGGATGCTGCTCGACCCGCTGGCCTCGGTGCTGCGGCGGATCGGCAGCGGCCTCGGGACGTTGGCCGCACACAGCTGCTCGGTGTCGCACGACAGCGCCGGACTGCCGCATGCCGAGGCCCACCTCCACATGCACCGCACCGGTCATCGTCCACCGACCCGCCGCCCCGGAATAGGCGAATCCCTCGCACTCATCCTGGGCGCGTACTGCACCGGTTACGCCTGCTGCGCCGATCACACGCAACCCTGCACCGGCGAACGCAAGGACGCCTGGATCAAGGACTGCGATGGCGGTGATTGCGGTGATTGCGGTTGTTGCGATTGCGGCAACTGTGGCTGCTGCAACTGCGATTGTGGCTGCGACTGCTGACAGCTGACATCGTGAAATGAACGAAGCCGCTGCCGGATTCACCTGAATCCGGCAGCGGCTTCGGTCGCTCAGCGAAGAGTCGCCGTCAGGTGCGGGTAGCCCTTCTTCGGGTGGCGCAGCGCCAGATCCCAGCCGCCTTCGACCTGGTCGGCGTACACGTTCACGGTGGAGGGCAGCAGAATCGGCTTGCCGAACTTGACCGAATACGTGGTCTTCTCCGGAATGCGCCCCTCGATCGAGCCGAGGATGGTCGCCGCCGACCACATGCCATGCGCGATCGACCTGGGGAACCCGAATGCCTTGGCCCCCAACGCGGACGTGTGGATCGGGTTGTGATCACCCGACGCGGCCGCGTACCGGGTGATCGTCTTCTGTTCCACCCGCAACGTGCGCAGCGGCGGGGGCGGGACCTCCTCCGGCTTCGGCTCCGGCTTCGGCCCGCCCGACAATGAGGTGCGCTGCTGGTGCAGGAACGTGGTGATCTGGTGCCACACCAGCTCACGCCCCACCTTCACGTCGCTGATCGCGTCGACGAGCAGACCCTTCGGGTGCTCGCGCAGATTCTCGATGTGCGTGCGGATGTCCAGCGGCTCGCTCACCGAGATGTCGCGAGTGCGCTCGATGACATTCTCCGCGTGCACCGCACCTACCGCGACGAACGGGAAGTCCCGTGCCACCACCAATTGCATGGCAAGCGGGAAGGTGAGGATGAACGGGTAGGTCAGCGGCAGCGCGTCGCCGAACCGCAGACCGGTCGCCCGGCAGTAGGCGGCCAGGTGATCCGGGTCGACCCGCAGACCCTCCAGCTGAACGGCCCGGTCCGGCAGCGTCGGCTTGCGCGCCGACAGCAGCGGCACCGCGCCGAGCGCCGCCTTGGCGAACAGCCGGCTGTTCTTCGGTGGCTCGGTGAGCGTGATCACCTGTGTCTGTTCCCCCGCTGCTGCGCTGTGGGCCATCATGCTCCGATCAGGCTCTGCCCGCAGACCCGAACGACGTTGCCGGTCACCGCGTTCGAGGCCGGGCTCGCGAAGTAGGCGATGGTCTCGGCGACGTCGACGGTCTGTCCGCCCTGCTGCAGCGAGCTCATCAACCGGCCCGCCTCACGGGTGGCCAGGGGGATGGCGGCGGTCATCGCGGTCTCGATGAAACCGGGCGCGACGGCGTTGATGGTGATGTTCTTCTCCGCCAGCTTCGGCGCCTCGGCGGCGACCATGCCGATGACGCCCGCCTTGGATGCGCCGTAGTTGGTCTGGCCGCGGTTGCCCGCGATGCCGGCGATCGAGGACACGTCGATCACGCGACCGCCCTCCTTCAGCGCGCCCCGGGCCACCAAGCCCTCGGTAATGCGATGCGGCGCGGCGAGATTCACGTTGATGACCGAGTTCCAGCGACCCTCGTCCATGTTCGCCAGCAGCTTGTCGCGGGTGATGCCCGCGTTGTGCACGACGATGTCGATGCCGCCGAAGCGCTCGGTGGCGAATTCGGCCAGCTTCTCGGCCGCGTCGGGAGCGGTCACGTCGAGCGCGAGCGCGGTGCCGCCGACCTTGTTCGCGGTCTGCGACAGTGCCTCGCCCGCGGCCGGGATGTCGGCCACGATCACTTGGGCGCCATCGCGGGCGAACACCTCGGCGATGGTCGCGCCGATCCCGCGCGCCGCGCCGGTGACCACGGCGACCTTGCCCTCCAGCGGGCGGTCCCAGTCGGCGGGCGCGGTCGCGTCGTCCTTGCCGACGCGGATGACCTGGCCGTCGACGAACGCCGACTTGGCCGAGAGCAGGAACCGCAGGGTCGACTCCAGGCCGGTCGCGGCGGCCGGAGCCTCGGGGTGCAGGTACACCAGCTGGGCGGTCGCGCCGCGCCGCAGCTCCTTGGCCACCGAGCGGGTGAAGCCCTCCAGCGCCCGCTGCGCGATCTGCTCGTCCACGCTGGACGCCAGCTCGGGCGTGGTGCCGATGACCACGACGCGCCCGGACGGGGCGATACTGCGCATGGCGGGCTGGAAGAACTCGAACAGCTGCGAGAGGTCCTCGATGGTGCCGATGCCGGTGGCATCGAACACTACTGCGCCGTACTTGGTTTCGGGACTGAGCGCGTCGGCGAAAGTGTAGTCCGACAGCAGCGTGCGGACCGGCTCGGCGACCCGGCCCTTGCCGCCGAGCAGCACCGGACCGGGCAGCGGCGACTGGCCCTTGACATAGCGACGCAAAGTCTCCGGCTGCGGCAGGCCGAGCTTGCTGGCCACGAACGCGCCGGGAGCGGAGTGTACGAACGATCCGTAGAGGTTGGGAGCACCCTTGTTCTTGCTGGCTGCCACTATTCCTACCTTTTCTGAGTTCTGTCTCTCGGGTTGGAGGTCGCCCCGGCGTGGTCTGCTAGCGCACTTTTGCGGGGTACGTGTCGACATTGAACTTACTCCAGAGTAAGTTTGTTGTAAACAACCGCGACGGTGCGCCGATCCGCGTGGAGTCAGCCACGCCGAACCGGGCCGCCGGGGACATCCATCCACGAGACCTTGGAGACTCGAGTGACCAGCAAAGCCAATTCGGCGAAGAGCACCGCCAAGACCGGTAAGACGACCCGCCCGGTCGCGATCGTGGGCGGCAACCGGATTCCGTTCGCTCGCTCGGACAAGGCGTACGCGCACGCCTCCAACCAGGACATGTTCACCGCCGCGCTGGACGGGCTGGTCAGCCGTTTCGGCCTGCAGGGCGAACGGCTCGGCATGGTCGCCGGCGGCGCCGTGCTGAAGCGGGTCGGCGAGCACGGCCTGATCCGGGAGAGCGTGCTCGGCAGCACGCTGAGCCCCTACACCCCCGCGCATGATCTGCAGCTGGCGTGTGGCACCGGCCTCCAGGCGATCGTCACCGTCGGTGACGCGATCGCCGCCGGTCGCATCGAGGCGGGCGTCGGTGGCGGCACCGACACCACGTCCGACGCCCCGATCGGCGTGAGCGAAGGCCTGCGCGAGTGGATGCTCGACGCCAACCGCGCCAAGACCAACAAGGACCGTCTCAAGCTGGTCGGCCAGCTGCGCCCGAGCATGCTCGGCATCGAGATCCCGCGCAACGCCGAGCCGCGCACCGGGTTGTCCATGGGTGAGCACGCCGCCATCACCGCCAAGGAATTCGGCATCGCGCGCGAGGCGCAGGACGAGCTGGCCTACCTGTCGCACAAGAACATGGCGGCCGCCTACGACCGCGGTTTCTTCGACGATCTGATCACGCCGTTCCTCGGCCTGACCCGCGACGACAACCTGCGGCCGAACTCCTCGATCGAGAAGCTGGCCACGCTGAAGCCGGTCTTCGGGGTGAAGGCGGGCGACGCGACCATGACCGCGGGCAACTCCACCCCGCTGACCGACGGCGCCTCCGCCGTGCTGCTGTCCAGCGAGGAGTGGGCCGCCGAGCGCAAGCTGCCGGTGCTGGCCCACCTGGTCGACAGCGAGGTCGCCGCGGTCGACTACATCCACGGCCCCGACGGCCTGCTGATGGCGCCGACCTACGCGGTGCCGCGCCTGCTCGCCCGCAACGGCCTGACCCTGCAGGACTTCGACTACTACGAGATCCACGAGGCGTTCGCCTCGGTGGTGCTGGCCACCCTGGCCGCGTGGGAGTCCGACGCCTACTGCAAGGAGCGTCTCGGCCTGGACGGCGCGCTCGGCTCGATCGATCGGAGCAAGCTCAACGTCAACGGCTCGTCGCTGGCCGCGGGCCACCCCTTCGCCGCCACCGGCGGCCGCATCGTCGCCTCCACGGCGAAGCTCCTCGCCGAAAAGGGCTCCGGCCGCGCCCTGATCTCCATCTGCGCGGCGGGCGGCCAGGGCGTCGTCGCCATCCTGGAGCGCTGATCGCGCCGAGCGCCGGAAGTACTCCGCGCACAACGTATGGGGCCCCCGATCGGAGTTTCCGATCGGGGGCCGCATTGTGCTCGCCTAATTACCTGGTAGCTCGTGGTGACCGCCGAATGCCTTCCGCATCGCCGAGAGCATCTTGTCCGCGTAGAGGGCCTCACCCCGGGAAGAGAACCGCGCGAACAACGCGGACGACAGCACCGGCACGGGCACGCCGATATCGATGGCGGCATCGATCGTCCAGCGCCCTTCGCCGGAATCGGACACCCGGCCGCTGTAGGTCTCCAGGTCCGGGTCGGCGTGCAGTGCCGCCGCGGTGAGGTCGAGCAGCCAGGAGGCGACCACCGAACCCCGCCGCCACACCTCGGTGACCTCGGGCACGTCGATGTCGTACCGGTAGTACTCGGGATGCTCCAGCGGCGTCTCCTCCGCGGAGAACTCGCCCGCGTGCTCGGCGCCGTAGTTGGCCTTGTGCAGGATGTTCAAGCCTTCGGCATAGGCGGCCATCGCACCGTACTCGATGCCGTTGTGCACCATCTTCACGAAGTGGCCCGCGCCGGCCGGTCCACAGTGCAGATAGCCGAGCTCGGCCGTGGACGGCTCGCCGGTACGCCCCGGCGTCCGCTCGGCCGCCTCCAAGCCCGGGGCGATGGATTTCAGCAGCGGGTCCAGGTACTTCACCTGCTCTGCCTCGCCGCCGATCATCAGGCAGTAGCCGCGCGTGCGGCCGAATACCCCGCCCGAGGTGCCGATGTCCAGGTAGTGGATGCCCTTGGGCCGCAGCCGCTCGGCGCGCTCGATGTCCTCGTGGTAGCGGCTGTTGCCGCCGTCGATGACGATGTCGCCGGGTTCGAGCAGTTCGGCCACCTGGTCGATCACCGCGCTCGTGGCGCCGGCCGGGATCATCACCCAGACCACGCGCGGCGTCTCCAGCAGCCGCACGAACTCGGCGAGGTCGGTGCTGCCCTGGAAGCTGTCCTCGAGCTCGGCGCGCAGTTCCTCGATGTGCTTCGCGCGAGGCTCGTACCCGACGGCGGTATGCCCGTCGGCGACGATCCGACGCACGATGTTGGCGCCCATTCGGCCGAGGCCGATCATTCCCAGCTGCATGCCATCCATCTCCCTCGTGTGCGAAGTCCTGCGGCGTCCAGCGCGAGCCGCTCCGGGGCGGTCCTTCTCGATTGTCCCGCGTTGCATCGATCACGGTCTGTCCGGCGCGTGTAACGCCCCATGCGATACGCCGATAAACAGGGCGGCTCCGCGCAGTTGCCAGACCCCCGACCCGGCAACTGTGCGGGCCTCTTTGCGTGCTGTACCCGGCTCTTTTGCGCGGGATTTGCTGCTGATCCGTGCTGTGCCGACCCCGGTCGGCAAGGGCCACTATCGTTGGTGGGGACTCGTGTCGTGCGGGTCCACAATTCAATCGAACGTGGAGGACGGTTCGTGACGAGCCAGCCGAGCACCGGAGACCGCGGCCCTAGAGCGGGTGGCGACGTCGGATGGCGCCAGCTCCTCGGGGCGGATCGACCCCAGGAATCAGATCAATCAGCCGGGTGGCGTGGCGATGCAATGCCCACCCAGCCCATGCACACCGGCCTGCGGCGGCCGTCGCCTCCGCCGCCGCGTCGGGCATCCGGGCGCCGTCCGATTTCCAGCCCGCCGCCGAACCGCCAGGATGCCGCCGTGCTGCGCCGGGTGGGTATCGCGGTCGGCGCGGTGCTCGCTCTCGCGGGTCTCGGATACGCCGCGGACTGGGCGCTGTCCTCGGGCGAGGTGCCTCGCGGCACCGTCGTCGAGGGCGTCGACATCGGCGGCATGGACAAGTCCGCGGCCGATGCCCGCCTGCGCGCGGAACTCGAGCCCAGAGCGAGCCGGGAACTGCCGCTGCGCATCGGCGACGTGCAGACGAGTATCGTGCCGAGTTCCGCCGGACTCGCCGTGAACTGGGACGCCACCTGGTCGCGGATCGGCTCCCAGCCGCTCAGCCCGTTCACCCGGCTCGCCTCCTTCTTCACCACCCGCGACGTCGCGATCGTCAGCGCGGTCGACGAACCGGCATTGGACCGCCAATTGTCCGAACTGCGGGTGCACGACCGCCCCACGGTCGAGGGCACCATCACCTTCGACAACGCCAAACCGGTTGCGGTGCCGCCGGTTCCGGGGCGGGTGCTCGACCTCGGGCCCGCACGTGCCGAACTGGTCGACAACTGGATGACCAGTGGGCCACTGGATCTTCCGGTCGTGCCCGCGCCGCTGAGCGTGCGCCCCGAGGCGGTGGATCAGGTGCTGCGCGAGATCGCGCAGCCTGCGGTGCAGGCGCCGATCACGTTCGCGGGCAAGGGCGCCGCCGCCAGGCTCGACCCGGAACAGATCGCGTCCGTGCTCACCTTCGCGCCGGACGGACAGGGTGGCCTGGCCGTGTCGGTGAACCAGGACGCCGCGATCGGCCTGCTCGCCCCGCAGCTCGCGCCAACGGAAGTCGAGCCGAAGGACGCTACCTTCGCTGTATCCGGCGGTAGACCGGCGGTCGTTCCCGCAGTCGTCGGCGACAAGATCAACTGGCCGAAGACCTTCGAACAGTTCAACGCGCTGCTGGTCGCCCAAGGCGAGCGGACCGGCCAGGCGGTCTATGAGCGAATCGAACCGAAAGTGACCACCGAGGCGGCGCAAGGTCTCGGCATCGCCGAGACGGTGGGTTCGTTCACCACCAGCGGCTTCAGCGGCCCCTCCGGCGTCAATATCCGCACCGTGGCCAGGAAGGTCAACGGCGCGATCGTGAAGCCAGGAGAAACGTTCTCGCTGAATGAATTCACCGGCCCGCGCGGTACCGCGGAAGGATATGTCGAGTCCGGCATCATCGACCACGGCCGTCCCAGCACCGCCGTCGGCGGCGGCATCAGTCAGTTCGCCACCACGCTCTACAACGCCGCGTACTTCGCCGGTATGGAAGACGCGGGCCATACCGAGCACAGCTACTACATCTCCCGCTACCCGGCCGCCCGCGAGGCCACCGTCTTCGACGGCGCGATCGACCTCAAATTCCGCAACAACAGCCAAACCGGCGTCTACATCGAGGCTTTCGTCACCGACTCCGAGGTGACCGTCCGTCTGTGGGGCACCAAGACGGTGGACGTCGAATCCATCACCGGCGAGAAGACCAAACCGACCGACCCCAAGACCATCACCTTGCCCAAGGGCAAGGACTGCATCGCCTCCGAAGGCGCCCCCGGCTTCACCATCTCCGACACCCGCGTCATCACCGACCGCAAAACCGGACGCGAAGTCTCCCGCACCACCCGCACGGTGAAATACGACCCGATTCCGATCGTCAAGTGTGAGTGAGAGTCCCTCCGTTCTCCTAGCGTGTCGCCGAAATAGATCCGCCCCGCCTCGCGATGAGGCAGGGCGGATTATCGCGTGTGCGGGGTAAGGATCTCACCTCGCCGTATCGGGCACCGTCACAGCGGTGTCCGCATCAGCACAACGTTGTATTGGGTGTGCTGGGTGACCAGGAAGTAGAGGTCACGGCCGGTTTGGTACGGGAAGATCATCGGTGCGTACGCGGTGGGCAGGGCGCGGGCCTCGATGAGGACCCTGGGTTCGCTCCACGGTCCTTCGGGGGCGGCCGCGGTGCGCATGACGACGCTGTTGAACGGATCGGTGGTGAGCATGACGAACTGACCGAGGTAGTCGTTCCACATCACCGACAATTCGGCCACGCCGCCCACGATGGGCGCCGCGGTCTTGGCGTCGCCGGGCTTCCACGCCTTGCCGTCCCAGTATTCATAGGCGTCGATGTTGGCGATATCGGATTCTTTCGCGCGGGAGACGAATCCGGGATTGTTGCGGCCGGACGGGGTGCCGTAGCGGTAGATGTAGCCGCCCGCCTTCAGGAAGGCATTCTGCTGGAAGTTCTCGTGGCCGTCGACATTGGCGCGGCGGGTGTGGGTGAGCGGCGTCCAGGTGGTACCGCCGTCGTGCGAGGCGGCCAGCGTGGCGAAATTGGTGTGCCATTTGCCGTGGTCGCCCCATTCCCGGACCGACATCAGGCTCATGTACTGCACACCGCCCACCGAGATGCCCGCCGTGGGGATCAAACTGATTTCGATGCCGGGGATCTTGGGGCTGGGCAAGGGATTCGGCACCACGTCCTCGAAGATGATGCCGTTGGCCGGGTCATGTGTCGAGCTGCGGAAGAGCACGTTACTGGTCCAGGCCCAGATGCTGCCCGCCAGCAGATTGGGGAAGCCGAGCCCGGCGCTGTCGCCGAAAGCGGTGATCATGCGTCCGTTGCCGTCGTCCCACATGATGCCAAGATCGGTGCCGAGCACGTTGAAATTCTGCGTGCGGTTCGGGCTGTCCATGCCGGTCACCTGGAAGACGGCCTTGGTCGGGCCGGGCAGGTTCGGCAGTCCGTGGATGCCGTTGAGGGCCGGGATCGGTATGACGTTGTTGGGGTCGGCCCCGACCGGCGCGGCGGCGGCGAGGGCGAGGACCGCGGCGAGCGCACCGGCACCGGCGAGTGCGGACAGCGATCGAGTCATCCGGCAATTCCCTTCTTCTGGGACGCAGTCTGCTCGCTCATTCTGCCTGTTCGCCGCCTCGATGTCGCTTACATCGGCGCATACGCGCCGCGCGTTCGACCGCTTGTCACCAGCCGGTAAAGCCACCAAGGCCGTTCGGGGAGTTCGGGGCTGTAGACGCGCATGCTCATCGTGCGTACCCGGCGGGTGGCGAGGTCGCGCATCAGCAGCCTGCCGCGCGGGATGTCCGCGAAGCGAACCTCGCTGGTCCACATGCGATCCCAGTCGGGGGAGCGGCGGCAGCGCTCGGCGATCTCCTCGACGCGCTCGCGCGGCGCGAGCGGGGACAGGATGCGAAACGCGTCGACCAGCAGGTGCGCTTCCACGGCCCACTCGACGATCACCCGTTTGGCGGCCGAGTCCAGAAACATCCACTCCAGCATGTTCGATCGGGCGGCGGCTCCCGGAAAAGTCCGCTCGTAGGCGGAGTTCGCCGCCACCAGATCCTGCGTCGGCATTCGTTGATAGCAGGCGGGATCGGGAAGGCTGTGCAGGTCGTCCAGATCGTCGGGAGTCGGCACCCCCGGCCCAGGTCCGTAGGCGGCCTCGAAGAAGTTCGGCAAAGTCAGCACGACGATGTGCCTGCGGTACCAGGCCGGTACTTCGAGCGCGTCGAAAAGCCGCTCGAGCAGTGCGTAACCCGGCATGACCGCACCCGTTTCGACTTGGTCCAGCACCGGCTCGGCGAGCCCGGCGTGTTGGGCCAGGTGCGCGGGCGTCAATCCGGCGGCGAGTCGCCGTTCGCGCAAGTAAGCGCCAATGCCAGTCGCGTTGCGCATCCCCTCGGGCACCTTTGCCGTCACCTTCCGCGCCGAAACGTGGGAGTCGGGAGGCTCCTGCCGCCTCCCGGGAGCACGCAATCTACCGGAGCGCATCGGCGTCGAGCGCTGATCAGACGTCACGAATCGACAACCGTAGACGACAAAACGGCCCGGAGATGATCTCCGGGCCGTTTTGTCGTGTGCGTGTTATGAAGATGTGTCAGAAGGCCGCTTCGTCCAGCTCCATGATGTCGTTGTCCAGGTTGGACAGCACGGCGCGGGTGGCGGTCAGCTCCGGCAGGATGTTGCGCGCGAAGAACTGCGCGACGGCGATCTTGCCGTTGTAGAACGCCTGGTCGGCGCCGGTCGCGCCGTTGTCGAGCGCCGCGATGGCGATCTCGGCCTGACGCAGCAGCTGCCAGCCGATGAGCATGTCACCCACCGAGAGCAGGAAGCGCACCGAACCCAGGCCGACCTTGTACAGCTCGCTCGGCTGCTCCTGGGCGCCCATCAGGTGGCCGGTGAGCGTGGCGGCCATGGCCTGCACGTCCTCCAGCGCGGTGGCCAGCAGCTTGCGCTCGGCCTTGAGGCGGCCGTTGCCCGCTTCGGCGTCGATGAACTTCTGCACCTGGCCGGCCACGTGGGCCAGCGCGACGCCGCGGTCGCGGGCGATCTTGCGGAAGAAGAAGTCCTGCGCCTGGATGGCGGTGGTGCCCTCGTACAGCGAGTCGATCTTCGCGTCGCGGATGTACTGCTCGATCGGGTAGTCCTGCAGGAAGCCGGAACCACCCAGGGTCTGCAGCGACTCGGTCAGGTACTGGTAGGCCCGCTCCGAACCGACGCCCTTCACGATCGGCAGCAGCAGGTCGTTGACGCGGGCGGCCAGGTCGGCGTCCGCACCGGAAACATGCTGGGCCACATCGGCATTCTGGTGCGCGGCGGTGTACAGGTAGACCGCGCGCAGGCCCTCGGCGTACGCCTTCTGGGTGGCCAGCGAACGACGGACGTCCGGGTGATGGGTGATGGTCACGCGAGGCGCGGCCTTGTCGGTCATCTTGGTCAGGTCGGCGCCCTGCACGCGCTCCTTGGCGTAGTCCCGCGCGTTCAGGTAACCGGTCGACAGGGTCGCGATGGCCTTGGTGCCCACCATCATGCGAGCGTGCTCGATGACATCGAACATCTGCGCGATGCCGTTGTGCACCTCGCCGACCAGCCAGCCCTTGGCCGGGATGCCGTGGCCGCCGAAGGTGACCTCACAGGTGGCCGAGACCTTCAGGCCCATCTTGTGCTCGACGTTGGTGACGAAGGCGCCGTTGCGCTCACCGAGCTCGCCGGTCTGGTGGTCGAAGTGGAACTTCGGCACGAAGAACAGCGACAGGCCCTTGGTGCCCGGTCCTGCGCCCTCGGGACGGGCCAGCACCAGGTGCATGATGTTCGGGAACAGGTCGTCGGAGTCGGCGGAGGTGATGAACCGCTTCACGCCCTCGATGTGCCAGGAGCCGTCTTCCTGCTTGATCGCCTTGGTGCGGCCGGCGCCCACGTCGGAACCGGCGTCGGGCTCGGTGAGCACCATGGTGGCGCCCCAGCCCTGCTCGGCGGCGATCTTCGCCCAGCCCTTCTGCTCTTCGGTGGCGTTGTTGTAGAAGATGTTCGCGAAGCCGGGACCGGCGGCGTACATGAAGGCGGCCGGCTGCGCGCCCAAGAGCAGTTCCGCGATGGCCCAGTAGGCCGCGCGGGGAACGGGCAGGCCACCGAGCTCCTCGGCGATGCCCAGCTTGTCCCAGCCGCCGTCCTGCAGCTTCCGGTAGCTCTTCTTGAAGGATTCGGGCAGCGTGACCGTGTGGGTCGCGGGATCGAAGACCGGCGGGTTGCGGTCCGCGTCGGCGAACGACTCACCGAGCGGGCCCTCGGCAAGGCGACGTACTTCGTTGAGCATCTCCTTGACGGTGTCCGCATCGAGGTCGCCGTAGGCGCCGCTGTCCAGGATGGAACCGAGGCCCAGGACCTCGAAGAGGTTGAACTCCAGGTCGCGGACGTTGCTCTTGTAGTGACCCATTGTCAGTACTCACTCTCCGTTGAGTTTGGTGCGGTCGGTTGGTGCCGTTCCCGCCCGTTGTTCGCTCCACCGGGTAGTCATGCCGGTTTTCCGCATGCTACTCGCGGGTAACTTATGCGCCATATTACCGATCGGTAATGAGGACGCAAAGAGCTGAGCAGGCAATGTGACGCGTTTTACAGCGTTTGATGGGCGCGCCGTCGGCGCGTCGTGCACGGAAGCCGCCAGGTGTAGCGAACGCGCAGCGCACCGGGTGCAAAAATAAGCACAATGCGCATCGAGACTAGTGCCGGACCGGCCGAGGTCAAGCTCGAGCAGCCCCGCAGGCCCGCGTTCCTGCTGCTGCTCACGCATGGTGCGGGCGGTGGAGTGGACACGAAAGACCTCCTCGCCGTGCGTGATTCGGCGCTGCGGCTGGGTGGCGCCGTGGCGCGGGTGGTGCAGCCCTATCGGGTCGCCGGGCGTCGGGCGCCTGGTTCTACGGTCAAGCAGGACGAGGCGTGGCTGGAGATCGTCGCTCGGCTACGCGGCCGCAAGCGCATTCCACTGATCCAGGGTGGGCGCAGCAATGGGGCGCGGGTCGCCTGCCGCACCGCCGTCGCGGCCCGCGCTCGCGGCGTCCTCGCGCTCTCGTTCCCGCTGCACCCGCCGGGCAAGCCGGAGAATTCCCGCCGGGACGAGCTACTCGCCCCCGGAGACATCGAGGTCGTGGTCGTCAATGGTGCCAACGACCCGTTCGGCATTCCCGATCCCGCCGATGCTGCCGAAGTGCGGATCATTCCTGGCCAACCGCACGCTTTCCGCGCCGGATTCGATCTGATCGCCGAGACCGTCACCCCGTGGTTGGAGCGCTGGTCCTGAACCGGGCTCTCGGCGCCGCAGGTGGGCGGGCTCAGCCGGGCCCGTCCGGACCATGATCGCGGCACACGGTCCGGGTACTCATCGGGCAGATGCGGTGTGCGTCCTTCCTGTTCGGGTGTCTCACTCGGTCGGCACGTACTCGGCCGGACGGGTGGCGATGACCAGGGCATCGATGGCTTCGCGGGTTTCGGTCGGGCGGTAGACGCGGTCGGCGATGCGGACGCGGATGCGGTTGGCGGCGATCACGGGGTCGAGGTCGGCGACGATGTCGTCCGGGGTGAAGAGGATGGCGGGGTCCTGTGGCCCGCCGCAGCCGTTGGTGAGGTTGGTGGTGTCGTGGCCGAGGACGAGCAGGGTGCCTTCGGGAGCGAGCAGGCCGGCCGCCTTGCGAACCACCGCGCGGCGCTGCTCGGTGGGCAGGTGCAGGAAAACCATCAGCACCAGCTCGAACGGGCCGGTGATACCCGCCGCGTCCAGGTCGGTCACGTCGGCGCACTGCCAGGTGATGCGACCGCGGACCGATCGGGACAGCCGTGACGCCACGGTGCGCCCCTTGTCGATGCCCACCTGGGAGTAGTCGACCGCGTGTACCTGCCAGCCGTGCGTGGCCAACCAGAGGGCGTTGCGGCCCTCACCGCACGCCAGATCGAGTGCGCGGGGGAACTCCGGTGGCTCGCCGTCGGGCGTGGCGGGTTGCAGCGGCGTCCGCCGCTCCAATCCGTAGACATGTTCCACCACGGTGTTGTTCGGCGGTGCGCCCCAGACCAATTCCGTTTGCGCGTAGCGCTCGTCCCAATCGGCCGCATCCATATCGTGAGTCTATTGATCCGCCATCGGGACTTCGCAAGGTTGCCAGTGGCGCGGCAGATCACACATCGAGCCAGTGCACCGGCGTGGTCTCGCGCACGTGGATCAGGACGTCGAACGCGGCGGCGAGGGATGCCAGCTGGATGTGCGCCTCGGCGTCCGCGGCGGGGTCGTAGACGCCGCTGATGGTGCGCACCTTCGCGGGACCGGCCAGCCGGTCGCGGACCGATTCCGGTGCCTCGGCGTGCAGGTCCACGTAGTACGCGGGCAGTTCGACGTCGCCGAGCGCGGCGTCGACCAGGTCGGGGCGCGGATCGGGCGCCACGGCCATGCCGAGGTCGCCGTGGTGGAAGCCGATGCCGACCGACACGTACGCATCGCCGAAGTGGTCGCGCAAATGACTTCCCGCGCCACGGAATTCGGCCGTTCCGAAGACAATCGGGATATTCGTGGTGTGGGCGAGCCCGTCCCAATAGACGATCTTGGCGCCGGTGGCGCGCTGGTGATTCAGCACCGTCTCGGCGGACGGTCGCTCATCGCGGGCGAAGCCCTGGCCCGCGACGCTCTGCCGGTGGAAATCGAGGATCAGGCGGGCATGGACGAGCGCGGTGGCGCGTTCCGGTGTGTCCGGCAATGTTTCGAGCAGGGCGACGGCCTCCTCGGCGTGTTCGGCGAACGGGCGGCCGGGGTGGATGTCTTGGTGCCGCTGAACGTGTTCGTCGACCTGATGTGCGGTGCGGATCGGCGCGAGGTGCGCCTCGATCGCGGCCCAGTGCTCGGGAGCCGTGTCGCGCACGTAGGCCAGCACCGCGTCGTAGTCGCTCGGCTCGGCGTGCGGAGGTTCGACGCCGAAGATCCGCACCGGGTCGTCCGGATGGGCCAGGTTGTACCCGCGAATCCAGCGCAGCGCCGCCACCGATTCCTCGGTCCGCCACGGCCGCCACGCACCGGCGAGCACCGTTTCCGGCTCGCCCTCTCCGGCGGTGACGAACCCGTCCCAGCGTTCGCCGGAACGCGCGCTGTCCTGAATCGCCAACGCGCGGAAGCCATGCCGCTCGACCAGGGCGCGGAATATCCGCTCGCGGATTCCGAAGGTTTGCCGGGAGAACCGCGTCGACTCGCCGAGCCCGACCACCGTCGCGGTGCCGAGCCGCGCGATCAGGGCGTCGAGGTCCCGGCCGGGAGAGCCGGGGTCGGTGCTGTCGATCGCGACGGCGTTGTCGCGCAGCCAGGTGCGCATGTCGGCGGTGGTGGTGACCATGAAACCTCCCGAAACGTGAACGATCCAACGCGGTCCAGCCTCATACGTGAACCTTTGTTGAGGTCAAGCCGCGTTGGATCGGTACGCCGCGAGCTACAGCGTCGTACGCATCAGCACGACGTTGTATTGGCTGTGCACGGTTGTCAGGAAGTAGAGATCGCGTCCCGTCTGGTACGGAAAGATCGATGGCGCGTATGCGGTGGGCAATTCGCGCGTGTCGATCAGCACTTCGGGTTCGCTCCACGGGCCGGCCGGAGACGACGCGCGGCGCATCACCACGGAATTGAACGCGTCGGTGGTGAGCGAAATGAACTGTCCGAGATAGGAGTTGTACATCACCGACAGCTCACTGACACCCCACATGATGGGTGCCGCGGCGTTCACGTCGTTCTTGCGCCAACTGTTGCCGTCCCAGTATTCGTATTCGCTGAGATCGGCGATGTCCTGCGCCCGGACCCGAGCCACATGGGCGGTGTGGTTGCGTCCGGACCGGGTGCCGTATTCGTAGATGTATCCGCCGTCTGCGAGGAACGCGTTCATCTGGAAGTTGGCGTTTCCGCCCTCGTTCGGACGCCGGGTTTCCGGCAATTCCGCCCAGGTCTCGCCGTTGTCGCCGGAGACGGCCAGCCCGGAGAAGTTGGTGCTCCACCGTCCGATGTCGTCCCAGCTCCGCACCGACATCAAGCTCATGTATTGCACGCCGCCGACCGAGATGCCCGCGGTGGGAATGCGGCTGATCTCCAGGAACGGAATCTTCGGGCTCGGGATGAGATCACGCGCCTGGCCGAATACGTCGCGGACCACGCTGTCGAAATAGATGCCCTCGGCCGGATTCGTGGTATGGCTGCGGAGGAGGATATTGCTGCGCCAGGCCCACATGCTGCCCGCGAGCAGATTCGGGAAACCGAAACCGGCGGTGTCGCCGAACGCGGTGAGCATTTCGCCGTGCCCGTTGTCCCACATGATGCCCAGGTCGGTACCGAGCACGTTGTAGTTCTGGGTGTTGTTCGGGCTGGCCATACCCGTCACTTGAAAGACCGCCCTGGCGCGGCCGGCCAGATTGGGCAGTCCGGTCGTGCCGTTGAGCACGGGAATCGGGTTGATGGCGTTCGGGTTGGCGATGGCGGGGGTAGCCGCTGGGCAGAGCAAGGCCGATACACCCGCCAGCACTGAGAGCAGCAAGGATGCGGACTTGATCAAGGTCTGTGAGCCCTCCGGTTTCTTGCCGGGAGCGGTGCGAAACAGACGTCCCGCGATACACAGACTCCTTCGCAGTGTGCCTCGCACCGCTAGTTCGACTGGCTGGCAAATCGTGCAAATGGTAGCAGCGGAACCGGCGGATTCGGGGCTTCTGTCTCAGACTGGTTAGCTTTCAGCTACCTTGCTGTTAGATTGCTGACTGCTTTCCGAACGATCAGCGGAAGTTGGGTGGCGCGCTCTACGGCGAAGGTGCGCCGCGGCGAGGTATGCCAGGTCCTCTCGAACAGCCGCTTGGCGGCCGCGACGGCGTGCTGCGGCCGGGCCGCGATCTGGTCGGCCAGTTTCTCCGCCTCGGCGACCGGGTCGGCCGCCACCTCGGTGACCAAGCCGATCTTCGCCGCGTAGGCGGCGTCCACGGTGTCCGCGGTCATCGTCAGCAGGAGTGCCTTGTCGATGCCGACCAGCCGGGATAGCGTCGCGGCGCCGGTCATATCGGGGACGAGGCCGTGCTTGGCTTCCATCACGGAGAACTCCGCGTCCGGGGTGGCGAAACGGACATCGGCGGCGAGTGCGAGCTGGAGTCCGCCGCCGTAGCAGCGCCCGTGTATCGCCGCGATCACCGGGACGGGCAGGCGGCGCCACGCCCAGCACGCTTCTTGGAAGGCGTTCGTGCCGCGCCCGGGCAGGGGCAGGAAGTTCCGTAGGATTGCCAGTGGATCGCTGGAGGCCGCCGCGATGTCCATGCCGCTGCTGAAGCTGGGTCCGTTGCCGGAAAGGATTACCGCGCGCACTCCCGGGCGGCGAGCCACGGTTTTCGCACTGGCAATCAGTCCGCTAATCATGTCGATGGTCAGGCCGTTGTGCTTGTCCGGCCGGTCGAGCGTGACGTAGGCGCGGTCGTTGTCGAACCGCAGCGCGATGTTGGTGCCCATTCTCGTATCTTACTCATGAGTCAGTTTCGCTGGAAGCCGTTGTGGTGCGCGCGCTGACGCTCGCGGGACCCCGCATACTGGTCCGGGCGTCGGATACCGGCACCACCGCGGCAGGCCATTTGCTCCCTCCGGACGCTGACCTCGCCGCGGATACGTTCACCTTGATCACCGAGAGGAGCGCCCGATGACCGACCTGGTAGGTGTCGAACGGCGCGATGCGATCACCGTGCTGACGGTGAACCGTCCCGAGGCGCGCAACGCGATCAACCTGGCCACCGCGCAAGCCATCGAGGCCGCCGTCGACGAGTTCGAAGCCGACGCCGCCGCCCGCGTGCTCGTACTCACCGGTGCGGGTGGAACCTTCAGCGCCGGAATGGATCTCGTCGCCGCCTCGAAGGGCGAGATGCCGATCACCCAGCACCGCGGTCCGCTCGGCATCACGGCGAAGCCTCCGGCGAAGCCGATGATCTCGGCGGTCGAGGGCTTCGCGCTGGCCGGTGGCTTCGAGCTGGCTTTGTCGGGCGATCTCATCGTCGCCGCGCGGGACGCGCAGTTCGGCATCCCGGAGGTCAAGCGCGGTCTGGTCGCCGCGGGCGGTGGCGTGCTGCGGCTGACCCAGCGGCTGCCGCGCAGCATGGCCGCTGAATTGGCGCTCACCGGCGGACGGGTCGGCGCCGAGCGGCTCTACCAGCTCGGCTTGGTCAACCGGGTCACCGAGCCCGGCGCAGCGCTGTCCGCCGCGCTGGAGCTGGCGGCCGAGATCGCCGCGGCCGCACCGCTCGCGGTGGCGGCGAGCAAGCGGATCATCGACGAGTCACCGGATTGGCCGGTCGCGGAGGCGTTCGCGAAGCAGGGCGAGATCGCGTTGCCCGCACTGTTCTCCAAGGACGCCGCCGAGGGTGCGCTGGCGTTCGCGCAGAAGCGTGAGCCCCAGTGGCAGGGCCGCTGAGCCGAACGTTACTGCGCCCGCGCGATCGTCTCGAGCAGGACCTGCGCGCAGGCCGCGGGGTCGTCGGGGAATGGGCTGTGCCCGCTGCCGTGCAACGTGACGTGCTCGGCGGTCGGCAACGCGCGACGCGCCCTGCGGCTCTGGGTGGCATAGGTGAGCAGGATGTCGCGGCTGCCCCAGGCGATTGTCACTGGAATGTCGGTGAGCGAGCCGATTTCGTGCAGTCGCGCGTCGGCGAAGGAGGCGAGCGCCTCGTCGAATCCGGTCGCCTCGACCGCGCCGATGGCCGTCTCCAGCGCGACCTGGGCGTCCAGCGCCCAGGGCTTGCCGAAGATCAGCGAGAGAAAGACGGTCCGCCCCGCGGCGTTTCCGAGGACGTACGGCAATGTGGGCCGGACCAGCCGCGCGAGCGCCCGCGACTTGCCCAGCGACTGCTGGCACCACACGCGACCCGCGGTGTCCCAGAAACCGATCGGCGAAAACGCGGTGACCGAGCGGGCCAAACCGCGTGCCCCCAGATTCAGCGTGATCAGACCGCCCATCGAATTACCCGCCAAATGTGGCTGTTCGATTCCTTGTACCGCGAGGAATTCGCTGAGCGCGTCGGTGAGATTGTCGACCGTGTTGTGCGCGATCGGGCCCGATCCACCGAAGCCCGGCAGGTCCACGGCGATCACGTCGTACGACGCGGCGAGGGTGCCGACGATCGGTTCCCATATTTGCCACCGGCTTCCGACCCCGTGCACCAGCACGAGCGGTTCCCCGGCGCCCACTCGGTGATGGTGCAATGTCGTCATGCTCGTCATCTCCGCTCGTCCGCGCCCGTGCGCCAACCCTAACAGCAGTCAGTAGCCATCAGTTCGCTTCGGCCGAGCCCTGCCCCGTACCGTGACTCCGCTGGATGCCGCGCCTGCTGGGAAAACGAGTCTGGCGCCGGTCCCCACGCGGCCGGTACGATAATTGGTATGGCAACCCGTAAGGTGACCCTTTCGCTGGACGAAGCCGCTTGGTCCTACGCCGAGCAGGCGGCAGCCCGCGCGGGTATGTCGCCCTCGGCGTGGATATCGAAGGCCGCGCGACGGGAAGCCGTGCGTACCGGCGTCGGTCCGGTGTCGGATGTGACCGCCGAGGCCGCGGCTGACGCCGCTGAGCTGGCGGCCGCCGAGGAGGCGATGCGTGCGTCGGGGTGAACTGTGGATCTACAACCCGCATGGTTCGCCGCGTCGCCGAACGGTCGTGCTGATCAGTAGTGATGGCATCAATGAATCGCCGCGTCCGTGGCTGATCGCCGCCGAGGTGATCGAGGAGGATCCGCGGGACATCCTCGCGGTTCCGGTGCAGGACCACGGCTGGGTGCACGCGGGCAATATCGGGCGCATTTTCCGCGGATGGCTGGCCGAGCGGGTCGACGTGGTGGACACCGACACCCTGGAGCGGCTCGACACCGCGTTGCGAGCGGCGATGGATCTGTGAGTACCGTTCCCGTAAGCCTTTGTCCGGCAAGGTATCCAACGCTGGTGGGCGAGTACGACTACCGCGGCGCGCCACGGGGCATTATGGTTGCCACGCCACTGACGGTGGCCAGTCGAGGAAGAGGAGTCAGGTGCGGATCTGCATGATCGCCGCGGCGCTGATCGCGCTGCCGGTGCTCGCGGCATGCGGCAGCGACAAGGACACGGCGGCGCCCACGGTGACGCAGGCCGAACTCGCCCAATCGCTGCAGGACAAAGGCCTCAAGAACAAGCAACTGGCCGACTGCGCCGCGAAGGTGTTCATCGAGCAGGGTATTTCGCAGGCCGGGCTGCGGGTCATGGTCAGCGACGAGTACGACGTGAAGGCTCCCAACCAGGAGACGCTGGGAATGACCAAGGAAGACGCGGACAAGGCGCGCTCGGCCAGCAGTCGCATCGCCAGCGAGTGCATGTCGGCGGCGCAGCCGCGCTGAGCCGGCGGCCCGGTTGCGGGCGCTGACGGCGTCGACCGGCTGCTTTATCGCGGCAGACCAGCGCCAGGTGGCAATCGACGCTTCGCGTAGCGGGCCGGTAGTGCGCGCCGTCTACGTCGCGCGGCCGCACCGGTTTACAGCGCGACGGTGAGTTCCACCCGCGCGGCCGAGCCCGCCTCGAGCCCTTCCGCGACCCGCACCGCCTTCTTCACCGGCAGCACGTAGGTCGCCCGGGACTTGTCCGGGAACAATGACGTCGACCATCGACTGTTGCCGACGACCACATGCACCCGCACCGCCGAACCCACCCGCCCGATGCGCGTACCGCTCCTCGATCTCGTCGGCCACGTCTTCGGGCACCGACACGAAAAACCATGCGGCATCCCCTTGGTGCTCCCACACCTCTGCCGTGAACGTGTACCGCGATCCAGCCACGCCGCGACTGTATCGGTAGGCACCGACACCTCCGACCTCGATCGGCCAGCAGAGCGGCTGTGGGCAGCAGCCGGAATCCGGCCGCACGGTCTATCGGCGGGTGCTCATTCGCTGGATCGAGGACCGGGAACTTGATTGCTCGGCAGCCGAAACCGAGCAGCGTTGGGCGGACATGCGGACAACCGTATTTCGATCCCGCTGCGCGCAACCCGTGAGCGCCTGACGGAGGTGCGCGATCGTGAGGTGATGACGACCACCGAGGCGAGATCCACTATCGACACCGCCGAGGACGGCGTCATCGACCGGTACAGTGGTCGGTGGCGTTCGGTCGCCCAGGCACTGATCCACAGCTCGAAGGCTGCGAACCATGTATGACCTGTTCGAATTCCCCGCCGACGGAGCCAGTCTGCGCCGCGCGTTCGCCAACTTCCCCAGCGGTGTCGTCGCGGTATGCGCGGACATCGACGGCACTCCCCACGGGCTGGCGGTCAGCACGTTCGTCCCCGTCTCGCTCGACCCGCCGCTGGTCTCGTTCTGCGTACAGAACTCCTCGGCGACTTGGCCCAAGCTCGCCGCGGCGAGCCATCTCGGACTGAGCCTGCTCGGCACCGATCAGCAGGCCGCCGCCCGCTCACTCGGCACCCGCGACGGTGACCGCTTCCGCGACATCCACCTGCACCGCGGCTCCGGCGACGCCGTATTCATCGACGGCGCCTCCGCCTGGATCGAGGGCGTCCAGGAAGCCAGCGTGCCCGCGGGCGATCACGCCGTCGTCATCCTCCGCATCCATCGCATAGCCACCCGCACCGACGTCGACCCCCTGGTCTTCCAGGGCAGCCGCTTCCGCCGGTTGCACGCGGAACCCGCCAACGGGGCGGCCTGAGGGCGAGCTGACCCGAACGCGGCGACCGGCCATCCGCAAGGCTGCCCGCCACCTCGCGCCTGACGCCGGTCGGGTCGGTTTGGTTCCGCGCTCTGCGCTGTGCAAGACTCGGGCTCCTCTCCTCGGAAGGGGCCTGGCTATGACGCTCGGCATGGTTCTCGGCGATTTTCCGCGCACTTCGGCGCGGGCGTAGACAAGCTTTTCCCTTATTTCTGTGCGGTAGCCGGACGGGCCTTCTCGCGACCCGTCGTCGAAGTGCTTCTCGTGCCCTTGCACGTTCCATCACGAGGAGTACGCGGTGTCCACCGTTTTCTGGACCGAAGACAACACATCCCGAACCGCTCACTGGCATTCCGAAACTGCCGCGCCACCACCGGAATCGATCGTGCCTGCGGATGATCGGACGACAGCAGATACCGCCTGTCGGCTGGCGCGGGCAGGAACCGGCTTGTTGTGGCGCGGGGATTTTCACAACGCCAGGCAGCTGTTGCGGGCGATGGGCCGGCGGGCTGATCGAGAGGTTTCGCTCGGTGATGATCCGGCCGAAGCATTCCGGCGGCACCGCGCGGCGCGTCGCCGTCGTGCGGGCGTGCTCGGCAAGCTGCTCGTCCTGCTGGAGGACGACCACTCGCTGCGGTTGCGCCGCGCCCCCGACGTACGGCGCGCGTGCACGGAGGCGTACGGGCTGCCGCGCGGTCGCAGGGTAGTGGCGCTCACCGAGTTGCTCGGCGTGCTCGGCGCGGCGCAGTGGCGGGAGAAAGGTGTGTACGTGCCCGCCCTCGGCGACCGGGTTCATGCCCACTATGGCGTGTTCTCCCCGGTTCGGGGCGAGTACGTGGACCTCGTCGCCCGCGCTCCACTGCCCGCGCGGGCGGACAGCGCCTTCGACCTCGGTACGGGCACCGGCGTGCTGGCCGCAGTCCTGGCCCGCCGCGAATGCACGCGAATCACAGCCACCGACAAGAGCTCTCGCGCCCTGGTCTGTGCCCGCGCCAACCTCGATCGACTTGGCCTCACATCGGTCGATGTGCAAGGCCCGACCCTCTTCCCGGAAGGCAAGGCCGACCTCGTCGTCTGCAATCCACCGTGGATCCCGGCCACGCCGACCTCAGCGCTGGAAAGCGGCGTCTACGACGAGAACTCGTCCATGCTCCACGCCTTCCTCTCCGGCCTCTCCGCGCACCTGCACCCCGGCGGGGAGGGCTGGCTCATCCTCTCCGATCTGCCTGAACTCTTCGGCATCCGAACCCACCACGACCTATTCGCCCGCATCACCGCCGCGGGTTTGGCGATCGCCGACCAACTCGAAACCCGGCCCGTCCACCCTCGGGCTCACAACCCCACCACGCCCCTCCACGCCGCGCGCGTCGCGGAAACGATCACGCTCTACCGCCTCGTCCCGGCCTGAAGGACATCTCCGTAGGCACGAAAAAGCCCCGCACCACGAGGTGCGGGGCTGGGAGAGCCGATGACGGGAATCGAACCCGCGCTGTCTGCTTGGGAAGCAGAAGTTCTACCATTGAACTACATCGGCCTGCGTACCGAGATACATCGGAGACTGTAGCAGAGTCGCAAGTGCTGCGGTAAAAGTCCTGGTAGATGCTCCTGACCTGCGGCGATGTGCTCCAGTGTGGTCGGGCTGCGCGGACAGCTCCCCGCTCGGATTCGATCTTGCTTTCAGTCCGTTCGGTGGCGTTCGGGGCCGCTTCCCTCCCAAATCCTCCCAAAACGAGGGCCCAGGGTTCGGGCGAGCGCCGACAGAGACCGGCGAGCGTGGGCGATTGCCGCATTGCATACCTAGCGGTCGCTCGGACGACGTAGTCTTGTCGTCGGAGGAATCCGAAGATGACCGTAACGCTCGACGATCCTCACACCGTCCCGACCAGGCACTGGCACCGGCTCGACGACGGCAGGCTGCAGTGCGATGTGTGCCCGCGCGCCTGTAAGTTGCGCGAGGGGCAGCGCGGGCTGTGCTTCGTTCGTGGCCGCGTCGACGACCAGATCGTGCTCACCACCTACGGCCGCTCCAGCGGGTTCTGCGTCGATCCGGTCGAGAAGAAGCCGCTCAACCACTTCCTGCCCGGCTCGGCGGTGCTGTCTTTCGGGACAGCCGGCTGCAACCTGGCCTGCAAGTTCTGCCAGAACTGGGACATCTCCAAGTCGCGCGAGATCGACACCCTGTCCGGCCGCGCCGAGCCCGGCGAATTGGCAAGCGCCGCAGAGAATCTCGGCTGCCGTAGTGTCGCGTTCACCTACAACGATCCGACCATCTTCTTCGAATACGCGGCCGATATCGCCGACGCCTGCCGCGACCGCGGCATCAAGGCGATCGCGGTGACCGCAGGCTATATGTGCCCCGCACCGCGCGCCGAGTTCTACTCCCACATCGACGCGGCCAACGTCGACCTGAAGGCGTTCACCGAGGACTTCTACCGCCGGGTGTGCGTCGGGCACCTGGACGACGTGCTGGACACGCTGCGATACCTGCGGCACGAGACCGACGTGTGGTTCGAGATCACGACGCTGCTCATCCCTGAGCACAACGACAGCGACGCCGAGATCGCCGCCGAGTGCGCGTGGATCCGCGACGAACTCGGCGAGGACGTGCCACTCCATTTCACCGCGTTCCACCCGGACTACAAGATGCGCGACATCCCGCCCACGCCACCCGCGACGCTCGCCCGAGCGCGCCGGATCGCCCGCGCCGAAGGCTTGCGCTTCGTCTACACCGGCAACGTGCACGACACCGAGGGCGGTACCACCTCCTGCCCATGCTGCGGCACGGCCGTGGTCACACGGGACTGGTACGTGATCCGCCAGTACGCACTCACCGACGACGGACGCTGCGCCAAATGCGGAGCGCAACTGCCCGGCGTCTACGACGGACCGGTCGAACGGTGGGGGAGCAAGCGGTTGCCGGTGCTCATTGCGTGACGCCGCCGAGCACGCCTGACGGACCACGGCGCCCGCCCCACAAAACCTTGGTGAGCAGGGTAGACGGTGCTGTCCCCCGTTCAGAGAAGACGCGTCAACAAGCCCGATCGGTTTCGCTCATCGCCTGCACCAGAGACTCGCCCAGTGTGGTCAGTGAGCCGGACTCGCGCAGTTCGCGCAAACCCGCTGCGGTGTACCTGCGCACCTCGGCGAGCCGATGCGCGGCAGACTCGCGTGCCGATCCGGTCGCCAGTGTTTGCCGCACTCGCCAGAAGTCCGCGATGGCAAGGTGGGCGTAGGTGCTGTGCAGCACGCCTTCGATAGGCCGCGGATGCGTGAAACACGGCGGATGATAGCGCGGCTCGGTATCCGAGCGGTCGTACAGTTCGAATGCGTCCATCATCGCGCCCAGCTTCACATGCTGAAATTCGTGCACCAGCAGTTCGGCGAGGGCGATCGGGTCCAGCCGCAGAGCCGCGATGCCGACAGCGCCGAATGCCAGCCTGGCCGAGGCACTTCGATCTGCCTGACCGTCCGCTTGCAGCGGCAACACGGTGCGCAAACCGGCGCGAAGACCGGGAGCGTATGCGGGCAGATGGGTTTCGATGTAGTCGATAGCGCCAGCGAAGGCTGCTTGCCACTGCCGCGCCTCGGCATCACTCAGCCGCCCGGTGGGGTGAATCTCGCTGCCGAGGTAGGGGAGCACGCGATAGGGGTCGGTGTCTTCCAGAGTGACAGTCGGTCCAGCGGAGGTCATCCGGCGCAACGGCTGTGCCATGGGGAGCCCATCCACCGCACCGGTCTCGATCCATACCTGTTCCACTGCACCGGCTTCCAGCGCCCCGAACATCGGCAGCGGCGCCACTCCGTCATGAACGGGCACCGGTAACCGCATATCCCAGCCGGCCCGCAGCGCCGCGCTCGCCGCGACCGCTTCCAGGTGATGGACGTCCGCAGGCGCGAACTCGCTGTCGGCGGCACCTTGAAGCAACCGCACCGCCCACACCCGCGTGTACGGGTGTGCCAGCACGTCTGCCACCGCATCCGGCGCGGATGCGTCGAGTGACACGAGAACATCCCACGCGGCGGCGAACCGAGGATCGCTGCGCGGTCCGAATCTGCCTACCGCTGCCAACAACTCGCGCTGCAATGACGACTGAGCCTGTACCAGCCAACTCACTGCCGCGGCATCGCCGAAACCCGATGCCAGTTGTGCGAATTGATCCGCCGACAGACTGTGCGCCGATTCAACGGCCGTCATGGCTCTCCTTCACGCGTTCGTCGAACGCGGCGCGGTGTTCCGCGGCGGCGCGCACCGCGGCAGTTTGCGCCTCGGCGTCGACCGGTTCGGCCAGCCATGGCTGCATCGTCTCGCTCATGCCCTGCACGAAGCGCTCTCCCAATGCGGTCAATGACCCAGACGCCTGGAGCTGGCGAATCGCCTCGGCGGTCATCATGCGCCACCGCACGAATTGTTGCTCCGATTCCTCGCGCTGCGCACCCTCCGCGTGCTTGCGATGCACCCGCCAGAAGTCGGTCACGCCGATGTGGGCATAGGTGCCCTGCAACAGCCCTTCGAGCGGACGGGGATCCGGCCGCCACGGCGCATAGTGCACGAGAGCGGTGTCGGTGCGGTCGAACAGTTCGAACATGTCGAGTACCGCACCCATCTTCACGTGCTGGAATTCGTGGATCAACGGCAGGGCGGCCGACACACAGCTACGGCGCAACCCGATACCGACAGCACCGAACGCCAGCCGCATAGAAGCGCTTCGATCATATTTTTCCTCCGGCTCCATCGGCATCACCGCACGCAATCCGGCGCGCAAGCCCGGTGCGTACACCGGCAGGTGCGCGTCGATGAAGTCGATACCTTCGGCGAAGGCGCGCTGCCATCGGTGCGCCTCGGCAGCGCTCAACCGCTCGGCTGGGTAGGTGTGGCCTATTCGGTAGGGGTCGGTGTCTTCCAGCGGGACAGTCAGCCCGGTGGCGGTGAGGTGACGCATCGGCTGTGCGAAGTCCAGATCGTCGATCGAGCCGGTATTGATCCACACCCGATCGTCCGCCCCGGCTTTCAGGGCGCCGAATGTCGGCAAGGGCGCTACCCCGTCACGCACCGGGACAGGCAATCGCAGATCCTTGCCCGCATGCAGCGCCGCACTGGCGGCGATGGCCTCCAGGTGGTAGACATCCTCGGCGGCGATCTCGCCGCGACTCACGCCTTCGAGTAGTCCGACGGCCCACACCCGCATGTAGGGATGTGCCAACACTTTGGCCACTGCGGCCGGAGCGGTGGAGTCCAGTGATACCAGCACGTCCCACGCCGCCGTGAAGCGCCGGTCGTTCTGTGGGCCGAATCTACCTACCGCGGCGAGCAACTCGCGCTGCAGCGACGATTGTGCCTGGGCCAGCCAATTTACCGTCGCTGCATCACCGAAACCGGCTGCCAGTTGCGCGAATTGGTCTTCGGTCAAGCTGTGCACAGCTTCGTCGGCCGTTCGTGCCGAGGTCTGTGCACCACCGCGGCCTGCTGCCGCTTCTGTCGCTGCCACGTGATCGATCATCTCCTCGAGATCAGCGCAATAAACGGAGGGATTGTCGAAGCCGGTGCCAGGCCGGTAGCGGTGCGGATAGAAGCCCCCGCCGCACACCTGCACCAGACGGCACGATCGACAGGTAGCGCTGACACCGTCGATGCCATCCCGGCGGACGGTGATACCGGGAAGCACGGCTGCCTCGTCGAGGGTGTTGTCCCACACGTTCAAACCGGTAGCCGCCGCGCCGTCGTAGGCAGTCTTGAGCGAGTCGACCTGCTCCAGGGTGCCGTCGGTTTCGATCACCAGCAGGTCCACCGGATCGAGCCCGATGGCTTCGGCGGTGCTCGGCCGACCGTACATCGCGGCCACTATGGATTCGAACGTGCGGATCGGCACCGGTCGGCCGTCGGCGTTCCAGGCGTCGAACATCGCGATCAGCCATTTCGCATACTCGCCGTCGCCGTTCGTCGGGTTGTCCGGGTCGCGCGGGATGCGCAGTCCGGGCGGCTGATGTTCCCAATTCGAATGCGGAAGAAGGAGATCCATGCGCGGAGGCTCGTGCTCGAGCAGCCCTCGATACACGGCGATCGGGTCGTTGGCGATGTCCACGGTGCACAACAGGCCCGAATAGAGCGCGCGGTACTGCGGCTTCCGCAGCAGATCCAGACTCCCGATCACCTGGTCGTAGCTGCTTCGCCCGTTGCGATACAGCCGATGCCTGTCGTTGGCGGCACGATCGCCGTCGAGCGAGACACCGACTCGCACGTTGTATTCGGTGAACAGGTCGAGGTACTCCTCGTTCAGCTGCACCGCGTTGGTGTGAATATGCAGATTGAGGCGGGAAACCGGAGAAATGGCCGTGTCCAACGCGGCCAGGAAATCCCTGGTGCGGTCCACACCGAGCAGCAACGGCTCACCGCCGTGTAGCACGATCGCGACTTCGGGCAGCGAATGCGTCGCCGCATGTTCGGCGATACGAAACGCAATCCGGGCGGCCGTCTCCGGGGCAAGCCCCATCGGGCGGCCGCGCCAGGATTGGTCGACGTGCTCATACATATAACAGTGATTGCACGCCAAATCGCACCGGCTGTGCACCTTGATCACAAACTGACGAAATGGAAGCGGTCTATGGTTCATGAGTCAGCCGGTGTCGACGCTGAATTAGACGAGTGCGGAACTGAACGAAATTCCGGTGGTCGACGAGTTGCCCAGGCTCGACAGCAGGTCGGGCAGGCTCTGCGACGAGAGCTGGCCCAGCGGCGTGCTCCGCAGATCGGTCACAGCGGAAACCACGGCTTTGTCGTCCGACTTCATGATCATTCTCCTTCCGAGCGAAACCCTTTGGCGCTCAAGTCGAATGCTATCCGCATCAGCCTCGGACGCTCCTTCCCATCCATGGGGGCTGCCGGGCCGCGTTGGAACACAGATCATTTCGCCCATTGCGAACCGATAATGCCTCTGCCCATGTATATTTCGATCGCACACGACTGCCCGAAGCTCTACATCTTTCGTTGTCTCACTCCGTAGCTCGGCGCGGGGCAACAGCCGCAGGTTCTCGCGAATGTCGTCGTCCACCCTGAATCAGGTTCGGTGGAACCAGGCGAAAGATCACGGCGAGCGCTCGGTCGCCAGAGAGATGTCGGCGGACAGATTGCCCCCGGTGGTCATCGTCGCCAGGGCACCGCACGGGCTGAACCCGCGGTGTGCCAGGTGGGGCTGGTTTCTGTGCAGCCGATGACGTGAACAGAACTCACGCCGCCTGCTCGGGAAGCAGAGCTTGTTGGGCTGAGCTACGTCCGGCCGCGGTCAGAAGCAGTCGCGGCGTTATCGGGCCTCGCTCCATGGCGGCCCGGTCGAGGCACGGACGAGTCGGCTTCCGAATCTTCTCCGGATTCTCCGTCCATATCGGCGAAATCCTCCTGGACAGGCTCGAAGTAGCGGTAGACAGTCAGGCAGAGGATGAGCCAGAGGGCGCTGATGCACCAGCCGCCGAGGATGTCGGTGGTCCAGTGGACGCCCAGGTAGACGCGGGACAGGCCTACCGCGACGATGAACAGCGCGGCGGTGGCCGCGGCGAGGGTACGCAGGGCGGGGGTGCGCAGGCTGGGTAGGGCAACTACCGTGACGACGCTGATCACGACGAATGAGCCGACGCTGTGGCCGGACGGGTAGGACAGGTTCTCCACGGAGATGAGGTGGTCCTCGAGGGGTGGGCGGGCACGGCCGACCAGGTTCTTGCCGCCGCGGACGAGTACGCAGGCCCCCAGGCCCGCACCCGCGACGAGCGCCGCCGAGGACCAGCGTCGCCGCCAGGACAGAGCGAGGCACGTTAGGGTGGCCAGCACTGTCATGGCGACGGTGCCGCTCACCGCACTGACGGTTACCGCGATGGGTGTCAGCCATTCGGTGCGGTGGGCGATGGCCCAGTCGGTGATCGTTCGATCGATTCCGCCATGGCCGTCGTCGCCGAGCGCGACCGCGGTGAGGGCGGCGGTGCACACCATCAGCAACGCAGTGAGTATCCCGATTGCGATGGGAATCCGACGGGAGGTCACCCCTCCACGGTGCCACTACTGGCGCTGGAGGTTAACCGGGGTCCCTTCGCACTGCCGGGAAGGTCCGCATCCTCGCGCCGTTGTCGACAGGCTGCAGTGCCGCGGCGAGCAGGCGCTACGCTCGTCGGCGTGCTGCTTTCCGATCGTGACATCCGTGCGGAGATCGCCGCTGGGCGTCTCGGCGTCGAGCCGCTGCTGGAGAACCTGATTCAGCCGTCGAGTATCGACGTGCGTCTGGACCGGATGTTCCGGGTGTTCAACAACACCCGCTACACCCACATCGACCCAGCGCAGCGGCAGGACGAACTGACCAGCCTGGTCGAGCCGGAAGAAGGCGAGCCGTTCGTGCTGCATCCCGGGGAGTTCGTGCTCGGCTCCACGCTCGAGGTGTGCACGCTGCCGGACGATCTGGCCGGACGGTTGGAGGGCAAGTCGAGTCTGGGCAGGCTGGGCCTGCTGACCCACTCGACCGCGGGTTTCATCGACCCCGGTTTCAGCGGTCACATCACGCTGGAGCTGTCCAACGTGGCCAATCTGCCGATCACGCTGTGGCCCGGCATGAAGATCGGCCAGCTCTGCCTGCTCAAGCTGACCAGCCCCGCCGAGCATCCGTACGGCAGCGCCGTGGCGGGTTCGAAGTACCAGGGCCAGCGCGGACCGACACCGTCGCGGTCCTATCTCAACTTCCCGATTCCGGCGGCCGCGATGGACGCCGCGGAATCGCGCTGAGCGAGGGCCGGGCCCGCCTCGTCGACTGTGCGGAAGCGGCCCCGGCGGACGGCAGCGGGAACTGATCGCGGAGGTGATCAGTCCCCGCCGCCCGCTCCCACCGCGAGCGCCGTAGTGAGGATGACGGACAGCGGCGGAAGCGTGTCACCGCGGCCCGGCGGGCTGACCCAGAAGCACCCTTCCCGGGTCCAGCGGCCTAGGCCGGTCGGCAACATCACGGCACTGCCGATAGCGGGCAGTCCGATATCCAGCCGATTGAGCACCTCGAGCACCTGGGGTCCCGGTCGGCTGTCCGGCTCGGCGAGGAAGCTCCATCGGATCTGTCTGGCCAACATGGGACCCCTCATGCCCTGTTGTTCCAGTGCGGTGCGCACCTTTTCGGCGCGTGCGGTCGGCAGGTGAACGACGCAGACGCGCCCGGTGACCGGGAGCATGGCGAAGCCACCACGTTCGGTGACCGGCAGCCCGAACTCGTGCCGATAGAAAGCCACCCAATCGTCCACGGTCCTGAGCTTCTCGACATTCACGGCGAACTCCTTGCCTTCCCTCTCAATGGTCCCGTCGTGCCTGCTGATTCGGCATCGCCCGAGAGGCCGCCTTCCGCTGCCCTTCCGCTGCCTTTGATAGAGCGCGTATTTCAACTGTGGCTCTGCTCACAAACCCCTCGTACTCTGGAAGGAATCCGTGCGGAAGGGATGAACCGTGGTCAGGCATTGGTCAGGCAGAGAGGCCCGAGCCCTTCGCGATGCCAAGCGGATGAGCATCAGGGAGTTCGCCGCCCATCTGGGGGTGCACGAACGCTTGGTGTCCAAGTGGGAGGCCGGCGGCGTCCGGGTCCACCCACGACCGATCAATCAGGCCGCTCTGGACACGTCCTTGGCCAGGTCCGACGAAGTGGTGCGGGCGCGGTTCGCGGCAATGATCGATCAGCCGGTGACCGATCGAAGCGTCCCGGCGGGTTTCGATGCGCGGGGCGGCGCCTCCGCAGGCGGCCCGTATTCGACCGACGCGGATCTTCTGGCTCTCATAGACGCCGGTGCGATGAGAGGTGCTGCGCTAGCAGCGATTTCGGAGAGGGATCTGATCATGGCGGCTGCCCACGAGGCCAGCGAGCACGCCGGCAAGGCCGAGAGCACCAATGTGGGTGCGACCACCCTGGAACAACTCGACGCGGATGTCGCGCGGATCGCGAACGATTACGTGCACATCCCGCCGGTTCCGATGATGGTGGAGATGTTGCGGGTGCGACGCCGGGTGTACCGGCTGCTGGAGGGCCATCAGCGGCCCGCGGATACCAGCCATCTGTATTTGCTGGCGGGCACGCTCTCGGGCCTGCTCGCCAACGCGAGTACCGATCTCGGCTATTACGACGCCGCGGGCGAACAGGCCAGGGCGGCTTGGGCTTATGCGGAACTCTGCGGGCACAACGGACTTCGCGCCTGGACCCGCGGCATGCACGCGCTGATCGAGTACTGGTCGCAGCGCCCCCGCCGGGCGGTCCAGCTCGCGCAGAGCGGGCAGGAGTTCGCCGAGTCCGCGACCGCGCAGGTGCGACTGCTCAATATCGAGGCGCGGATCTGGTCCGCGCTGGGCAGCACCGCCGACACCGACCGATGCATCCGGGCCGCCGCCGACGCCCGCGAAATCGGCGCGACCGACGCCCTGCACGACGAGGTGGGTGGCGTCTTCGGTTTCAACGACGCCAAGGCCAACTACTACGCCGGAGCCACCTACATCCACCTCGGTCAGGCGGAGTCCGCGCTGAACGCCACCAAGCGGGCCATCGAGCTGTATGCGAAAGGCCCGTCCGAGCAGCGTTCCTACGGCGCGGAGTCCTTGGCGAGGGTGGACTGCGCGGCCGCTCACCTGATCAACGGCAGTCTGGACGGGGCGGCCGAGGCGCTGCATCCGGTGCTCGACCTCGACGAGGACAAGCGCATCGCGCAGCTGGAGGAACGGTTGAACGGCGTGCGCAGACGGATCGCGACCCCGCCCTTCAAGGACGCGGTGGAAGCGCGGCGTTTGGACGAGCGGATCGAGGAGTTCTGCGGCTCCACGGCGGCCAAGGGCATCCCGCCGGGCAACCCCTGTTGATGTATGACGCGTCACATTCAACCGCCCGGAGCCGCCGTCGCGGCCACTGCCACCCGATGCTCGCTCGGACACGCGATTTATCCAGTTGCGACGGATGGCACCATGGGACGCGTGAGTCCTAGTCATCATCCGCACCGCCCCCCGCGTGTTCTGGAGCAGTCCACGAAGCTGCAGAACGTCGTCTACGAGATCCGTGGACCGGTACACGCGCAGGCGGCACGGCTGGAGGCCGAGGGCCATCGCATCCTCAAGCTCAATATCGGCAATCCGGCCCCGTTCGGGTTCGAGGCGCCGGACGTGATCATGCGCGACATCATCGCCGCGCTCCCGTACGCCCAGGGCTACTCCGAATCCAAGGGCATCCTGTCGGCGCGGCGCGCCATCGTGACCCGCTACGAACTGGTGCCCGGCTTCCCCGAACTGGACGTGGACGACGTCTACCTCGGCAACGGCGTCTCCGAGCTGATCACCATCACCATGCAGGCGCTGTTGGACAACGGCGACGAGGTGCTGATCCCGGCGCCGGACTACCCGCTGTGGACCGCCATGACCAGCCTGGCGGGCGGCACCCCGGTGCACTATCTGTGCGACGAGTCCAACGGCTGGCAGCCGGATATCGCCGACATCGAATCGAAGATCACCGACAAGACCAAGGCGCTGCTGGTGATCAACCCGAACAACCCGACCGGCGCGGTGTACTCCGCCGAGGTGCTGCAGCAGCTGGCCGATCTCGCGCGCAAGCATCAGCTGTTGCTGCTGGCCGACGAGATCTACGACAAGATCCTCTACGACGACGCCAAGCACATCTCGTTGGCGACCATGGCGCCCGACCTGCTGTGTCTGACCTTCAACGGGCTTTCCAAGGCCTACCGGGTCGCCGGCTATCGATCGGGCTGGGTGGCGATCACCGGTCCCAAGGAGCACGCGGCCGGTTTCCTGGAGGGCATCGACCTGCTCGCCTCGTCGCGGTTGTGCCCGAATGTGCCTGCGCAGCACGCGATTCAGGTAGCGCTCGGCGGACATCAGAGTATCGAGGACCTGATCCTGCCCGGCGGCAGGCTGCTCGAGCAGCGCGATGTCGCCTGGGAGCGGCTGAACATGATTCCGGGCGTTTCCTGTGTGAAGCCGAAGGGCGCGCTGTACGCGTTCCCCAAACTGGATCCGAATGTGTACGAGATCTACGACGATTCGAAACTGATCCTGGATCTGCTGCTCCAGGAGAAGATCCTGATGGTGCAGGGGACCGGCTTCAACTGGCCCGACCACGATCATCTGCGGATCGTGACGCTGCCCTGGGCGCGGGATCTCGCGGTCGCCATCGAACGCTTCGGCAACTTCCTTTCCAGCTATCGCCAGTGAGGACGGTGCGGGGTGTGGCACGATAGCCGCCCCGCTTCGAGCAGGTAAACAAACCATATGTACGAATATCTGTCGGATTTTGCGACTACCTAGCGCAAAAGAAGTACTTTTGTGTACAGTGGTCCTCGGCACCACAGAGTGCCTGGTCGGATTGCCTACCCCCCTGGGCACATCCGACCTCGGGTTCGGCCGCCTACCCCCCTGGGCCGCCGACCCGCGGGCGGCGGAGACATCCCCCTGCTCTCCGCCGCCCCCTCCAAAATCCCGCTTTCTTTTCCGATCGGATCGCTTCGTCTGTGTATCGTGGCCACCGCTCTGCAGAAACACGTCTGACAGGTAGGAGCGCGGTGAGCGACCACCACCATCACCACGATCACTCGGGACCGATCGCGATCGGCGCCCCCGCGGCGCGCGTGGTCATCGGGTTACTCACCGTGATCGGCATCGCTGTCGTCATCGGTGCGATCGCATTGTGGCCGAGCAAGCAGCACGTCGATATCCCGCTGCCGATGCAGAACGCCGGTGGCGGCGCGGTACAGACCGAAGCGGGCACCGTGGTGATGCAGGACATCGGCCCGTGCGGCAGCCCGTCGCTGGGCAAGGTGTTCCCCGACAAGCCCGAGCCGCCACGCAGCAACGCCTACACCTGCCAGCGCAGTGTGATCGCGATCGAGTCCGGCCCGCACAAGGGCAACCGCACGTTGTTCGAAATCGCGCCCGGCCCAGGACAACCCGATCTGCGCGCGGGCGACGAGATCCGGGTGGTCCGCCAGACCGATCCGAGCGGAACGCCGCTGTACTCGTTCGAGGACTACTCGCGCGGGCTGCCGCTTACGCTGATCGTCCTGGCTTTCGTGGTGGTGATCATCGTGGTGGCGCGCTGGCGCGGCGTCCGTGCGCTGCTGGGACTGGTGTTCGCCTTCGCGGTGCTCGTGATGTTCCTGCTGCCCGCGCTGCTGGACGGCAAACCCGCGATCCCGGTCGCGTTGGTCGCGGGCTCGTTGATCCTGTACTCCGTGCTGTATCTGGCGCACGGAGTGAACCTGCGCACCAGTTCGGCGCTGCTCGGCACGCTCACCGCGATGTTGCTCGCGGCGGCGCTGTCCTGGCTCACGATCGAGTTGACGAGTCTGACCGGGCTTTCCGAAGAGCAGAACACCAACGTCGCCACCTACATCCAGCACGTCAGCATCACCGGGTTGCTGCTGGCCGGGTTCATCATCGGGTCACTCGGCGTGCTCAACGACGTCACCATCACTCAGGCCTCGGCCGCGTTCGAGCTGGCCGCCATCGACGAATCCGCTACACGGCGCGAGGTTTTCGCCGCCGCCATGCGCGTGGGCCGCGACCACATCGCCAGCACCGTCTACACCCTGGTGCTCGCCTACGCCGGTGGGGCGCTGCCGCTGTTGCTGCTGTTCAGCGTGGCGGGGCGGTCCATTCGCGACGTGCTGGCCGGTGACGCGGTCGCGATCGAGATCACGCGCTCCGCGGTCGGCGGCATCGCGCTGGCGCTCTCGGTGCCGTTGACCACCGGCATCGCGGTGCTGCTCGCCCGCCCGTTCGGCGCCAAGGAGCCGAGCCCCCCGCCCCGGGCCCGGCACGCCCGGCACGCGCGGGTCTGAGTGGGCCTTCTCGGCGACCGTGCTCTCGGCCGCGGCATGTGAAGGTGCACAGTCGTGCAGCCGTCGACACCTGTGGAAACCGCCACGGCCCTGACGACCGCGGCGACGATGCGCGAGGTGCCCGTCGGCGGTTCGCAGTGCGGCCGCTGCGCGCCAGTCAGTTCCCGGTGGGGTGCGGCCCTACTTGCTGGGATGTCGATCATCACGCCAGGCCGAAGCCAGGGCGCATCCGATTCAGCGCGGCGGCGGTGGGGGGAACGGAAAAACCCCAGGTGGGATCGTGGGGACCACGATCGGCGGAAGGCCGGGCACGACAATGGTGTTCGGGCCGGGAGTCGGTGGCGCTTCGCTGGTGGTCTGTCGCCGATTGGGCGGCGGTGCGGCGACCGACTCGTGCGCGGATGGTTCCGTCGTGCCCGGTGCGACCGCGATCTGCGGGTCGAGGATCGTGGTGCGCGGCGCGGTGGTCGGCGATAACGAGGGCGAACCCTCGTTGGTGTGCGAATCGCGTTCCAGCACCTGCGGTCCGTAGCCGAGGCCGAGCCCGATCGCGGCGACCACGGCGAGCGCGCTGACCGTCAACACGGCGCCGCTGATCTCGCGTTTGCCGCGCTGGGACGGTGCGGATAACCAGGCGGGCGAGAGTTCGTCGTCCAGTACCGGGCTCGCGGCGGCCGTCTCCTTGCGGACCGGCCGGGCCAGGAGCGCGGCGCCGCGGGCCATCACGGTCTCCGGGCTGTCCGGCACGATGACGGGCACGCCCATCCAGCGCTCGAGCACCTTGGCCACCAAGGGAATTCGGGCACAGCCGCCGATGGCGAGCACCCCGTGCACCGGGCGGTCGGAGCGCACGATCACGTCGCGCGCCATCCGCGCCGACGACTCGATCGCCAACATGATCAGCGACTCGAAGTTCTCCTGCGCCAGCAGCACCAAGCCCTGCTCGCTCGGCAGCGCCACCGCCGTGTTGCTGCTCAGCTGCTCCTTGGCCTCCCGGCACAGCGCGTCCAGTTCGGCCAGGCCCGCCGCGTTGGGCGGGTGGGCGATCCGGCCGGAGGCGATCTGCTGCTCACGAATCAGCGAATCGAGATAGTCGCCGCTGATGTCGCTGGTGCGTTCACTGTGCCGGACTTCACGGGTCTGCGTGTCGACCACGCTCACCGACAGGCCCGAGCTGCCCAGGTCATAGACGACCAGCGAGGAGATACCGCGGATATCGCCGGTGGCCTGCGCGAACTCCAACGCGGCGACGATCTCCGGCACGAGTTCATAGTTGGTCACCTGCTGACGCGCCATGGCCGCGCGAATGGCGCGGGCGTGCTGCTCACTGCGGTAGGCGATCGCGGTGGCGCCGATTCCCGGCGCGGCTTCCAGAGTGACACCAATGGCTTCGGCCGCGAGCTCTTCCACGCTCTGACCGGCAACCGGAATGGTCTGCAGGTCGAAAGAATGCGGGGAGACATGCCCTTGGGGGTTGCCGGCATGCGGGCGCGCCATTCGGACAGCGCCGGCCCCCACCGAAACTCCCAGTACCGAACTCATCAGCTGCCCATCTCGTTAACACGTCACGACATGCGAGCTCGCACCGCACGTCGGCGGAGGAGGCGCGCTGGACGGACCCTACCGCCGGCGATCAGCTGTGCTTAAGGCGGACTGGTCATCTGTCTGGCAGTAGTCCGCCTCGCTCCGCAACTCTACGGTGTGCCGAGTCCCGCGTACACCCATCCGGCGTCTCTCCAAGTGGCACGATTGAGACAGTTCCGGCCGTCGATGATCGAGCGCGCCCGCACCACCCGGTCCAGATCCTGCGGGCGCAGCGCGGTGAACTCGTCCCACTCGGTGAGAACGAGCACGACATCGGCACGTTCGCAGGCCTCGGCGATCGAGGTCGCGTAGTTCAGCGTCGGGAACACCCGGCGCGAGTTCTCCAGTGCCTTCGGGTCGTACACGGTCACCACCGCACCGTGCAGCTGGATCATGCCCGCCACGTTCAACGCGGGGGAGTCGCGGACGTCGTCGGATTCCGGTTTGAACGCCGCGCCGAGCACCGCGACGTTGGCGCCGAGCAGTGAGCCACCGCAGGCGCGGGCGGCCATGTCCACCACCTTGGTGCGGCGACGCATGTTGATGTTGTCGACCTCGCGCAGGAAGGCCACGGCGTGGTCGGCGCCGAGTTCGCCCGAGCGGGCCATGAACGCGCGGATGTCCTTCGGCAGGCAACCGCCCCCGAATCCCAAGCCCGCGTTGAGAAATCGGCGGCCGATCCGCGCGTCGTAACCGAGCGCGTCGGCCAGCATGGTCACATCGGCGCCGGTCGCCTCGCACACCTCCGACACCGCGTTGATGAACGAAATCTTCGTCGCCAGAAACGCATTCGCGGAGACCTTCACCAATTCGGCAGTGGCCAGGTCGGTCAGCAGGAAGGGGACCTCGGCGGCGAGGAGGTCGGCGTAGATCTCGCGCACCAGCTGTTCGACCCACCCGGCCGCGTCGCGGTCGCGGTCGACGCCGAGCACCAGCCGGTCCGGGCGCAGGGTGTCCTTGACCGCGAAGCCCTCACGCAGGAATTCCGGATTCCACGCCACCTCCACCTCGGTGGGACTCAGCGCGCGGGCGCGGTCACCCAGCGCGGCCGCCGTGCCGACCGGAACCGTCGACTTGCCGACGATCACCGAAGGACGCTCCAGCATCGGGGCCAGCGTATCCACCACCGCGTGCACGTATTTCAAATCGGCGGCGTACTCCCCTTTCTTCTGGGGAGTGCCCACGCCGAGGAAATGCACCTCCGCGTGCGCGGCCGCCTCGGCATAGGAGGTGGTGAACCGCAACCGGCCTGCGTCGAGGTTGCGGCGCAGCACATCCTCGAGTCCGGGTTCGTAGAACGGAACCACTCCATCGGACAGCTTCGCGATCTTCCCCGGGTCCACGTCCACCCCGATGACGTCGTGCCCGAGTTCAGCCATGCACGCCGCGTGCGTAGCCCCGAGGTACCCGGTTCCGAAGACTGTGCATCGCATGATCGATTGGTAAGCCCCGACTGTGGCCACGCCACGTCACCGAGGCAAGTGTCCGGGCAACAGCAGATGTACATGCGGCGACATCGGCGGGTGCGGCCCATTGACCTGGTCGAATCTGTGCCATGCCCGGCTAACATCGGCGTGGTGCGACGTCATCGGTGGGCCTTGGCCCTGCTCGGTGCTGGTCTGGTGGTCGCGGTTGCCGTGGTCGCGCTCTGGCCGGTCTACGTGCGTCCACGGACCGACCCACCCGCCCCGGCGGACGCGATCCTCGTTCTGGGCGGCGCGCACGACGGGCGCGAACAACTCGGCCTGCGCCTCGCGCACGAGGGGTACGCGCCGCGTGTGGTGTTCTCCGATCCGTATACCAACAGCGCGATGCTGAACCGCATCTGTCATGGCGGCTACAGCTTCGAAGTCCTGTGCTTCGACCCCGCGCCGCGGACCACCCGCGGTGAGGGCCGAGAACTCGCCCGCCTCGCCCGCGCACACAATTGGCGGCGGGTCATCGTCGTCACGTTCACCCCGCACATCTCCCGGGCCCGCTACATCCTGCAAAAGTGCTGGGACGGAGAACTTCTCTTCATCGACCCCCAACCCCGTCTCTCCGTGCCCCGCTGGGCTTACGACTACGCCTACCAATCCGTGGGCTTCGCGAAGGCATTCTTCGAGGACTGCTAGCTGCGGGCCAAAGTGGAGGCAGGCGACATCAGTTTGACTCGATGAGAGAGTTGACCGTACATTCTGTCGCGTGGCGGGAATGTCGCCACGGAAGCGATTGGCGGACCCTCCGGGAGGGCAGATGGAATACGACTGGTCGGCGGAGGATCTGGCGTTTCGGGACGAGGTGCGCGCGTTTCTCGCCGCGAAACTGACGCCGGAGTTGCGGCGGGCTGGGCGCTTGGCGACGAGCGTGTATCCCGACCACGGGGCGAGCATGGCATGGCAGCGGATCCTGCACGAGCGCGGCTGGGCGGCGCCCGGCTGGCCGGTGGAGCACGGCGGATGCGACTGGAGCCTGACTCAGCACTACATCTTCCATCGGGAATCGGCGCTGGCCGGGGCGCCGGCACTCTCCCCGATGGGGATCAAGATGGTGGCGCCCGCGATCATCGCATTCGGCACCGCCGAGCAGAAAGCGTTCTATCTGCCGCGCATTCTCACCGGCGAAATCTTCTTCTGCCAGGGCTACTCCGAACCCGAGGCCGGATCGGACCTGGCCGCGCTGACCATGGCCGCCGTCGACGACGGCACCGACTTCGTGTGTACCGGCAGCAAGATCTGGACCACCCATGCCACCGAGGCGAATTGGATCTTCTGTCTGGTGCGCACCTCGCGCACGGGAAAGAAACAACAGGGCATCACGTTTCTGCTGATCGATATGACCTCGCCGGGCATCGAGATCCGGCCGCTGGTGATGACCTCCGGTGAACAGGTGCAGAACCAGGTCTTCTTCGACAACGTGCGGGTGCCCAAGAGCAATGTCCTCGGCCGCATCGATGACGGATGGACGGTGGCGAAGTACGTGCTCGTACACGAGCGCGGGGGAGCGGCGGCGCCCTACCTCCAGGTCATGGCACAGGACATCGCCACAGCCGCGGCGCGCCAGCCCGGCCGGGACGGCAGTCCGCTGATCGATGACCACGCTTTCGCGGCCGAACTGGCCGACCTGCGGATCCGCACCGAAGTGCTGGAAATCCTGGAATACCGCACCATTTCCGCGATGGCGCGGGGCAAGGACCCGGGCCCCGCGTCGTCCATGCTCAAGATCCTCGCGACCGAACTCAGCCAGAAGCTCACCGAGCTGGCGTTGGAAGCCGCCGGTCCGCGCGGGCGCGTGTACCAGCCGCACGCGACCGAACCGGGCGGCCCGATCGCTCGATACGTCCCGCCGGCCGACGGATACCTCAGTGGCGCGGACTGGCAGGCCGTCGCACCGCTGCGCTATTTCAACGACCGGGCGGGCTCGATCTACGCGGGCAGCAACGAGATCCAGCGAAACATTCTCGCCAAAGCAGCATTGGGGCTCTGATGGACTTCACACTTACCGAGGAGCAGGAAATGCTCCGCTCCGCGATCGCCGGATTCCTCGGCGCCCGCTACGACCTGGAAGAAAGCCGCGCGGCGGCGAAATCAGATGTCGGCTGGCAGCCTGCGATCTGGCGGGGGTTCGCCGACGAACTGGGGATTCTCGGCGCGACCCTGCCCGAGCGGGTGGACGGATCCGGCGGAGGTCCGGCCGAATTGATGGTCATCGCCGAGGAGCTCGGTCGGGCGCTGGTGGTCGAGCCGTTCATCGACACGGTGGTCATCGGCGCCGGGCTGTTGGAACGCTGCGGTGGCGACCAGGCCGACGACGTGCTACGCCGAATCGTCTCGGGTGACGCGCGCGTCGCCTTCGCCGCGCTGGAGCCGACCTCCGGGCACACACTGTACGACGTGTCGACCACCGCCTACCGCGACGGCGATTCGTGGGTGCTCGACGGCGCGAAGGTGGTGGTGACCAGCGCACCGCTGGCCACGCACCTGCTGATCACGGCGCGCACTTCCGGCGAGCGCCGCGACAAGGCGGGGATCTCCTTGTTCCGGCTGGAATTCGACGCGAGTAGTCCGCCTGCCGGAGTCGAACTGCATTCCTATCGGACCGTGGATGACCGGGTCGGTTCCGACCTCGTGTGCACCGGCCTGCGCCTGCCCGCCGACGCACTGCTCGGCACGGAGTCGGATGCCTGGACGGTCATCGAACCGACCATCGCGGAGGCGACCGCGGCGATCTGCGCCGAGGCCGTCGGATGCATGCGGAAAGTGCTCGCCGACACTGTCGACTACACCAAGCAGCGCCAGCAGTTCGGTCAGCCGATCGGCGGCTTCCAGGTCTTGCAGCACCGCATGGTCGATATGTATATCGAACTCGAACAAGCCGTCGCCGCTGTCTATCTGGCGATCCATTCGTTTCGCGCCTCCGCCGCGGACCGCGCGCGGGCGGTGTCGGCGGCGAAAGTCACCATCGCGCGGGCGGCGCGGTTCATCGGGCAGAACGCCGTGCAACTCCATGGCGCGATGGGCATGACCGAGGAATTGGCCATCGGCCACTATTTCAAGCGCCTCACCGTGATCGAGCACGAATTCGGTTCCATTGCCGAGCATCTCGCCCGGTACGCCGCGCTGACCAGGCCGTAATTCGCACGCCACACGGGAAACGAAAGAGCCCGGGTCTCGAGGACCCGGGCTCTTGTCGTCGGTCGGACGCCGTGCTCAGTTCTTCCGGCCAGGTGCCTTGGCACCGGCCTTGAAGCCGAGACCGCCTGGCTTGGCGGCGGGCGGAGCGACCTCGGGTGCGCCGTTGCTGCCGGTACCGTTGCCGGCCGGCTCCGGCTCGGCGGCGGATTCGGCCGGTGCCGCGGCGGGTGCCTTGTCCGTCGTGGCGGGAACCGCGGCACCGGGCGCCTTGGGGCCGGGCCGTTTGAAGCCGGACTTCATGGCCAACCCCTTGGCGGGCACCGTCGGCTTCGTCTCGACCGGTTTGGCGTCGGTCGGTGCCGCTGCCGTCTCGGCAGGCGCCTCTTCGGCCGCCGGGGAGGCGGTGGCCACCGGAGCCTTCGCGCCGGGCGCCTTGGCGGCGCCCTTCATCCCGAGGCCCTTGACCGGCTTGGGCGCCGGAGCCTCGGCCGCGGGTGCGGATTCGGTGACCGGGGCCGCGGCGGCTTTGGCGCCGGGCGCCTTGGCGGCGCCCTTCATCCCGAGGCCCTTGACCGGCTTGGAGGCCGGAGCCTCGGCCGCGGGTGCGGATTCGGCAGCCGGAGCCGCCGCGGCCTTCGCACCCGGCGCCTTGGCGGCGCCCTTCATGCCCAGACCCTTGCCCGGCGCCTTGGCCGGACCCTTCATGGCCAAGCCCTTGGCGGGCGCAGGAGCAGGCGCGGCCGAAGCTTCCGCGGCCGGAGCCGCTTCCGCCTTCGCGCCGGGCGCCTTGGCGGCGCCCTTCATGCCGAGTCCACCACCGGGCGCCTTGGCCGCACCCTTCATACCCAGACCACCGGGCGCCTTCGCCGGGCCCTTCATAGCCAGGCCACCCCCGGCCGGGGCCGCCTTGGCGGGCGCCGGGGTTTCGGTCGCCGCGACGACGGGCTCCGGTTCCGGCTCGGGCTCCGGTTCGACCTTGGGCTCCTGGATGACGGTCAGGTTCTCGGTCAGCGTGGCGGGCTCGACGCGTTCGATGGCGTCCAGCATCAGCTGTGCCACGTCGACGACCTCGACGCCTTCTCCTTCGCCCTTCTCCTGACGCGCGGTGACACCGTCGTTGAGCATCACGCGGCAGAACGGGCAACCGGTCGCGATCTTCCCCGGCGCGGAGCCGTTCGATGCCGCCAGGGTCGACAGACCCTCGTCGACCCGGTCGACGTTGATGCGCTTGCCGAGCTGCTCTTCCATCCACATCCGCGCGCCACCGGCGCCACAGCACATGGACCGCTCGCCGTGCCGCGGCATCTCGACCAGGTTCGAACCGGACGCCGCCATCAGCTCACGCGGCGCGTTGTAGACCTTGTTGTGGCGGCCCAGGTAGCAGGGGTCGTGGTAGGTGACGTTCTGCGACACCGGGGCGACCGGGATCAGCTGCTTCTGGCGCACCAGGCGGTTGAGCAGCTGGGTGTGGTGCACCACTTCGTAGCTGCCGCCCACCTGCGGATACTCGTTGTTCAGCGCGTTGAAGCAGTGCGCGCAGGTGACGACGATCTTCTTCTTGCGCTCCTCGACGCCCTCGAACACCGAATTCAGCAGCTCGATGTTCTGCTGCGCCAGCTGCTGGAACAGGAACTCGTTGCCCGCGCGGCGCGCCGAGTCGCCGGTGCAGGTCTCCTCGGCGCCGAGCACCATGAACTTCACGCCCGCGGTGGCGAGCAACTCGGCGACCGCCTTGGTGGTCTTCTTGGCACGGTCCTCGTAGGCGCCGGCGCAGCCGACCCAGAACAGGTACTCATAGCCGTCGAAGCTGTCGGCGTCCTGGCCGAAGACCGGGATCTGGAAATCGAGCTCGTTGATCCAGTTGAGCCGGTCCTTGGCGTTCTGGCCCCAGGGGTTGCCCTTGTTCTCCAGGTTCTTGAACAGACCGGCGAGCTCGGACGGGAACTCCGATTCGATCAGCACCTGGTAGCGGCGCATGTCGATGATGTGGTCGACGTGCTCGATGTCCACCGGGCACTGCTCGACGCACGCGCCGCAGGTGGTGCAGCTCCACAACACCTCGGGATCGATGATGCCGCCCACCTCCGCGCCGCCCACCAGGGGACGCTCCGCCTCGGCCTTGGCCGCCTCGGAGATCTCGGCCAGCTTCGCTTCGTTCGGGTTGCCCTCGGCGTCGACCAGGCCGACCTCGTCGCCGCCCATGTCTTTGCGGCCGCCGGCCAGCAGGTAGGGGGCCTTGGCGTAACCGTGGTCCCGAAGGGACATGATCAGCAGCTTCGGCGACAGCGGCTTGCCGGTGTTCCAGGCGGGGCACTGCGACTGGCAGCGCCCGCACTCGGTGCAGGTGGTGAAGTCCAGCCAGCCTTTCCAGGAGAAGTCCTCGATCCGGCCGGCGCCGAAGGTGTCGGTGTCCGGGTCCGCGGTCTCCATGTCGACCGGTTTGCCCTTCGACATCATCGGCTTGGCCGCGCCCAGCGCGACGCCGCCGTCGTCCTCGCGCTTGAAGTAGATGTTCGGGAACGCCGAGAACCGGTGCCAGGCCACGCCCCAGGTGATGTTGCGGCCGACGTAGTAGAGGAACGCCATACCCGACATCAGCTTGATGAAGGCGAAGATCGACACCATCACCGGGCTGGCGGGCAGCAGCTTCGCCACCTGCATGGTGAAGAAGTCGGTCGCGGCGTTGGAGTGGTGGTAGGTCGCGATCTTTCCGGCCTTGACGAAGATCATGCCGAGGCCCTCGAGCAGCACGATCGCCTCGATGACGTAGGCCGGTCCGAACTTGGAACCGCTGAACCGGGACAGGCGCTCGGGCACGCGCGGATGATTGAGCTGACGCAGGATGATCAGCGTGGTGATGCCGACCACGGTGCCGATGCCCAGGATCTCGTCCCACAGGTGGTAGATCGCCAAGTTGCCGATGAGCGGCCAGTGGAACGCCGGGTCGAACGTCTGCCCGTACGCCTCGAACCACAGCATGGCGCCGCCGAGGAAGCCGATCATCACCAGCCAGTGCGCCCAGCCGACGGTGCGGAATTTGTTCATCCGCGTGTGCGCGAGGAACTCCACGATCATCTGCTTGAACCGCGGGAAGAAGGGCCGCCAACGATCCGGCGCGGGCTGTCCGATCATGATGGCGCGCGCGATATTGCGGACGCCGCCTATGAACGACGCCCAACACAGGAGGCTGAGCGCCGCCCCAATCGTGCCCAGCGTCACTGTCAGGGCATTCATGTCGCGACCTTTCTTTAGAGGCACCACGAGCGCGGCCGGTCTGTTACCGCGTCGGTTGGCTCGTATCCTAACTGGCAGTAAGTTACCCGCCAGTAACAACCCCGTCCATCGTACGATCGGCTTTCGGGCTATAGCCCCACATGCTGGGGCTTGACCCATTATTTACCTGTGATCAATGTCACAGGAGATTCCGCCTACCTTCTCGCTGGTCCGGTGACCACCACGGTAAACGGCGAAGCATTCCGCCCGGTCGGTAAGGATTGGCTTAGTCCCCATGACTGATAAGGCATCTCGCTTAAAACGCGGTGTTCCATTAGGCTCACGACGTTCAAATAGCTGTGCCCGTCTTCACACCGCTCGGGGAGGATCCGGAGCCGACCACCCGGATTTGATGGAAAGAGCTCTCGCGTGCTGGAGATCAGCCGGTGACGACGACCTGATGATGGATTGGAAACTGAATGAAACTCCGCAGAACCACCGCGGCGGCTGCGATGGTCATCGGTGCGATGACCATCGGTCTGGGGACCGCACATGCCGACGAGCCGGCCGCTACGCCTGACCCGATTCGGTACTCGGTCAAGCTGGTGGAGAAGACCGTCGTGACGACGCTCAAGGGGGGCACGTTCGAGCTGGCGAAGTCTTCTGAGGATGTCGAGGAAGACGACATCTACAAGATCAAGGACGCGCAGGGCAACACCGTGCTGGCGATGCCGATCGCGTTCAAGGTCGCCGACACCGTCGTGCCGGTGAAGCCGGTCGTCAAGGACGACAGCACCGTGCTCGAGCTGACCCCGGACCAGAGTGTCGCTGTGCCCAAGGACAAGCCGGTCAACACCGTCAACGTCGTCGCGCAGCCGATCGCCTCGCCGCTCGAGAACCAGCGCGCGCAGAACGAGTTCGCCAGCCAGTTCGGCATCGCGACCGCGGTCGGCGGCTTCCTCGGCACCGCTGTGGGCGTCGTGCTCGGCGGTGTGATCGGCTGCATCCTCGGCCTGCCGTTCCTCGGTGTCGGCTGCATCCCCGCCGCGATCGCCGGTGCGGGCATCGGCGGCATCCTCGGCACCGTCGCTGTCGGCGGTCCGGCGCTGCTGGTCGCGGGCATGGACCTGCTCAACACGCTGCAGGCGCCCGATGGCACCACGAAGTGGGCGGATCAGCCGAAGTAAACTCTTCAGCTCGAACACTTCTCGCTAGAACCTCGGCGGCCCGCTCTCTTCGGAGGGCGGGCCGTCGCTCGTCAGGGGGTCGGATCGAGCATCCCCCGGACGACTACCTCGCCCAGATCCTGCCCCAGAACGCCGAACGAGCGTTCGACCATCTCGAACATGCCGTCCTCACGTACCAACAACACCGTGCTCGCCCTGGTGCCGTGCACGCTGTGCGCGATGAATCGGGCCGACAGCGCCCGTTCCATCTCGTACGGAACTCCGGTATGCGGTAACGCCTCATCCGGTGCCTCGGTGCGATCGGCGAGCACCGCGAAGTAGCGGTCCACCGCACCGGGATCGGATTCCACGAGCTTGCGCAGCTCGGTCATACCGGCCCGCACTTTGGGCCAGATGAGCTGTGGGGCGGCCAGATCCGCGTTCGGCCGGGTCATACCCGCGGAAGTGACGAACGTGCCGTTGGAGAGGCCGTGGAAGCCCGGAGCCAGCTCCCTCGGCTCCGCGGCGCTGCGGTTGGAATGCCACCACAGCGTCCGCAGGTCGGAGACCACCAGGTTGTAGCCGTTGTAGTCGTCGGGCGCCGCCGCGACATCGAGCACGTACTTTTCCGGGCCGGGAAATTCTCCCGCCGGATGGCGGTCCGAGGCGCCGCGCAGGAAGTCCATCAGCAGCGCGCCACGGGAACGGGCGTCGGAGCGCTCGTCGTTGGGGTCGCGCACATTCGTGACCGCCGCGAAGCGATTGTTGCCCTGCGGCTGTGCCGTGAGGCCCAGCCACGTGCCGGGAGGTTCGCCCTCGGCCCGGCCAACGGCTCCGGTGTCGCGCCCGGCGATCAGGCCGGGCACTTCCGGCCACCGGCGCATGGACTCGGTCGGCCGGGTGTAGAACTCATCCCGGTTGGCGGCAACGATCAACCGGTATTCCGGGTGGGCGCGCCAGCCGATCAACACCAAACACATGCAGTCCAGAATGCCCGACCGGCACGGCACCCCGCGCGGCGTTTCCACCACCGAAGGCCGCGTAAGGGCAGCGGAACGGACCGAAGACGGCGAAAAGGCCGACAGCACAACGGCTGCCGGCCTTTTCGCGTCCTGCTGTCAGTTGGTGCGCACGCGGAGCCCAGGGTTGTCCGAGAGCACGACGTGCACCGGCTGCGCGAACAGCTGCGGCACGTTACCCGTGAGCGCGCCGATCAGGTTCGGGATCTCGCAGATCGGGTAGTCGGCCACCGACGACGCACTGGAGATGCCCAGCGCCAGCCTGCCGGTCACGATCGGGCCGCCGCTGTCGCCGGGCAGCGCGCAGATGTTGGCCGAGAAGCTCTGGGTGAGTTCCCGCTCGCCGACCTGCACGGTCTGGTCGACCGCGTTGACCACGCCGCAGCTGAAGCCGGTGCGCGCACCGGACTTGCACACCGGAGCGCCGACGACCGGGGTAGCCACACCATCGATCGGGATCGGCGCCGCGCCGGGAGCGCGGACGCCGTTGTTGGCGAAGCGGTCCTTGGCCTGGTCGTTGATCCGCACGATCGAGTAGTCCTGCTCGCCGAGCACCGACTTCTGGAACACGCCCAGCTGGGCGCCGGCCCGGTCGCCGTTCAGCTCGTAGACGCCGGCGGCGTTGCCGGTGCCGGCCGAGCCGATGTCCGGGTTGCAATGCCCCGCGGTGATGTTGACGGTATTGCCATTGCGGTCGGTGCCGTTGAAGCCGAGCGAGCAGCGCAGCGAGCTGCGTCCGGCGATCGAGGCGTAGCCGTCGCCGCCCGCGAGGGGACCGCGCGCCTCACCGGCGATGTCACCCGCCTGCAGGGTGGCCTGTTCGCCTGCCACCGGCGGCGCCATCACGATGACGCGCGCCGGATCGATGAAGTTCGGCATCGGCAGGCCCGCCTGATCGACGCGCACCGCGATGCTGTTGTTCACGGTGTCGACCACCGCGCCGCGCACCAGCGCCCGCACCGCCTCCGGCTGGCCCTCCAGCCAGCGCTCGAACGCGCTCTTCTCGCCGCGCAGGGCGGCCTCGCTCTTGGCGACATTGCGGACTTCGAATCCGGCCGACTCCGCCGCCTTCTTGGCCTCCTCGGCGCCCGGGCCCTGAGCCAGGGCCACGACCGCTTTGCCCGCGTCGTCCAGCCAGGAGCCGGCGAACACGGACGGGTACTGCCGCTGGGCGGTGGTGGCGAACGCGGCCACCTGCTGCGCGACTTCCGCGCGGTGCAGATACTCGTCGGGCGAGATCTTCAGATCGCGGACCACCGCGGCCACCAGTTCGGCGGGCAGGCCGGGCGCCTGATCGGGTTGAGCCGTCGCTACTGCCGCCGTGGGGCCGAACAGCAGGATCGCCGCCGAGGCGGCGATCACTGTTTTTCGGATTCCGGTCTGTCGCGCAGCTGATCGGGGAGGACCTATACGTGGCAGGAGCATGAGCAGACTATATGGGGTTCTGCCCGGTATGCCTACTCATCTTGTGTTCTTGGTTGCCCCGATAGCCCGTCGGACGGCGATATGTCTGTCGCCACATGCGCGGAGGGTGAATTCAGCCCGCGTTCGGCCGGGTGCGCACCGCGATGCCGCTGCCGATTCCGCCACCGGAAGAGGCGTCGATGTCGGCCAGGATCGCCCGGATCGGGATGCCGAGCGAGGCGGTGCCGCCGTACTGCGCCAGGCCGATATTGGCTTCGTTGCAATTCGGCGCGTCCGCGGCGTTGGAACCGCTGGTGATGCCGAGCGCCAGCGTGCCGGACACGATAGCGCCGCCGCTGTCACCGCCGAGCGTGCACGCCGAACTGGCGAACCCGCGCACGGTCTTGCTCTCGCCCTCCGCGGTGTAGAGCTGGGTCTCCACCCGGTCGGCCACGACGAAGCCACAGGTGAACGTGGACGACTGGCCCGACTTGCATACCGGTGCCCCGGTGATCGGGTCGGCGGTGCCGGTGATCCACAGCGTGGTGCCGTTGGCGCCACGCACCGTGGGCTGATCCATGCCCGCCCGCACCGCGCGCTCGTTCAGTTTGATCACCGAGTAGTCCAGCGCGGCCGGGCCACCCAGCGAAGCGTGCACGAAGGTGCCCAGTTCGGGGCTGGCCGGAATGTCGCGCACGTTGGGGTAATAGACGGTGGCCTCCTGGTTCCCCTTGCCCACGTTCGGATCACAGTGGCCCGCACTGATGTTCAGCGCGTTGCCCGACGCGTCGATGCTGTTGAACCCGAACGAGCAGACATCGACAGCGCGCAGCGACGCGTCTTGCAGCGAACCGGGAGTGCTGATGTACGTGTCGCCACCCATCGGCCTGCGCTCGACCGGGCCCCCGCCGTTCGGCGACAGGATCACCTTGATGTTCGCCAGCAGGGTCGGCAGGTTGAGCAGGTGGCCCGCGGGGGTGTTGGCGACGCTGAGCACCAGCTGGCTGTTCAGGAAGTCGATCGCCACCGAGTTGATCCCCTGCGAAATCTCCCGCGGCAGACCGGTGATCCACTGGTTGAGCTGCACCAGCGAGTTCTCCAGGCTGTCGGCCGAGACCGGAGCCAGGCTGGTCTGGTAGCCGTCGGCCGCGGCGATCTTCGCGGCGTCCAGCGAGGTGACGGCGACGACGGGCTTGCCGTCGGCGCCGATCCATGCGCCCGCGTAGGAATCCGGTCGCTCCGAACGGAAGTCGCGCGCGTAGTCACGCAGCTGCTGGGCGCGCGCGGCGCGGTCCAGGTACTCGGTCGGGGTCATCTTCAGATCCCGCGCGATGGCCTGCACGAGTTCCGGTGGCAGGTTGTCCACGCCGAGCTGTGCGGGGGCCTCGGGTACCGCAGAGGCGGCGGTCGTGCCGAACAAGGGAGCCAGGAGAACGGTCGAGGCGATGGCGACAGCTTTGACCGCGGCGCGACGCGCCACCAACTTGCGCATGAAGTCCCTTCGTCGGCACGCACGTGCCAGCTAAATCCGTGGCCACGGACGCAATCCCATTGGCACACAGTCTTCGTCCAGCAACCGACCGCTGTGGCGAAATTCATCCGACAACAGGGTCAGCGCAACACTCTAGGGCACAAACTAGGAAAGGGCGCTACTAATCACCGACTACCCGGTGTTCCCATTCCGGGGATGGTCGGGATCGGCGGTAGCTGCCCGAACGGGTTGCGGGTGGTCGTGGTGGTCCGCGTCGTCGACGGAGGCGTGGTGGGTGGAGTCGTAGTGGGTGGCTCGGTGGGCGTCGGGGTGGTCGTCTCGGGCGTCGTCTCGGAGGTCACCACGGGCGGCTCGGGTTCCTCGGTGGTGGTGGGCACGGTGGACGACACGATCGATGGGGACGGCGGAGGGGGAGCCACCGACGTCTGCTCGGACTTGGCGTCCGGCAGTGGCGGCACCGGCGTCGGATCGCCGTCGCGGAACAGTATGGCCACCACGATGCCGCCGAGCACCAGTCCGAGCGCCGCTGCTCCGGCGATCAGCAGCGGCGTTCGCCTCTGGGCCTTCGCGGGAGCGGGTGCCTGCGCGTCCTCCTCGGGCGAGGCCGGTTCCGTGGCCGCGACGGGTTCGGCGATCGGGATGGCTGCCGAATACGCCTGCGGTGGCGCGTCGGCGGCGGACACGGCGGGGATGACGATGGTGTCCACCGTCGAGTTCTCCGCGGTCGACGGGTCCGGCGGGGTGGCTCCGGCCGGAGTGGCGAGCACGGCCGCCAGTGCACCGCGCGCCGCGTCGTGGGCGAACGAGCCCGGGTGTGCGCCGGTTTCGGCGCTGGGCAACTCGCCCTCACCGACCAGCAGCACCGAGCGGAGGCCGAGGTAGTCCAGTGCCTCGCGCAGCGAACGCACGTGCTCGGCGGGCCAGTCCGCCGGATGCGTCGCGTAGAACTCGGCCGGACCGTTCAGATGTTCGGCGGCCAGATTGATCAGGCAGAACAGGGCGGTCGCGACCAGATCCTCGGCGCGGTACGCCTCGCCCTCGTCGACCGAGATGCCTGTGGGGTCCCCTACGGCGCGCACGAATCCGGCGATCGAGTGGGAGTGCCCGGCGGGCGCGGGGCCGCCCAGGACGGTATCGCCGTCGTCGGACATGTGCAGGATCGACTCCCGGACGATGTACCGCGGTTCCTCGTCGCCGTCGGTGACGATGACCGCCGTGCACTCGTCCTCGGCGACGCGCAGGCCGACCCCAGTGGCCATCTTCTTCTACCTCGCTTCGGCGTGCCCGCTGACGGAACCGCACCCGGTCACACCAGAAGCGAGCCGTGTCCCATGGCGCGGAGCATCGACAATAACTCCGAACGGGAGCGGGCACCGACCCGGCGTCGAATGCGGGCGACGTGGTGCTCGACCGTCTTGGCGGAAATGTACAGGCGGGCGCCGATTTCCCGATAGGTGAGTCCGAGCAGGACCAGTTCGGCCACTTCGCGTTCGCGTTCGCTGAGGATCGCGGCCTGCGGCTTGGCGGGCGGCGTAGAGGCCGCGTCGCTGTTGTCGGCGGCCGCGGGTGTGGACGGCCGCGGCGGCATGTCCTGCGGGCGGGCTTCGGCGCGGACCGTGCGGGCCAGTTTGAGCAGCGCGGTGGCCGTCCCCGAGTCGGGCGCCGCGAGCGCCGCCTCGCTGGCCAGCCGGGCGCCGTCCCAGGTCATGCCGATCTCGGTCAGCGCGGCGACGGCCGCCTGGACCGGTGCGGTGGCGACCTGGCCACGCAGCACGAGCACCCAGGTGCGGCCCGCGTCGGCGAGCACGGCCGCGTGCCGGTCGCCCGCCTCGGCCGCCGCCTTCAGGGCGCGCGCGTGCGGTAGCAGGTCATCGGGGCTTTCGTGCGCGATCGCGGCCTGCACGCCGTACCAGTGGAAGGCGTTGGACCAGGCAGGTGGCTCGTCCAAGCGACGAAGCAGCGCGAGCGCGGCGTCCACCAGCGGCGTGATCCGGCGCTCGTCGCGCATCCGGATGGCCGCCAGCCACAGTTCGCCGATCGGCAGCACGGACAGCAGATCGGCCTGCACGTCGTCGAACAGCGGATACGCCGCCTGCCACGCGCGTGCGAGTGCGGTGTGATCGCCACTGCGCCGGGCGAGACCGACCGTGACGCCGTGCGCGAGCAGCCGGTCGCGGACGTCCAGCTCGGCGTGGTCCAGCGCGGCCACCGTCGCCGCGGCGGCGCGCTCGTCGCCGCCGAGCATCGCGGTCCAGGCCGCGAGCACGTCGAGCTGATGACAGCGCAGCCCGCTCGCGGTGGCACGCCGCAACGCGTCACCCGCGCGGCGCGGCTCACCGGTGCCGAGCGAGAGCAGGGTGGCGATCGAGGCCGCCGTGCACGGCAGGAAGCGTTCCACGCCCGCGTCCGCGTGCGTCGCCTGCACCAGCGCCGATACCGCGGCGGCGGTGCCGTTGCCCGGTTCGATGGTGTCCGTGAGCGCGGTTGCGATCAGCCGCGCGTGCGCGTCCGCCTCGGTGGGCGGCCACTGCGTCGCCGACGCGGACATCTCCTTGGCGCCCGCGGCGTCGCCCGCCAGGCACAGCACGGTCGCGCCGAGCGCCCAGTCCGGGCCGACCCGGTCCGGCCCGAGCCAGGTGTACAACTGCGCCGCGCGACCGACCAGGCCACGGCGGGTGAGCACCGCCGCGCAGATCCGCACGGCGGTCGCGAGATCGGCGCCCGGGCTGCCCGAACGCGCCAGCATCGGCTCGGCCAGCCGCATGGCCGTGTCGCCGTCGCCGGCGCGCGCGGCCGCCTCGGCCCAGCGCAGCGCGATCAGATCCAGTTCCGCGCCGGCGGAAGCCGCGGCGGCGTAGTAGCGGACCGCGTCGCGACCGGCCTTCTCCGCGGCGGCGATGAGGAATTCGGCCAGGCGGGCGTCGCGGACACCGGATTCGGCGAGTTGCACGGCGGTGCGGTCGCGCAGCAGGCCCGCCTCCAGCCGGGCGCCGAGCAACCGGCGTTCGACCGCGACGAACCTGCGATCGCCGAGCAGCGTGCGCAGCGGCCCGACGGCGGGCTCGAGCAGCAGGTCGGCGTCGGTCACCAGCGCACTGGCCCTGGCTCGGTCGATGAGATCCTGCGCGACGGCCTGCTCGATGCCGAGCACCTCGGTGAGCTCGCTGGAGTCGAGTCCGGTTCCGGTGGTGGCGACCACGAGCGTTTCCAGCAGGTCGGGCTCCAGGTTGTCCAGCAGCCCGCGTGCCCACGCGGCGACGGCCGTGTCGACGGCGGCGATGCCTGCGTCCAGCCGCGCCGAGCAGGCCGCGGTCAGCGCGGCGACCACACCGCCGCGGATACCGCCGGTCTGCAGGTGGATGTGCTGGGCGACCTGCCGCGGCACCATCATGCCCAGTTCCCTGGCGAATGGCGCCATGTCCGGGACGCCGAGCGGGCGCAGATCGACCACGCGCCCCCGCCGGGCCACCGCGTCGGCGAGCATCCGCAGCCGGGTGTCGTGCGGGCGCGGCTGGGTGGCGACGACCACCGTGCGATGACCGGATTCGACGGCGGAGCAGAGGTATTCGAGCTCGAAGTGGCCGAGGGTGTGGGCGTTGTCGATGACCAGGGCGGGGCGGGTGGTCTCGGTCGTCACCCCTGCCGTGCCTGTGACAACCGCGCCCGGCGCGTGGGACACCCCGTGTGAGCCGTTGCCCGCGTGTGCGTGCCGCAGCGCGGCGGTGTCGTCCTGCAGTGGGATGCCTCGGGCACGCAGGCGAGCCCGGATCTCCGTGAGGAGGGTCGACTTGCCGGTTTGCGAGCGACCGCGGATCAGGTAGACGACCGGCTGCTCGTCGACGGATTCCAGGTCGCGGAAGATGTCGCGGGCGCAGGGGAGGGTGTCGAAGGCGATCTCAGCCACCGGAGCCTCCCAGGATCTCGCCGGGCGCGCGCAGCACCGTGCCGACCGAGTCGCCGACGCCGTCGATGGTGTCGTTCAGCACGCCGGTCGGCAGGCTCGGCGCGCTCGGCACCGTGGGCCGCGGCTGCTGCGGCGCGGGTTGTGGGTTGGTCGGTGCAGGTGCCGGAGCAGGGGATGGCTGCGGCTGGGGTTGCGGCTGAGGGGCAGGTT
>NZ_CBDIMS010000012.1:0-206531 GCF_965283145.1 Nocardia sp. Marseille-Q1738 | reverse complement strand
CAGCGCCTGCGGCGCTGGGTGTTCGCGGCCCCTTTGTGGCTCGCGTCCGAGCGACCGCCGCTGGCGACTTCGTCGCGGACGCGGCGGCCACTCGGACGCGAGCCGGGCCGCGAACGGGCAATGCTCGGTCTCGCTGCGCTCGAAATCGGGAGTCGGGCCGATACGGTTGCGTGCGGCGGAAACCGCGAGACCTCGAAGTTCACCGCTCAGCCGGGTGCCTGCTCAGCCAGTGTCAGCGGCTGGGCTTCAACGCCGAGCTGAGGCCGACGACCAATGGTCCGGTCGCCGGTTCTCAAAGCTGGTCACGCCGGGCCGATTCAGCCGTCGGTAAGGATGAGTCCGGAGATCAACAGCAGCACTGATTGCTGGGCCTGCGCGCGGGCGGTGTCCGGGTCGTCGGCGTGCGCGACGATCAAGGCGGCCTCGCTGATCACGCTGACGACGAGCTGGGCCAGCACGGGGATCGGGGCGTCGGCGATCAACCCGGCATCGCGGGCGCGCTCGAGCTGGGCGGTGATCAGGCCGAGGCCGTGGGCCGATTCGAATTCCCGCCAGGCCTGCCAGCCGAGCACGGCGGGGGCGTCGGTGAGCGCGATCCGCAACATCGCCGGGCGCTGGCAGATCTCCAGGAAGAGACCGAGGCCCGCCGTCATCCCGGCCATCACATCGTCGGAACCGACTGCGGCAATGGCATTTTCGATCTCTTTGGTCGTCTCGACCTCGATCTGCTCCAGCACCGCGAGGAACAGGCCGCGCTTGTCGCCGTAATGATGGTGCAGCGCGCCACGGGTGACGCCCGCCTCGGTGACCAGCTCTTCGGCCGAAGTTCCCGCGAAGCCGCGCTCGGTGAACAACCGCCGTCCGGCCTGTTCGAGCGCGGCTCTGGTGGCGCGAGAGCGGTCTTCCTGGCTACGGCGTGGCATGCAGCCGAGTGAACTCCAGAATCGATTCGGCGAGCAACTCGGGCTGGTCCTCCGGCAGGAAGGTGTAGGAGTCGTCGATGAGCGTCAGCGTCGCGTTCGGCAGGTCGCGGGCCAGGCGTTCGGCGAACGACACCGGGAACAGGCGGTCCTCGCGTGCCCAGGCCAGCAGTACCGGGATGTCGACGCCGGCGAAGTGCCGCGCGGCTTCGAGGGTGTACCGGCGATGCGCGGATTTCAGGAAGCGGCGCAGGTCTTTCCGGATCGCGGCCGACTTGCGGCTCGGCAGCAGATAGGAGTCGGTGATCTCCGGCGGCATCGGCCGCTTGGTGACCCAGCCGAAGGCCATCGGCAGGCGATGCAGTGCCCGGATGCGCATCACTTCGGTCAGCAGGCGGAGCGACCCGGGGATTTTCGCCAGCAGCGGGAGCGCCGTGAACGGCTGCGGCAGGAAGCCCTCGTAGCTGTCCACCGAGGCGAGTACGACGCGGCCGATCCTGGAACGGTCGCGGGACAGCAACACCTGAGTGATCGCTCCGCCGGTGTCATTGGCGACCAGCGTGACGTCGGTGAGGTCGAGGCGCTCGAGGAAAGCGGCGATCAGATCGGCGACACCGACCGGGGTCAGCTCGGCGTCGGGGACCGGAATCTCGTGCGAGCCGAGCGGCCAGTCCGGCGTCAGGCAGCGGTATCCGGCGGCGGCGATCGCGGGTACCACCTTGCGCCACAGGTCGGCGTTGACGAGCAGGCCGTGCACGAAGACGACCGGAGCGCCCTCCCCCGTCTCGTGGTAGCGGATGCGGCCGCCGGGCAAGTCCACCTCGTGGATGCGGCCTAGTGCTGTGCTGGTTGCCATGGGTCCTCCAGTCGTGTCGGGTCCTGGCCACTTTTACATACATACGGTATGTATGTCTATCCTACCCAGGGTGGATTTCGGGCCATTGATATGGACGCTTGACCAGATCGGTGGATACGGTTATCCGAAACACGACGAGACGGAGCTCAGATGACGGTGTCCGATCCGACCCGCCTTCCACCCGATACGCGGGAGCTGGGGCTGGCCGAACTGGCTGCAGCACTCGCGAGCGGCGCGATGACCTCGACCGCGGCGGTCAGCGGCGCACTCGACCGGATCGAGGCGGCGCAATCCACGCTCAACGCCTTCCGGATCGTGCGCCGCGACCGGGCGCTCGCCGAGGCCGCCGAGGCCGACCGGCGGCTGGCCACCGGGGAACGGCTGCCGCTGCTGGGCGTGCCCGTCGCGGTGAAGGACGACACCGACATCGCCGGCGAGCCGACCGCCTTCGGCTGCGGCGGCGAATTCGCACCGAAAACCGAAGACGCCGAATCGGTCCGGCGGCTGCGCGCGGCGGGCGCGGTGATCGTCGGCAAGACCAATACCTGCGAACTCGGCCAGTGGCCGTTCACCAGCGCCGCCTCGTTCGGCCACACCCGCAATCCTTGGGACCGCACGCGGACGCCCGGTGGGTCCTCTGGCGGGTCGGCGGCGGCCGTCGCGGCCGGATTGGTCCCTGCCGCATTGGGTTCCGACGGGGCAGGCTCGATCCGCATTCCGTCCGCCTGGACCAACCTGGTCGGTATCAAGCCGCAGCGGGGGCGGATCTCCACGTGGCCGGAAAGCGAACTGTTCTACGGGCTCACCGTGCACGGACCCCTGGCGCGCACCGTCGCGGACGCGGCGCTGCTGCTGGACTCCGCAGCCGGTCCGCACACCGGCGACCCGCACACGCCCGCCCCGATCACCGCCTCGGACGCCGTCGGCCGCGACCCCGGCCGGTTGCGGATCGCGTTGTCGCTGCGAATTCCGTTCACCACGACCAAGACCGCCCTCGATCCCGAGGTCGAGCAAGCCGTCCGAAAAACCGCCGACACCCTGCGCAAGCTCGGCCACACGGTGACCGTGGCCGACCTGCACTACGGCATCATGATCGGCGCCTCGTTCCTGCCGCGTTCGCTGGCGGGCATCCGGCGTGTGTACAACCGGATGCCCGGCCTCGAAGTCGACCCGCGCACCACCGCCAATGCCCGGATCGGCCGCGTGTTGGACGGCCCAGCTCTATACGCGGCACGCCAACTGGAACCATTGCTACACAGGCGAATCGGCCACTTCTTCCGCGACTACGACGTGGTCCTCGCCCCCACCACCGCGACTCCCCCACCGCGCGCCGAGGAGATCGACGGCATCGGCATCACCGCCACCAACAACCTCATCACCGCCGCCTGCCCCTACACCTGGCCCTGGAACGTCCTCGGCTGGCCGAGCGTCAACGTCCCCGCGGGCTTCACCGACTCCGGCCTCCCCGTCGGCGCCCAACTGATGGGCACGGCAAACACCGAAACCCTCCTGATCTCGCTGGCCGCCCAACTCGAATCCGAACTGAACTGGCAACGCCACCGCCCCACGCCCTGGTGGTGACCCGGCACGATTCGACAAACTATTCCGCCGGGTTGGCGGATAGTGTTCGAGCCGTCAGACAGCCGTGACGCCGAACGGGATCACCTTCGTGGTTGCGGTGGCGGTGGCGACCACCGTTCCATCGGAACCGGCCAGCGATGCTTCGACCCGCACGATGTCCCCGTTGCGGTGCACGATGCGCCCCCGGCCGATCAGACGCCCCGGAGCGACGGGCTCGAGGAAATTGACGTTCAAGTCGAGGGTGGACTGAAACTCGTCAGGCCCCAGTGTGGCCAGCACGCACGGGCCGATGGTGTCGTACAGCATCGCAGCCAGGAAGGCGCCGAGCACGTTGCCCATCGGATTCACGAAATCTTCGGTCGCCGTGAATGCCAGCTCGATCGTGCCTGCTTCGAGATCGGCGTCGATGAACTCCAGCCCGAGCGTCGTCGCAGCCGGCGGCATGGGCGCATCACCGCGCATCGCATCCCAGAACGGTCCCGATCGGTCTTTGTCGGACAACATCACTCCTCAACTCGACGAAAAAGGCTGTCCCACAATGACTGCCTGCGGAGTACGCGGCGCGGCCGGTCTAGAACGACATTGTGAAGTGCGCGGTGACGGTGGGACTGGACAGGACCGCGTCGAACGCGTCCGCGACCGGCATCTCCATTTCCGCACTCTGACTGCGGATTCGGTCGGGGAACGACCCTCCGGCGAACGGTCGGAGGTCGGTGAGCGTGATGTCCGCACCGAGCCCTGCGTCGACGAGCGCGCCCTCGACACTTCCGGGTCCGGGCGGGGCAATCGGGATATCGGCTACGGAGAACCCCACGTCGGGCGTGTCGTCCGGGTGCATCTCGGGGACGCTCGCCGCGGTATGTGTCAGCGCCAGCGCCCGGTAGTCTTCGCCCAGTTCCCGAGCCAGATAGTGGCCCATCGGGTACGCCCACAGCGCGCCGCCGTAGGAGATCGGCGTCTTCTGGATGTGGTTGTTGTGGGCGGCCAGCACGATGCGGGTGCCGGGTGCGGCGCGGTCGAGGTGCCAATGCACCATCTTCGACATATAGCGCTCGCGCACGGAGGTATCGAGGGACAGCCCACCCTCGGCGAAGACGGCGCTCATCGCCCCGAACATGTAGTCGGCGTGGCAGGCCGCTTCGATGTCACGCAGGGCGATGTCGTAGCGGCCCTGGTCACTGCGGGCGACGTAGTGCGGTTCCAGAGCACGTGCCCGCAGCAGCAAGCGAGCCAGGGACGCGGTCAGGGCGTTCTGATCGGCCCGATCCAGCTTCTCCCAACCCGGCGCTGCCGCCGCCACCGAGCCTCCGGAGAACCGGTCGGAGACCCGCAATGCCGTCTCGATCAGTGGAACGGCCTCGGGGTCCACCGTGCGCAGGTAATCCGCGACGGGCTCCAATGCCGGACGCAACGTACCGCCCGCCTGAGGGATATCGATGCCGACGAAGTCGACCGGGTGCCCGCCGTTCCGGTTGTACCGCCGCAGCCAGTGCGCGAACTCCCCGGTCACACCGGCGAACGTGGTGCCCCGCATCCCGGGCAGGTCGGCCTCGTCGGCCGTGCCGCGCAGCCAGCGGTCGAGTTCCCTGCCTTCGGGGAACCCGAACTCGAATGCCAGCACGGTGAACCCACACTGTTCGGCGAGGTAGCGGACAATCCGCTGCCGGGCGGCGGTGAATTCGCGGACGAAGTGGCAACCCTCGCCGACCGCGAAGACGCGCGCGTCGCCGACGACGTCGCGCAGCGGCTCGAGGTCGTCCAGTGGTGCGTCCGGGTCGAGAGTGCTCAGGACAGCGGTGTGCCGACGGATGTTTTCGGACATGAGAAAATGCTCCGTTCTCGGGGTACGAGTTCGAGGGAAATCACCGAGGGAGAGCAAGGCGGCCCGATTTCCGATCAGCTCGATCGGTCGGTGCCCGCGCTCCGGTGGAGCGCGTCAGAGAAAGAGGCTGCCGGTTGCCATGATCACGACCGTACCGGCTGGGCGCTGCCGCGACCACCGGTGACCGCTACGACGGATCGTGGCTGCCGTCAGCAGCGGGGTATGTTGCGCCGGGCGTTGGCAGAACTAGTCCTTCGTCAGGATCCTGGTGAACAGGAATGCCCTCTTCGGGGGCGGTTCTCGCATTTCCGTCGATACCCATTCTCACGCGTGTGATAGGGATGGTTGCATGGCAACCGCACACCCGCCGCCACGGATCCCCCAGTGCGAGTTGTGTGGCGGCCCCCAGATCGGCAACCTCCGCCTGGTGAGCCAGTACCACGTCGGCATACACCCGAATAGCCGCAACCTCTGGGCGAAGCCGCTGTCGGCATTGAACGCTGTCATGTGCCTGCGCTGTGGACATACGATGTTCTTCGCCGCCGAGCTCGCGAAGGTCCAGGAGGAGGCCGAGAAGCACCCCGAGCGGTTCACCTGGTGATACCGCCGGACTCCCCGGTTACCGTAGAACCTCCCTGCTTCAACTCTTCTCGATCACTACATCAGAAGGTCAGCGGGTGAGTGCCGATAGGTTTGTGCTTGTCGGCGATGTGCCATGTGCGGAAGCCCTGTCCAGCTGCGTGCAGACGGACGGGTCGAAACCCACGCGGGTCCAGTGGTGACAAGATCGCCCAGTGCCGTATCGCCTCGGCCGACTGTGGAACTCGAGGAGATGCCGATGGCGGACCGTCACCTGGTAGACGTTCACATCCTGCTCGTGCGCGACGACGAATTGCTGCTGACTCAGCGCCGAGGAGATATGTTCGCAGGCCGGTGGCATCTACCATCGGCAAATTGGATGCAGGCGAGCCGATCACCGCTGCCGCCGTCCGTGAAGCCCATGAGGAAGTCGGCGTGCTCATCGACCCGACCGACCTCCGATTCGTCCACGCGGTACACGCCGCCGGTTCCGGCCCGGAGCCCCGGCTGGGGATGTTCCTTCAGGCACGTCGGTGGGTCGGGGAGCCGGTAAATCGGGAACCGGAGAAGTGCGCGGCTGTGCAGTGGTTCCCGATAGACCAGCTGCCCGATGACTTGATCGAGTACCCCGCCATCAGGATCCGCGCGTTCCTCGACGGCCGAGCGCAGCTCAGCGAGCACGGCTGGAATACACCGGCTGCGGTCGCCGCCGTCAGCCTCTAACCGGTGGTTGGTGCGCTCATGCTGGGCGTGCGCCAGCTCGACCAGCTTGGCACGGATGTAGCTGGTTGGCGCTTCGGCGAGCTGGAGGTTGACTGAGAAATTGAACTCGTCGCGGGCCAGCATCGACTCATCGACACCCCCGTCGGTCAAATCCACCGGCGTATCGCGGTAGTGATCAGCGCACGCGCCTGGCTGCCATAGCTTGCCTAGGGCAACGCTCGGCAGGACCTTCTAGATGACGACCGCCAGCGAGTGCGGCAGTTCTCGCGGACGCCGTCGAGAGCGGCCTCGCAGATGAGCTTGGACGATTGGGGCCCTCGAGCTCGTAGGTGAGCTCGCCGTCGGGTAGAAGGCCGGGCCCTCCGGCATCTTCGCGGCGATGCCTCGATCAAGACCTCGACAGGCGCGAATGGCATACGGGCCATGGTTTTCTCCGGGTCAGGAGCCGGACAGTCGGCGCTCTCACCGCTCGATCCGTGTCTTGCGCAGGCGCAGGACCTCGTTCACACCGAAGAGCCGCAGTCCGAAACGTTCCGATCTCGACTGAGCCTGGGCGACTGATGCGGCGGGGACCAGTTCGGGTTCGGTGACCTGGTAGGAAGCACCTTCGTGGATCACCTCGGCGGTGCCGGTGGCCAGCACATTTTTGAGCCAGTCGGGTGTGGTGCCGTAGGGCAATGAAATGAGGAAGTGGTCTGCGGCTTCGGTGATGCCGATCGGTGTTTCGTAGGCGTTGCCGCTGGACCTGCCCGTGTGGCGGACCACAGAGGCATAGGCGCCGGGTCGCCCGGCGGTCTTCATGGCGCGAGGGTTCATGAAGCGGCGGTTGAAGTGGCGGACCACTGCGAGGCCGGGAGCGTAGCTCGTGCGCATCACCACCAGCAGGAAGAGGCACCAAGCCAGGGCCAGCCCCACCGGCGTGCCCGCGACTATCGCGATCCATATCCACATGGTCACGCCAATCTCTTACGTTGTAAGTCGGGTATTGCAAGGGAAGCATTACAACGTAAGGCTGTCAAGAGCGGGTAACCGATGGCGTCGAACTTTGATCGACCGGCCCGCGGCTGTCATGCTCAGTCGCCGATCGGATCGGAGGAGGACACGCGTGGGCACATGGGGCGTGGTATGCGCGTTCGACGAGGAAAAGTTCCGGACCGCTGTCATCCCCGCCTTGAGGTCGGGGCCTGACCACCCAATCGTCGCGAATGGCATTCGTCGCTGGCGAGCCCACTCCCTCGTGGCGCTCAGCGTCGAGACCCCTGGTGATTTCGAGGGACTGGCTACGGTGATGACCCATGTCGACGACTCGTTCTCCGCCTGCGATCTCGGACGTGACTTCCACGTCGTGAACGGGACGCTCGCCAAGGGGTTCGAGCCGGTGGGCGACGGATCGGACTACGACGGATCGGTATGGGATTACGTTGATTTCGTCGACCTTGTGGAGTGGATCATCACCCGTGAGTCGCTGCGCGCCTACGCGTGGCTCGGCAGCCGGGGGTCGTATGTCTCGCGGGTCTTCAGTGAGTACCCGCGCCGAGAGCCCTCACCTGCCACTGAACTCGACAAACTGCTCGAACGACTGGACAACGGCGCAGCTTACTTGATCGAAGGTGCCAGTGGAGAGGGTATCCACGGCTGGCTCGACGCCGCCGAAACCCGACGCTTGGCCTCCCTGATATCACCGAAACCCGAGGGCGATGTCGGCGAGCTCTCCACGACCGACAAACGCTGGATGCAGGCGCAGTTATGGGCGGTCTTGGACTGGGCGATCGACCGCGATCTCGGCCTGCTGTGGGGACGTGACCTCACGATCCTCTACGACAAACATCCTGAGGCCACATTCTTCGACGAAGGCGAAACGCTGCCGATAGAGCTATGGCGGTGACCGCCTGCATGACTCTGAATCCCTGGTTCACAGCTGTTCCAGCGGCGTCTCTGACCGAGGCTGTATCGGACCGGCGTCGAAGGAAGAGTTCACTGGAAACTCCCCTGGGTGAATCGATCAGAACCCGAGTTTGCCCAGTTGCTTGGGATCGCGCTGCCAGTCCTTCGCCACCTTCACATGCAAATTCAAATAGATGCGGGTGCCGAGGATGTGTTCGATCTGTTTGCGGGCGTTGGTGCCGACTTCCTTCAGGCGGGAGCCGCCCTTGCCGATGACGATGGCTTTCTGGCTGGGGCGCTCGACGTAGAGCAGGGCGTGGACGTCGAGCATGTCCTCGCGCTCCTCGTAGGGCAGGATGTCCTCGATGACGACGGCCAGCGAGTGCGGCAGTTCGTCGCGGACGCCCTCGAGCGCGGCCTCGCGGATGAGCTCGGCCATCAGGGTTTCCTCGGGCTCGTCGGTGAGCTCGCCGTCGGGGTAGAAGGCCGGGCCCTCCGGCATCTTCGAGGCGATGACGTCGACCAGGACCTCGACCTGTTCGCCCTTGACCGCCGACACCGGCACCACGTCGGCGTCCGGGCCGAGCAGCTGGGCGACCGCGAGCAGTTGCTCGGCGATCTGGTCACGGCTCACCTTGTCGATCTTGGTGACCACGCCGAGCAGCGTGGTCTTGGGCGCCATCTGCTTGATCTGTTGCACGATCCAGCGGTCGCCAGGGCCGATCTTCTCGTCGGCCGGGATGCACAGCGCGATCACGTCGACTTCCGAATACGTATCCCGCACCAGGTCGTTGAGGCGCTGGCCGAGCAGTGTGCGCGGACGGTGCAGGCCGGGCGTGTCGACCAGAATCAACTGGGCGTGCTCGCGATGCACGATGCCGCGAATGGTGTGCCTGGTGGTCTGCGGACGCGAGGAGGTGATCGCGATCTTCGCGCCGACCAGCGCGTTGGTCAGCGTCGACTTACCGGTGTTCGGCCGGCCGACGAAACAGACGAACCCCGAACGGAATTCGTCCTCACGGGCCTTCGATCGATCACCCACCGTGCACCTCGCCCGAGTCGGCGGTCACCGCGTCGGCGGCGTCGGCCGAATCGTCGACGATTTCGAACACCGCGCCGTCGCGGTCGGTGAAGATGATCCGCGCCTCCGCGGAGACCTCACGCACCGCGGTGACGCCGAAATCGGACAACCGCCCACCGACCACCACGGCCGCCTCGAATCCCTCGGCGCCACTGGAGAGCGCGGCGGCCACCGCTGCTTGCAACGCCGTCAGCCGCAGCGCGGTCAGGTTCACCTCGCCCGCGGCGTAGGTGCGTCCGTCCGTATCGCGGATGGCCGCGCCACTCGCCCCGCCGGTGCGGCCGAGCGCCCCGCGGGCCAGCACGACCAGCTTGTTGTCCTCGGCGTCCAGTTCGGTCATTCGGTGTCTCCGTCCTCGTCGCGATCGGCCGGGCTCTCCCGCTCCGATCCATTGGCCTTGCGCTTCCCATTGGGATTGTCGCCGCTGGTTTTCCCCGCCGGGACCCTCTCGCGCGCTTTGCGGACCACGACGGTGTTCACCCGCACCCGCCCCCGCGCGTCCGCGCCGCCTTCGCCGCGCAGCACCAGCCCATGAACCTCGACCTTCGAACCGGGCAGCGGCACCCGCCCGAGTTCGTGGGCCATCAGGCCGCCGACGGTGTCGACGTCCTCTTCCTCGATCTCCAGCCCGTACAGCTCGCCGAGGTCCTCCACCGACAGCCGGGCCGATACCCGGTAGCGCCCATCGCCGAGGTCTTCGATGGGCGGGGTCTCGTCGGTGTCGTACTCGTCGGCGATCTCACCGACGATCTCCTCCAGCACGTCCTCGATGGTCACCAAACCCGCGATGCCGCCGTACTCGTCCACCAGCAGCGCCATGTGGTTGCGCCTGCGCTGCATCTCGTCGAGCAGGCTGTCCAGCGGTTTGGAGTCGGGCATGAACACCGCCGACCGCATGACCTGACGCACCCGCACCTTGCGGCTGCGATCCGCATACGGCACAAGGTCTTTCAGGTAGACCACGCCGAGGATGTCGTCGACGTTTTCGCCGATCACCGGAATCCGCGAGTGCCCGGAGCGCACCGCGAGCGACATCGCCTGCGCCGCGGTCTTGTCCGCCTCGATCCAGACCATCTCGGTGCGCGGCACCATCACCGCGCGGGCGGGGGTGTCGCCCAGTTCGAAGACCGACTGGATCATCCGGCGTTCGTCGTCGGCCACCACGCCGCGCTCACTGGCCATCTCGACCACTTCGCGCAACTCGATCTCGGAGGCGAAGGGACCGTTGCGGAAACCTTTGCCCGGCGTGATCGCGTTGCCGAGCAGAATCAGCAACCTGCTGAGCGGGCCGAGCAGCGCGCCGATGAACTGCAGCGGCAGCGCCGCGGCCAGCGCGATCGAGTACGCGTGCTGACGGCCCAGCGTGCGCGGACCGACTCCGATCACCACATAGGACACCAGCACCATCACCAGCGCGGTGACCAGCAGCGCCCAGTTCTGCTCCCAGACCGTCATCAGCCCCGCGACCAGCAGCACCGTGGCGCCGATCTCGCACAGAATCCGCAGCAGCACCATGAGATTCACGTAGCGCGCCCGGTCGGCGACGATCCGGGTCAGGCGCACCGCACCCGGCCGGTCGGCTCGGACCATGTCTTCGGCGCGCGCGGGGGAGATGGTGTTCAGCGCGGAATCGACCCCGGCGAAGACCCCACCCACCGAGATGAGCAGGACCGCCAGCAGAACGAGGGTCAGGGAATTCACGCGGGATCCAGGGAATCACCCGGTGTGGTGAAGCCCGCCTTACCCAGCAACCGCGCGTCGCGTTCGGCGAGCTCGGCCCGCCGCCGCGCTTCATTCAGGCTCTCGTACCACTCCTCGAGCAGCGTAGCCTGCAGCGCGAACATCTCCTTCTCCTCCTCCGGCTCGGCATGGTCGTAGCCGAGCAGGTGGAGCACGCCGTGCACGGTGAGCAGCGCGAGTTCGTGGTCCAGCGAGTGACCCGCCTTGCGCGCCTGGCCGGCGGCGAATTCGGGGCACAACACGATGTCGCCCAGCATGGACGGGCCGGGCTCGGGGCTGTCGGGCCGTCCGCCCGGCTCGAGCTCGTCCATGGGGAAGGACATGACGTCGGTCGGGCCGGGCAGGTCCATCCAGCGCATGTGCAGGTCGGCCATGGTATCGAGATCGACGAGTACCATCGACAGCTCCGCGGCCGGGTGCACGTCCAGCCGGGCGATCACGAACCGCGCGACGCTGACCAGCTCTTCTTCGGGCACGTCGATACCCGACTCGTTGGCGATCTCGATGCTCACCCGAATAGCCTACGATCCCCGCGATCGCGTCGGCGGAGCGGAGCCCCGCCCGGCGGAACGCGTTATCGGCGCTCCGACCGGCTCGCGGCACGCCGCTGCGCCCGGTTGCCGCCGTAATGCGGAGCGACCGGCGGACGTGCCTCGGCCTCGGCCCGGTCGTAGGCGTCGACGATGTCCGAAACCAAGCGGTGGCGGACCACGTCGCTGCTGGTGAGCTCGGCGAAGTGGATGTCCTCGATTTCGCCGAGGATCTCGCTGGCCGCGCGCAGACCCGACCGCGCGCCGGTGGGCAGGTCGACCTGGGTGACGTCACCGGTCACCACGATCTTCGACCCGAACCCGAGCCGGGTCAGGAACATCTTCATCTGCTCGGCGGTGGTGTTCTGCGCCTCGTCGAGGATGATGAACGAGTCGTTGAGGGTCCTGCCGCGCATGTATGCCAGCGGGGCGACCTCGATGACACCGGCCGCCATCAGCTTCGGAATGGCCTCCGGATCCATCATGTCGTGCAGCGCGTCGTAGAGCGGGCGCAGGTACGGGTCGATCTTCTCGTTCAGCGTGCCGGGCAGGAAGCCGAGCCGCTCCCCCGCCTCGACCGCGGGCCTGGTGAGGATGATCCGGTTGACCAGCTTGGATTGCAGCGCCTGGACCGCCTTGGCCATCGCCAGATAGGTCTTGCCGGTACCCGCGGGACCGATGCCGAACACGATGGTGTTGGCGTCGATCGCGTCGACGTAGCGCTTCTGATTCAGCGTCTTGGGCCGGATGGTCCTGCCGCGCCGGGACAGGATGTCCAGGCTGAGCACCTCCGCCGGAGATTCGCTGGAGCCCTCGGTGAGCATCGATACGGTGTGACGCACCGCCTCGGGAGTCACCACGCGATTGCGGCCGGTGAGCGCGACCAATTGCTCGATGACACGCTCGGCGAGCGCGACGTCGGCCGCCTTGCCGGTGAGGGTGACGGAATTGCCTCGGACGTGGATGTCCGCGTCGAGCAGGGATTCGAGTTCACGCAGATTCTGGTCGGCGGAACCGAGGAAAGGGAACACGGATTCGGGAGCGAGTTCGATACTCGAACGCACGGTGCGCGCTGCGGGATCCGAACCGGTGTCGCCGGCGCCGATGCCTGCCGCTGGGGTGATCGGGTCGCCCATCTCGCCTTGTGCTCTCAAAAGTGGCTATAGCCTGCTTTCCGGTCTCGACTGCTGTGTTGAGAAAAGTTTAACCCGCCCCACCGACACGGCCCAGTGAATATGCTGCTAACGGACTCCGGTGCTCACCGGATTCCCCCACGCCGCCGCGCCCAATCCTCGGTGAAATCGCGGAAGCGCCGCACCGCGTCCGACGGCGTGGCGGCGGCAGGCCAGACCATCCCGACCGCGCGAGCCGCGCCCGCGTCGGCGAGCGGCACCGTCACCGGGCCGGACAGCGGCCCCGCCGACAGCCGATCTTCCCGCGGCAGGATCGCCACCCCCAATCCGGCCGACACCAGCCCTGCCACGGTGACCAGATCGCTCGATTCGAACGCGATCCTCGGCCGGATATCCTCCGCGGCGCACAACTCGTCGAAGATTCGCCGCATCCCGAACCCGCAGTGCATCGTGATGAACTCCGCGTCGGCCACCTCCGCGAGCCGGACCTGCCGCCGCCCGGCCAGGCGATGCTCCGGCGGCAGAGCGAGGACCAACGGCTGCCGCAGCACCACCCGCCACCCGACGCCCGCGACGGCCGGACGAGGCGAGACGATGCCCAGATCCGCCGCACCCTCGAGCACACGCTCGGTCACCGCTTCGGCCGCGCCTTGCCACAGCGTTATCGTGATCCGTCCGGAGACCCGCCGGAACTCGCTGATCAGCTGCGGCACCAGCGAAGCGCCGAAGGAATGCTGGAAGGACAGCCGGACGACGCCTTTGGCCGGGTTCACGCGATCGGCGACGGCCTGTTTCGCGGCATCGAGCTCGGATCGGGCGCGACGCGCGTGTTCGTAGTAGATCCGGCCGAACTCGTTGAGCGTGATGCGCTTGCCGCGCCGGTCGAACAGTTCGACGCCGACCCTGCGCTCCAACCGCGCCAGCATGCGCGAGAGGGTCGGCTGGGCGATGTGCAGCCGCTCCGCCGCCGCGCCGACGCGTTCCATCTCGGCGAGGGTCGTGAACCACTCCAGATCCTCGCCCAGCATCTGCGGCCTCTCTATATGCGCGTACTGCATCAACTTTATCGTTATTATTCATTTCCGTTCCGAAGTGCGGCTGGCGATCCTGGATGACAGGAGGAGCCATGACCACGACGCAGAGCACAGCGGCGACGGACGTCGCGCACGAACGCAGGATCACCGCGGCACTGTTCGCGGCGGGTCTGACGACCTTCGCGTCCATGTACAGCGCTCAGGCCCTGCTGCCGAGCCTCTCGGCCGCGTTCGGCGCCACACCGGCGCTTGCAGCGCTCGCGGTGTCGCTCACCAGCGGTTTCCTGGCGCTGGCGATCATCCCGGTGAGCGCGTTGTCGTCCCGTATCGGACGGACCAAGGTCATGATCGGCTCCGCTGTCGCGTCGGCCGCGATCGGACTGCTGCTGCCGATGAGCCCGTCACTGGAGATACTGCTCACCGGCCGAGCGCTACAGGGGATAGCGCTGGCGGGCGTGCCCGCGGTGGCAATGGCCTACCTGGCGGAGGAGATCGGCGGCGATGGATTGGGCGCCGCGATGGGAATCTACGTGGCGGGTACCACGATCGGAGGGCTGGCCGGGCGCTTGATTCCGGCGTTCACCCTGGACCTGGCGTCCTGGCGCTGGGCGCAGGCGGCGGCCTCGATCGCCGCGGCGGGCTGCACGGTGTGGTTCGTCCGGTGGTTACCACCGTCTCGCGGGTTCGTCCCCCGGCCCGCCGGAATCCACACGGTGCTGGGTGACCTCGCCGGTCAGCTGCGTCATCGGGGGCTGCTCGCGCTGTTCGGATTGGCGTTCGTGCTGATGGGCGGGTTCGTCTCGATGTACAACTACCTCGGCTACCGGCTGACCACGGCGCCGTTCGGGTTGCCGGAAGCGCTGGCCGGACTGGTGTTCGTGCTGTACCTGGCCGGAACGGCGGCGTCGGCGGTGTCCGGGCGACTGGCGGATCGGGTCGGCAGGCATCGCGTGCTGGGGATATCGCTGGGTGTGATGACGGTCGGGCTCGCGGTGACGGTGCCGAACCACATCGGCACCGTGGTTCTCGGCGTATTGCTCTACACCGCGGGGTTCTTCGGCGCGCACACGGCGGCGAGCGCATGGGTCGGCGCGATGGCCCGAGGCAACCGTGGTGCCGCGTCGTCGCTATACCTGTTCGCCTACTACCTCGGCAGCGCGATTGTCGGCGGCGTTGCGGGCATCGCCTACGCCGCGGGCGGGTGGATCGGATTGTCCGGCGGCATCGGCGTGCTGCTGGTGATCGCGGCATTGCTGGTGTGGGCGTTGACGGTTTATGGACGTGGGTCGCCGCGGACCGCGATCGTCGGCGACTGATCGCGAACGTCAGCTCGGTGACTTCACCAGCGTGGCGTCAGAGCGCCCAGGGCGCCGAGGGCGACCGCGGCGGCGGTGGACGTGCGCAGAACCGTTGGGCCGAGCAGGGTTATTTCGGCGCCCGCCGCGGACAGCGCGGTGAGCTCCGCATCGTCCAGCCCGCCTTCGGGGCCGACCACGAGGACGATTTCGGCGGCGTCGGCGAAGGGCAGTCCGGTGAAGCGGGCGGTGCCGGATTCGTGCAGCGCCGCGACGATCGCGCCGTCCGCCTTCGCCTGCCGGACCAGCTCGAGCAGATCCCTGGTGCGATGCAGGTCGGCGACCTCGGGAATGTAGGCGCGGCGGGACTGGCGGGCGGCCGAGCGGGCCGCGGCGCGCCACTTGTCGACCGCCTTGGCCGCCTTGCCTTCCCAGTTGGCGACACAGCGCGCCGCCTGCCACGGGATGACGGCGTCCGCGCCCGCCTCGGTCATCAACTCGACCGCGAGCTCCGAACGGTCGGATTTGGGCAACGCCTGGACAACGGTCACCAGCGGCGCCGGTGGGGCGACCAGCACTCGGTCGCGCACCGTCAACTCGAGCCGATCACGTTGCGCCGCTACGACTTCCGACTCGGCCAGCACACCGCGGCCATCGGAGAGCGTGATCGGCTCCCCGACCCGGATGCGGCGCACCGTGGCGGCATGCCTGCCCTCCGGGCCGTCGAGCACGGCGATCGCGCCCGGCTCGGGCACCTCGTCGAGGTAGAAGACGGTCGCGGCCACCTAGCGCCCGCTGAATGACGCGCGCAGCCGCGCGAACAACCCACTGTTGTGCTCGGACTGCGCCGACATCACCTCGGCGCGCTCCCGATCGCGCATCCCCTTGAACTTGCGCAGCAACTCGGTCTGCTTGCCGTCCAGCTTGGCCGGGATCACGATGTCCAGGTGCGCGAGCAGATCACCGCGCGCGCCCGAACGCAGGCGCGGCATGCCGTGACCGCGCAGCACCGAGATCTCCCCGGGCTGCGTGCCCGCCGGAATGGTCAGCTCGGTCGGGCCGTCCAGGATGGTATCGATCACGACGGTGGTGCCCAGTGCAGCGTCGACCATCGGCACTCGGATGGTGCAGTGCAGGTCGTCGCCGTCGCGGACGAACACGTCGTGCGGCTGCTCCACGATCTCGACGTATAGGTCACCCGCGTGGCCGCCACCGGGACCGACCTCGCCCTGCGCGGCCAACCGCACCCGCATGCCGTTCGCGACACCCGCCGGAATCGGCGCGGCGATCTCCCGGCGCGCCCGCACGCGGCCGTCACCGCCGCACTTCTGGCACGGATCCGGGATGGTCTCGCCGGCGCCGCGGCAGGTCGGGCACGGACGCGAGGTCAGCACCTGACCGAGGAAAGAACGCTGCACCGACTGGACTTCGCCTGCGCCGCCACAGGTTTCGCAGCGAACCGGCCTGGATTTGCCGTTCGTGCCCGCACCCTGGCACAGGTCGCAGAGGATCGCCGTGTCCACGGTCAGGTGCTTGGTCACGCCCACCGCGCACTCGGCCAGGCTCAGCCGGGTGCGGATCAGCGAGTCCGCGCCCGGCTGGACGCGGCCGCGCGGCTTGCGCGCGCTCGTCGATCCGCTCATACCGCCGAAGAACGCCTCGAACACGTCGCCGAGCCCACCGAAGCCCGCGCCGTTGAAGCCGGCACCACCGGCACCGGCGGATTCCAGCGGGTCACCGCCCATGTCGACGATGCGCCGCTTCTCCGGATCCGACAGCACCTCGTAGGCGGTCGACACTTCCTTGAACTTGGCCTGCGCCGCCTCGTCGGGGTTGACGTCGGGGTGGAGCTCACGCGCCAGCTTGCGGTATGCCCGCTTGAGTTCCTGGTCGGTCGCGTTCTTCGCGACGCCGAGCAGTCCGTAGTAGTCCCGTGCCACTTGAGTCTCTAGTCCTTGGTCGTTTCGACGGTGCCGCCGGTGCCCGCGCACGCGTTCACCGCGCGCCGACAACAGCATTAGTCTTGTGCACTCAACTTTATCCGGCCGAAAGGTCGAGCGTAGCAGTGGCGTGGGTGGCCGGTGTCACGTCAGCGCTCGGCCAGGACCTCGCCGATATACCGGGCGACGGCCGCTACCGAGGCGATCGTCCCTGGGTAGTCCATCCGGGTCGGTCCGAGCACGCCCATGCCGCCGAGCACCGCACCCGCCGCGCCATAGCCGGTCGACACCACCGAGGTGCCGCGCATTTGCTCGACCTGCGTCTCCTCGCCGATCCGCACGGTGACCCGCCCCGGCTGCTGGGCCGCGGCGAGCAGCTTCAGCACGATCACCTGTTCCTCCAGCGCCTCCAGCACCGCGCGCAGCGAGCCCGGGAAGCCGAAGTCGGCGGCATTGCGGGTGAGGTTGGCGGTGCCGCCGAGCACCAACCGCTCCTCCGGATGCTCCACCAGCGTCTCCACCAGCACCGTGGACACCCGGATCAGCACGTCACGCAGGCGCACCGGCGCGTGCTCGGGCAGCTCCGCGACCGACGCCGAGGCCGCGGCCAGGCGCTTGCCGTCCATCGCGCCGCCGAGCATGCCGCGCAGCGCGGCCAGATCCTCGTCATCGATCACCGCGCCGAGGTCCACCAGGCGCTGGTCGACGCGGCCGGTGTCGGTGATCACCACCAGCAGCAGCCGCGCCGGATTGAGCGCGACCACCTCGATGTGCCGGACCGTGGACGCCGACACCGTTGGGTACTGCACGACCGCGACCTGCCTGGTCAGCTGGGCCAGCAACCGGACACCGCGGCGCAACACGTCGTCGAGATCGACGCCGGACTCCAAGAACTCCATGATCGCCCTACGCTCGGCCGGCGACAGCGGCTTCACCTCGGAGATCCGGTCCACGAACTGCCGATAGCCCTTGTCGGTGGGGATGCGCCCGGAACTCGTGTGCGGTTGCGTGATGTACCCCTCGGCCTCGAGCACCGCCATGTCGTTGCGCACCGTCGCGCTGGAAACACCCAGGTTATGCCGCTCGACCAGGGTCTTCGACCCGATCGGCTCCTTGGTCGCGACATAGTCCGCGACGATCGCGCGCAGGACCTCGAAGCGCCGATCCTCGGTGCTCGACATCGGCACCTCCTCGCTTTCGTCTCCGGTCGCGCCGTACTACCGGCGCCCACCAGCCATTACAGGCGAATTCCCGGTTCGTCTGGTTATCCAGTCTAATTGCCGGCAGCCGGATCGCTCGCCTGTGCGGGCTCCCCGTCGCCCGGACGCTGACCGAGCCGCACCGGCACCTGATCCGAACGCGTGCAGGACAGCCCGCACTATCGGCTGCTGGCCAACCACATCGTCCAGTTGACCACCGACGCCGAAGCGCTCAGTGCCGACCCGGCGGCCGCGGTGTCCGGCTGCGCCGGCATCGAATTGATCCGGGGACTGTTGTTGTCGGCGGGGAGCGACGACAGCAACGCCGCCGTCATCCCGTCCGACATCCTGCTGTCCCGCATCCGGGCCTACGTGCGGCGCGACCTGACCGACCCCGATCTGGGCGCGGAACATCGCCAAGGCGCACAACATATCGGTCCGGCAGGTGTACAAGATCTGCGCGAACGCGGAATACAGCCTCGAGTAGTGGATCATCAGTCAGCGGTCGAACAGGTGCGCGCCGATCTGATCAAGTTCGGAGCATAAGCACCGGACGATTTCGACGATCGCTCGACGCTGGGGTTTTCGCGACCCGTACCACTTCGCCCGGCGCCTTCGCGCCGCCTACGGACTCTCGCCGCGGGAATGGCGCAGGATCACGCCGGCCGCGGACGAGCCGCGTGGGTCAGCCGCGATCCGCGACTCTGGCCTGCTTGCCCGCGCGGGCGTCCAGGCCGAGCATCGCCAGTAACGACTGGCAATCGGAGGCGTCCTCCGCGTAACTGGCTACGGTGCGGGCGGCGACGGCGCACTGGCGCGCGGTCGCCGCTTTCTCGGCTGCCCGCGCTTCCGCGAACTCGCCTGGTTCATGGACAAGAGTGATGTGTCGTGCCGACGCCATGAGTCTCCTTGGGGGTTGGGTCGCAGCCTACGTTGCCTGTTGCCGCCGCGGGGCCGAAACCGGACGCGGAGTTCGCCGAATCCCCGAATCCCCGACTAGGAGTCGGACCGGGCCGGTGCGGAGCACCATTACACGCCATACCGCTTGTGCGAGTTACCAATGCGGTCGTCTGCGCCGATCCGCTGCCCAATTCCCCTCGGCGTAAAGGGAAATGGTCGTCGTCGGGGTAGGGCCCTCGTCGGGTGCCGATGCCGTTCAAGCGAGCAGCTCACGGACGACGCCGTCAGCAAGGAGGCGGCCTCGGTCGGTGAGGACGAGACGATCGTCGGTGCGGAGGGCGAGACCGTCGGCTATCACGTTGTCCACGGCGGAGATGGCGTTGGGGGCCAGCTCGGCCAGGGACAGGCCGGTGCGCAGTCGAACCGCGAGCATGATCCGCTCGGTATACCGCTCGCCGTCGGTGAGCGCTTCCCAGCCTGCCGCGGGTAAGCCGCCAGCACCGACCCGGTCGGCGTACCGCGCCGGGTGTTTCACGTTCCACCAGCGCACTCCCCCGACATGACTGTGCGCGCCCGGCCCCGCGCCGAGCCAGTCGCCACCGTCCCAGTAGCCGATGTTGTGCCGGCAGATCGCGGCGGCGTTCGCCGCCCAGTTCGACACCTCGTACCACTCGAGTCCGGCCGCGCGCAGCCTGGTGTCGATGCGTTCGTAGCGCGCGGCGAGCACGTCGTCGTCGGGTGCGGGCAGTTCGCCGTGACGCACTCGGCGGGCCAGCGCGGTGCCGTCCTCCACGATCAGCGAGTAGGCCGAGACGTGGTCGACACCCGCGCCGAGCACCGCGTCCAGGCTGGCGTCGAGATCGGCGTCACGCTCGCCCGGCGTCCCGTAGATCAGGTCGAGATTGACGTGCTCGAATCCGGCGGCGCGCGCCTCCCGCGCGGCGGCCACCGCACGCCCCGGGGTGTGCGTGCGGTCGAGCACCTTCAGCACGTGCGCCGCGGCGGACTGCATGCCCAGCGACACCCGGGTGAACCCCGCCTCGCGGATGCGGTCGAAGAATTCCGGTGACGTGGATTCGGGATTGGACTCCGTGGTGACCTCGGCGTCGGCGGCGAGGGGGAACTCGCCCCGCACGGCGTCCAGTACCGCGGCCAGCCCGTCACCGCCCAGCAGCGAGGGTGTCCCTCCGCCGACGAAAACGGTGGACACCTCCGGTGTGGCGGTCGGCAACGCCGCGAACTCCCGCGCTGCGGTGGCCAGCTCGCCGCGCAACGCCTCGAGCCACGACTGCGGCGACGCCGACGTGCCGAGCTCGCCCGCCGTGTAGGTGTTGAAGTCGCAGTATCCGCACCGCGTCGCGCAGAACGGGACGTGCACGTACACCCCGAACGGTCCCCCTCCGAAATCGCGCAGCAAGGGCGCGGAGGTGGCGCTCCGGGGCGCGGTGACGGAAGGACTCACGTGTCCAGTGTGAACGTCGCCGTGTCGGCCCCGACATCCGGGACACTCGCGGCGGGGCCGGGCACGACCAATTCGTCCTCGTTCTTCCCAGCTCCGGCCAGCGAGCGGCCGCGCCGCCGGACGCGAGTCGATGTCCGCACCGCGCCGGAAAATCACCTCGCGAGTGGACCGGAAACTCCGGCGGCGCCGAGTTCTACGCCGCCCACCGGCCGCGCTGATCACATCGCGCGGCCGCCGCGCGAACGGCTCAGTCCGCCACGACCGGGGTGTTCTGGTTGGCGGTGAGCAGCCAGCGGCCGTCCTCCTTGGACATCACGTACATCGGCGAACCCTCGCTGTCCATGGCGCCGTCGTTGGTGAAGTAGCGCTGGCGCACCTTCACCGCCGCCACGTCGGGCCGGATGAACAGAACGTGCTCGACCTCGTAGGTCGCCTTGCCGTGCGCGGTGGCCCCCGGCAGCACCTTGGCGGTGAACTCGGCGATGGCGGCGCGGCCGTAGAGCCGTTTTCCGTGCCCGGTGGTCCAGATGGCGTCTTCCCGGAACAGCGCGATGAACTCGTCGACCAGCTCGTTGTGCTGGGCGTGTTCGACGGCGGCGACCACCGCGCGGATGGCTTCGATCTCGGCGGTGGTGTCGATGGCTGCTGTACTCATGGCGAACAGCCTGTTACCTCGACCTGACTCAAGGTCAAGCGGCGTGCGTGGCGTCACACCGAAACCGGACGTAGCACTCGCCGCGCTCGCGCCCGAACTATGACTGCCGTCACAAACGAGGTCGAGCGTCCAGGGGATTTCCCGCCATATCGCGGAAAATGCTGCCAGTGGGGTCGGAAGGCCCTGGCTGACGTGGCACAATGGCCGCATGCGCGCTTCGGGAGTACGACTGGTGGCACGTCGCCACGTCGATTACAAGCGCGTCTGCAGCGCCTGCTGTCTGCCCGGTTCCCTCCGGTAGCTCAGCGGCGCCCGATCCCGGGTCCCCGGCGATCCCCGACTTCCTCGGTCCGCTGACACCGTAGGCGTGAGTCAGCCCCTCACGCCCTCAGCAGGATGTACCACCCACCCCGCAGGAGCGACCCCCATGACGTCGAGCACCGACGCCGGTCCGACCGATCAGCCCACGCCCGAATCCCGGCCGGGGCAACAGACGCGCCCCGAACGCCCCGCCTCCGAACGCCGTGTCCGCCCGGACCGCCCGCGCCGCGAGGCACCCGCGGGGCCGCGCGTCCGCACCGGCAAGCCCGTGCGCCGCAAGGCCGAGGGCCAGTGGGCGCTGGGTTACCGCGAGCCGCTGAACCCGAACGAACAGTCCAAGAAGGACGACAACCCGCTCAACGTCCGCGCCCGGATCGAGAACATCTACTCGAAGACCGGATTCGACGGCATCGACAAGGGCGACCTGCGTGGCCGGTTCCGCTGGTGGGGCCTCTACACCCAGCGCGAGCAGGGCTACGACGGCAGCTGGACCGGCGACGAGAACATCGACATCCTCGAAGCCAAGTACTTCATGATGCGCATCCGCTGCGACGCGGGCGCGCTGAACGTCGCGCAGTTGCGCACGCTGGGTCAGATCTCCACCGAGTTCGCCCGCGACACCGCCGACCTCTCCGACCGCGAGAACGTGCAGTACCACTGGATCGAGGTGGAGAACGTTCCCGAGATCTGGAAGCGGATCGAGGCGGTCGGCCTGAAGACCACCGAGGCGTGCGGCGACTGCCCGCGCGTGGTGCTCGGTTCCCCGCTGGCGGGCGAGTCGCGCAGCGAGATCATCGATCCGACGCCGGCGATCGAGGAGATCGTGCGCCGCTACATCGGCAAGAAGGAGTACTCCAACCTGCCGCGCAAGTTCAAGACCGCGATCTCCGGCCAGCAGGACGTGGTGCACGAGATCAACGACGTCGCGTTCGTCGGCGTGGTGCACCCCGAGCACGGGCCCGGTCTGGACCTGTGGGTCGGCGGCGGCCTGTCCACCAATCCGATGCTTGCGCAGCGGGTGGGCGTGTGGGTGCCGCTGGACGAGGTTCCCGACGTGTGGGAAGGCGTGGTCGCGCTGTTCCGCGACTACGGCTATCGCCGCCTGCGCACCAAGGCCAGGCTCAAGTTCCTGGTCAAGGATTGGGGCATCGAGAAGTTCCGTCAGGTGCTCGAAGACGAATACCTGAAGCGCAAGCTGATCGACGGCCCCGCGCCGGAGCAGCCGACCGAGCCGATCGACCACGTCGGCGTGCAGCGGCTGCGCAACGGGCTCAACGCCGTCGGCTTCTCCCCCATCGCGGGCCGGGTCTCGGGCACCATCCTGACCAAGGTCGCCGACGCGGTGGAGCGGATCGGCTCCGACCGCATCCGGTTCACCCCGTACCAGAAACTGATCGTGCTCGATGTTCCCGACGACAAGGTCGACGCGCTGATCGACGAGCTGGAACCGCTCGGCCTGCAAGCCCGCCCCTCGCTGTGGCGGCGCAACTTGATGGCCTGCTCCGGCATCGAGTTCTGCAAGCTGTCCTTCGCCGAGACGCGCAAGCGTTCCCAGGCGCTGGTGCCGGAGCTGGAGGAGCGGCTGGCGGATCTCAACGCGCAGCTGGATGTTCCGATCACCGTCAACATCAACGGCTGCCCGAATTCCTGCGCCCGCTCGCAGATCGCCGACATCGGCTTCAAAGGCCAGCTGGTCGACGACGGCAGCGGGAATCAGGTGGAGGGTTTCCAGGTTCACCTCGGTGGCAGCCTCGGCTTCGACAGCGCCTTCGGACGCAAACTGCGTCAGCACAAGGTGACCACCGGCGAACTCGGCGACTACATCGAGCGAGTGGTGCGCAACTTCGTCAAACAGCGCGAGGACGGCGAACGATTCGCGCAGTGGGCGGTACGCGCCGACGAAGCCGACCTGAGATAAGTGTCGACGGGAGATCAACTGTGACAACCGAACTCGCGGAAAAGCTGTCCGAGGACGAGCTCCGCGCCATCGCCGCTCGCGGTGCGGCCGAACTCGACGGCGCCTCGGCCACCAAACTGCTGCGGTGGACCGAGGACACCTTCGGCTCGGGCTACATCGTGGCCTCCAACATGCAGGACGCGGTGCTGGTGCATTTGGCCTCCCAAGTGCGCTCTGGCGTGGACGTGCTGTTCCTGGACACCGGCTACCACTTCGCCGAGACCATCGGCACCCGCGACGCGGTGGAGGCGGTGTACGGGGTGAACGTGGTCAACGTCCGGCCGGAACACACTGTGGCCGAACAGGATCAGTTGCTCGGCAAGGATCTGTTCGCCCGCGAACCGAACGAGTGCTGCCGGTTGCGCAAGGTCCTCCCGCTGCAGAGGTCGCTCGCCGGATACAACGCCTGGGTCACCGGCATCCGCCGGGTCGAAGCGCCGACGCGGGCGAACGCGCCGCTCATCTCCTTCGATGACGCGTTCGGACTGGTGAAGATCAACCCGATCGCGCCGTGGTCCGACGACGAGATGCAGGACTACATCACCACCCACGGCATCCTCGTCAATCCCCTGGTGGAGGAGGGGTATCCGTCCATCGGCTGCGCTCCGTGCACACGGAAGCCGGAGCCGGGATCCGATCCGCGAAGCGGCCGTTGGGCCGGCCTCGCCAAGACCGAATGCGGGTTGCATCAATCATGACCGAAACGATTCGTAGCGAACGTTCGCTCGGCATCAGCGATTTCGACACGCTCGCCGCGCTGGAGTCCGAGGCGATCCACATCTTCCGCGAGGTGGCGGGCGAATTCGAGCGGCCGGTGATCCTGTTCTCCGGCGGCAAGGATTCGACCGTGCTGCTGCACTTGGCGCTCAAGGCGTTCTGGCCCGCGCCGCTGCCGTTCGCGCTGCTGCACGTGGACACCGGGCACAACCTGCCCGAGGTGCTGGAGTTCCGGGACAAGGTCGTCGAGCGTTACGGCCTGCGCCTGCACGTGGCCAAGGTGGAGGACTACCTCGCCGACGGCCGCCTCACCGAGCGCCCCGACGGAATCCGCAACCCGCTGCAGACCATCCCGCTGCTGGACGCGATCAGCGAGAACCGATTCGACGCCGTGTTCGGCGGTGGCCGCCGCGACGAGGAACGCTCGCGCGCCAAGGAGCGGATCTTCTCGCTCCGCAACGCGTTCGGGCAGTGGGACCCGAAGCGTCAGCGTCCCGAGCTGTGGAACTTGTACAACGGGCGGCACGCACCGGGCGAGCACGTGCGCGTGTTCCCGCTGAGCAACTGGACCGAGCTGGACATCTGGCGCTACATCGCCCGCGAGGACATCGATCTGGCCAGCATCTACTACGCGCACGAGCGTCCGGTGTACCTGCGCGACGGAATGTGGATGACGCCCGGCGTGTGGGGCGGCCCGCGCGAGGGCGAGGTGCTGGAGACCCGCTCGGTGCGCTACCGCACCGTCGGCGACGGATCCTCCACCGGCGCCATCCTTTCCGACGCGGCCGACAACGAGGCGATCCTCGCCGAAGTCGCCGCGTCCCGACTGACCGAACGCGGTGCGACCCGCGGTGACGACCGGGTTTCCGAGGCCGCGATGGAAGACCGCAAGCGAGAGGGTTATTTCTGACATGTCCGACCTATTGAGGCTGGCCACCGCCGGTTCTGTCGACGACGGCAAGTCCACTCTGGTCGGACGCCTGCTCTACGACACGAAATCCGTTCTGGCCGACCAGATCGATGCCGTCACCCGAGCGTCGGTGGACAAAGGTCTCGCCACACCGGATCTCTCGCTGCTCGTGGACGGGTTGCGCGCGGAACGCGAACAGGGCATCACCATTGATGTCGCCTACCGCTACTTCGCCACGCCGCGCCGCTCTTTCGTGCTCGCGGACACCCCCGGGCACGTGCAGTACACCCGCAACACCGTCTCCGGCGCGTCCACCGCGCAGCTGGTGATCCTGCTCGTCGACGCGCGCAAGGGCGTCATCGAGCAGACCCGCAGGCATGCCGCGGTGCTCGCGCTGCTCGGCGTGCCGAAGCTGGTGCTCGCGGTGAACAAGATCGACCTGGTCGACGACGCCGCCACCGTGTTCGCGGCCATCTCCGCGGAGTTCACCGAGCTGACCCGCACGCTGGGCTGGTCGAGCGAAGACGTACTGGAGATCCCGGTCTCGGCGCTGCACGGCGACAACATCGCCACGCGGTCGGACAACACCCCGTACTACAACGGCCCCTCGCTGATCGAGCACCTGGAGTCGGTGCCGGTCGACGCCGACAGCACCGGCAATCACGCGCTCGGCCTGCGCTTCCCGGTGCAGTACGTGATCCGCCCGCGCACCGCCGAATACCCGGATTACCGCGGCTATGCGGGACAGATCGCCGCGGGTGCGGTCGCGCCGGGTGACGAGGTGGTGGTGCTGCCCTCCGGTATCCGCACCACCGTGGAGCGGATCGACACCCCCGACGGCGAGCTCGCGGTGGCGCAGACCGGCCGCAGCGTCACGCTGATCCTGGCCGACGACGTCGACATCTCGCGCGGCGACATCATCGCCTCGGCCGCCGACGCGCCGGAGCCCATCGACACGTTCGACGCCACCGTGTGCTGGCTGGGCGACAAGCCGCTGCGCCCCGGCGCCCGGCTGCTGCTCAAGCATGGCACCCGGACCACCCAGGCGATCGTCGGCACGCTGCTGGAGCGCTTCGACGAGCAGCGCCTCGCGGCCGACCCGAACCCGGATTCGTTGGAACTCAACGACATCGGGCGCATTTCGGTGCGGGTCGCCGAGCCGATCGCGGCCGACGACTACCGGGTGAACCGGCACACCGGCAGCTTCCTGCTGATCGACCCGGCCGGTGGTAACACGCTGGCCGCCGGTCTGGTCGGCGATGTACTGACCGCGGTCGAGGTCGGCACCCGAGTCTGACATGGCCGCTGCCCGAGTTCGGTTCGGTGATCCGCAATTCGTGCGCGGATGGGCGCCGAGTGCCGCGACGGCCCGGCCGTCCGGCCGAGCGGGCCGTGCGACGTCCTGGCTCGGCCACGCACCGGGCGCGATGCGCGGTGTAACCGCGGCACGGCCGCCCGCGCTCATCGCGGTGGCCCACGGCAGTCGTGATCCGCGGTCGGCAGCGACGGTGTCGGCGGTGGTCGCCGCCGTCGCGGCCGCACGCCCGGATATCGACGTTCGGCCGGCCTTCCTGGATTTGAACGCGCCTTCGGTCGAACAGGTCGTGGATGCTGTTGCGGCGCAGGGACATACGCACGCCGTGGTGACGCCGCTGCTGCTCGGCAGCGCGTTCCACGCCAGGGTCGACCTGCCCGGTCTGCTCGACGCGGCCCGCGCCCGCCATCGCCAGCTGCGGTTGACCCAGGCCGATGTCCTCGGCGCCGACGCCGTACTGATCGGAACGCTGCGCGATCGTGTCCTCGCCGCCTGCGAGGTCGAGCATGCCTCGGCGGATCGGCGGATCGGCGTCGCGGTCGCCGCGGTCGGATCGTCGTCCGCCGCCGCCAACGCCCGCACCGCCGAGGTGGCCGCCCGGCTCGCGGCCCGCACCGGCTGGTTCACCGAGATCTGCTTCGCGACCACGGAACCATCAGTGACCGAGGCGATTTCACGTCTGCACGCCCGCGGCGCCGACCGCGTCCTGGTCGCACCCTGGTTTCTCGCGCCCGGCCTGCTGACCGACCGGCTGCTCCACGCGGCACCCGATGCCGTCCACACCGACGTGCTCGCCCCGCATCCAGCGCTCACGGCCGTCATCCTGGATCGCTACCACGCCGCCATCGCCGAGACACCTGCGCTCTCGGCCTGACTCGGCGAGACCGGATCGCGCCGATTCCTTCCCCGCCGAAACATGCGAAAGCTCAGTCGGACCGAATATACGGCTCGGGTCCGGAGCAGCCGAGCGCCCCGGACCCTGACCGAATCGACTACGGAATCAGAAGCGTTCCAAACAATTCGGAGACCATACGGACAACTTGATCGATGAAGCGCGGAATCATCACGTTCCCTCCTGCCGTCCAGTGAAGTTACCAACCAGTCCGTCCTGAATTTGCTATCCAGCAACGGATTAGCAGGAATTCGTTGCAGACCGTGCAACGGATGGAACCGCCGGTGTTCGCACAGCGCTGCCGCCGGATTCCTGATCGTCGCGAGGTAGCGGCTCAGCCGAGTAGGTCGTCGACGACGGTGCGGGCGGTAGCGACGCCGCGCTCGTCGCCCATTTGCCGCGCGGTGTGCGCCGCGGCGATCACCGCGTCCAGTTCGAACGCGATGGAATCAGCGGTGCGCGCACCGAGATGGCCTTGTTCCTGCGCGCGGCGAATTTCCTTGACCAGCAAGGCGAGCCAGTCCCGTCGGTCCGCGGCGATGGCGTCGCGGACCGGACCCGGCCTGCTGTCGAACTCGGCGAGGGTCGCGACGCGGAAGCATCCTCCGGGGAACGCCGGGTCTGCCACCTGGCCGAACCAGCGTTCCACCAGGGCGCGCAGACGCGGCAGTCCGCGGGGCTCACTCATGCTCGGCGTGATCACCTCGTCGATGAACACCTGTCGCGCGCACGCGACCGCGGCGAGTTGCAGGCTTTCCTTACTGCCGAAGAGGGTTGCGATGCCGCTCTTGCTGACGCCGAGGTCGCTGGCCAGCCGCCCGATACTGAGCCCGGTCAGCCCTTCGACGGAAGCCACGTCGGCGGCGCGGCGGGCAATCGATGCGCGGGATCGCGCGCCCTTGGCCAAGCGCTGATCGGCGCCGCGCGGCGGGTCGGTGACGGACTCGGTCATGGTCCCATTCTTCCACTCGACGGTTGCATATACGAACGTACGGTCGTACTTTAATTGTACGAACGATCGTGCGTTTTGTTTCCCGCAACCCCGAAGGACTTCCCATGACCGATGTAACCGCGCGGGCGGAAAGCCCACCGACCGCGACCGCGGCTACCCGCACACTGCTGATCGCTTGCGGCGCGGCATTCATCGCCTTTCTCGACCTCTCGGTCGTCAACATCGCCTTCCCCTCCATCGCCCGCGACTACCCCGGCACACCGGCCACCACGCTGACCTGGGTAGTCAGCGGATACGCGGTCGCCTTCGCCGCACTGCTGACCCCGGCGGGCCGGTTCGCCGACGCGCTCGGGCGCCGCAGGCTCTTCCTCGGCGCCTTAGCCGGTTTCGCCCTGACCTCCCTGCTATGCGGTCTCGCGCCCACCGCGGGGTGGCTCATCGCGGGCCGGTTGCTGCAAGGCGCCACCGCGGCGCTGATGGTGCCGTCCGCCCTCGGTCTGGTACTCGCCGCCACCCCGCGCGAGAAGATCGGCGCGGCGATCGCAGCCTGGTCGGCCGCGGGCGGGTTCGCCGCGGTGGTCGGTCCCACGTTCGGTGGCGCGCTGGTCGAAGGGTTCAGCTGGCGAGCGGTTTTCGTGATCAACGTGCCGGTGGCCGTCGCACTCATGGCCGCGACGACTCGCATACCGGCCTCCGGCGTCCGGCCGCCCGGTGGTGCGCTACCGGATCCGCTCGGCACGCTCGCGGTCGCGCTCGGTCTCGGCGGATTGGTCGCGGGCGTCACCGAAGGGCAACGCTGGGGCTGGACCTCGGCCGCGACGCTCACCGCGCTGATCGGCGGCGGGCTGCTGGTGGTGGCCTCGCTCGCGCGCTCGGCACGTCACCACGATCCCGCGATCGCCGTGGAGCTCTGGCGCAGCAAGTCGTACGCGCTGGCCAACGCGACCTCGTTCGTCTTCGGCGCCGCGATGTTCGCCTGGCTGCTGTCGGGACCACTGTTCCTGGACGCGATCTGGGGCTATTCGGTACTCGGCTCCGCGGGCGCGATGACCATCGGGGCGGTGGCCTCGATGGTGACCGCGACCGTCGCGGGCCGGGTCGGCTCTGCCACGGCCAGGCGGTGGCTCGGCGTGCTCGGCGCGTTGATGTTCGTCGCGTGCACGGCGTGGATGAGCACGGATGCCTTCGGTTCGACTCCGGCGCTGTGGTCGGCGTGGATTCCGGCCGGCGTGCTGGGCGGTGGCGGCATCGGGTTCCTCGTCACCGTGCTTGGCACCGCGGCCGCGAGTTCGCTTCCGCCAGAGCAATTCGCCGCGGGCACCGGCATGAATCTGACGGCGCGGCAGGTGGGCGGCGCGCTCGGCGTCGCCGTGCTCGCCGCGGTGTTCGCGGCGCGTCCCGACGACCCGCTCGGCGCATTCCACACCCTGTTCGCCGTCTGCGCGGGTATCGCCGCCGTGGCCGCCTGCCTGGCGGCGCTGCCCATCCGCACCCCGTCCCTCTCCACCGACAGCTAGGACCATCCGTGACCGACAACGACATTCGCACCGAAGCAAACGACCCGATGCTGCTGTCCCCTGAGGAACAACGCCGCCTGCTCGCCGACGCGCCGTGGCGGCGATACGCGGTGCTCGGCGACTCCATCGCCCAAGGCGTGGGCGACCCGAGCCCGGGGTATGAACCCGTGGGTTGGGCCGACCGGGTCGCCGCCGTGCTCACCGCGGCACGTCCCGATCTCGCCTACGTGAACACCGGCCGGATCGGTGCCACGTCCGCGCAGGTCATCGCCGAACAGTTGCCATCCGTACTCGAATTCCGGCCCGACTTGGTGCATCTCAGCTGCGGCGGCAACGATCTGTTCCTGCCGGGCGGCGACATCGCCGACCTGCGCGAGAACCTGGACACCCTGTTCGGGACACTGGCCCGGACGGGGGCTCAGGTCGTCACCTTCACCCTGGCCGACGTCTGGGAAATCGAGCGCATGGCGCCGATGCGGCCGATGCGCGACCGCATGGCCGCGCTCAACGACCTGGTCCGCGAGCTTGCCGCCCGCTACGACGCGCTCCTGCTCGAACTCTGGGACCACCCGCTTCGCCTGCGCACCGACCTGATGAGCGCCGACCTCATCCACTTCAGTACGAGCGGCCACGCCGTGCTCGCCTCGGACATGGTGCGGACGTTGGCCGACCACATTCCCGCCCCTCGCTGAGTCCCCATCGGGACGTGGCGGAGGCTCTCCCGGGAGTTGCCACCGACATGTCCCGATCATGCGACGCCTCAGTGCGGTCAGCTGCGCAGTGCACTCTTCAGCTGGCCCGCCGGTCCGTCCATGACGTACACCGCGCTACACGCGACTGCCCACGCCGCCACGAGCCCCAAGCGACTTCTGTGGCACTCGGCTCACAAAGCGACTGTCGCACCACCACGATCCGTGACGTCGCATGCAGGCCAATGGATCTGCCCGTGCGTGTTCGTCAGGAGGTAGCACCGGACGCGCTGTCCGCGCCGGGGCGGTAGCGGTCGAGGAGTTCGGCGCCGAGGCGGGCCAGCTCCGCGCGTACCTCCGGTGGACCGAGGACTTCGATCGATGCACCCCAACCGGCCAGTTGCTGGGCGATCATCCACGCCGTCGGGGCGGTGACGCGGACCCGGACGCGACCGTCGTCGGCCGGGCCGTCCACGAGGCAGTTCCTGCCCTGCTGGTCGCGCAGGATCGGCAGCAGGCGCTCGGGCACGAGGACGGTCGCGGCGGTGGTCGAGCGCCGCTGCTCCATCTCCTCGACCACCTCCGCCCAAGCGGCCGACAGATCGAAATCGTCCGGACGACGGGCCGCTTCGCCGGTCGGGATCGCTTCGGCGATGCGGTCGACACGGAAGGTTCGCTGTCCGCGCTCGGTCCCGGCGATCAGGTACCAGACGGCGTCCTTGTCCACCAGGCCCCAAGGGTCGACGAGACGTTCGGAGCGCTCGCCGGTCCGGTTCGCATAGCGCAGCCGAACTTTGTTGCGCTGGACAACCGCCCGTTGCAGCAGCGACACGACCGGCGGCAACTCGCGGTCGGTCGCACCCCAGCGGGCCGGGTCGATCACGACGGCGTCCGCCGCCGCCTCGGCGTCGCCGCGGAACGTCTGCGGAAGTGCCCGCACCAGCTTGCGCAGCGCGGATTTCGCTTCCGGCACCGCACCCGCGGACGGACCGGCAAGCAGGAACAACGCCCGCGCTTCCCCCGCGGTCAACCCGGTCAGGTCGGTCCGGGCGCCGCCTACCAGCGACCACCCGCCACCGCGTCCCGGCTGCGGATACACCGGCACCCCGGCCGCCGACAACGCCTCGAGATCCCGCCGCGCCGTGGCGACCGAGGTCTCCAGCTCGGCGGCGACCTGCGCGGCCGTCACCCGCCCGCGGGTCTGCATCATCAGCAGGATCGCCACCAACCTGTCCGCTCGCATGCGCACAATTCTGCCGCTAAAAGTGATCATTTGGTGCGCACTTTTGGCCGGATGATGGATTTCACCAGCAAGAACGAACACCAACCGAAGGAGAACCCCCATGCTGCGCGGAATGGCGACGAGCACCTTCTACGCCGACGACCTCGAGGCCGCCAAAGACTGGTACAGCGAGTTCTTCGGCATCGCGCCGTACTATCACGTCCCGAACGGCTACTACGAATTCCGCATCGGCGATTACCAGCACGAATTCGGCATCGTGAACCGTGCGTACGCCCCCGAGGGCGCGCGCAACGCGCCCGGCGGCGCCATCGTGAATTGGCATGTCGACGATCTGCAGGCGACGTTCGACCGGCTGCTGGAACTCGGCGCGACGGTCTACGACCCCATCACCCCGCGCGGCAACGGCGAGGGCTTCGTCACCGCCTCGGTGGTCGACCCGTTCGGCAACGTCCTCGGACTGATGTCGAACCCGCACTACCTCGAAGTCCTCGCCAAGACCGGCCCCGCGTAACCGGACGAGACATGGCATGGCGTCGGGCGCGTTCGCTTCGCCCGGCGCCATACCGAGTGTCGGCTCTGCCGCGACGGCGCCGAACGATCATCAGTAAACGCGACGCTGACGATCAGTCCCGCACCGCGACCGGCACGTGGCTCGGCCGATTCGTCAGGGACGAAACCAGCGCTCCAGGACCGTGGCGACCCCGTCTTCGAGGACGTGACCGGTGACCTCGTCGGCCAGCCCGCGGATCTCCGCGGGCGCGTTGCCCATCGCTACCCCATGCCCTGCCCAGCAGAGCATTTCGCGGTCGTTGTAGCCGTCGCCGATGGCCAGCGTCGCTTCGCGCGGGACGCCGAGGGCGGTGCGCAGACGTTCCAGCGCCCAGCCCTTGGACACGCCCTCCCGCGCTACCGTGAGCCACGGCCCGAACTCGCCGTGTACCCAGCTCGCACCAGGGACGCGAAGGGAGCGCAGCGCGAGCAACATCTCCTCCAGCGAACCGTCCGGCAGCCAACCGTTCAGGCGGGGGGTTGGTTCGCTGCTCAACACGTGATGGTCGACGAGCAGAAATTCCCCGAGCGAGTATTCGCCGGGGCCGGCGCCGGTGGCCCAGGTTCCCATACCGACCTTCTCCACCGCGAAGATCATCTCCGGAAACAACGCGCGCAACGCGGTGATGGCGGGCGCCGGGTCGAATACCTGCACGGCGACCGGCTCCGCCTTGGCCACGTCGATGTGCACGGCGCCGTTCGAGCACAAGGCGTGCCCGTCGCACAGGCCGAGTTCGACGAGTACGGGACGCGTGGCCAGCAGGGTTCGCCCCGTCGTCACCACGACATGCGCACCCGCCGCTACGGCTGCGCGTACCGCCGCGAGCACGCGTGCACTGATCGGTGTGCCGGTGTCCAGCAGCGTCCCGTCCACGTCCAACGCGATCAACTGGGGTCCCCCGGATGCCATCAACCTATTGTGCCTCCGCGATGCGATACCCGTCAGCGAATCTCGTGTGCCGAGAAAGGAACGCACACTGGATGTTTCGTCCCGGCGGCCACGTCTTCCACTGCGATGACACGAACGTTCACCGGCACCGCCGACCAGTCGGCTGACTCGGTCCACCGAGCAGAACAGTAGCCGCCGTCTGCACCGCACACCGCAACGCGGTCGACCTTGCTGGACGCTACTAGCGACCGTGGGCTCCACCACCGGCACCGCCCGCGCCCCCGGCTGCTCCCCCGGACCCGCCGGGCTTCGATCCTCCGACCGACCCCGACCGACTCGATGATCCGCCGGAAGACGAAGCACCCGACGAGTTTCCGTTTACGGAACCACCCCGAGAAGACGCACCGCCCGATGCGGACCCACCGGTCGAGGTGCCACCGGTCGATCCAGAGGAACCACCGGTCGACCCACTCGACGAGGAACCACCCGACGAGGAACCACCCGTCGACCCACCCGACGAGGAACCACCCGTCGACCCACCCGATGAGGAAACCCCAGACGAACCATTCGAAGACGAATCACTGGCGGACCCATTCCGCGCGGAATTGCCGGTCGAACCGCTGGTCGGCGCGGTGCCGCTGGTGGAATCGGCGCTGGAAGACGTTCCGCCGGTCGCGGATTGATCGGAACCTCCGGGCGAAGTGTGTCCGGTCCCACCCGGCGACGAGCCATCCGTTGTGCTCGTTCCGGAAGAGTCACCCTGACCGCCCGATGTCGTCCCAGGCCCCTGCGTGTCGGACGTGCCGGTAGCGGGAGTATCCGTCGTTGCGCTAGGGCTGGTCGGGCCAGAAGCCGGGTTCGACCCGGGTGCTGTCGAACCGTACTCTGGCGCAGGCCAACTCACGCCGGGCGCCGGGATGGGCGCGCCAGGTTGTGTCGGCGTGGGCGTCCCGGCGGCGGGAACGGGAAGCTGACCCGGCTCCGGAGGCAGACCGGCCCCAGGAGGCTGACCGACCACGAGCCGACCCGGCATACCGGACGCGGGCGGCCGAGCGGGATCCTCGGGCGCGGGCCGGATGACCGGATCGAACGGCAGCGGGTTCGCGAAGTAGGCCGGATCGCCATATCCGCCGCGACGCAATCCGCCTGGGGTACAGCAGTTTCGTGGATCGCGATGCGAACCGATCCGGGACTCGGATACCGAAGGACCATAGCCCGCGCTGCGCGGTACCGGCGTAATGAATCGGGTGTAGGCGGAAGCCCGCGGGGACAGGAGCGCGGGCAGCACGCGGTTCGAATTCCATCCGGCTGGCGAAGACATTCGAGACCAAGCCTCCGCGAGCTGCTCGCCGCTCATCTCATAGAGCAGGTTGTCGGCTGGTACCTCGAGATCCGGAAGACGCAGCATGGGCGACAACTCGGGAACGGTAGGTCCGCCGAATACGGTTACCGCCGACATCGCGACCGCGGAAACCACTGCCGCACTGGAGAACACAGCCACGCGTGGCGCATTGCCGCGGTCGCTCGCGGCGCCGAGGGCCATGGTTCGCGCCGCCATGAGGGCGGCGCCCGCGGCGATGGTATGGCCCGGGTCGGCCGAAATCACCACGGGACGGCCGAGTTCGGCAACCGTACGCGCCACTTCGGCGGGGCGGGACGCGCCGCCCACCAGCAGGATGCAGCCGATATCGGACATCGTGATGCCTGCCGACCGCACACAGTCACGGACCAGTTCGAGGGAGTCCTGCACATGCGCGACGCGCAGTCCGTCGATGTCGACCAGGGAGGTCATCGGCAGACGCGCGGACTCGGGCGAGACATCAGGAGCGTAGCGCGCGATCATCGAACCCAGCGGCCTGCCGCCGAAGTCGTAGGATCGCACCGGCTTTCCGATCATGGGATGGTTGTCCCAGTCCGGGCCGACCCGCACGATGGTCACGTCGAGACTCGTGCCGCCGAGGTCGTAGACCAGCACGAAGCTGGTCTCCAGCGGGCCGTGCTCGTGTTCCAGCCATTCCGCGGCCGCGACGGGCTCCGGCACCAGAAGCACGTCGCCCGCACCCGATAGGTCCAGCGCTTGGCGCAATAGCGAGACCTGCTTGTCGGAGTACATCGCCGGGTAGGTCGTCACGACGCCCGCTTCGTACGCACCCGGCTCGACCGCGCGGAGTTCGTTCACCACCGCCGCGACGAGATTGGCAGGCGACCAGATGCGCCCGCCGACGATCACAGCGTCCGGATCACGACCCAGGTCGGCGAAATCGGTCACCGCCATGCTGAATTGGGGAATCCCCCCGAGGCGCAGTCCGCCCGCGCTGTCGAACGTCACCGCGGTGCGCCGCGACCGCACCGCCGGCCGCGTTCGCTCCGCGGTGACCGAAGCCGTCACGGAGTTCACCGCACCGATGCTGAAACCCAGACCTGTCGTCATTCGCTATCCCGTCAACGCACCGTGACCACGTCCATCACATGGAGTCCCCTGTGGCCGCGGTCGTCTTCCAAACAGCCACCACAGGTTAGCTGTTTCACGACCGCATGGATGCGCAATTGATATGGAATGTTTCGCCGATCGCCATAATCGCCCGAATTGCCAGGTAAACGTCCCAGAACTGCCGCGTTCAGCCCTCTCTACATTGCCCAATACGGTTGCGCTCGGAGACATTCCGCTACCTCACAGCGATCTCGATATCGCCGCGACAATCCAACCGGAGGATGGTTTCCGGCGCTGAAACACACCGCACGACAGACACTTATCGGTTGGTTACCAAAGTGTTGCCCGAGCTGTGAATTTCCAGCTGCCGCCACTCAGGGCAGCTCGTTGACGTATCAACGCAACGTCCGATATACGCCAGCATCGCCGTCGGCCCCCGGCTTGACTCGACAGCGAGACCCCACCACCGAGGTGGGATCGCGAGAGTCGAAAGAGAGAAGTGAAACCATGCCAACACGATTCGCCGAGCAAGTCGTCCTGATCACCGGCGCCAGCTCGGGCGTGGGCAAGGCGGTGGCGATGCGGGTCGCGGGCGAAGGCGCCGCGGTCGTGCTCGGCGCGCGCGGCAAAGACGCGGGTGAGCGGGTCGCCGCCGACATCCGCGCGGCCGGCGGGCGCGCGCTGTTCGTGCCGACCGATGTCACGGTGGAACAGGACGTGGCCCGGCTGACCGAGGCGGCGGTCTCCGAATACGGCCGCCTGGACGCCGCATTCAACAACGCGGGCGCCGTGCGCGCGTTCGGACCGATCTCGCAGATCGACGAGGCGGGCTGGCGCGAAGACCTGGAGCTCAACCTCACCAGTGTGTTCTACGGCCTGCGGCATCAGGTTTCCGCGCTGGCGGCCTCCGGCGGCGGCGCGATCCTGAACAACGCGTCGAATCTCGGCGTGGTCGGGATGGGTTCGGTGGCGCCCTACGTGGCGGCCAAGCATGGCGTGATCGGCTTGACCAGAGCGGTGGCGCTGGAGGCCGCCGACCAGGGCGTCCGGGTCAACGCGCTGGTGTCCGGGGCGGTCGACACTCCGGCGTTCCGGAATTCGATGGGCGCCACGCCCGAAGGGGAGGCGGCCATCGCCGCCCTGCACCCGATGGGCCGCATCGCCACTCCGGACGAAATCGCCTCGTTCTGCGCCTACTTGCTCAGCGGCGAGGCGAGTTTCGTCACCGGCGCGGCACTGGCCATCGATGGCGGATTCACCGCACGCTGACCCAAGGGTCCGCCTCGAGGTACCGGTGCAGGCGGGGTACCTCGAGGCGGAGTTCAGGCGCGAGCCAGCAGACGGCGGACGCGGCCGGGGCGAGCGGCTCCGGCGGCGCGCACCGCGGGCTGACGCAGACGCACCAAGCGGTCGAACTCCGCGGCGGTTCCGGTGGGTTCGGGTAGCCGGCCCGCGTTGAAGTCCGCGGCCAGCTGCCGGACCGTCTCCTGCGCACAGGACTTGTTCGTGCCGATGAAACCGGTGGGTCCGCGCTTGATCCAGCCGGTGACGTAGGCGCCGGGCACCACCGAGCCGCCCGCGCGCTCCAGCACGCGGCCTTCCGCGTTCGGAACGACTCCCGCTCTCTCGTCGAACGGCACGCCCGGCACCGCGACGCCGCGGTAGCCGACCGAGGTGAGCACCATTCCGGCCTGGACCCGATCGGTCTCTCCCGTCGCGACCGCGCGAATACGTCCGTCCGGGTCGGTGACGAGCTCAGTGCGGCCGATCTCGATGCCGGTCACCCGGTCGGTGCCCAGGATTTCGGTGGGCGCGGCAAGGTAGCGGAATACGATTCGCTTGCGCTCACCGACGGGCCTGGTGCGCACGCTGTGCAGCAGTCGCAGCTTCTGTTCGACATGGAAGGGCAGCTCCGCGCCGAGGCGGGGCAGCTCGCCTTCGATCACGATGTCCACATCGCAACCGAGCAAACCGACGAATTCCGGCACCGTGAACGCGGATTCGAGTGGGCCGCGCCGACCGAGCACGACAACTTCCTCCACCTTGCTCTCCCGCAATGCCCGTAGCGCATACGGCGCGATGTCGGTGCCGGCGAGCGCATCCGGGTCACTGGTCAGGACACGCGCGACATCGAGGGCGACATTGCCGTTGCCGACGATCACCGCACGCCGACCGGACAGGTCGAAAATCCGATCCACGTAATCGGGATGCCCGTTGTACCAGGCCACGAAGTCGGTGGCCGACACGTTGCCGGCCAGGCCCGCACCCGGGATGCCGAGCTTGCGATCCGACGACGCACCCACCGCGTAGATCACCGCGTGGAAGTGGTCGAGCAGTTCGGCGGGTGAGACGTGCGCGCCGACCTCGACATTCAGGTACGACCCGAACCCAGGTTGCGCCGAGATCACGTCGAACAGCGCGCCGACCTTCCGGGTCTTGTCGTGGTCCGGCGCGACGCCGTGCCTGGCCAGCCCGTAGGGCACCGGCAGCCGATCGAGCACGGTCACCGACACGTCGGGCTGGGTCAGCAGCTCATCGGCGGCGTACATCGCCGACGGACCCGACCCCACGATCGCCACCCGCAACGGCGTGCGCTCGGTGTGGATCCGCGCCGCCGGCACCGGCCGGGCCAGCAGCGGGCGCGGCCGGGTCTGCCGGTAGAAATCGGCGTTGATCTCGATGAACGGCTTCTGCTCTTCGGTCAGCTTCGTCGATGACACGATGGCGTCCACCGGGCACGCGGTAGCGCACGCACCGCAGTCCACGCATGCCTTGGGGTCGACGTACAGCATCTCCGCCGTCCGGAAGTCCGGTTCGTCGGGCGTGGGATGGATGCAGTTGACCGGGCAGGCGTACACGCAGGACGCGTCGCTGCAGCAGGATTGGGTGACGACGTAGGGCATACGGCTCAGGCGACCTTACTCGCGGCGCGCAGCGGCTCCGACCGATACCGCGTGGCGTGGCCGTCGATCCCGAGCGCCTTCCAGACGGCCTTGGCGACCGGGTTCATCAGTCCGATGTCCTTGGCCAGGGTGCGCACGTCGCAGAAGTAGTCGCTGAAGACCTGCTTGGCCTCCTTGGACCCATGGAACAGCTCCTTGCGAACCTGCTCCGGGATGTCGAACTCGGCGAAGAACGACCGCGGCGGGGTCACGATGGCGCGGCCGAGGATCCACATGACGATCGGCATGGCCAGCGAAAGAATGAACTTCTGCATCGGCTTGGCCTGCGGCACATGGTTCTTCAGGAACTCGTGCGCGAAGGAGATGTGCCGCGCCTCTTCCGCGACGTGAATCGCCATCACGCCGCGCATGATCGGGTGCACCTCTTCGCCCGAGCGCAGGATCTGCTTCTGGATGTGGTCGATCGGCTCTTCCCCGGCCAGCACCGCCATGAAGAACAGGTTCGGGAACCACGCCGCCACCGGCGCGCCCAGGTACTTGAACTTGCTGACCAGCGGGCCCATGCCGGGCACGTCCAGCCCGATCCGGTTGACCATCTCCTGGAACATCAGGGTGTGGTTGTGCTCCTCGATCATCTCGTGGGAGCAGTACCGGAACTCGGGCGAACCGTTCGGCAGGCCGAAGTTGTGGATGACCATGCCACTGATCAGGATCGACTCGAATTGCAGGCCGACCTTGGCGATATTCGCCTGCCGGTATTTGCCGACCGCGATCTTCTGCTCGGTCGACAGTGCCTGGTACCAGGGGTGGCGGGCCACCGTATCGGCGGAAACCGGCAGGATCCAGCGCTCCTCACCGGCGTCGGCGGCGAAGTCGGGATTGTCCCAGTCGATGTCCTCGAACGGGTCGAAGTGCTTGTTGACCGAACCCTCGGAGAGCAGCAGCAGCTTCGCGGCGTACTCCTGCGCCTTCTCCAGATCGGGATCCACTGCGGGCGTCACGGCTGCGGACATCGTCGTCACTGCCTCTCCTCGATGTAACCATTTAACTGTATCTCATGGTTACACCAACAGAGAGTTACGTCAACCCAGCGGTTGCTCGGGCCGTCCGGCGATGCGCGCCCTCATCACGCGCACCGCCGGACGGCCCATGCATTTCACCGGCCCGGATCTGCACCGAATAGGCGCAGTCGGACGAAGTCCTCCGCTGCCCCCCGGGCCGAGCGGAGGCAGCCACCTAGCCCATGAGCGCCCCGTCCCCCGCCGCCAACAGCGAGGTCGCGAGCCCGGTGGTCCACACCCCAGTGACGACGGCCGCCCTGCTCAACCGGCGCCTGGTCCGGCGGGACAGCATCAGCGCGCGGGTGGCGGCGCGACGACGGGCACGGCGGCGCCGGATGCGTCGCTGCTCGGCCGCCGCCTCCGCCACGGCCGCCGCCCTGCGGCCCAGGATCGCGGCGCCGTCGGCGATGGTCCGCTCGGGATCCGGCGCCGTGATCACCGGCCTGGCCAATTCATCCGCGAGCACCTGGGCGACCTCCGCGGGACGCGCCGCACCGCCGACCACCAGGACGCAGTCGACATCGGCCATGGTGACGTCCGCCACGCGCAGGCAGCGGTACACGAGCTGGACGGATTCCCGGATATGGCGGGCGCGCAGTTCGTCGGCGGCCGCGTCGGTGACCGACTGCGCGACCGAGGACGAGGGCAGATCGTGTCCGGCATGTTCGGCGACCAACGCACCGAACGCGCGTCCGCCGAATTCGGTCGAGCGCAACGACACACCGACTACCGGATTGCGCGGACACCCCGCCCCGACCCGGACCAGGGTGACGTCGAGCCCCGCGCCGCCAAGATCGTAGACCAGCGCGAGTCCGGGCATCAGCGGACCGCGATCGGCTTCCAGCCAGGCCGCCGCCGCGACCGGCTCGGCGACCAAGGCGACCTGTCCGAGTTCGACGCCGTCCAGCGCCGCGCGTAGCGCGTCGACCTGCTCGTCGGCATAGCGGGCGGGATAGGTCATCGCGATGCCGATGCCGCCGCCGGCCGGATGATCCTCCAGCACCTCGCCGACCAGGCACTTCGCGACCGTGGCGACGAGGTCCGCCGGCGCGAGCGCGCGGTTGCCGACCCTCGCCCAGGTACTGGAACGCTGCGTGAGATCGGCGAACTCGGTCACCGCGCGACCGTGCCTCGGCAGCATGCCGACCCTGGCCACGCCGGTGCTGTCGAAGACCAATGTGGTCCGGCGCGTGATGGTCTGCGGGCGCTGCGTTTTGCGGCGCCCAGGCGGAGACTTGGCCGAACCCTCCTCCGCGAGAACGGAAACCGTGTTCACCGTACCGATGCTCAATCCGAGACCAACCGCCATCGCAAACCACCCCGATCGCCGTGCCGATTTGCTTCGAACGCCGTCCAGGCAACCACTCCGCGATCTTCCTGCCAAGGCCGGACAACCGATTGTCCGCAGGCCGCCTGTCGTTGGCCGCGTTGCTCGCGCGGTCGTCGGCGCGCTCACCTGCGCACACCAGGGCGGACATTCCGTCCGGTCGGATTTCGTTGCGACACGCGGAGATCGACACATGCCCGGTTATGGTTTGCCAGGACTCGCGTTTTATACCGCTCTGTCCGGAACGAAACCGCCGGACATGCGGAGACACCCCTCGGCAAGTCCGAAATCCGAAGTGCGGGCGATTTGCCGCTTCAAGGCGGGCAGCAATCGGACAACGGGTAGTCGCATCCGCTCACACACCTGGCTCGACGTCGCGATCACCGGCATCGCGATACGACCCCCGTGCCGTCAGCTCGGCCCATCACCGCACCGCGGACTGGCACGAGACGGCCGTCGCCGAACACCCGAGAAGCACAGCAACTTTCCAGCACACAGCTGCCGGATCGAGTCGCGGCTATCCGAAATGTCCTAGTGCGCAGGAAGTTCCGGAATGCGGGTGGCCCGGACGTAGACCGTCTCGCCGTCCGAAAGCCGCAGCGCCTCCGCGTCACCGCGGGTGACCTGCGCGGCGAACAGGTCGCCGGTCGCGGCGTTGCGCAGTTCCACCCGCACCTCGAAGCCGAGATGGACCACGCGCTCCACCGTAGCCCTGGTGACGCCGGCGGATTCCGCCGTGCCCTCGTGCTCGGCGTGCGCCATGCTCGGGTCACGACCGACGCGAATGTCGTGTGGACGCACCAGATGTCCGTTGAGCCGGGCCACGGCGCCGAGGAAGGACATGACGAACTCGTTGGCGGGCCGGTCGTACACATCCTCCGGAGTGCCGATTTGCTCGATACGGCCCTTGTTCATCACCGCGATGCGGTCGGCGACGTCGAGCGCCTCCTCTTGGTCGTGGGTGACCAGCACGGTGGTCACGTGGACCTCCTCGTGCAGGCGGCGCAGCCAGGTACGCAGATCGGCGCGAACCTTGGCGTCCAGCGCGCCGAACGGCTCGTCCAGCAGCAGCACCTGCGGATCGACGGCGAGCGCGCGGGCCAGCGCCATGCGCTGACGCTGGCCGCCCGACAGCTGCGCGGGGTACCGGTGCTGGAAGCCGTCCAGCCCGACGATGCCGAGCAGCTCGTCGACGCGCTTGTTGATCTCGTTCTTCGGGCGCTTGCGGATCTTCAGGCCGAACGCCACGTTGTCGCGCACGGTCATGTGCTTGAACGCCGCGTAATGCTGGAACACGAAACCGATGTCGCGCTTCTGCGGCGGCACCCGGGTGACGTCGCGGCCCGCGATGCTGACCACGCCGGAGTCCAGCGACTCCAGCCCGGCGATCGAGCGCAGCAGCGTCGACTTGCCCGACCCCGAAGGGCCAAGCAGCGCGGTCAGCTCACCGGAGGGGATGTCGATGGTGACGTCGTCCAGGGCGGCGAACGAACCGTAGTTCTTGTTCGCGTTGGTCACGGTGATCACTTTGCGTCCCGCTTACGTTCGAGGAGGGTCATCAGCAGAAGGGTGACGAGCGCGATGCCCATCAGCAAGGTCGCGGCGGAGTAGGCGCCGAAGGTGTTGTGGTCGTTGATGTACCGGCCGTGCACCAGCAGCGTCAACGTCAGCGACTGGCCCGGCAGCGCCGAGGACACCATGATCACCGCGCCGAACTCGCCGAGCGCGCGGGCCACGGTGAGCACCACACCATAGGTCAGGCCCCATCGGATCGCGGGCAGTGTGATCCGCCAGAACGTCTGCCACCGGGACGCACCGAGGGTGGCCGCGGCCAGCTCCTGGTCGTCGCCGATCTCGTGCAGCACCGGCTCGACTTCGCGCACCACGAACGGCAGCGTGACGAAAATGGTCGCGATCACCATGCCGGGCAGGTTGAAGATCACCTTCAAACCCAGGTCTTCCAGCCCGCCGAACCAGCCACCCGCGCCCCAGAGCAGGATCAGCGACACGCCGACCACCACGGGCGAGACCGCGAACGGCAGGTCGACGATGCCCTGAACCAGATTGCGGCCCGGGAAGTTTCCACGGACCAGCGCGAGCGCCGTCACGATTCCGAAGACGACGTTCACCGGGACGACGATCGCCACGATCACCAGAGACAGCTGGAACGCCGAGATCGCCGCGGGTGTGGTGATCGAGTCGACGAACGCGCCGACGCCCCGTTCGAAGGTGCGCAACAGAATGATGACCAACGGCAGCACCAGCAGCACGAACAGGTAGCCGAGCGCCACCGTCCGCAACGAAATGCGGGTCAACGGGGACAGTTTCATCGGGTGTGCTCCATCCTGCGGGAGTCGCCGACGGATGCGCGATCGTGTCTCATCGGGTCGCCTGTTCCTTGCGGGCGCTGCGTTCGGCGAGCAGCCGCAGCACGAGCAGCGTCGCGAACGAGATGGCGAGCAGTGCCACGGACACCGCCGCCGCGTTCACCGGCCGGTCGATCTCGATCTGCTTCTGGATGTACTGGGAGGCCATCTCGGTCTCGCGCGGGATCGCACCACCGATCAGCACCACCGACCCGTATTCACCGATCGCGCGGGCGAAGGCGAGGCCGCCGCCGCTGATGATCGCGGGCGTCAACGCGGGAAGCACGATCCGGCGGAACGTGGTCCAGTTGTTCGCGCCGAGCGAGAGCGCGGCCTGCTCGACCTCGCGGTCGGCCTCGATCAGCACCGGCTGCACCGAGCGCACCACGAACGGCAGCGTGACGAATGCCAGCGCCACCACCAGGCCCGGCTGGGTGGCGTTGAGGTGGATGTCGATCGGGCTCTGCGGTCCGTAGAGCGACAGCAGCACGATGCTGGCCACGATCGTCGGCAACGCGAACGGTAGGTCGATCAACGCGTTGACCACGCCCTTGCCGGGGAACTGGTCGCGCACCAGCACCCAGGCGATGAGCGTGCCCATCACCACGTTGATCACCGCCACCACCACCGAGACGAGCACGGTGATGCGCAGCGAGTCCAGCGCGGCGGGCGCGGTGACGGCGTCGACGAAGCCGGACCAGCCGTCCTCGAAGCTGGTCACGGTGAGCGCCGCCAGCGGCAGCAGCACGATGATGCTCAGCCACAGCACCGCGGTGGCGATGCCGAGCGGGCCGACCGAGCCGGTCACGCGCAGCCACGACCAGTTCCAGCGCCCGGTGCGGCGCGCGGCGTCGGAGACGCCGGGACCGTCCGCCTGCGCGGTCCCGGCGTTACTGCTGTCAATCACAATCGTCCAGTATCCCGTGTAACGAGGGTCACCCTGCTACTTGGTCGCCTTGTCGTAGATCACCGCGACGGAGCCGATGTTCGCGGCGAACAGCTCCTTGTCCACCGTCTTCCAGCCGCCGAGATCGGCGATCGTCCACAGCTGCTGCGGGGTCGGGAAGTCCTTGGCGTAGTCGGCGGCGACCTTCGGGTCGACCGGGCGGAAACCGGCGGCGGCCCAGGCCTTCTGGCCTTCGGCGGTGAACAGGAAGTCGCGGAAGGCGACCGCCTTCTCCTGGTTCTTGCTGTTCTTCAGCACCGCGACCGGGTTCTCGATCTTGAAGGTGACCGGCGGGACGATGTGCTCGATCGGGTCGCCGTTGCGCTCGGCGAAGATCGCCTCGTTCTCGTAGCTCAGCAGCACGTCACCGGTGCCCTGCAGGAAGGTCTCGGTCGCCTCCCGGCCGGACTTCGGCTGCACCTTCACATGGTCTTTGGAGACCAGCTGGCTCAGGTAGTCCAGGCCCGCCTGCGGGTTCTTGCCGCCGTCGCTCTTGGCCGCGTACGGCGCCAAGAGGTTCCACTTGGCCGAACCGGAGCTGAACGGGTTCGGGGTGACCACCTCGATGCCCGGCTTCAGCAGGTCGTCCCAGTCCTTGATGCCCTTCGGGTTGCCCTTGCGCACCACGAGCGCGACCACCGAACCGAACGGAATTCCCTTGGTCGCGTCGGCGTTCCAGCTGGCGTCCACCAAGCCGGCGTCGACCAGTCGGGTGATGTCGGGCTCCACCGAAAAGTTTACGATGTCCGCTTCGGCTCCGTCCTTCACCTTGCGGGACTGGTCGCCGGAGGCGCCGTAGGACTGCTTGATCTGGACGCCCTTGCCCTGCTCGGTCTTGTTGAACTCGGGGATCACCTTGTCGAAACCGGGCTTCGGCACGGCGTAGGCGTAGAGGTTCAGGGTGCCCGCGCTGCCATCGGCGTTGTCTCCCCCGACTGTGTCGCTGGCTCCGCCGCCGCACGCGGTCAGCGCGACCGCCGCGAGTGTGGCAAGGGCAACGGCGCTGTAGCGTCGGCGCGGCGAAAGCCAGGATTTGCGAGCCATCGGGGTGGACCTTTCGTGCGGACCGCCAGCTCTCCGGTAATACGTCGGTGGCGGCGACAGTGGTGTTGATCAGTAGACCTGCCGACGACATACGACGGCAGTGGCGCGACTATCGGCCGCGACGGGCCGGGAGGACGAGCACATCCGCGGGAAGCGCGCCAGTCTACTGGGAAACGAGACGCGGACGTGCCCGGTCGCCGATCAACGACAGTAGATGTCCGCGACCGCGAGGTCACCGACAGCAATCAACGCCAACTCATGGCGGACCTGCGGGACTGCGCTCGACGACACGGGCCGACTGTAGCAGAGCGCCCGGCGGAGTTCGAATCGAAGATCGCAGGAAGAGCGGGGTTTCATCGCATGTTCACCGGTGCGCATCGCGTGCGTACCCTGTCCCCCTGCGGTCGCGGCCGCGGGCGCATCCCGCCGACCGCATGGTCCTGGTTATCTTGCGGTCACTGCCGAGATACGGCATTGGTGCCCGGCACGCTGCGTAGTTCCCCAGGAACGTCACACCAGCCGCCCCGGAGCATCGCGACGCCGGATCAGCGACGAGATGACGCGGTCGCCGCCCCCGCATACGCACGAATCCGACCTGACCGCGGACCGGCTGGACAGCGCCCGAAGATGGTGGCTCCGTCGCGCAAACCCGCTCCGCGGATCGGTGGGAATTCCAGCGGCGCCGCGCTCAGCGGGTGATCAACCAGGCGACGACGATGAGCACGAGCAGAGCGACCAGCGCGAGCTGGACCCGCGAACGAGGCATCAGCGCGCTCCGCTCTGCACGGGCCTGCGGTCCTCCGCGGCGACCTGCTCGGGATCGGGCATCGCCGCCGCGGCGATCGGTGCGGGCCGCACCGGCACGATATCGGCGGCGTACCGGCGGTCGAGCATGCGCAGCACGGCACGCAGGACGCGGTCGAGCCCGTAGGCGATGGCGAAGCTGATCGGGACCATGCCCACGAGGACCACCAGGAACTGCGGAATGAACGGCAGCCCCGCGACCCACAGCTCGAAACCGTCCCACCATCCTGCGATGCGATGCACGGCTCCAGCCTAGTCGGTTCGCCGCTGGGCTCCGTAGGACCGGGAACCGCGACGGCCACCCAGCAGTGGACGAGAGGCCCGCATCGACCCCAAGATGGGGTATGGCGTCCGCAGATGACCTCATCGCCAACGACACCGACGGCATGCCGTCGAACCTGGCCGAGCCGCACCGCCACGGTGCCCACCCGCCGATCGATGACTACGCGTTCCTGTCCGACTGTGAGACCAGCTGCCTGGTCGCCAGCAACGGCGCGGTGGAATGGATGTGCGTGCCGCGGCCGGACTCGCCGAGCATCTTCGGCGCGATCCTGGATCGGAGCGCGGGCCACTTCCGCATCGGGCCCTACGGCGTCAACGTGCCCGCCGCCCGCCGCTACCTGCCCGGCGGGATGATCCTGGAGACCACCTGGCAGACCGGCACCGGCTGGCTGATCGTGCGCGACGCGCTGGTGCTCGGCGGGTGGCACAACCTCGATCAGCGCAGCAGGACACACCGGCGCACGCCGATGGACTGGGATGCGGAGCACCTGCTGCTGCGCACGGTGAAATGCGTGAACGGCACCGTCGAGCTGGAGATGAGCTGCGAGCCCGCCTTCGACTATCACCAGGCCACCGCCCGCTGGGAGTACACCGGCAAGGTGTACGAGGAGGCGACCGCGGTCCGCAGCGACGACCCGAGTGCCGGTCCGACCCTCGTGCTCACCACGGATCTGCGCCTCGGCCTGGAGGGCAGGGAGGCCCGCGCCCGCACCAGGATGAAGGAGGGCGACGAGGTCTTCGTCGCGCTCACCTGGTCGGAGCTGCCCGCACCGCGTACGTTCGAAGAGGCCGCGCACAAGATGTGGCAGACCACCGAATGCTGGCGCCAGTGGATCACCCTGGGCAAGTTCCCGGACCATCCGTGGCGCAACTATTTGCAGCGCAGTGCGCTCACGCTCAAGGGACTCACCTACGCGCCGACCGGAGCACTGATGGCGGCGCCGACCACATCACTACCGGAAACCCCTGGCGGCGAACGCAACTGGGACTACCGCTACACCTGGGTGCGGGATGCCAGTTTCGCGCTGTGGGGTCTGTACACGCTCGGCCTCGACCGCGAGGCCGACGACTTCTTCGCCTTCCTCAACGACGCGACGACCGGCGAGAACGGCGAACCCGTTCCGCTGCAGGTGCTCTACGGCATCGGCGGCGAGCGGGAGCTCACCGAGACCGTCCTCGACCATCTGAGCGGTTACGACAACGCCCGGCCGGTGCGGAAGGGCAACAACGCCTACAACCAGGACCAGCACGATATCTGGGGCACCATGCTGGATGCGGTGTACCTGCACGTGAAGTCGCGCCAGCAAGTGCCGGAGACCTTGTGGCCGCTGCTGGTCCGCCAGGTGCACGCGGCCATCGCGCATTGGAAGGAGCCCGACCGCGGCATCTGGGAAGTGCGCGGCGAGCCACAGCATTTCACCTCGTCCAAGGTGATGTGCTGGGTGGCGCTCGACCGCGGCGCGAAACTCGCCGAGCTGCACGGCCAGTACGAGCACGCCGAAGAGTGGTACGGCATCGCCGAGGAGATCAAGGCCGACGTCCTGGCCAACGGGGTGAACTCCGACGGCGTGTTCACCCAGGTCTACGGCGGCGACACGCTGGACGCCTCGCTGCTGCTTGTGGTGCTCACCCGATTCCTGCCACCGGAGGATCAGCGGGTACGCGCCACCGTGCTCGCCATCGCCGAGCGCCTCACCGAAAACGGCCTCGTCCTGCGATATCGCACCGAGACCACCGATGACGGATTGAGCGGCGTGGAAGGAGCGTTCACCATCTGTTCGTTCTGGCTGGTCTCCGCGCTGGTCGAGATCGGCGAGACCCAGCGGGCCAGGCATCTGTGCGAGCGGCTGCTCGGCTTCGCCAGCCCGCTACGGCTGTATGCCGAGGAGATCGACCCGCGCAGCGGCCGCCACCTGGGCAACTTCCCGCAGGCGTTCACCCACCTCGCGCTGATCAACGCCGTCACGCACGTGATCAGGGCCGAGGACTCCCGGCACGCAGGCCAATTCCAGCCCGCGCACACACCACCCGGTCATCCTGTCTGACAAAACTGGGTGGTTTCCTCTACCACCACCCGGTCACCCTGTCTGACAAAACTGGGCGGTTTCCTCTGCCACCACCCGGTCATCCGGTCTGACAAAACTGGATGGTTTCCTCTACCACCACCGGGTCCCACAGCACGAGTCATTCCCCTGACTGCCAGTCCTTGCACGCAACTGCCGATTTCGCAAGAACATGGGTAACTCACCGGGAACGCCCAGAGCTCGAGCGGCACCCAACGCAGGACCTGAACGCAAATCCCGCGCCACCTAACTAGTACGGCCTAAAGGTTCGGAGAGGCGGGCAGCTTCCTCGCGCAGTACGCGTAGTTTGCCCAGCCGCGCCTCGAGCTCGGCGATCCGTTCCTGTCCGCGGTCGGCGTACTTTCCGTAGTTCTCCTCGGCGAGCCGCAGTGCTTCGTCCGCGCCGCGCGAGGCCTCGGTCGCGATCTCGGTGAAGTGGTCGCGCAGCACACGCTGCATGGCGCGCAAGCGGTTTCGCGATTCCTTGCCGACCTGGAAGATCACGTCGTCCATCAGGCGGGCGACCGCGACCTTGGCCTCGGCGCGGCGACGCAGCTTGCGGTTCTTGCGGTCGTCCCACAGCGCGTTCACGCCGAGCAGGACGCCCGCGCCCGCCGAGTACCAGTTCACCAAGGACATACCGAGCAGGCTGGTGGCAAGGCCGACCATCAGGATGCCGCCGTAGGAGCCGCGCAGACCGGTCAGGAACTGCTGGGTCACACCGGCTTTCGCGCTCTCCAGCGGCTCCAGGGGCTGCACCGCTTCGAGTACCTCCCCCGGATTGGCCAACCGCAGGTCGACCAGCGGCGCGGCACGGTTGTGGGCCGGGAACTTGGCGGCCACCTGCTCGCCCAACTCCACCGAGCGATAGTGCGCCACGGCGAAATTCTCTTCGACGGCCTCGCAGATTCGCGCGTCCAGGTCGGCGCCGAAATCCCTCCACCGGCGGGCCGGATCGGTCCTGGCGATCTCGGCCTCGGCGTCGCGGATCAGGCTGCGCAGCCGGTGACGCAGGTCGTGCTCGATGTCGGCCATCAGCTCCGTGCCGCCGTCGACGAGGGTGACCTGCCAATTCGCTGTGCGCTGCCGCAACTGCTCGGCTTCATCGCGGGCGCGGACGAGCTGGTCGGTGATCTCGGCCCTGCGGTGCGGATCACGCAGCGCCTCGGCCTCGTTCCGCAGCGTCAGCGCGAGGTGGTCGCAGACCAAGCGGATATCTCCGACCCCGGCTTCCAACGCCACCGCGTCCGCGCGGGCGATCACGTAGTCGCGCAGATGGTCGATCAGTTGCGGCACACCCGACTCGATGTCGCGCTGGTAGTCGCCCATCGTCCCGGCCTGCCGATGCAATTCCGCGGACACCGGCGCGACCGCGAAGCCGAGCCCTGCCGCGTCGAGCAGTTCCCGATTGCGTTGCTGGGTGTGCGACCAGTGCGGAAAGACGTCGATCTTGTTCAGCACGCAGATCACCGTCGGGCAGATCTGCTGGATGCGCTGCAATTCCGCGATCTGTTCCATGGTCAGCTCGGCGCCCGCGTTCCCGACGTAGAGCACGGCGTCGGCCGCGGCGATCATCGACCAGGTGGTGCGGTTGTCGCCCAGCGCACCCGGCGCGTCCATGACCACGACGCCATCGGCCAGCAACGGGCTCGGCTGGGTGAACTCGGCGCGGACGACACCCTGGGCGGCCAGGGCCGGACCCGGATCGAGCGGGTCGACCGACTGGCGTTCGGTGCGACCGTATTCGGTCTGGCGCACCAGCGTCGCGGTCGGCTCCGGGCCGTACTCGACGATCACCGGGACGCTCAGATCGCTGTTCGTCGCACTCACCGAGGCGCCGACCAGGCTGTTGACCAGCGTGCTCATACCGTTCTTCGGATGACCGACGACCACGAGCCGCACCCGGGGATCACTCACCCTGGCGCGGACCATGTTCAGCCGGCTGCCGAGATCGTCACGCCCGGCGGATCGGGCCGTCTCCCGCAGCTCGTCGAGTATTCGGATGAGCGGGGCCATCGCATCCGGATGTTTCACCGTTGCGGCCGTCAGCCCGGCAGCGGCAGACAACCCTCCTCCTTAATCTCGATGACTCTCGTTCGATATACCCCCTGCGTATGCTCCGCAGTCGTCCAATCCCCTTGCAGCCCTGCTACAACAGCGAGACGTCGAGCACACCGGACGCGGTGTGGTGCGTCTCTGCTATGGCCGAGTCGGGCAGCAATGCGCCGGACAGACCACTTCCGGAGGCCATCAGCGCGGAGTTGTCGTAGGTATGGTCGGCGACCGGGTGGTCGACCGCCAGCGGCGCCGAGATTCCTTGCGGCTTGGGGTCGATCACCTGCGGCTTGACCGGCACCGGCGGCTGGGTGGGGGCGATGTGGGTCGGGACCGGCGTGTGCGGCTCGACGGTGGGCGCATGAGCGGGCGCGCTGTAGGTCGGCGCCACGGTCGGCTGGTCGGGCGCGGAGAACGTCGGATCGGACGGGCGACTCACGGTCGGCACATCATCGCTCGGGATGTCGTTCGTCGGCCGAGTGCTGTGCGACGTTCCCCCGGTGCTGGGACGGCCGGTATTGCCGCCCGGTGTCGTCACGTCGTCGTCCGAGGTGGACGGAGCGCCGTGCGTGGGCGCCGGGGTGACGGTCACGCCGGGGATTTTGGTGGTCGTCACGTCCGGGCCGGTGGTGATACCGCCGTGTGGCGCCGTGGTGACGCCGGGGAGCTTGGTGATGTCATGGTCCGGCGTCTTCGGCACGGACGGGGTGGTCACGTCGCCGGGGACACTCGGCGTCGGTGTGGTCTTGATGATCGTGGTGGGGTTTGTCACCGTCGTCGGCGTTTGCGTCGGGTGCGACGGTTGCGGATCGGTCACCGGCGCCGGCTTCACCGGCGGCGTCGGGCGGACCGCGTCGAACAGCGCGGGCAGCGACGCGGCCGGTGCGGTGAGTACCGACGGCCCCTCCGGCGCGGCAAACACATTCGCGATCGGCGTCGAGGCCGCATCGGGCTGGACCGTGGTCTGCAGCGGTGTGACCGCGACGACCGGAGCGGCGGCGACCGCCGCGGGTGCGGGCGCGGGCATCGGGGCGGCGGGAGCCACCGAGGCGGCCGGTGCCACCGCGGAAGCAGGGGCGACCGAAGCCGCGGGAGCGACCGAGACGACGGGGGCGGTGCCGATGGGGGCCGAGGCGGCCAGCGGCTGCGCGGCACCCGACGTGGCCGAGGACTGCACCGCGGAGGACGCCGCCGAGGACTGCGCCGCGGACGTGCCCGTGGTCGGCGTGCCGAGCCCGCCGAGCAGGCCGGTACCGCCCTGCCCCGGCGCCTGCGTCTCGGTGACCGCGCGGTCGGTGCCGTCCGGCACGCGGATGCCGTCGGCCAGCCAGTCGGTGTACTCGTCGAGCTGGTCGCCGACCTGGCCGACCCCGAGGTCGACCTGCATCTCGGAGGTGAAGTAGATCCCGTTCGGACCGAGCCCGGCGTCGACCGACCACTGCGTGCCGACGAACATGCCGAGCTGGTCGCCGCCCGCGCCGATGCCGTCGAACGGATCACCCGCGGTCGGCGCCGCGGCGACCGGGCTGGTGCCGGGCAGGTCGAAGACGGTGGAGCCGGGTGCGACGAAACCGTTCGCACCGGGCAGGCCGAAACCGTGTCCGGCCTGGCCGAGGCCGTGGCCGGGCAGGCCGAACCCGTGCCCGCCGGGCTCGTCGAGTTCGCGGGAGGACTCGGACCGTACACCGGGGAGCGAAAGTCCGTTGGACACGTTGCCCTGGCCCGGAATGGCCGATCCGCCCGGGAAACCGCTATCCGTGCCGGGGATACCGCCCAGTCCCGGGACGCCGCCACCGGACTGTCCGGGCACCTGCATGCTGTTCGCACCCGCGTCGCCGCCCGGCAGGCTCGGCAGCGACATCCCGGCGTCGGCGCCACCCTCACCGCCGAGCGTGGGCAGCGACAGCCCCGCGTCGGTGCCGTTGTACTCGCCGCCGAGCGTGGGCAGCGAAAACTCGGCGGGTGCGGCGCCGGTGCCGGGCAGCGGGATCCCCGGTGCCGGGTTGCCATGCGCCACCGGAACATTCGATGCGTGCGGCGGGAACGGATCCAGCTCGACCGGATCGGGGAAGGTGATCACCGGGCTCGGCTGGTCGGGATCGGGATCGGTGCTGTGCGCCCAGCCGGTGTTCCAGCTGTCGAGCCGGGATTCGCCGGGCTGTGCGGGTACGCCGCCACCATTGGCGGCCACGAGGGCGCCGCCGGTGACGTAGGCGCCCGCTCGCGCGACCCGCGCGACGCCGGTGGCCACCCGGTAGGCGGTGTCGCCCGCGCGGTCGGCCGCTTCGTTGTCGTCATCGAAGGGCAGATCACGCGTCATAGAAGCTCCACTCTCGGTTGTCCAGCATCCTCACCACGCCGGTCCGACCAAGTGAAGATCACCCAACAGTATTTCGGGAATACTCGCCTGTCACATTCTCCAGGACTGTAGGGAATACGGCTGTGGCGAGCAACACAACCTTGCCATCCGAATTACCGGACCGAAAGCCCTATTTCCAGCGGCCTTCCGGACTGGACGCGGTCTCCAATACCCACCGCTACCAGGCCTGATCGAAAAGGTCACGATCCCAGCGGCGATGAGCGCCCGAGGGAATGGCCGCCAGAGGCGATGGATTCCCGGAGTTGCCCCGGCGATCGGTCAGCCGGACGAGTTGCCTTGCGGCACGGCCGAACTCGACGACGGCACGCCCGCCCGTGTGACCGCACGCGACGGGCCCGTGCCTACTTCTTGTCCTTCGGCTTGTCCGAGGCGGCGTCGGAGGACAAGGCGGCCACGAAGGCTTCCTGCGGGACGTCGACCCGGCCGATCGTCTTCATCCGCTTCTTGCCTTCCTTCTGCTTCTCCAGCAGCTTGCGCTTGCGGCTGATGTCACCGCCGTAGCACTTCGCGAGCACGTCTTTGCGGATGGCCCGGATGTTCTCCCGCGCGATGATCTTCGAACCGATCGCGGCCTGGATCGGCACCTCGAACTGCTGGCGCGGAATCAGCTCGCGCAGCTTGGTGGTCATCTTGTGGCCGTAGGCCTGGGCGGCGTCCTTGTGCACGATCGCGCTGAACGCGTCCACCGCCTCGCCCTGCAACAGGATGTCCACCTTCACCAGCTGCGATTCCTGCTCGCCCGACTCCTCGTAGTCGAGGCTGGCGTAGCCGCGGGTGCGCGACTTCAGCGAGTCGAAGAAGTCGAAGATGATCTCCGCCATCGGCATGGTGTAGCGCAGCTCGACCCGGGTCTCGGACAGATAGTCCATGCCGCCGAGTTCGCCGCGGCGGGACTGGCACAGTTCCATGATCGAGCCGATGAACTCGCTCGGCGAGATGATGGTGCACTTCACGACCGGTTCGTAGACCTTGCGCACCTTGCCTTCCGGCCAGTACGACGGATTGGTGACGACGTGCTCGGCGCCGTCTTCCATCTCCACCCGGTACACCACGTTCGGCGCGGTCGAGATCAGGTCCAGGTCGAACTCGCGCTGCAGGCGCTCGCGGGTGATCTCCATGTGCAGCAGGCCGAGGAAGCCGCAGCGGAAGCCGAACCCCAGCGCCACCGACGTCTCCGGGGTATAGGTGAGCGCTGCGTCGTTGAGCTGCAGTTTCTCCAACGCGTCACGGAGGTCGGGATAGTCGGACCCGTCCACCGGGTACAGGCCGGAGTAGACCATCGGACGCGGCTCGCGGTAGCCGGTGAGCGGCTCGCTGGCGCCACCGCGCGCGCCCGTCACCGTGTCGCCGACCTTGGACTGACGCACGTCCTTCACGCCGGTGATCAGGTAGCCGACCTCGCCGACGCCGAGTCCCCGGGTCGGTTTGGGTTCCGGCGAGACGATGCCGATCTCCAGCAGCTCATGGGTGGCGCCGGTGGACATCATCTTGATCTTCTCGCGCGGGGTCAGCTTGCCGTCCACCACGCGGACGTAGGTGACCACGCCGCGGTAGGTGTCGTAGACCGAGTCGAAGATCATCGCGCGGGCGGGCGCGTCGGCGTCGCCCACCGGCGGCGGCACCTGAGCGATCACCTGGTCGAGCAGATCGGCCACGCCCTCGCCGGTCTTGCCGGAGACGCGCAGCACGTCCGAGGGCTCACAGCCGACGATGTGCGCCAGCTCGGCGGCGTAGCGCTCCGGGTCCGCGGCGGGCAGGTCGATCTTGTTCAGCACCGGGATGACGGTCAGATCCTTGTCCAGCGCCAAGTACAGATTGGCCAATGTCTGCGCCTCGATGCCCTGCGCGGCGTCGACCAGCAGGATCGCGCCCTCACATGCCTCCAGTGCCCGCGAGACCTCGTAGGTGAAGTCCACGTGACCGGGCGTGTCGATGAGGTGCAGCACGAAGTCGGTGTCCGCGTGCTCGCCCGTCCGCGGCCTCCATGGCAGCCGCACGTTCTGGGCCTTGATCGTGATGCCGCGTTCGCGCTCGATATCCATCCGGTCCAGATACTGGGCGCGCATCTGCCGTTCCTCGACCACACCGGTCAGTTGCAGCATCCGGTCGGCCAGCGTCGACTTGCCGTGGTCGATGTGCGCGATGATGCAGAAGTTCCGGATCCGCGCGGGATCGGTGAACGTCGTGTCGGCGAAGCTGGCGGGCACTCCACTCCTCATGGGTATCGGCAAACTGCTCCCATCGTCCCATGAGCAGTGTGAAGCTTCGGCCGGTGGTGCTGTGTTCGATTTGCAGCGCCTGCGGCGCTGCGTGTTCGCGGCCCCGGGAAGTCTCGCGTCCGAGCGACCGAGACTCGCGCCTGCGGCGCATGCGCTTCGGTCACTCGGACGCGAGACGGGCCGCGAACGGTGCTCGTAAGACTCGCACCCGACGGGGCTTGGAATGTCGCCCCTTGCTTTCCCGTCTCCGGGACTCATGTGCGCCCGGATCCTGGATGACCCCGGCGACACAACGGATTCGGCGCAGGTGAGAACGCGGGGGCGCGCCGTTATTCTCCAGAGATGGCCCGAAGTTGGAACTCCCTCGGCAAGCAGATCGGCCTTCTCGCGGCGGAGCAGGGCCCGAAGATCGTCAAGCAGCAGGGCCCCAGGCTGGTCGATCGCCTGGTGGGGACGCTGGGACAGCGGCGAACCGCCGGTGGCGTCTCGGTGCGGCCCGCCGCATCGATTCCGGTACCGACGGCCGAGCGAGCCCGGCAGATCGTGTACTCACCCCAGTTGGACGGACGCGCCGACCCCGGCGAGATCGTCTGGACCTGGGTGCCGTTCGAGGAGGACCCGAGCAACGGCAAGGACCGGCCGGTGCTCGTGGTCGGTCGCGACCGCCGCACGCTGCTGGGGCTGATGCTGTCGTCGAATCCGGAACGCGCGTTCGACCGCAACTGGGTCGGCATCGGCTGCGGATCCTGGGACCACGACGGACGACCCAGCTGGGTCCGGCTCGATCGGGTGCTCGACGTGCCGGAGGCGGGCATCCGCCGCGAGGGAGCGATCCTGGAGCGCAAGACCTTCGACCTGGTCGCCCATCGGCTGTGCGCCGAATACTCCTGGCACTGAGCGGCCATGTCGCGCGTGCTCGGGCCGACCAAGATCGCCATGCTGATCACCGACATCGGCTTCCTGCTCTACTGGGCGATCGCGTTCGCCCAGGTGATCCCGCCCGAATGGGCGTACAAGGATTACACCGACCCGATCCTCAGCGACTGGAACTACTCGTTCGTCGTGCTGGACCTGGCCGCGAGCGTCACCGGCCTGGCCAGCCTCTGCCGCACACCCGGCTGGCGCACCCTGATGACGGTTTCGCTGACCTTGACCAGCGTCGCCGGGCTGCAAGCCATCGCATTCTGGACGCTGCGCGGCGATTTCAGTGTGCTGTGGTGGGTGCCCAATCTGTTCCTGCTGCTGTTCCCGATTCCGGCCCTGGTCACTCTGGTATGCACCGGGCCGCAGGAGCGGGCCGAGAGCTGAGTCCCGGGCGGTTGCCGATCAGGAGATCATGTCGCGGGACCGGCCGAACAGCAGGCCGTACAGCAGAGCACCGAGGGCGCCGCCGATCAGGGGGAACACCACGAACGCCCAGACCTGTCCCATCGCGCCGTCCTGATAGGGGGCCACGGCGAGGCTGCGGGCCGGGTTGACCGAGGTGTTGTCCACCGGGATAGACACGAGGTGGATCACCGCCAGCGTCACACCGATGGACAGACCGGCCAGCGGCACGTCGGAGATCTGGTCGGTCGAGGACAGCACCACGAAAACCAGCAGCGCCGTCAACATCACCTCGACGATGATCATGGCCGCCATCCCGTAGCCGTTCTGCACGACCACCTCGCCGAGCGGCCCCCTCGCCGCAGCCGGGCTGTGCTTACCCCACCCGTTCGCGCCGAGGCCGTCGATCGAGCGGTCGTACGACGGCAGGTTCTTGGCCAGCGCGAACAGCACGAGACCGGCCAGGAAGCCGCCGATCAACTGCGCGATCACGTAGCCGCCCGCGACCACAGCGCCGATCCGGCCGAGCAGCAACTGCCCGACCGTGACCGCCGGATTGACGTGACAACCCGAGATCGGCCCGATCGAGTAGACCAGGAACATCAGCGTCAGGCCGAAGGCCAGCGCGACTCCCAGCGGACCGACCTTCTCCCCCGCCAGCACCGCCGTGCCGACACCGCCGATCACCAGGACGAAGGTGCCGAGCGCCTCGGCGCCCCATTTCTTGCTGTTCGGGACCGGTTCGTTCTCGACAGCCTCTTCGACGACTTCCTGGGCCGTTGGAGACATGTGCTGTACCGCCTCTCCGAGTATTCAGGCCGTACTAGTTGAGTGCCTCGGGATCCGCGTTCAGGTCCTGCATTGGGTGCCGCTCGCGTTCTGGGCGTACCCGGTGAGTTACCCATGTGCTCACGAAATCAGTTGTCCAGGTCACGGCGAGTTCGGTATGCAGCCGCTGGATCGCGCAGCCCGGGCCGTACCGGTCTTCTAGCACGCTACGCGACCCGGATGCCTCGCACGGCGATCTTCGCAATGTGTCTATATGCGAGCCGCGCGATCTCTACGACGACTTCGACACGGGCGGGCTGGTGTCGATTTCGTGTGCCAGAGGGCGACTGGTACTCTCGATCTTCGGCGCTGCGTTACCCGTTCACTCCGGGTGTTTCGCGCGCTCGACGAACTTTTCCCAGAACAGACCACCAGACAGGAACACGAGGAAACAGGCGTGGCCAACATCAAGTCCCAGATGAAGCGGATCCGCACCAACGAGGCGGCGCGCAAGCGCAACCAGTCGGTCAAGTCCGCGCTGCGCACCGCCATCCGTAGCTTCCGCGAGGCCGCGGCCGCCGGTGACAAGGAGCAGGCCGCCGACCGCCTGCAGTTCGCCAGCCGCAAGCTGGACAAGGCCGCCTCGAAGGGCGTCATCCACGCCAACCAGGCCGCCAACAAGAAGTCGGCGCTGGCGCTGGCTTTCAACAAGCTCTGATTCACCCGGTACCGGGCGCCGGTACCGCACCACGCTGAGACGCAGCCGCCGTGGCCTCGATGACCACGGCGGCTTTTGTCGTGCCCGCACCCCCGCCCAACCTGCCTTATTCCCGGGGTTTCGGGATCGGCCCACGCCGTGTCAGAGGTTCCAGCTACCATTCCGCGCATGGTAACCGTGTATGCCAATCAGACGGTCGTCCGCGCCGAGGATCTGCCAGACGTGATCCGCGCGGCCGAGGTGCTCGGATTCGGACTGAAGATCGAGAATGTCCTCGTTCCCGACGACGAAGGCGGTTACTCCTCGGAGTGGATCGTCACGCGCGACGAGGACATCCCCGCCTACGAGGAGTGGGAAGGGCGCTACGAGGACGCGGACGACGATGGGGAGCTGGTGCTCAGCTCCGCGGAGTAGCTCTGGTCATGCCTCGTCTGCCGTGGCTGCGAGCCGATCCAGCGCCGTCTGGGAATCCTCGTCCGCGGCACGGTAGATGATGATCCGCTGGTCGGGATCCTGCACCGGCATCAGCACCTCGTAGGTGACCACCAGCGGACCCACCACCGGGTGCCGCAACGGCTTGTTCCCGCGTCCCTGCACCCGGACGTCGTGGCGCGCCCACGCCTGCGCGAACTCGGCGCTCTGTGCGGTGAACCCGGCGATCAGGTCGGCCAGCGCCTGGTCGTCGGGATGCGCCGCCCAGGCCGCGCGCAGATCCGCGATGCCCTCGCGGATGATGCGCTCACGCTCGACGTAGAACTCCCGCATGCCCGGGTCCATCAGGCACAACCACATGGAGTTGCGCTGCCGCGGCGGCAAGGCGCCGAAGTCGGTGATCAACAGCGCCATCTCCCGGTTCCAGGCCAGGATGTCGTAGCGGTGGTTCACCAGCATCGCGGGCAGCGGCGACAGATCCCGCACCAGCATGGCCAGCGCGGGCGCGGGCACCGTGCTCGGCTTGCCGGTGTCCGGCTGCCGCTGCCGCGCCAGGTCGAACAGGTAGGCGCGCTCGTCGCTGGTCAACCGCAACGCCTGCGCCAGCGCGGTCAGCACCTCCGCCGACGGCCGCAGCCCGCGCCCCTGTTCCAGTCGCACGATGTAGTCGGTGCTCACACCCGCCAGTTCGGCGACTTCCTCCCGCCGCAGCCCCGGCGTCCGCCGCGCCTGCCTGCGCTGCGGCAATCCGAGATCGGCCGGTGTCAGGCGCTCGCGCCGGGCCCGCAGGAAGGCCGCCATTTCCTGGACCCGATCCGCGCCGCTCGGCGGCCCTGCGTGGTCACGCAAGCTACCGCCTCCGGGCCTGAGGTCCTTGGTCGCGTTCACCGTGCCGGTCATCATCGTCGATCCTACGGCTGACTAGGACTGGCCTTCCCAGGAAGAAGCTTCCCTTACCCGTCCCCGTTCGCCGCTGAAGACTGTCTTTCGACAAACATGGCATCGCGAACGACAAGGAGCTGGACATGTCCGGAGCTCGCACCCTCGACACCTATCGGCTGCTCGGCCGCTCGGGTCTCCGGGTGTCTCCACTGTCCCTGGGGACCATGACCTTCGGCGCCGATTGGGGATGGGGCGCAGACCGGGACGAGGCCCGCAAGATCTTCGACGCCTACGTCGAGCGGGGTGGCAACTTCATCGACACGGCCAATCAGTACACCAACGGCACCTCCGAGCAACTGCTCGGCGAATTCACCGCGGACAACCGCGAAAGCCTGGTGCTGGCAACCAAGTACACCATGCTGCGCCGACCCGGCGACCCGAATTCCGGCGGCAACCACCGCAAGAGCATGGTCGCCTCGGTGGAGGCCAGCCTGCGCAGGTTGAACACCGACTACATCGACCTGCTCTACCTGCACGCCTGGGACTTCCTGACGCCCGTCGAGGAAATCCTGCGCGGCATGGACGATTTGGTGCGCTCGGGCAAGGTGCTCTACGTCGGCATCTCCGACGCGCCTGCCTGGCAGATCGCCCGCATGCAGACCATCGCGGACCTGCGCGGCTGGTCGCCACTGATCGCACTGCAGATCGAGTACAGCTTGATCGAGCGCACCGTCGAACGTGACCTCATCCCCATGGCACGCGAATTGGGTCTCGGCGTGATCCCGTGGTCACCGCTGGGCAGTGGTGTCCTCACCGGCAAGTACAGCCGCGCCGATCTCGACCATGAGGTGGAGAGTTCGCCCGAGGGCAGCCGCAAGAATGTGGCCGCCGCCAGCGGCTCGCTCACCGAGCGGGGCCTCGCCATCGCCGACGTGGTCGAGCAGGTCGCGGCCGAGATCGGCACGACGCCTGCACGAGTCGCGTTGGCCTGGACCCTATGCGACCCCGCCGTCACCTCGCCGATCATCGGGGCGCGCACCGTGGCACAGCTCGAGGACAACCTCGGCGCACTCGACGTCGAGTTCGACGTTGCTCAGCTCGCCCGGCTGGAGCAGGCCAGCGCCGTGGATCTCGGCTTCCCGCACGAGTTCCTGACCCGCCCGATGGTCCAGAACGTCACGTTCGGCGACCTGAAAATCGAAGGGCGCGACTGACCTTCGGTCCCGTGCGGCGGTGCGAGCCGACTTGCACTGCCGCACGAGACTTGCTTAAGCTCGGTGCCGCGACCTCGCGTCGCCGTAAGCGTTCACGTCAACCAACGCATGGCCCGCCACAAGGCGGCGTCGTCGACTGACGAGACCTTTACGGAGCGACCGATGAATTCCGCGAACCCCCAGTCCCGCACCGGCTTCGGCAAGCTGCCCGCCCGCTACACCTCGGTGATCATGCCGATGCTGTTGTCGATCCTGATGACCTGCATCGTCTCGTTGATCAGCACCCTGATGAGCGACGGCCTCGCGCTCGCGGTGTGGTTGCGTTCCTGGGCCGTGTCCTGGCCCATCGCCTTCCCGACGCTGCTCCTGGTGCTGCCGGTAGTGCGCCGTATCACCGCGACGCTGGTGGAAGCGCCGTAACGGCAGCGGCGCTGCTTCGCCCGGCCCGTTCGACGCCGCGACCTGGTCCGAGCTCGATTCAGCGCCGCGCGGTCACCGCGGTGCGCTGGCACTCAACTTGCTCCGTGCAGGTCCAAGATCTGGGCCAAGGCGTGTTCCAAGGCGTATCCGGAGTCGGCGGCGCCACCCTTGACATCGGCGTTGAGGGTGGCGACCACCTGGAGGGCCGAGCCGATGGTGGCCGGGGTCCAGCTACGGGCCTGGGCTTGGGCCTTCTTCACTTTCCACGGCGGCATGCCGAGCTGCTGGGCGAGTTTGAACGGGTCGCCCCGCCCGGCGGAGCCGACGCGCGCGATGGTGTGCACCGAGTCGGCGAGCGCGTCGGCGAGCAGGACATGCGGCACGCCGCGGTCGTTCGCCCACCGCAACGCCTCCATCGCACCGGGGCGGTCCCCCGCCACCGCGAGTTCGGCCACGTCGAACCCGGACACCTCGGCCTTGCCCGAGTAGTAGCGGCGCACAGCTGCGACATCGATCTTCCCGCCGGTGTCGGCCGACAGCTGCCCGCACGCCGCGGCCAGCTCGCGCAGATCCGAGCCCACGGCCTCCAGCACGACCTGCACGACCTCGCCGGACACCCGCACCCCCGCAGTGCGGAACTCACCGCGCACGAACTCGACTCGCTCGGCGGCCTTGGTCAGTTTGGCGCAAGCGTGCGTGACGGCTCCGGCCTTCTGCAGGGCGGGCGCGAGCGCCTTCGCTCGCCCACCGCCGGAGTGCAGGACCACCAGCACCACGCCTTCGGCCGGGTTCTGCGCCGCCTCGGTGATCACGGCGACCGCGTCCTTACCCGCCTCGGCCGCCGACTCGAGGATGATCACCCGATCCTCGGCGAACAGCGACGGACTCAGCAGTTCCGCCAGCTCGGCGGTGCTCGCGTCACCCGCGCGCAACCGATCCACCGGCACTGCGTCCGGATCCGGCGCCAACGCCCGCACCTGCGCCGTCACCACACCCAGCGCACGCTCGATCAGCAGCTCTTCTTCCCCCAGCACCAGGTGCACGGGCGCGGGACGCTCGCTCACCGCAGTGCCTTCCCAGCGCCGGACTCCGCCGTGCCCGAGGGCACTGCCGTATCGGTCCACTCGTCGCGCTCACTCACAGGCCCGATCCTACGATCCCCTACCGACACGCCCGCCGACTCCTCGCGCCCATGCCCTATTTCTGCCGCCCGGGTGAACTCGTTATGCGCAGGCGCCCGCCCTCGCCCATGACCGCGATGTCGCCATGCTGGTCGGTTCGGGCCACCGTCGCGCCGAGAGCGTTGAGGTCTGCGAGGACGGTTGGGTTGGGATGTCCGAATGTGTTGTCGGCGCCGACGCTGACCAGCACGAGCCGGGGGCGCACCGATTCGAGAAATTCTTTTGTGGTGGTGCGGGATCCATGGTGTGGGAGTTTGAGGATGTCGGCTTGAATAGGGATTCCGGCACGCATCAGCGCGCGTTGTGCGGGGGCTTCGATGTCCCCGGTGAGCAGGATCCGGCCTGTGGGCGTGCGGGCGGAGACGACCACCGAACGGTCGTTGGCGTCCTCGGTTTCGGCACCCCGGATCGGCCGTGGACCGGTCTTGGCAGGCGCCAGCACCTCGAGTTCGACTGCCCCGAAACTCAACACGTGTCCGGCCGACAACTCCAGCAAAGGTACTCCAGCGCGCCTCGCGACGGCCGCGACCTGCGCCAAGTCAGTGACAGGGCCACGCGGATCGTCCCCGCCGGATCGGCGCCCCACCGCCACGCGCCCGTATGCCGCGGAGCTACAAGGCGTTTGCGTTCGCCATGCCGTGCGACTCATCGCAGCATCACTGTGGCCGGGTCCGTTTGCAGCCGGTGCGATGGGAGTCGCCGGCGCACATCCGGCAGCTGTCCCGGGAGTCGATGGGGCGGGCACCGTGAGCGGGGGAATTCTGTCCAGTTCATGAATGCCTACCGCTATCGCGTCGACTGTGCGGTCGTGGAGCGCGCCGGTTAGTCCGCCGATGTGGTCGGCGTGGGGATGGGTGAGGATCAGCAGCGGGATACGGGAGATGCGCAAGCGATCCAGGCAAGTTCGAATCGGCCGTGGGGTGGGTCCTACGTCGATGACGATTGCGGCGCCGGGACCGGCCGCGAGGGCGAGGCCGTCGCCTTGGCCGACGTCGCATGCGGCGATGACCCAGCCCTTCGGCGGCCAGCCGGGATGCCACAGGCGGACCGGGATCAGGACCGCCGCGATGCCGACCACTACCGCGGCGACGATCCGGCGCACGGCCTGCGCCCGCAACGCCGGGATAGCGACCGCGACGACAGCGCCGGCGATCAGCCCGCCCGCGAGACCGCCCGGCACCGTGACGGACGCGCCGGGGAGCGCCGCCGCGTGTCGGGCGACCGACAGCAACCACCACAGCGGCGGTGCCGCACAGCGCAGGAAGAGGTCGGCGAGCGGCGACCACAGGCAGGACAGCACCGCACCGCTCGCCCCGATCACGGTGATCGGCGCGATGACCGGTGCCACGAGAACATTCGCCAGCACCGCGACCAGACTGAGCTTTCCGGTGAGCGCGATCATGATCGGCGTCGTGACCGCGAACGCCCCGGCCGACACCGCGACGATCTCGGCGGGCATCCGCCACCATCCTTTGGCGCGCAGCCAGTCGGCCCAGCTGGGTGCCAACAGGATCAGACCTCCGGTCGCGACTACCGACAGGGCGAAACCGGCGTTGGCGGCAAGTCCTGGCCACAGGGCCAGCAGCCCGATGATCGCCGCGCACAACGCGGGCAGCGCCTGTTTTCGACGACCGGTGAGTACGGCCAGCAGGGTGATCGCGCCCATCGCCCCGGCGCGCAGCACGCTCGGGTCCGGCCGCGCGATGACCACGAACATCAGCAGCGCCGCGGCAGCTACCGCCGCTGCGGCGCGCGGCCCGAGTGTGAGCAGACGCACGGCGAACAACACGACCGAAAGCAAGATCGTGAAGTTGGCGCCGCTGACCACCGTGAGATGTTGCAGGCCGACGAGCTCGAAGTCGTCGCGCACGTGGCCGGGCAGCGCGGAGGTATCGCCGACGACGAGCGCGGGCAACAGACCAGCGGCGTCGGGCGGCAACGCTCGCGCGGCCGACGCCGCGAAATCGGCGCGTACCGAATTCGCGATCCGCTGCCACCAGGGCAGCGGCCCGGCTGTCGTCGGCGGCCCCTGCGCGTTCAGCGCCACGATGGTGAGATCGGATCGAATCGGCAGATCCACCCGAGCCCGGAACTCGACCGGCCTGCCCGGTGATACCTTCGCCCACTCATGCCCGGAGGCCAGTACCACCACCGCGCCACCGACGCGTACCTTCGTGCCGCCGCGCCGGTACTCCCGCAGAGCCGCCGGGACCACCCACTGCTGATTATCGCCGAATACCTTGCCCCGCACCGGTTCAGGGTCGCCCGTCGGCGTGACCACCACGCGCAGCGACTGTCCCGATGCCACGCGCAACGGATGCGTCGCGACACGATGTTCGCGCCAAGCCGCCGCGGCCGCGAACCCGGCGGCGAGAACCACGGCGGCCAGCGCCACCACCGCCACGGCCCGCCAACGTTCACTGCGGTGGGCGACAGCCCACAGCAGCAGGCCCCACAGCCCGATCGCCAACACCGCCAATGCCGCGCTCACCGCGATCCCGGCCTTCCAGCCCGCCGTGAGCGCCACAATCGTCGCACCCCAACAGCACAGCGCGGCAGGCAGCAGCCGGGCGTCGAGCACCTGGAACGCGCCGGGATCACCGTCCACTGCAGTGTCCTCGACCGGGCCGCGACCAGCACGGGCAGTGGCGCCGACCTCCGGCGATCGCGCTTTCGATGCCCGTCTCCGCCAACCTCTCCGACCCTGTCGACCACCGCCGGTCGTCGTGCCGACCTCGGACGAGCCCGCCTCCGACATCCCCATCCGCCGGGACACCTGGCCCTCTCGACTACCGTTGCCGGTCGGACCGAACTCTGGCAACCGCGCGCCCGATGTTCCTCTGCGCCGGGCTACCTCACCCTGCCGACCACCGTTGGAGGTCGTGCCAGCCCTGGACAACCCTGCGCCCGATGCCTGGGTATCGCGGGCAACCTCACCCTGCCGACCGGCGTTCATACCGTCACCAGATCACGCAACCGGGCCAAGCGGGCGGGGCCGATCCCGTCGACCTCACCGAGTTGCTCGACCGAGGTGAAGCGCCCGTTGGTCGTACGCCAGGCGACGATGGCGCTGGCGGTGACGGGCCCGACACCGGGAAGGGCGTCGAGGTCGGACTCGGATGCCGCGTTGAGGTCGAGCTTGCCCGCCCGAGCCGACGGACGGCCTGGCGTACCCGCGGAGCCGGACGAGGGACGACCACCGCCGCTGACCGTCGTGCTGCCCGGCTGCGGGCCGGGGTTCGCCGCAACCGGACCGACCAGCACCTGGTCTCCGTCCGACAGCCGCTGGGCCAGGTTCAGACCGCTGGTGTCGGCGCCGTCGCTCGGCCCGCCCGCGGCGGCGAGGGCGTCGGCGACGCGCGATCCCACCGGAAGCCGGACCAGGCCGGTGCGCTGGACGAGGCCGACGACGCTGACGACCAGTTCGGTCGTCGAACCGTCCGGGCCATCAGGCATCGCACCCGGTGTCACGACCGCACGCGCCGAGGCGGACGGACCGGACGGTCCCGCGGCGACCGTCTGCCGCATCACCGGCACCGGTGGCAGCGGCTGGCTGATGGGCCGCTCCCGGAACACGATCACCCCGGCGACCACCATCGCGGCCAGCCCGGTCAGCGCGAGCGTGCGCACACCACGACGCCCCGGATCGAGCCGAATGCCCCGGAATCGTTCCGGGACAAGACGGTCCCGCCAGCGCGGTCCGGCCGCCGGTTCCTCCAGCCAGCCAGGAGACCGCACGCGGCCGACATCATCCTCATCGGCTCGGCCGGGAGACGGGTCGGCAGGCAGCCGCTCGAGGTCCCACTTCCCCGCCCAGTCCGCTCGATCATCCGACCGGGACTCACTCGTCCCCGCGGCATCGCCGGGTGAACTCCGATCCCTCGCCGACCGCCGTCCGCCTCCCCCCGGCTCGATCGCACTCGCGCCGACCCGGGCGGTCAGGTCGCCGAGTCGCCGCCGCACCCGCTCGCGTTCGTCCTGTCGTGACATGGCGGCGACGCTAGTGCCGCCGCGTTCCGGAAAAGCCCGCGCGACCAGCCGATTCAAGGAACCTGTTGATAACCGCCGCGCTGTGCACAACTCGGCGAGAGTCGCCCGTGGTATTCCGCTTGCCGCGCCGTCGCGACCTCCATCAAAGGACGCAGTGCGCGCTCATTTCCCGCGCTCTGCGCCGGTCGAGTGGCGAAACCTGCCCTTCAGCGCAGATCCTTGGCGAAGCAGTTCGACAGCGGCAGAACATGGTACGGGGAGAATTAGGCACAACCACCTGGGACGACGAGCACGCCGACGGCGCCGAGCCCGAGATGCACCGCCAGCGCGGGGCCGAATTCGGCGACGATGAGTTCGCGGATGCCCGGAATGCGTTCGCGCAGCTGGCCCGCGATGGTGTGCGCGGCATCCTCGGCGCCGAGGTGCTGCACGCCCACCGCCGCGCCGTCGTCACCGGCCGCGCCGACGGCCGCGGCCACGAGTTTCGTGTACGCCTTGGAGCGGGTGCGGACCTTCTCGCGCAGTTCGAGCCGGCCTTCGACGATGTGCAGCAGCGGCTTGGTGACCAACTCGGTCCCGAAGAACGCCGCCGCCGACGACAGCCTGCCGCCGCGGCGCAGCTGCTCGGTGCGATTGACCAGGATGAACGTCCGGGCGCGCGCGGAGGCGGCGACCGCCGCGTCGTAGACGACGTCCAGCGGCGCCCCGGCCCGCGCCCGCCGGGCGGCGGCCAATGCGGGCAGCCCGGTGGCCAGCCCGGCGCCCAGGGAATCGACCAAGCGGACCCGATCGGCGGCATCCATGTCGCGAACGGCCTGCCGACCTGCCTCCCAGGTCCCGGACAACTGCCGCGAAAGGTGCACCGCCACAACGCCGTCGCCGCCGCTGCGCTCCAACGCCTGCTCGTACACCACGCGCAGCTCGCCGGGTGAGGCGGCCGAGGTGGTCACGGTGTCGGCGGCGTAATCGATGTCGACCGGGTCAACACCCTCCCTGATCGCCCGGTCACCGATCAGCACGTGCAGTGGGACGACGGCGATATCCAGCTCGTGGAGGTGTTCGGCAGGGAGGCTGGCGGACGAATCGGTGACGACCACGACGGCCACGGACTACCGAACCTCCTGCAGGGTCTTCACCATCGCGTTGGCCACGGCCGTGTGCCCCGCCCAGCCCCAATGGATGCCGTCCGGGTTGGCCTCACCGGAGAAGACGTTGTCGCGCACGGCGTCAGCCAAGTCGACCAACGGCACCGAGGTTCGCTCCGACCAGGCTTGCACCGCCGCGACAGCGCGCGGCCGACCGGAGTGCACGCGTCCGTAGGCATCGCAGTTGTGCACCGAGGGCAGCACCGCGACGACCGGCAGATCAGGGCGCAGCTGCGCCAGCGCGGTGCGGGACTGTTCCAGGTAGTCGACGCTCACCGTCGGCGGAAGGGCTACGGGGCGGCCGAGTTTCGCCAGTTTCGGCTGCAACCAGTTGTAGGTGGCGCGGACGATGCGGCGCAGGGCGGGCGGGCGCACGTAGCGGATCAGCTCACGCAGCGCGGTCGGCAGCGGCGACGGCAGCGTGTCCATGCCGCCGACGGCGAACACCACCGCACCGGCGCGCGGCACCGCGGCCCACACCCGTGGATCGCCGATCAGCGCCCAGTAGGCGTCGCGGCAGGTCCAGCCGATACGCGCGACCAGCTCGACATCCCAATCCAATTCGGCGGCCACCAGGTTCGGCCAGATCCGCGGATCATCGGCGGGCAGGCCGCCCTTCGGGCCGAAATAGGAGAGCGAGTCGGCGATCACCAGCAGCACCGGACGCGCGGTCGCATCCGGCTTGTCGGCCTCGTCGGCCACCAGTTCCGTGCTGAGAGACGCGGAGTCGGCCGCTACAGCGGGCGCGGAGGCTTCGGAGGTCTCGGCCGCCACGGCGTCGGCCGATTCGGCTGCCGCGGTCGAGGACTCGACCAATTCGCCGGTCAACGCGGGTGATCCGGCAGGCGCCGGGGTATCGGAAGTCTCTACGGCCACGGCGTCGCCGGATTCGGCTGCCACCGAGGCGGATTCGACCACTACGCCGGTCAGCGCGGGTGATTCGGCAAGCGCGGACACGTCATCGATAGTGACGGCGACCGACTCGCTGCCCATCACCGAGGCTTCGGAGTCGTCCTCGGCCGTTCCGGCCGACGCGGAGCCGTCGTCCTCGGCCGCACCGGTAGACGCGGGCCCGTCGCTATCGCCGACCGCGGAATCGACACCGCCGGATCGCGCGACGACGGGCTCGACATCGGCACCGGCACGAGCATCCTGCTCCACCCCGGTGGCGGCTGCCGCGGATACCACCGCCACCGATCGATCGTCCTCCGCGTCTCCTCCGTCGGCTTCCTCGGCGGGCGACTCGGCCGGGCCGCTGGATTCCCCCGCGCCCGAGGACGCCGCCTCGGCCTGCGCTCCGGGTTCGCGCGCCACCGATGGCGGGCCGCCGAACAACGCGTCCGGCAGCTGCCGCTCGGCCTTCGCCGACACCTTACGGAACAGTTCGTCCGGGACCGATCTGATCGGCTCTTCAGAGGACATCTGGTGCTACCTTCGCCGCTGCGTTCCACACATCCAGACGCCAGCCGGGCTGTTCGATGCTCGGGCCGTGACTGCTCAGCTGCACCCAACTGGTGTTGGCCAATCCTCCTAGGATCGGCCAGTTCTGCGGCGGCAGGTCGAGCAGCGCGGCCGTGAGGGCGGCGATCAGCCCGCCGTGCGCCACCAGGATGATAGTCCGGCCGGGCCAGTCTTGCCGGTCGGCCAGCAACTCTCGAACAACCGGCAGGGATCGCGCGCCGACCTCGAGCTTGCTCTCGCCGTTCGGCGGTGTGTAGCTCGCGTCCAGCCGCCACGCCATGCGCGCACCCGGATAGTCCGCGTCCACCTCCAGGTGGGTGAGTCCCTCCCAGTCGCCGAGGTTGGTCTCCCGCAGCCTGGTATCCGGCACGACGGTGAGGCCGGTGTGGTCGGCCAAAGCGGTCGCGGTGTCGAAGGCCCGGCGCAGATCCGAAGAGTGAATCGCGATGGCATTGCGCGAAACCAATTCCCGGGCGGCTTCTTTGGCCTGCCTGCGACCGAGTTCGGTGAGATCGGTGTCGATCTGGCCCTGCATCCGGTCGGTGGCGTTCCATTCGGTCTGCCCGTGGCGCAACAGAATCAGAGTGCGCACGCCGGCATGTCTGCTCACGACTCCGCCTCGCCGGCGCTCGGCTCCGTCGTACGCAGCCGCGCGCTGTGCCTTTGCTTCACTCGCTGACGCTCACTCACGACCGCGCTCGTCCTCCGTCGCCGCGGCGCGGCCCTGGGGTCCGGGCCCGGTGACGCCTTCGACCGGCACGACCGGGCAATCCTTCCAGAGGCGTTCCAGCGCATAGAAATTGCGCTCGTCATTGTGCTGGATGTGCACCACGACGTCGACGTAGTCCAGCAGCGCCCAGCGGCCTTCGCGGGTGCCCTCGCGCCGGACCGGCTTGTGCCCGGCGGCGCGCAGCTTCTCTTCCACGTTGTCGACGATGGCGTTCACCTGACGCTCGTTGGGCGCGGACGCGATCACGAAGCAGTCCGTGATCACCAGCTGCTCCGACACGTCCAGCACCACCACGTCGGACGCCAGCTTCTCGTCGGCGGCCCGCGCGGCGACCTGGGCGATCTCGACCGACTCCACCGACGCACTCATCTCCGCACCTCGCCGGCGCTCGACCTCATGGCCGCACCTTTGCGCTCGCTCACGCTCAGCTACCTTCCGCTGCTCCGGGCACATACAGGTGCCGCTTCGATATGTACTGCACCACCCCGTCGGGGACGAGGTACCACACCGGCCGGTTCTCGGCGGCGCGGCGACGGCATTCGCTCGATGAGATCGCCAACGCGGGGATTTCGATCATGGTCACCGCATCGGCCGGAAGATCTCGCAGATGGTCCTCGAGATGATCGGTGTTCAGCTCGTACCCCGGACGGCTCACCCCGACGAACTTCGCCAGTTCGAACAGTTCCGCCCAATCCTGCCATGTCAGGATGCTGGCCAGCGCGTCCGCACCGGTGATGAAGTACAGCTGCGCGTCGGGATACTGCGCTTGCATCTCGCGCAGTGTGTCGACGGTGTAGGTGACCTTGCCGCGGTCGATGTCCGCGCGGCTGACCGAAAACCGCGGATTGGACGCGGTGGCGATCACGGTCATCAGGTAGCGGTCCTCAGCCGGGCTGACCCGATCGTGTGACTTCTGCCACGGCTGCCCGGTCGGGACGAAGATCACTTCGTCCAGCTCGAAGCGATGGGCGACCTCGCTGGCGGCGACCAGATGCCCGTGGTGGATGGGGTCGAACGTGCCGCCCATCACCCCGAGCTTGCGGCCGCGCCGACCTGTCTCGTGCATGACTGCCGAGCTTAACGGGTCGCCTCGGGCCGGTCAGCAGGGCGGACGCCAACTGGCGACGCCCGCCCGCACACCGACCCGCGAGGGCTCGACGCTAACCGGCGGACTCCGGGACGCCGCTCAACTCCAGCATGCGAGCCAGGTGAGCGCGGGTGCGTGCGAGTTCATCGGCCGCCTCCGCCGACTGCTCGGCCAGCGCGGCCAGCTCACCGATCAGCGCCCGCATGGCCGAGAGCCAAGGTCCGGGACCGGCGCCGCCGGACACCTGGAGCCAGGCCGCCGACCGCAGACAGCGCGCCCGCGCCGCCACCTCACCCAGCCGTGCCCACGATTCGGCCGCGCGGTGGTAGGCCGCCACGGCCTCCTCGTCCTGCCCGCAGTGCTCCAGCGCGGTGGCGGCCGACCACGCGAGCTGAGCGTGCAGCGTCGACCGCTCCGGATCGTGCTCGACCAGGCGGGCCCCGTCGAGGAAGTGGTGCGCGGCCTCGCGGTGCCGGTTCAGCGCGGTCAGCGATCGGCCGAACTGCTTGCGGACCATGGCCAGTTCGGCTGCCGGATAAGGTATCTCGGCGCTGGCGAGCGCCTGTTCGAACAGGGCGACCGCCTCGCCGTGGCGGTCGGCGCGGTGGAACGCGCGGGCGGCGACCAAGGTGTGGTGCAGCACGTCCGGTTCGGACAGCCCTTCCCAGCGAGCGGCGGCACGCACGGCGGCGTCGGCGAGGTCGAGCGCGCGGTCCGGTTGGCTCGCGATGGCGATGACCAGCTGCGCACCCAGCCGGGCGGCCTCCGCTCGCGGCAACACCGGCGCGCCGAGTGCCAGGGCCTCCCGCAGGTGGGCCTCCGCCTCCTCGGGTGCGTTGCCGAGCCGGGCGGCGCCGAGTTCGGCGAGCCGCCGCACCTCGGCGGTCAGATCACCGGAGAGCTCCACGGGAGCCGCGTACAGGGCGTTCGCCGCCCGGGGCAACCGGCTGCGCAGGCCGAGCGGCAGCCCGTCCAGCAGTGGTCGCGCGGCGAGCCGGGCGGCCGTGCGCAGGCCGACCGCGCTGTTGCCGTTGCGGGCGTCGTAGCGGGCGCACAGCGCGCCGATCTCGACTTCGAGATCCGCGCGGACCGACTCCACGGTCCCGGACGCGAGCGGGAGATCGCCCAACCGCAGTGCCACCAGCCTGCGCAGCAGCACGCACACGCCGGTCGCGAACGCCAGCCGTGCGGCGGCGTCGGCACCCGGGTCGGTGAGCCAGCTCGCGTGTTCGGCCAGGATCTCCAGCCCGCGCGCCTCGTTTCCGGTCAGTGCGCAGAACTCGGCGTGCAGCGCCACCGATGCTCGGAGGTCCTCGGCGTGCCGGACCAGGGGGTAACCGGTCAGATGCGCGTTGCGTGCGGCGGCGACGCGACCGGTGCGCACCAGCGGAAGCAATGCCTCGGCCAGCACCCGGTGCGGTTCTTCGGCGCAGGTCCGGTCGCCGTCGAGCACGGGCTGCCACTGCGCGAGGCCTGCCTCGTCGTCGCCGAGTGCCACGCTGGCCGTGCCCCATTCGTTGCGCTCGCAGGCGTCGCAGTCGGACATGCTGTCGCGCGGGGCTGCCATCGCCGCCTCCAGCCACTCGGTGGCGGCCACGCTGTCCCCGGTCTTGCGTGCGAGTTCGGCGCGCAGCGCCAGCACCGGGCGCAGGCTGTATCCGCGCTGGCGAAAGCGGTTGTCGAGTTCGTCGAACCAACGGTGAACCGTGGGCAGCGGAATCGATGGGTTGTCGATCATCCCCCAGGTCATCCACTTCAGATGCCAGTGCACCGAATGGGTCATCGGTCCCAGCTCGACGGGGTGATCGTCGTAGATGCGCAGCAGCCTGCCATAGGCGACCGGCACCAGATCGCGTTCCCCCGCCAAGGTGTACGACTTGGCCAGTTCCAGCAGCACACGGCCTTCGAGCGCGCGGTCCGGTCCCGCTTTCGCGGCCGCGGCCAGCGTTTCGAGTCGCTCGTTGCGCATGCGGCCGTGCGGTAGCGCGGCGACCTGCGCCAACTCCGTGGTGATCGTGGCGGTGTCCATGCTCACTCGGCCCCTTCGCCGCCGTGCGTAGCCCAGCCGAGGAATTCGCCGAAGGCGCGGTTGAGCAGTGCCGTGTCGGCCGCGCTGAGCGGGCGATGGGTCATCAGGAGGGCTTGGCCGTACAGCGATTCCACCGCCGTCTTCAGCAACCCCGGGTCGTCGATGCGGGCCAGTCTGCGCACGATCGGGCTGTGGTAGTTCAGGACGAGCTGAGCACGTGGCGCGGCGGCCGCTAGAGCGCCGAGGATCTCGGTCCACAATTCGTCCGCGCCTTCGGCGGTCTGCGCCCTGGCTCGTTCCGTGCGGGCGGCGCGTCCATCGAGGTAGAGCGCAGGCACCGATACCGGATGGAAGGCCCGGACGATCACGTCGCACGACAGCGGGTCGAGTACGGTGCGCGCCAGTGTGAGCACCGGCACGAGCGCCAGCTCTTCGGCCGGGTCGACCGGATCGAGCGCCGCGGTGATCGCCTCGGCGTCGAGCTCGACCACCTCGACGCCGCGCACCAGCCGCGGCAGCAGCGCGACCAGCTCGCGGTCGTAGGCGTAGCCGCCGTTGACGACGCCGATACCTTGCGCGGCGGCGGTCGAGGCCACCTGGCGGAACTCCTCGACCGTCGAGGTCACCCGCACCGTGCGATGGCTGCGGGCGAACTCGGTCAGCGGCACGCGTCCGTCGGTGGTCTCGAAAGTCAAGTGCGGCAGCATGATACGGAGCAGATCGACCGAATGCCTGGCCATCGCCTTCACCCCGAGCGCGTGCACCGACAGGAACGCGGCCAGCCGCCGCGGCTGCTCGACGGCGATCTCGGTGAGCCAGTCCCTGATCTGGTCGCCGAGCACCTCCCGGACGACGGCCAGCCGGTCGTCCTCGTAGAGCGCTTCCCGCGACGCGGTGGGCCGCAGCGTGTCGGTGTCGATCACACAGCGCACGAAGAACGCCCAGTCCGGCAGCACGCCGCGCACCGCGTCCCCCAGCAGCATCCCCTTCAGGTACACCCGGTGCGCACTGCTCTCGGTCGGGTTTCCTGGCTGGGAGAGCACATAGGCCACGCCGCGCACCCCGGCCGGACCGGCATCGAGTTCGATCGCGTCGAGCGGCGGGAAGCCCAGCGTCCGGCGACCGTACTCGAGCAAGGCGGCTCTTCGGTCCTCCGCGGTCGGATACGTGCGCCGCCATACCGGAACGCCGTCGGTGACCGACTCCACGACACCATCGGATTCCACGGTCACCTGGTAGGGCAGCAGCGACCCGAATTCGCGCGCCAGATCGATCACCCGCCGCGGCTGGAACCATGCTCGAGCCCCGCCGCGCGGGGTGAGCCACACCGTGGTGCCCGGCTCCGGATACTCATCGGGATCGAGGGTGCGCACCATGTACGTGCCGTCGGCGGCGGCCAGCCACTCGACCGGCGGGGCCGTGGTGTCGGTGGCGGATCGGGTGACCACGCGGATGGTCTCGGCGACCGTGAAGCAGGCCAGCAGCCCGATGCCGAACTGGCCGAGGAATTCTCGCCGTGCGCCTTCGATGTCGTCACGCTTGGACGAGCGGCCGATGGTGGCCAGGAACCGGTGGACATCGGACTCGGTCAGACCGACGCCGGGATCGCTGATGCGCAGGCCGGACTCGTCCACAACGAGCCGAATCACGGGATACGCCAACGCCTCTCGGCTGGCGCGGGCTGTAACCGCGTCGACGGCGTTCTGCAACAGCTCACGCAGATAGACCCGTGGACCAGAGTAGAGGTGATGGGAGAGCAGATCGACGATCCCACGCAGATCGACCTGGAACGAATAACTGTTGTCTACCGCCGCCGGACCTCGGGGCGTTCTGTTCACCATGGGTGCCGATCTTGTCGGTGTGCGCCAAAGGTTCGCTTAACGAACGCTTTTCGGTCATTGCGATGCATGTCAGCGTCGCACGATCGCCTCGGACGACAGGTCGACCGGCCGGCACATCCGTCGGCCGCGACCGTACCCGCGGATATGGTTCCCGCTGGAAGCGTTGAACATTCAAACCGCAGCAGCCCAGGCGAATCGCCGGTGTTGCCGACGCGAGCGGCCACAGCCGACACCCGTTGTTAGGGTCTGCAACTGCAGGCGGCAAGGCGCCTGCCCGGGGCGACCGACGTCCACCCGGACACAGCTCGATCACCCGGACGAATGACCAATCCAAGCTGTGCACACTTCGATTCGAAGGAGGACATCGTGCGATTCGTCAAAGCAGGTGCCATCGCCGTGGCACTGGCCTGTTCGACAGTCGCCGGCGCGGGCGCGGCGCAGGCCGACCAGACCATCGTCGTGAACGTGGAACTGCTGAGCTGCGCCCTCGAGGCCGGAGTGGACTTGGGGGCGAATGTCGGCCTCGGCCTCATCACCGTCTCCGAGGAGGTGTACGCCGAACTCCACGCCGCCGGCTGCCTGCACTGAGTCCATCGGGCCCGTCCGGCCCGTCGCAAGCCTGCGACGGGCCGGACGGCCTTCCCGCTGCCGTTGGCTCAGACGGTGGGGCGCTTGGACTTCGGTAGTTTGCGCACGATCGCTTCGTAGGACAGGTCGACCAGCTCGTACAGTTCGTCATCCGGGATCGTGCCCGCGAGCCGGATGGTGTTCCAGCCGTACCGGCCGATGTATGCCGACGTCGCCACGTCGTCCGGATACACCCGGACCAGTTCGTCGGCCTCCTCGCGGGTACGTCCGCATTTCAGGCCGACCGAGGTATCCCCGAGAAATGCGAATATCTTGTCGCCGACCTTGGCGACGACATCGCCCTCCCAGGGCTCGTCCTGCCAGGCGCCCGGCTTGGCCAGGCAGTACGTCAGCAGTGCGGCGTCGTCCATGCACAGTCTCCTACACCGGCAGCAGCCGGGACACGACCGCGGTGAGCTGCTTGGCCGAGCGGCATTCGTGCATCTCGATCACCTCGCGGTACTTGTCCGCGGCGGAATCACCGGTGCCCCACTGATCGCGTCGTTCCGGATTCAGCCAGTGTGCGTGCTTGGCGACCGAGACGAGCGACCGCAGTGTGGCCAGTTCCGGGTCACGGTAATTCGTGCGGGCGTCGCCGAGGATGAGCAGCGAACTGCGACTGGTGACGGCGTCCGGGTAGTCCCTGGCGAACCCGGCCAGCGCCTGGCCGTAGTCGGAGTGCCCGTCGAAGCCTGCCACGTTCGCCTCGCTGAAGATCCTGGTCATCGCCCGGTCCAGCTGGGTGCGCGGATCGAAGAACCGGGTCACCTCGTCGACCTGGTCGACGAACGCGAAGATCCGCACCCGGGAGAACTGTTCGCGCAACGCGCTCACCAGCAGCAGGGTGAAGTTGCTGAAACCGGCCACCGAGCCGGAGACATCACACAGCAGCACCAGTTCCGGGCGGCCGGGCCGCGGCTTGCGGTTCACCAGATCGATCGGCACGCCACCGGTCGACATGGATCTGCGCAGGGTGCGGCGCAGATCGATCTCGCCGCGGCGGGCGTGCCTGCGCCGCGCGGCCAGGCGCGAGGCCAGGATGCGGGCCAGACGCTGGGTGCCGCGTTTGAGTTCGGCGAGTTCGGCCTCGGAGGCCCGCAGGAAATCGACCTCCTCGGCTTGGCGGGCAACGCCGTAGCCGGCCACCCGCTCGCGGCCGATCCGTTCGGCGACGCGACGCCTGGTCTCGGCCTCGACCGTCGCGCGGAAGTCGGCGATGCGCTGCCGACCGACACGGCGGGCGATCTCCATATCGAAATCACTGGTGTCGGGTCCGGCCCCCAGTCCGGCCAGAATCTTGGCCAGCAAGGTCTGTGGCTGTACCTCTTTCAGCGCTTTGTACGCCGAAAACGACGAGTGGCTGGCGGCCTGGTACTGACCGAGCTGCTCGACCAGCTGTGCGGCCAGGGCTTCCAGCTGCCCGGTCGCTTCCTGGGTGAGCAGTTCGGCGAGCAGCTCACGCAACGCCGGGATGTCCACCTCGCCGGACAGCATGCGAGGAATCTCGACCTCGTCCGCCGCCGCGGTGCGTTCCCCCAACGCGGCTGGGAACCACAGGTCGAACAGCCCGTCGAAGGTCGCGCGGTGCGTAGTGCGCCGCAGCAGCGCGCAGGCCAGGCCTTCGCGCAGGACCTCGCGGTCCATCAGGTCGAGGACGGTCACCACGCGGCCCGCGTCCACCGTCTCGGAGGGGCCGACCGGAATCCCGCGTGCCCGCAGCGCCTCCACGAATCCGACCAGATGGCCGGGCAGTCCGTGCGGCGCGCTCAGCGACGCGATATCCGCAGGGACCGATCCCGCCGCCATGGCTCAGGCCAGCTTCAGTTCGGCCAGCGCACGCTGGTGATCGCTCTGGTGCTTCAGCACGACGCCGAGGGTGGCGCGGACGGTCGTGTCGTCCAGATCGCGCAGGCCGAGCGCGAGCAGCGTGCGGCCCCAATCGATCGACTCGGCGACCGAGGGCAGCTTCTTCAGCTGCATACCGCGCAGCACGTGCACGATCCGCACCAGCTGCGCGGCAACCGCGGCGGACAGCTCGGGCACCCGGCTGGCCAGGATGCGCCGCTCCAGTTCCTCGTCCGGGAAGTCCAGGTGCAGGTAGAGGCAGCGGCGCTTGAGCGCCTCGGACAGGTCGCGGGTGGCGTTCGAGGTGAGCACCACGAACGGCTTGCGGCTGGCGGTGATGGTGCCCAGTTCCGGCACGGTTACCGCGAAGTCGCTGAGCACCTCCAGCAGGAGGCCCTCGATTTCGATGTCGGCCTTGTCGGTCTCATCGATCAGCAGCACCGTGGGATCGGTGCGCCGGATGGCGGTGAGCAGTGGCCGCGACAGCAGGAATTCCTCGGTGAAGACGTCGGCCTTCGTCTCCTGCCAGTCGTTCTCGCTGGAGGCCTGGATGCGCAGGATCTGCTTGGCGTGGTTCCACTCGTACAGCGCGCGGGCCTCGTCGACGCCCTCGTAACACTGCAACCGGACCAGCTCGGCGCCCGAGGTCTGCGCGACCGCGCGCGCCAACTCGGTCTTGCCGACGCCCGCCGGTCCCTCGATCAGCAGCGGCTTGCCGAGCCGGTCGGCGAGGAACACCGACGTGGCGGTGGCCTTGTCCGCCAGGTACCCCGTGCTCGCCAAACGCTCGATCACATCGTCCACCGATGCGAAGACCGGTTCCTGAACCGTACTGTCCGACACCACCCCGTACCTTTCTTCCGAACCCATCCTCACGGTACGGCAGTGCCACTGTGGCGTCGTCCGCGGCCGGTGTGGGTCAGACGGGCCGGATCTGGCCTTCGCCCCAGACGATCCACTTCGTCGAGGTCAGTTCCGGCAGCGCCATCGGGCCGCGGGCGTGCAGCTTCTGGGTCGAGATGCCGATCTCGGCGCCGAAGCCGAACTGCTCACCGTCGGTGAACGCGGTGGAGGCGTTCACCATGACGGCGGCGGCGTCGACACGGCTGGTGAACTCGCGCGCGGCGGACACGTCGCCGGTGACGATGGCCTCGGTGTGGCCGGTGCCCCAGGTGTTGATGTGCTCCACCGCCGCGTCCAGGTCGTCGACAACCTTCAGCGCGATGTCCAGGGTGAGGTATTCCTCGCCCCAATCGGCGTCGGTGGCGGGAACCTGACCGGGCAGGTCGCCGTGGATGGTGACGTTGTGCCGCTGCAGAGCCTCGGTGAGCTTCGGCAGCGCGGTGTCGGCGATCGCCGCGTCGATCAGGACGGTCTCGGCCGCGTTGCACACGCTGGGACGGCGGGTCTTGGCGTTGATCAGGATCTGCTCGGCCATGTCCAGATCGGCGGCGGCGTGCACGTAGACGTGGCAGTTGCCGGTGCCGGTCTCGATGGTGGGCACCTGCGCGTCGCGGACGACCGCGTTGATCAGCCCGGCGCCGCCACGCGGAATGACGACGTCGACCAGGCCGCGGGCCTGGATCAGATGGGTGACGCTGGAGCGGTCCTGGCTCGGCAGCAGTTGCACGGCGTCGGCCGGGATGTCCTGCGCAACCAGCGATTCGCGCAGCACGGCGACGAGCGCGGCGTTGGAGCGGGCGGCCGAGGACGAGCCGCGCAGCAGGGCGGCGTTGCCGGACTTGAGCGCGAGCCCGAACGCATCGACCGTGACGTTCGGCCTGGCCTCGTACACCATGCCGACCACACCGAGCGGCACGCGTACCTGCTTGATCTCCAGGCCGTTCGGCAACGTGGAGCCGCGGACGACCACGCCGACCGGATCGGGCAGCCCGGCCACCTGGCGCAGTCCGGAGGCGATGCCGTCGATCCGGGCCTTGGTCAACCGCAACCGGTCGAGCAGCGACTCCTCGGTGCCCGCGGCCTGCGCTGCGGCGATGTCCTCGGCGTTGGCGGCGAGCACCCGGTCGGCGGCGGCCAGCAGCGCGTCGGCGGCGGCGTGCAGCGCGTCGTTCTTCCGCGCGGTCGTCAGCCGCGCCAGCGTCCGCGACGCGACTCGGGCCTTGCGCGCGGCCTCGTGCACCACCTCACGGACATCCGGCTGGGTCGTCATTCCTACCGTCATGGGTACAGCCTACGCACCGGCGGCACTGCCGATTCCACCTGCTGGGCCACGCCGGCATCCGGTCGGCAACTATGGCCGCGAGAAGCACGATGGCCGCGAGAAGCACGCCGCAAATCGCTGTCGGCCGCGTGCGCGTTGGTGTGCTCGGCCGGTTGATGGCCGCAGGGCGGCGCGATCGGAGGAAAACCGGCCAGCGCCGCCGGTGCCGGATAGTCGAACGTCGCGGTCGTGGACAACGGGCCGTTGGTGGGCGACTCGGGACTTCCCGGCACCGCAGTGCGATCATCAGCGGTCGGTGAGCCGAGGTCGGTGATCACGGTGCGTCCCGCAACTGCTTCCACCACTCCCCGGGCACCTCGTTGCGTGGCGGAGTGGGGCGAGAATGCGGACGGTCGGACACGCGGCTACGTGCACGGCGTGGGTTCGGCGACTACCGTCCGGCGTCATGACGGCCGAATCGGACGCTCCGGCGATCGTGGTGCTCGGCAGCATCAACATGGACCTGGTGACCACCACCGCGCGGCGGCCCGTTCCCGGAGAGACGGTGCTGGGCACGAGCTTCGCCATGGTGCCGGGCGGGAAAGGCGCCAATCAGGCCATCGCGGCGCGGCGAGCCGGCGCGGCGGTGCGATTCCTCGGGGCGGTCGGCGACGATGTGTTCGCCGCCGAACTGCGCAGAACCCTCACGGATTCCGCCGTGGCCGTCGACGGGCTGCGCACCGTGGCCGGACCGAGTGGCATCGCCACGATCATTGTCGACAGCGACGGCGAGAACAGCATCATCGTCGTCGGCGGCGCCAACGCGCGGATGACCGAGCTCACCGAGGACGACCTGGCGGCCATCGCAGCGGCCGATGTCCTGGTGTGTCAGTTGGAGATTCCCATCGACACGGTGGCCGCCGCCGCGCGCCACGCCCGCGCGCACGCCACGACCGTCCTGCTGAATCCCTCGCCGGTCCGCCGTCTGCCCGCCGAGCTGTGGGCCGATGTGGATGTGGCCGTGGTGAATTCGGGTGAAGCCGAACAGCTACGCGACGACCTCGAGCCGGTTCCGCACGTGGTGGTGACGCGTGGGGCGGCAGGCGCGGACTATCGCGGGCCGGGCGATACGCGGCTGTCGTGCCGCAGCCCGCGAGTGGACGTCGTCGACACCACCGGGGCGGGCGACGCGTTCACCGGCGCGCTGGCCGCCGCCTGGCACCGCGGCCCGGAATGGGCGCTGACCTGGGCCTGCGCTGCCGGTGCGCTGGCGACGACCACGCTGGGCGCGAGCAGCTCGCTGCCGACCCGAGAAGAGATCACCGCCGCACTGGTCGCCGAATAAGGACGTGCGCGCCTCGGCTCCCGGTGCGCCCGAACCGATATCGTGGTACCCATGGCCACGCCGGATCGCATCCCCGCCGACGGCGACACCGCGCTGACCGACCAGCTGGACGCGTCCATGATCGTGTTGAGCTTCGTCGACAACGCGGGCATCACCCGGGTGAAAGCGGTGCCCAAACAGCGGCTCGACCTCGCATCCTGGTACGGGGTCGGCGTGTCCCCGTGCTTCGAGACCTTCGCCTTCGACGACCTGATGACGGTCGGGCGCTATCTCGGCGGTCCCGACGGGGATCTGCGCCTCGTCCCTGATCTGTCCAAGTTGACCGAACTGGCCTGCCAGCCCGGCTGGGCGTGGGCGCCGGCCGACAAGTACACCCAGGACGGTGCCCGCTTCGTCGCCTGCCAGCGCCACTTCGCGGCCCGGCAGGCGGAGACGGCCCGTGCGGCTGGGCTGGGGTTGTCCATGGCCTTCGAGACCGAATGGTCCGTGGGCCGGGCCGACGACACGGACGGCTTCACACCCGCCGTCCACGGCCCCGCCTACGGCATCGTGCGGCTCGGGCAGGTCGCCGAGTACGCCGCCGACCTGGTCGCGGCGCTGGACCGGCAGGGTGTCGCGGTGGCCCAGTTCCACCCGGAATACGCACCCGGCCAACTGGAATTGTCGGTGGAGCCGTCCGAGCCGGTCACCGCCGCGGACGAGGCCGTCCTGGTCCGGCACACGATCCGTCAGGTGAGCGCGCAGCACGGCTGGCGCGCGCTGCTGGCGCCATGCATCGAACCGGGCGGCGCCGGGTCCGGAGCACACCTGCATCTGTCCGTGCACGACGACGAGGGGCCCCTGCTCTCGGGCGGTGACGGTCCGCACGGGATGCGGCGCACCGGCGAGGCGTTCTTGGCGGGCGTGCTGCGTGAACTGCCCGCGCTGGTCGCGGTCGGCGCGGGCAATCCGGCGAGCTTTCTGCGGCTGGAGCCCTCACGCTGGGCCGGGGTGTGGCAGTGCTGGGGTCGCGAGACCAGAGAGGCAGCGCTGCGCTTCATCACCGGGGTGCGCGGCACCGAGGGGTGGGCGGCCAACGCCGAGGTCAAGTGCTTCGACGCGACCGGCAATCCGTACCTGATCGTCGGCTCGGTGATCGCGGCCGGGCTCGCCGGCATCGCCGAACAGTTGCACTTGCCTGCCGAAATCACCGGGGACCCGGTATCTTTCGATGCCGAAGCCCGCAGGATGTCCGACGTGCGCCGACTGCCGACCACACCGGCCGAGGCCGCCGAGCACCTCGCCGCATCCCGGGTACTCGCCAGCGCGATGGGCGCCGAGCTGCACGATGCGCTGCTCACCGTGCGCCGCGCGGAAGCCGAGCGATACGCCGACGCGAGCGCCGAAGAAATCGTCGCCCGCACGCGTTGGCGGTTCTGACGTGCTCACCGACGACGTGCCGCTGACCGACCACCACTGTCACGGCGTCGACATCGGCACGCTGGATCGTCCCGGTTTCGAGCGCCTGCTCGGCGAAGGCGCGCGGGGCAGTTTCGATTCCGCGATCGGGCTCGCGGTGCGCCGCTGGTGCGCGCCCGCGCTCGACCTGCCCGCGCACGTCGGCCCGGACGTCTATCTGCGCCATCGCGCCCAGCTCGGAGCAGGGGAAGCCGCCGCGCGGCTGCTGCGCGCCGCAGGCGTGACCCGATGGTTCCTGGACACCGGAATCGGCGGTGGAACAGCGGATTTCGCCGCTCTGGTGGACGGAGACGTGCACGAAGTCGTGCGCCTGGAAGAGGTCGCCGAACAGGTCATCGCGCAGGTCGGCGCGGTATCGGGCGTCTACGACCGGATCGAAGCCGAGCTGCGTGCGCGTGCCACCACCGCCGCCGGGTTCAAGACGATCGTCGCCTACCGGTGCGGCTTGGATTTTCCGCCGCGGGATCACCCGCCGACCAGTTTCGCGCCCGAACACCGGCTCACCGATCCGCATGTGCTCGGCTGGCTGGTCGGGCTCGGCGCGCGGATCGGGGCCGAGCTCGGCCTTCCCCTGCAATTCCACACCGGGTTCGGCGACCCCGACCTCCACCTGCGGCACAGCGACCCGCTGCTGCTCACCGACTTCCTGCGCCGGACGGCGGGCAAAGGGCTCTCGGTGATGCTGCTGCACTGCTGGCCGTTCCATCGCCATGCCGCCTACCTCGCTCACCTCTTCGACCACGTCCACGTGGATCTGGGCCTCACCATCCCGTATGTGGGGCACCGCGCCGCGGCGGTCCTCGCGGAGACACTGGAACTCGCCCCGTTCCGGGCGCTGTGCTACTCCTCGGACGGCTACGGGCTGCCGGAATTGCACTACCTGGGCGCCCTGCTCTGGCGACGCGGACTCGGCACGCTGATGGACGAGTGGATCGCCGCCGACGTGATCACCACCGCCGACGCGGAAGCCCTGGTCACGGCCATCGCGCACGGGAATGCCGAGCGCGTCTACCGCACGGCGCTCGACCAGGTCACCGGCTGAAAAATCGGACCGTCCGGTCGGTCGATATTCGGGTGCATCCGCCGCTCTCGGTCCCTACCGTTGATGGTGAGAAACCAACGAGAGGATCGAGACCATGTTTCCCGTCGAGCTGCGCGGCACCAAGGCGCAGACGCTCATGTGGGCCCACGAGCACGAGGTCGATCAGGCCGCGCTCCGGCAGCTGCGCAATATCGCCGCGCTGAAATGGGTCCACGGCGTCCGCGTGATGCCGGACGTGCACCTCGGCAAGGGGGCCACGGTCGGCTCGGTGATCGCGATGAAGGACGCGGTGTCGCCCGCCGCGGTCGGGGTGGACATCGGCTGCGGCATGGAGAGCGTCCGCACCGACCTCACCGCGGCCGACCTGCCCGACAACCTGCACTCGCTGCGCTCGCGGATCGAGGCGGCGGTGCCGGTCGGGTTCCAGGCCCACCACGACCCGGTCGATGTCACCAGGCTCGGCACCCAGGTCGCCGGGCTCGGCGTGAGCACCGCGACGCTGCGCGCGGGCTGGGACCGCTTCTGGGGTTCCTTCGACGCGCTCGACGAGCACGTGCAGTTCCGGGAGTTCAAGGCGCACAAGCAGATGGGCACGCTCGGTGGCGGCAATCACTTCATCGAGGTCTGCCTGGACCAGGACGACCGGGTGTGGATCCTGCTGCACTCCGGCAGCCGCAACATCGGCAAGGAACTCGCCGAGCGGCACATGACGATCGCGCGAACGCTGCCGCACAACGTCGACCTGCCCGACCGTGATCTGGCGGTCTTCGTCTCCGGCACGCCGGAGATGGAGGCGTACCGGCGCGACCTCACCTGGGCGCAGGAGTACGCCGCGCGCAACCGCGCGGTCATGCTCGCCCTGGTCTGCCGCGCGGTCGGCGCCGAATTCGCCGGGCGCGGAGTGCGTTTCGAGCAGCCGATCTCATGTCACCACAACTATGTGGCGGAGGAACTCATCGATGGTGTGCCGATGCTGGTGACCCGGAAGGGCGCCGTGCGCGCGGGCGAGGGCGATCTCGCGCTCATCCCGGGCTCGATGGGCACCCGCTCGTATGTGGTGCGCGGCAAGGGAAATCCGGCTTCGTTCCAGTCGGCCTCGCATGGCGCGGGACGGCGGATGAGTCGCAATGCGGCGAAGAAGCAGTTCACCGTCGCCGATCTCATCGCCCAGACCGAGGGCGTCGAGTCGCGCAAGGATGCGGGCGTGGTCGACGAGATCCCCGCTGCGTACAAGGACATCGACGAGGTCATCGCGGCACAGCGTGACCTGGTCGACGTCGTCGCGACACTGCACCAGGTGCTCTGCGTCAAGGGGTGACGGCCAGGTAGTTCCGCGCCGGGCGATCACGTTCGCCCGGCGCGGATTCCGCGTTCACCGCCGCCGCAGAGTGGCGGCGAGACCCACCCCGCCGTCGGAAGCGATTCGCGGCGAATGCGCCGTGGACCGTACCTATCGGTCTGGATTACCTGCCGATCTTCTCGTTACCATCGGATATGCCCTGGCGGCCCTCGTTCTTCTCATCCGCTCCGGAATCGGACCCGGCGGCCGGTCCCCCGGAGATCGGTGGTGTACGGCGCTCGTTCGTCACCGCGCGCGGCGTCCGCTTCCACGTCACCGAGGCGGGTCCCGCCGACGGACGCGCCGTGCTCGCGCTGCACGGCTGGCCACAGCACCATTACGCGTACCGCCACCTGCTCGCCGATCCACCGGACGGACTGCGGATCATCGCGCCGGACTTGCCCGGGTACGGCTGGTCCGGTCCCGCGCCACACCGGTGGGCCAAGGAGGACGTCGCCTCCGACCTGCTGGCTCTGCTGGACGCGCTCGGCCTCGACCGCGTCCTGCTGGTCGGGCACGACTGGGGCGGCTACGTAGGTCACCTGCTCGTGCTGCGAGCGCCGGAACGATTCGACGCGCTGCTCGCGCTGAACATCGCCCATCCCTGGCAGACGCCGCGCGGTTTCCTCCCGCACGCTTGGCGGTTCCTGGTCTACCAGCCACCGATCGCGGCGTTCGGCACGTACCTGCACCAGCGCACCCGCTTCCTGGAACGGCTCATCTTCGCCGGTGCCGTGCGCAACCGCGACCAGTTCGGACCCGAGGTGGTCCACGCGTACGCCGACCGCTTCCGCGACCCGGTCTGCGCCCGAGCCGCGACCGATACCTACCGCACTTTCCTGCTGCGCGAAGTCCCCCGGTCCGCCGTACGGGGCGAACAACGCCGAGCAACCGTGCCGATCCACGCGCTGTTCGGTGTCGCCGACGCCGCGATCCATCCCGCGCTCGCGTCGGAGAAGACGGCGCGCGCCGACGACTACCGCCTCGAACTGGTCCAGAACTGTGGCCACTTCATCGCCGAGGAACGGCCCGACCTGGTCCGGGCCCGACTGGTAGAGCTGGCCGCAAGGACCGTCAGGCGCGGGCCTACGGGCAGCCTCGGCGGCTGACAGCGTTCCGGCGGACCAGCGCACTAGAGCGTCACGCAGCTCTTCGCTCTGGGTACGGTCGGGCGCACGGGCACGTGTCGGTGCCCTCGGGCAGGATGAAGCGCATGACCACGGCGACCGATGTCTCTTCGATCGACCTCACCGCCCCCGACCTGCGCGAACATGCCGAGCAGCTGGTGCGCGAGCTGGCGGGGCCCGATGCGCGGCTGCGGGAGGATCAGTGGACCGCCATCGAGGCGCTGGTCGTGCGGCGGCGTAGGGCGCTGGTGGTGCAGCGCACCGGCTGGGGCAAATCGGCGGTGTATTTCATCGCCGCCAAGTTGCTGCGCAGGGGCGGTCGCGGGCCGACGGTGATCGTGTCGCCGCTGCTGGCGTTGATGCGCAACCAGGTGGCTGCCGCGCAGCGCGCCGGGGTGGTCGCCGCCACCATCAACTCGGGCAATGTGACCGAATGGGACGAGATCCACGCGCAGGTCGCCGCAGGCGCGGTCGACGTGCTGCTGGTCAGCCCGGAGCGGCTGAACAACCCGGATTTCCGAGATCAGGTGCTGCCCCGGCTCGCGGCGGACGCGGGTCTGGTGGTGATCGACGAAGCGCACTGCGTCTCGGACTGGGGCCATGACTTCCGGCCGGATTATCGCCGGATCCGGACGCTGATCGCCGACCTCGGCTCCGATGTGCCGGTGCTCGCGACCACCGCCACCGCCAACGACCGGGTGGTCACCGACGTCGCCACCCAGATCGGCACCGACACCCTGGTGCTGCGCGGCACGCTGGATCGCGAGTCGCTGCACATGTCGGTGGTCCGCTTCGACGACGCCGTGGAACGCACCGCCTGGCTCAGCGGTCACCTGCACCGGCTGCCCGGCTCCGGCATCGTCTACACCCTCACCGTCGCCGCCGCCCACGATCTGGCCGACGTATTGAACTCGCACTGCCACAACGTCGCCGCCTACACCGGCCAGACCGACCCCGCCGAACGCGAGGCCTTGGAGGCCGCGTTGCTGAACAACGAGGTGAAGGCGCTCATCGCCACCTCCGCGCTGGGCATGGGATTCGACAAACCCGACCTCGGCTTCGTCGTGCACGTCGGCGCGCCCTCCTCGCCCATCGCCTATTACCAGCAGGTGGGTCGCGCCGGGCGCGGCACCGATCGCGCGGAGGTGGTCCTGCTACCCGGCCCCGAGGACGCGCGGATCTGGAGTTACTTCGCCTCCGTCGCCTTTCCGCGCGAGCACATCGTGCGGGCGGTGCTCGACGCGCTGGACTCCGATCGGGCGCTGTCCACCGCGGCGCTGGAACCGCTGGTGGAGCTGAACCGCTCCCGGCTGGAGATGGTGCTGAAGGTGCTCGACGTGGACGGCGCGGTGCGCCGCGTGCGCGGCGGCTGGATCGCCACCGGCCAGCCCTGGACTTACGACACCGAACGCTACGAGCGCTTGTCCCTCGCCCGCGAGGCCGAACAGCAAGCCATGATCGACTACCAGTCGACCTCGCGCTGCCGGATGGAATTCCTGCGCCGTCAACTCGACGACCCGGGACTACCCGCCGATTCCGGGGCTTCGCCCGGCTGCGGCCGCTGCGACAACTGCACGGGCAACCGTCCCGACCGCACTGTCACCGCCGAAACCGTCGCGGCGACCAAGGCTCGTCTCGACCGTCCCGGCATCGATCTCGCGCCACGCAAACAGTGGCCCACCGGCATGGCGAAACTCGGGATTCCCTTGTCCGGCAAGATCTCCGGTGGCGCCGAGACCGGCCGCGTGCTCGGCAGGCTGTCCGATCTCGGCTGGGGGCAACGCTTGCGGACGCTGCTCGACGGCCCCGACGCCCCGGTCCCCGACGCGGTCTTCGACGCCTGCATCGCCGTTCTGCGCGAATGGGATTGGGCAACTCGCCCCACGTCGGTACTCGCGCTGGAATCCGCACGTCATCCGGTGCTCACCGCCAGCCTCGCCGCCCGGCTCGCCGAGGTGGGCCGCCTGCATGACCTGGGCATCCTGCGCTCCCGCCCGGACCGGCCGCCGGTCTCCGCCGCGAACTCCGCCCATCGCGTCGCAGGACTGTTCGACTCGTGGGAAGTCCCCGACCTCACCGCCGTATCGGGCCCGATCCTGCTGGTGGACGCCATCACCGACACCGGCTGGACGTTCACCGTCGCCGCCCACGCACTGCGCGCGGCAGGCGCCGACGCGGTCCTGCCGTTCGCGCTGGCCACGCCGACGTAGCGGCAGGGTGCGGTGGCAGCACACGGAACAAGCCGGCCGCGCGAATCCGTACAGACCCGCAAGCGGCCGACCCGGACACACCGGTCTCTGCGATCAGAGACTGAGGGTCGCCCGTAGTCGCGCGTCGAGGGATTCGGTCTCCGATGGTGTCAGCACGTCGAGGTATTCACTGAGCCAGGGGCGGTAGGCGCGGTGCAGTTCGAGGGTGTCGGCCCAGCCGTGCTCGGTCTTGGTGGCCAGCACGTGACCCGGGTCGGCGTCGCGCAAGGGGATGACGTGCAGCCAGGGGTAGCGCGAGGTGATCACCGCCGAATCGGATACCAGCACGACCGTCATGCGCCGCGGGAACGGCGTGCCGTCGCTGAGCGTCGGGGCATAACGCCAGATTTCACCGCGTCTCATGCTCTGTCGCTTTCGGCGTGAGCGGGCCCGCCATGGCTACGCACGCTCATGCCGCGCCGCTGGCGTCGTCTTCGGCGGCCTGGGTGAGCGTCACGTCGTCGTATGCGGCGGCCAACTCGGCCTCCTCGTCGATGATCAGGGCGGTCAGGCTGTCGTGCACGAGCGTGGTGCGCACCGCGGCATTGATCACCGAGGACAGGCTGCGGTTCTGGCGATCGGCGACCTGCCTGACCCATTCCGCCACCTGAGGGTCCAACGTGACGGTCACGCGTGTCGCCTTGCTCATACCCGTATGCATACCAGAACGATGCAATACCCGTGCCCGGTTCGACGCAGTGGTTTTGCGGCTGCCTCGCCTGCACTCCGCCCGCGCGGGACTACGTCCGGTCGGCTGCCTCACTCCGCTCGGCCCCGGCGCGGACCACGGCCGCAGTTCCTCCCGCTGCGCCACTTATTCCCTCCTCTCCGCTTCCGCCCTGCGCTACGCCCGGTTGCCGGATGCCTCAGCCCCGCTCGGATTTACCTCCCGGCTCCACTACGCGTCTGCCTCTGTCTTGGCCCGCGCGGGGCCCGCAGCACGTCGGCGCGGCGGGCTGAAACCGGAGCCGCCAACTTCCGCCCACGGTATGCGGACGGTGTGTTCGACGCGCGGGATACTGGTCCGCCTTTCGGCCCACGCGTGCTAGGAACCGGACCACATCCGGCTGCGGCCGTTAAGGTCGACACGTGGCCCGCAAATCCGCTGCGTCGGCGCTCGAACTCGAGGTCGGCGACCACACGATTCGCATCTCCAACCCGGACCGGGTCTACTTCCCGGAAACCGGCGCGACCAAGCTCGACTTGGTGCAGTACTACCTGAGCGTCGGGGACGGCATCGTCAACGCGCTGCGTGACCGGCCCTGCATGCTGCACCGGTTCCCGAAGGGATTGGCCGGTGACAAGGTGCACCAGAAGCGGCTGCCCGCGGGCGCGCCGGACTGGATTCCGACTGTGCGGGTGTACTTCCCGCGCTACGGCAGGCATGCCGACGAACTCTGCGTCGAGAAGCTCGCGGATGTCGTCTGGGCCGTGCAGATGTCGACGGTCGAGTTCCATCCGTGGAACTCCCGCGCCGCCGACACCGAACGTCCCGACGAGTGGCGCATCGACTTGGACCCGATGCCGGACTGCCCGTGGTCACGGGTGCAGCGCGTGGCGGGCGTCGTGCACGAGCTGCTCGACGAGCTCGGTGCCGTCGGCTGGCCGAAGACCTCCGGTGGCAGGGGACTGCACGTGTACGTCCGGATCGCGCCGAACTGGGGGTTCCAGGAGGTGCGCCGGGCGGCGCTCGCGTTCGCCCACGAGGTGGAACGTCGCGCGCCGGATGACGTGACCACCACGTGGTGGCGTCGCGACCGCGACCCGGCAATGCTGTTCGTCGACTACAACCAGAACGCGCGCGACCACACGATCGCCGCCGCCTACTCGGTGCGCGGCGTCCCCGCCGCCACGGTCTCCACCCCGGTGCGCTGGGCGGAGATTCCCGACATCGATCCGCGCGACTTCACCATCTCCACCGTCCCCGCCCGCGTCGCCGAGCTCGGCGACCTGCACGCCGGCATCGACGACGCGGTGTTCCACCTGGATCAGCTGCTGGAGTGGGCGGACCGGGACAAGGTGGACGCGGAGCTGGACGAGCAAACCGATCAGGACCAGAACTAGCACCGCGTCGGCGGACACCACACGCCACCGCCCACGCGGCGGTGCTACGGTCGCAACGGCGAGTCCGACCGCCGTTCGTCCCAGCGCGACCACGTCGTACTGCACTGAAGGAGGTCTATCCGTGCGCGAGCGTCAGCGAGCGAACCGAGGACACAGTGCGCCCTCGCGCACGACGGAGCCGAGCGCCGGCGAGGCGCAGTCGTGAACCGCCCGGCAGTACCCATCGCCATCGGCCCGACCGAACCTCCCCCCACGCTGGTGGAGAAGGCGGTGCTGGAGGCGGGCGCCGCGATTGCCGACCTCGACGAGGCGCGCGGGCTGATCTGGGTGGGCGGACCCGGCGAGTTCCCGGACGAGCTGCCCGCATCCCTGGAATGGGTGCAGCTGTCGGCCGCCGGGATCGAGGACTGGTTCACCGCCGGCATCTTCGCCAAGCATCCGCACATCCGATTCACCTCCGCCGCAGGCGCTTTCGCGGCGAGCGTGGCCGAGCACGCGCTCATGCTGCTACTCGCGGGCGTGCGTTACCTGCCCGAGCATCTGCGCGCGGCGGGGTGGCGACAGCAGGACTTCTTCCCGCACGTCGGTACGCTGCGCGGCAAGACGGTGACCATCGTCGGCGCGGGCGGCATCGGCCGTGCGCTGATTCCGATGCTGATCCCGCTCGGCGCGCACGTCATCGCGGTGAACCGCAGCGGTCGTCCGGTCACCGGCCCGGGTATCCCGGCCACCGTCGAGACGATCTCCGCCGACCGTATCGGCCGGATCTGGCCGCGTACCGATCACGTGGTCATCGCCGCGCCCGCCACGCCCGCCACCAGGCATCTCATCGGCGCGGACGAACTCGCCCGGCTCAAGCCGTCGTCCTGGATCGTCAACGTCGCCCGCGGCAGCCTGATCGACACCGACGCGCTGGTGGCCGCGCTGGCCTCGGGCGCGATCGGCGGCGCCGGGCTCGACGTCACCGATCCGGAACCGCTGCCGGACGGTCATCCGCTCTGGGTACTGCCGAATTCCATTATCACGCCGCATGATTCGAATCCGCCGCAGCTGCGGTTGGCGGCATTCGCCGATCACGTCGGCGACAACGTCCTGCGGTTCGTCACCGGACGCCCACTGCTGGCGCCGATCGATCGCGAGCGCGGGTACTGAGCAGAAAAAGCCTGGGTCGCAGCGAGTCCCACTGGCACACCAGACGACGCCGGAACTCGAAATCACCTGCCGCGACACGTCGCTCGGCCGGGCAGCTCGGCTGAGGAATTCCTCGAACACCACGGTCTTATCGTTCGCGTAGTGCTGGACGAACTTCCAGCCAGTTCATAATGTGCCATTGACAACTGGCACATTCATAACTGATTCTTAGGGTATGACAAGGTCAACGAGGACCTCGGCTCCCGGCGTTCCCGCCGCGCCTTCCCCGCACGCCACCGTGGCCGCGGCCGCGGCCCGACTCGGTATGCGGCCGCTGAACTGCGCGATTCCTATGAACACAGCGGGCGTCTGGTTTGCCCGCAAGCTCATCGCCACAGTGATGGCCCTCGGCGGGCCCGTTCCGCCAGGTACATCCGTCACAAAGGTCCGGTCCGGAAAGGTGCGCGGCGAATGGGTCCGGGCGGCCGGTGTACCTTTCGGCTCGCAGGCGATCTACTACATCCACGGCAGCGGCTACGTGATCTGCTCGGCCCGCACGCACCGTGGTATCGCGGCCCGGCTGTCGAAGCAGACCGGGCTTCCGGTCTTTCTCACCGACTACCGGCTCGCACCCGAACACCGGTTCCCCGCCGCGGCCGACGACGTCGAGGCAGGCTACCGCTGGCTGCTCGACCGGGACATCGCCGCGGAAGACGTGGTGATCGCCTGCGATTCCGCGGGCGGGCATCTCGCGCTGGACCTGCTGGTCGAGAACGGGCGCCAGAGCAGGCCGCAGCCCGCCGCGGTCGCGATGTTCTCCCCATTACTCGACCTCACCCTCGGTATGGCTGCCGAGCAGGAGCGTGTCCGCACGGACCCGCTGATCTCCGCCGCCGCGGCGAGGCGGCTGCCCGCGTCCTATACCAGCGGTCAGCCCGCGGATGCACCGCGTCTGCGGCTGACGATCCCGCACGGCATGGCACTGCCTCCGATCCTGGTGCAGGTCGGCGGCACCGAGATGCTCCGCGCCGACGCGCAGGCCCTGTGCGACATGGTCCGTCGTGCGGGCGGCAGCTGCGACCTGGAGATCTGGCCCGGGCAGCTGCACGTCTTCCAGGCCCTTCCGCTGGTGGTGCCCGAGGCCGACCACGCCCTCGCCCGCGCCGCCGACTTCCTGCGCGCGGCGCTGATCGCGACCTCCACGAAGAAGGTGAGTTGAGATGTTCGGACTGGATCGGTGGGCGGGCCTGGGCAGATCCCGCCGCACGCACGGCGCGCGAGCCGTGGTCACCGGCGCGGGCAGCGGCATCGGCCGGGCATTCGCCCTGGAGCTCGCGGCGCGCGGCGGCCAAGTGATCTGCGCCGACATCGACGAGGCACGCGCCGACGAGACGGTCGCCCTGATCGAACGCACCCACCCCGGCGCCGCGCACGCCTTCCGTTGCGACGTGGCGCGGCGCGAGGATGTGGAACTGCTCGCCCACTTCGCCGACACGCTTTTCGAGCGCCCGGTCAGCTTGGTGATCAACAACGCCGGCGTCGGCATCGGCGGTAAACCCGTGGGCCGCATCGGATTCGACGACTGGCAGTGGGCGCTGGACATCAATCTGTGGGGCGTCGTGCACGGCTGCGAGGTCTTCGCGCCGCGGCTGCGCGCCACCGGGCGCGGCGGCATCATCAACGTCGCTTCGGCCGCCGGATTCGCCGCGGCGCCCTCGATGGCCGCCTACAACGTATCGAAGGCGGGCGTGCTGTCGCTCTCGGAGACCATGGCGGCCGAACTGAGCGGCACCGGGGTCGCGGTCACCGTCCTGTGCCCGACGTTCGTGCGGACGAACGTCGCACGCGACGGCCGGATCACCAAGGAATCCGCGCAGCTGGCCGACTTCCTGATGCGGTGGACCGGCTTCTCCCCCGAGCGCGTCGCGCGCACCGCGCTGGACGCGCACGACCGCGGGCAGCTCTACGTCCTGCCCCAGCTGGACGCGCACGTCGTCTGGCTGCTGAAGCGGTACTTCCCCGCCCGGTACACCTACGTCCTCGGGCTGCTGGATCGGCTACTGCCCCAGGACGACTCGACCACCACCGGCGGCACGCCGGTCACCGACAAGACAGGAGTCTGACATGGCCATCACGATGGACTTCGACGACATGCTCCGCAAGATCAAGGACCGCCAGTGGGCGCTGGCCGACATCGACTGGGACGCGCCCGGCGCCGAGACGATCACACCGGAACTGCACGCCAAGCTGAAGCCGTTCATGGCCGACCTGATGTGGATCGAGAACGTCGGCGCGCGCGGCTTCGCGGCAATGGCCAAGAAGGCGCCGAATGAAACGTTGCGCGAGATCTACCGTTACTTCCACGCCGAGGAGCAGAAGCACGCCAACGCCGAGCTGGCCCTGATGCGCCGGTGGGGCATGCTCGACGGTGACGAGATCCCGCAGCCCAACGTGAACGTCAAGCTGGTGATCGACTTCCTGGACAAGTACTCCGACGACATGTCGCTGTCGTTCCTCGGCACCGTGATCCCCATGCTGGAGGTGGCGCTGGACGGCGCGTTGATCAAGTTCGTCATGGACGAGATCGATGACCCGGTCTGCCAGGAGGCGTTCAAGAAGATCAACTCCGACGAATCCCGCCATCTGGCCGTCGATTTTGCGGTGATGGATCTGCTCGGGCACGCGCAGATGCGCAAGTTGCTCATCGACCTGGTCGGCGGATGGGCCAAGCCTTCGCTGGTCATCGGCGTGCTCAGCTACGTGCCGCTGCTGAACAAGATGCGCGACAACATCGTCGCGATGGGCGTCGACGAGCAGAAGCTCTACGGCGCGCTGAAGCGGTACGCGAATGTCGGCGAGCGCAGCGAATTCGCGCGCAGGCTCCCCATGTACCAGATCGTCAAGATGCACGGTGGTTGGGTGATCAACCGCGACCACCCCTACCACCTGGTGGCCGACGCGCTGGTGAAGATCACCGGCTTGGTGCCGAAGGCACTGCTGCGCAAGGACCCGACCTGGTCGAAGGAACTGACCTACGAGCCCGCCGCATGACAAGGAAACCGATGAGCACGCACACCCTCGACGTCGCCGTGATCGGCGGCGGGTTCGCCGGGATCGGCACGGCCATCCGTCTGAAGCAGCACGGAATCCACGATTTCGCGATCCTCGAACGGGGCACCGCGGTCGGTGGAACCTGGCGTGACAACACCTATCCCGGTGCGGCGTGCGACATTCCGTCGCGGCTGTATTCCTACAGTTTCGCGCCGAATCCGAATTGGTCGCACACCTACTCCGGCAGCGCCGAGATCCTCGGCTACATCGAGGCGATGGTCGCCGAGTTCCGGCTCGATCCGCATATCCGCTACCGGCACAACGTCACGGGCATCGTGTTCGACGAACAGGCCGGGGCCTGGGAGATCGCCGTCGAGGGACACCCGCACCCGGTCCTGGCGCGCACGGTGGTGCTGGCATCCGGACCGCTGGCCAACGCCGGTTTCCCGGATATTCGCGGCATCGAGACCTACCAGGGGCACAAGATCCACAGCGCCCGATGGGATCACGACTACGACTTCGCGGGCAAGCGGGTCGCGGTGATCGGCACCGGAGCCAGCGCGGTCCAGATCATTCCGGAACTGGTCGAAAAGGCCGCCTCGGTGAAGGTGTTCCAGCGCACGCCCGGCTGGGTGCTGCCGCGGATCAACCGGCGGACCACCGTGCTCACCAAGGAGCTCTACCGCCGGGTGCCCGCCACCGAACAGCTGGCGCGGCGCGCTTGGTACTACGGGCACGAGTCGGTCGCGCTGGGCGTGGTCTGGAATACACCGCTGACCAGGGTGGTCGAGCTGGCCGGCAAGGCACAGCTACGCAGACAGGTCAAGGATCCCTGGCTGCGCCGTCAGCTCACTCCGGACTTCCGGGCGGGCTGCAAGCGCCTGCTGATGACCGACGACTACTACCCCGCGCTGCAACGCGACAACTGCAAGCTGATCACCTGGCCCATCGCCCGGATCTCCGAGCAGGGCATCCGCACCGCGGAAGGCATTGAGCACCAAGCGGATTGCATTGTCTTCGCGACCGGTTTCGACGTGTCCAAGGCCGGCACACCCATTCCGGTGGCCGGGCTCGGCGGGCGAATTCTCGCCGAGGAGTGGTCGCGCGGCGCCTACGCCTACAAGAGCGTCGCGGTTTCCGGATATCCCAACCTGTTCCTGACGTTCGGACCCAACTCCGGACCCGGGCACAACTCGGCGCTGGTCTATATGGAAGCCCAGATCGACTACCTGGTCAGCGCGATCGGCACGATTCTGGACCGGGATCTGCTGATGCTCGACGTCCGCCGGGATCGGCAGGACCGCTACAACGCGGCCATCCAGCACCGGCTCGCCGCCACCACCTGGAACTCGGGATGCCGCAGTTGGTACCTCACCGAGGACGGCTTCAACGCGACCATGTATCCGGGCTTCGCCACCCAGTACGTCCAACAGCTGCGCACAGTGGATCTCGACGACTACTTGGTGGTCGAGGCGAGCGCCGACCAGCGCCGGGTCGCACCGGTTTCGTAGGTGCCGAGAGCGCGGTGGACCGGACGATAGACTCGGTCGGCAGAGTTTCCGCAGCGGGCAACCGCTCCGCTCGGCGCCGTGGTCAGCGAGGGAGGTGAGATCGACGCCGGAGTACCGGATCGACGATCTCGCGCGCGCCGCGGGCACCACCACCCGCAATGTGCGCGCCTACCAGGAACGCGGGCTGCTGCCGCCGCCGGTCGGCAAGGACGGGCGGGCCAGCATCTACGACGACTCGCACCTGGAGCGGCTGCGCCTGATCGACGCGCTGCTGCAGCGCGGCTTCACCACCGCGCACATCGCCGACTTCATCACCAGCTGGGAAACCGGCAAGGACCTGACCGAGGTGCTCGGGCTGCAGCACGCCGTGACCGCGTCCTGGGCCAAGGACGAGACCTTCGAGGTGCCGCGCGAGCTGATCGGCACCATCCTCGGCGCCGAGGCCGACGAGCTGGTCGACCGCCTGCGTGAGATGAAGCTGGTCCGGCTCGAGGGCGAGACGGTGGTGTTCACCGACACCCAGCTGCTCACCTCGTTCGCCGAACTGCACGAGTACGGTCTCGAACTGCGCACGCTCATCGAGATCTACGCCAAGGTGGCCGACCGGATCGATGACATCACCCACATCATGATCACCGCCGCCAAGCAGCACATCATCGACGAGCACGGACCCGGCTGGCTTCCGGACACCAGCAGCGAAATCGCCGACACCACCACGATGCTCAACAAGATGCGCGAGCTGGCGGTGGCCTCGGTGCACGCCACGCTGGCCCGTTCGCTGGACGTCACGCTGCGACGCGAACTCGGCGACTACCTCGCCACCGCCGCCGACCGCGAGCGCAGGCGCAGCGAATCCCGGCCCGAGATGCTAGGCGGCGACTCTCGCTAGCGCCCACTGAACCCACCCGCCGCGACGTACCCTCCTAGGCAAGTACAGCGTGCCGACCTTCGACGGATGGAGTCGCCGTGGCGTCCGACCGAGCCAGAATCCCTCCACAGCGGCTGGTGCGGGCCGTCGAATCGGTCCGCACGGTACTGGCCGTGGCGTTTCGCAAGCTGGTGCCGGGACACATCGCGCTGATGGAGCTGATCGCCGCCGGATGGATCACGCAGGCCATCCACGCCGCCGCGGTGCTCGGGGTGGCCGATGAACTCACGAAAGGGCCGCGATCGAGCGCGGAACTCGCCGCCGCGGTCGGCGCCGACGAGGACGCGTTGCGGCGCCTGCTGCGGCTGCTGATCAGCTACGGCATCTTCACACAGCGTCGCGACGGACGCTACGCGCTCACATCGATGGCGCGGGCACTGCGCCGCGACGCGGACGTGTCGCTGCGCGACGCGGTGCTGTTCTTCGGTTCCGCCACCCACCGCAACCACTGGTCGCACCTCGTCGACGCCGTGCGGACCGGCCGGCCCGTCGGCGAAGAACTGGACGGGATGCCGTTCTTCGACTACGTGCAGCGCGATCGCGAACTCGGCGAGCTGTTCGACCGCGCGATGACCAGTATCAGCACCCTGGCGATGGAACCGTTGCTGGCGGCCTACGACTTCGGCCGCTACGAAACCCTCGTCGACGTCGGCGGCGGCGAAGGAGCACTGCTCACCGAGATCCTGCGTCGCTCGCCGCGCTCGCGCGGCATCCTGTTCGACCTTCCCGAGGTGGTGGCCGCCGCGCCCGCCCGGCTCGCCGGACTCGGCCTGGCCGAACGCTGCGCCGTCGAAAGCGGATCGTTCTTCGACAGTGTCCCCAAGGGCGGCGACGCCTACATCCTCAAACACATCCTGCACGACTGGGCCGAGCCGGACGCGGGACGCATCCTGGGTGCACTGCGAGCGGCGATGGAGCCCGATGCCCGGCTGCTGATCATCGAACTCGTGGTTCCGGAACACACCGGTCCGCACCCGAGCAAGTTCATCGACCTGGAGATGCTGGTCAACGCGGGCGGCCGGGAACGGACCGAGGCCGAGTACCGGGAGTTCCTCGCCCGCCACGGGTTCACCCTCACCAGGTGCGTGCCGACGGTCTCGCCCGACAATGTGCTGGAAGCGCGGCCGAGCTGAAAACCCGAGCGCTCCGCTACCGCGCCGCTGGAAGCACGAACGCGAGGGTCGCGATCCCGATGGAGCCATCCGACATGCACGTGGCGCGCATCGGCTTGCCGACGTTCGTCTGCTGCGACTCGAAGCCGCTGTAGTAGCCGAATACCGGGCCGGACCCTGGCGGCACGTGAAAACCGAGGCACTCGGCGTCCAACACCGCCGATCCCTCACCGCTGTGGCACAGGGCGGCCGCGTCGGTGACACCGCGGTCGACATAGCAGCCGGTCGGCACCGCCCCTGCCGGCCCCGCGCCGATGAAGACAAGACCAACCCCGATACTCAGCAGACCGATCGCCCCGCCTGCTCGCCGCATGATGGTGTGCACCGCAATCCCTCCTCGGCAGATCTCGGCCAATCCTGGTCTTGCTGTGCGGGGCCGCCCCATCGCCCTCGCATCCCTGCTCTCCTGATATTTCAGCAGAACCGGACGGACGGGTCGAGTGCGACACCAGCGCAAATAGAGGGCGGTGCGATCGCGACGAAATCGCGATGCACGTCGCCGAACGTGCGCTACTTTCCCGAAGGGCCCGCGAGGGACCGCCATGCGTCGACAGCCCGAATCGGCGACAGCAGCATAGGAATCCGCGCCACCTCGACTGTGGTAAATGGTCTCGGGCATCGTCTTGGCATGTGAGATCCATCACTTCCAATGCGGCGGCGGTCGAAGCTCGCCAGTCCGTTGGAGGTCCGATCCGGGACTCGAAACCCACGCTGCCGTAGCCGATGCGGCTCCCCAATGGCCAGAGCGGAAATCACCATGGTCTCGCGGCGTGAACCTGCACAAAGCGGCCCTCTGGAAAGCCTTTCCCGGGCCGAGCGCCGCGACACCCGCCACGGACCGCACCGAAGGACATGGTCTTGCGTCCGCGAATGCGAGGAGGCGTCGTACCGCAAATCTTGGTAGCGCACATGAGATCTCCGGTCCGGCTATGGGACCGCTAGGCTACGGACAGCGTCGGCGGGTTCGAGTGAGGATGTGATTCGGCCGTGGATTGGACCTTCACCCCGGACGAGTTCGCCCATATCTGGCGTGAAACCGACCTGGATCGCCACCCGTATCCGCTGCGGATCCTGGAGACGCCGCGCACCGAAGACGAGGCGGAGAAGCTGCGCATCGCCCTCGCCGAACGGCTACCGCTCGGCCGCGACCCCGACCTGTCGGCCTGCCTGCGCATTCTGGCCGAGCCGCACACCAGGATCGTCGCTATCGGTGGCGCACACCGGCCGGGCAGCGAACTGCGGCTGCTGGCCGCCGCGATCTACGACCGCGCCGTGCTGGCGGTGCAGGAACCCGGGTCGAGTCCGGATTACGGTGGCCGCGTGCGTGTTTCGATCGGACACAGCTCGAAGTTGGGCCAGCGGATCGCGGCGCTGCTGCCGAAGACGCCGCCGGGCAAGGAACCTCCTCGCGTCGCGTCCGGCGACGCGGTGCGCGATCAGGAGACCGTGCCCGCGCGCCGATCTGCCGCGCCGCGGATCCGCAAGCTGCTGCTCGAGCCGCACACCGCCGAGGGGCACATCAGAATCGAACCGCGGCTGGACCGTCCGGCTCCGCCCCCGCCGATCCACTACACCTGGATCGACGTGCGCAACGACGGACGGTACTTGATCAAGGCGGGTGACGAGGTGCACATCACCCCGGCCTCATCCGAGCAGATCGCCGCGCAACTGCAGAAACGCATTCCCGCTTAGCTCACGTCGGCGGCCGGGACCGACGACTTTGCTGACCCGGCACCGGCTTCCGGTTAATCTGGGGCCTACCGACCGATCTCAGGGGTGAGCGATGACGATCGAGACCAGCCGAGCCGATATCGCCCGATTCAAGGAGGCGGCCCAGGCCGGGACCGTTCAGTTCGATCCGGCGGCGGCGCGGCAGTGCGCCGAAATGTACGACCGGCAGGCCGATCGGCTGCTCCACCTACAGCAGCGCCTCGAATCGGCCGCGGAACTCGGGGGATTCGGTGGTTTCGTCTCCGCGCAGCAGTTGCAGGCCGGTTTCGGTCACAAGGCCCGGGACGCCGCGGCCCTGCTCGACCACTACATCGAGGCGGCCTACCGGATGAAGGAAGCGTTCCTGATCAGCGGCGGCCTGTTCGAGGAGGCCGACGCCGCGCATGCCGCCGCTCTGCGCGCCATCGAGTCGAGGCTCCCGCGATGAGCGGCTCCGATCCCACCTACATCAGCTCGATGGAGCATTTCGAGTCGATGCGGCACGAGGAGATCTACGCCAAAGCCCAGCAGATCGACGCCGCGCAGGTGCTGCGCGCCTCGACAACCTGGCTCGAGGCGGCCGGAGCCCTCACCACGTCGTTCCCGCTCACGCAGGGCGGCGTCGACCGCGTGATGGACTCCGTGGAGTGGAAAGGCGCCGCCGCTGACGCGGCCCAGGCCAGCGCACGCAGTATCGCGGCGGCGGCCGACGAACTGGCGGCGGTGCTCGGCCAGGTCGGCGCCCGGCTCGGCGGGGTCGCCGCCGCCGCCGAGGCGGTGAAGCTCGCGGTGATGCCGCCCGGCGATTCCGGACCGATCGGTGCCATCGCGAAAGCTCTGGAGGCCGCTCGCGTCATCGACGCGCAGATGGCGCAGGAAGCACTGCGCCAGGAAGCCCTGCTCGCGATGAACATGGTCTACAAGCCTGCCTACTCCGCAGCGGGTACCGCCGTGCCCGCGCTGCCCGATCCGCCCGCCATTCCCGCCGCGCCGTCCGCACCGCGGGTGGGCTCGCCCGGCACGCCCAGATACGCGACGCCCGAGCAGGTTCTTCCGAACGACCAATCGGCCCCGGACACAGCGCAACCCGCGCCCGCCGCACCGGAATCGTCCGAGCCGTCACACAACCCGGTGCCGCCAGCCCAGCCGAAGCCCGACACGCAGCAGCCTCCGACGGCGCCACCCACCCAGCAGGCTCCCCCGCCGCAGGAAGCTCCTTCCACCCAGCAGACACCGCAACCCACGCCGTCCGCACCGCCGACACCGCCCACGCAGCAGGCACCGCAGCCCACGCCGTCCCCTCAACCCGCACCGCCGACACCGTCACCAGAGGCTGCACCGCCGACGCAGCAGGTGCCACCCACAACTCCGGCACCGCCGAGTCCTCCTCCAGCACCGCAGGTCCCGGAGCCTCCGCAAGCGCCGAGCCCGTCCGCACCCCCGCCTCCGCCACCGCAGCCGTCGCCACCACCTGCGCCGCAGACCCCGGAACCGGCACAACCGCCGAGCCCACCCCAGGCGCCGCCGGCGCAACCCCCGGTTCCCGGCCCGGCCGGGCCCCCGGTCGAGTTGCCGGACCCAGGTGGCCAGCCCGGCGTCACCGGCCCGGTGGAGGGCAACCAAGGGCACATCCCCACCACCAACCAACCCGGCGTCGTCCCGTCCTGATCGCCGTCAGCGCGCGTCCGCTCTAACGCGTCGGCAGCAGATCGAATGCCGGTATGTGCCTCGGTTTTACGACCAGGAAGTGCTTCACGTCCAAGGTTGCGACGGCTCGCGCCCCGAGACGTTCTGCAACAGCGATGACCGATACATCCACGGCACCAAGTGGCAGGTCGGCATATCTGAGGATCAATTCGTGTATCCGCTGTAAGTTGTGCCTGCGCCGGTGCTCACAGCGTGTCGAACCCCGCAGGATCTCGCGGTTGATCGGCCATCGGCCAGGTGGACTGCGATCGGACTCGCCCGTGGCCACGCGGAGTGTGGCCGTGCCTGGTTGATGCCTGCGGATTACACCTTGACCAGGTCGTCGGCGTGGATGACGGGGCGTTGCATGGTGTCGGGGAGTTCGTCGGTGGAGCGGCCGAGCATGCCGGCCAGTTCGGTGCTGTCGTATTCGACGACGCCGCGGGCGACGATGCGGTTGTCGGGGGCCACCAGGTCGACCACGTCGCCGCCGTAGAAGCGGCCGCGGACACCGACGATGCCGGCGGCGAGCAGGGATCGGCGCCGGTACGCCACCGCTTGGACCGCGCCGTCGTCGATGAGCAGCGCGCCGCGGCTGTCGGCCGCGTGCCGGACCCAGAACTTGCGCGCGGACAACCGGACCGGGCGGGCGGCGAACGCGGTGCCGACGGTGCCGGTGGTGAGTGCGGTCGCGGCCGAGGTGGCGGCGGCCAGGAGGACTGGCACGCCCGCGTCGGCGGCCAGCCGAGCCGCGGACAGCTTGGACGCCATGCCGCCGGTGCCGAGCGCGCCACCGCTGCCCGCGATCACGCCGTCCAGGTCGGCGCTGCTGCGGACCTCGGGGATGAAGGTGGCCGCGCCCTTGCGGGGATCGCCGTCGTACAGGCCCTCCACGTCGGACAGCAGCACGAGCGCGTCCGCGCCGACCAGATGCGCGACCAGCGCGGCCAGCCGGTCGTTGTCGCCGAAACGGATCTCTTCCGTGGCGACGGTGTCGTTTTCGTTCACCACCGCGACCGCGCCGAGCGAACGCAGGCGATCCAGGGTGCGCTGCGCGTTGCGGTGGTGTTCGCGGCGGGCGAAGTCGTCGGCGCTCAACAGCACCTGGCCGACCGTGCGGCCGTAGCGGGCGAACGAGGTGCCCCACGCGTGGGCGAGCGCCAGCTGTCCGACGCTCGCGGCCGCCTGTTTCGTGGCCAGGTCACGCGGACGACTGGTCAAGCCGAGCGGCGCGATGCCGGCGCCGATCGCGCCGGAGGACACCACGACCACATCGGACCCCGCGCGCATCCGCGTCTCCACCGCGTCCGCGAGCCGATCCAGCCGCGCGGTGTCCAGGCCGCCTTTCAGGCTGGTCAGCGCGGACGAACCGATCTTCACCACGACCCGCCGCGCCGACGCGATCGCCAGCCGAGCCTCGCTCAGGCCCGACGAATCCGTCTCGGCGGTCACCGAAGTCACCTGCATCGCCACCGAACTCCCTGCGCCACGATCGAATCCACAGTGGTCGGAGCGGGTGCCATGATCCGCGCCCGCTCGGGAACGATCGAGCCCGACCCGCGGTGCACGCACCGCGACCACGCCACGACTCGACCGTCGTCCACGTCCTACTCCTCGTCTTCTTGCACCAACCCGCGCCGCACCCGGGACGCGTGCTTGCGCTCGGCCGCGCTCACTCGGTCGGTCTGCTCCAGCCGGACATCGGTGCCGCGGCCGGTGGGCACGATGTCGATGCCCGCCGAGATCTGCGGCTCCCACTCGAAAGTCACGTCGCCGATGGTCACCGGCGCTCCCGGCTCGGCGCCCAAGCGCACCAGTTCGTCCTCGACGCCGAGGCGGGCGAGGCGGTCGGCCAGGTAGCCCACGGCCTCGTCGTTGTCGAATTGGGTTTGGTGCACCCAGCGCTCCGGCCGGGTGCCGCGCACGATGAAGCCGCCCGGCTCCTCCGGGTCCGCGATCACGCTGAACCCGGTCTCGTCCACCGCGATCGGACGGATGACCGGGCGCTTGGGCGCCGCCTTCGGATGCTCGTCGCGGTACTTGCGCACCAGGTCGGCGAGGGCGAACGTCAAGGGGCGCAGGCCCGCCCGGCTCACCGCGGAGATCTCGAACACCGGCCACCCTCGCTCGGTGAACTCCGGGGTCACCATTTCCGCGAGCTCGGCGGCGTCGGGCACGTCGATCTTGTTCAGGATCACCACTCGCGGCCGGTCGGCCAGGTCGCCGAGCCCGGCGTCGGCGCTCAGCGCCGGTCGGTAGGCGGCCAGTTCGGCCTCGAGCGCGTCCACGTCGGAGACCGGGTCGCGCCCCGGCTCCAGCGTGGCGCAGTCCACCACGTGTGCGAGCACCGCGCAGCGCTCCAGGTGCCGCAAGAAGTCCAGGCCCAGGCCACGGCCATCGCTGGCGCCGGGGATCAGGCCGGGCACGTCCGCGACGGTGAAAGTGGTATCCCCACTGGCGACCACACCGAGGTTGGGCACCAGCGTGGTGAACGGGTAGTCGGCGATCTTCGGCTTCGCCGCCGACAGCACGGAGACCAGCGACGACTTGCCCGCTGACGGGAAACCGACCAGCCCGACGTCGGCGACCGACTTCAGCTCCAGCACCAGATCGAGCTCTTCGCCGTCCTCACCGAGCAGCGCGAAACCGGGCGCTTTGCGCGCCTTCGAGGCCAGTGCGGCGTTGCCCAGCCCGCCGCGTCCGCCGCGGGCGACGATGAAGCGGTTGCCTGCACCGACCAGGTCGACGAGCACCTTGCCGTCGTCGTCGAGCACCATCGTGCCGTCGGGCACCTTCAGCACCAGGTCGGCGCCCTGCTTGCCGTCCCGGTTGCCGCCCTCGCCCGGCTTGCCGTTGCCCGCCTTGGCGTGCGGGTGGAAGTGGAAGTCCAGCAGGGTGTGCACGTTGGAGTCGACCTCGAGGATCACGTCTCCGCCGTTGCCGCCGTTGCCGCCGTCGGGTCCGCCGAGCGGCTTGAACTTCTCCCGGTGCACCGAGGCGCATCCGTGGCCGCCCTTGCCCGCACGCACATGCAGTACGACACGGTCGATGAACTTGGACATACGCCGAATCATCCTCCTTCGGGACTGGTCGTACTCAGGGCTGTCGTCGCGAAAACACGAAAAACGGGCCAGGGTATCGAGACCCTGACCCGCTCGTTGTTGTCCGGAAGTGGTTCGGCGGTCAGGCCTGAACCGGCTCCGGGACCACGATGTTGATGGTCTTGCGTCCACGCTTGGTGCCGAACTCGACCGCGCCCGCCGCGAGGGCGAACAGGGTGTCGTCACCGCCACGGCCGACGTTCACGCCGGGGTGGAAGTGGGTGCCGCGCTGACGCACCAGGATCTCGCCCGCCTTGACCGTCTGGCCGCCGAAGCGCTTGACGCCGAGTCGCTGGGCGTTGGAATCGCGTCCGTTCCGGGAGCTGGACGCGCCCTTCTTGTGTGCCATAGCTGATTCTCCTCGGGATGTCTTACTTGATGCCGGTGACCTTCAGGACCGTCAGCGGCTGACGGTGACCCTGGCGCTTGTGGTAGCCGGTCTTGTTCTTGAACTTGTGGATGCGGATCTTCGGGCCCTTGGTCTGCTCGACCACCTCGGCGGCCACGGAGACCTTGGCCAGCTTCGCGGCATCAGTGGTCAGCTCGGCGCCATCGACGACCAGGACCGGATCCAGCGCCACGGCGGTGCCAGGAGCACCCTCGATCTTCTCGACCTTCACCAGGTCACCGACCGCGACCTTGTACTGCTTTCCGCCGGTCTTGACGATCGCGTACGTTGCCATCGGTCGGCTGCCCTTCTTCCTATAGTGCTCTGCACTTGCTCACGCGGCGACTTCCGGGTCTGATTCCACCGGAAACCGCCACACGACTGGTCTGGTAATCGCCGCCGCCTCGGCGCCTGGTGGCTCTCGGTGTCGAACTGGCGAGAACCGGGCCACGAAGACAAAACATGTTGTCACCGGGCAGCGACTGTCCAAGATTACAGGACGGCCACCGCCACGACCAAACCGGCGTCCGTGCGCACACCGCGCCTATGCCACCGGTTCGCCGCCGACACGCACGTGGCCCCCGCCGGTCACACCGACGAGGGCCACGGGACCATGAGCGAGCGCAGCGAGCGAACAACGGACACAGCCGAGCACTCGCTCATGCCGGAGCCGAGCGCCAGCGAGGCGCAGGCATGAGCGACGACTCAGTTGGACGACTCGGGCGCGCCCGCCGGTCGCCCGACCGCCCGCCTGCGCGGCCGGTTGCGCTGCGGCAATTCGACCGGCTCGGGCTGGGAGTAATCGGTGGCCGGCGAGGGCGCCTGCTCACCGGTGGGCAGTACGAACACCGCGCCCGAGCTGTCGGCGGCAGGTGCGGCGGAACGAGCGACCCTCCGGCGCCGAGGCTGGCGGCCCCGGGCCGGTTCGGCCACACCGTTGGCGGTCGCCGCGGCAGCGGCCTCGACCGCCGATACGGGCTGCGCCACCGGGGCGGGCTCAGCAGGCCGAGCGGGCTGCGCGGCCGGAGTCGGCTCCGCAGTGCGAGCCGGCTCGACAGCGTGAGCGGGCTGTTCGGCCTGCGCGGGCTCAGGAGCAGGAGCGGGCTCCGCGACCTGCGCGGCTTCGGCAGCCGGGGCGGGCTCCGCGACCTGCGCGGGCTCGTCGACCCGAGCGGGTTCGACCGTCCCTGCGCGCTCGGCGACCGACTCGGACACCCCGGGCTCGCCGGTCTCGACCTGCTCGATGACCTCGACGACTTCGGCGGGCTCGGTCTCGGGCTCCTCGGCGGGCACTGCCACGGCGGCGTGGACAGTCTCCGCGATCAGCGACTCGGCGGCGGCACCGTCTTCGACGGCCGCGGCGGATTCGCCGGCAACCGCGGGCTCGACAGCCTCGGCCTCGGCTTCGGCGACCGCCGCCGCACCGGCCTTGTCTCCGCCCTGCTGCGGCTCCTGGTCGGCATCGTCGGGGTGGTGTGCGGCCATCGCCAGCGCGACCGGATGCGCCCGCTTGACGGCGGCGTCCTCCTCGGGTTCGCCGGCGGGACCGGCCCCGTTGGCCGGCTGGGCCTGCGCTGCCGCGCCCTTGTCCCGTCCGCGGCGCCTGCGCGAACCGCCTTCCTTGGTCCGCCCGGCGGCTTCGTCACCCGAACCGGGCTCTACCGGGTAGGCGTGCACCAGGATGCCGCGGCCATGGCAGTGCTCGCAGGTGGTGGAGAACGCCTCGACCAGGCCGGTGCCCAGCTTCTTGCGGGTCATCTGGACCAGCCCGAGCGAGGTGACCTCGGAGACCTGGTGCCGGGTGCGGTCCCGGCCCAGCGCCTCGGTGAGGCGGCGCAGCACCAGGTCGCGGTTGGACTCGAGCACCATGTCGATGAAGTCGACGACGATCATGCCGCCGATATCGCGCAGCCGCATCTGGCGCACGATCTCCTCGGCCGCCTCCAGGTTGTTCCTGGTGACCGTCTCCTCCAGGTTGCTGCCGCCGGAACCGGTGAACTTGCCGGTGTTCACATCGATCACCGTCATGGCCTCGGTGCGGTCGATCACCAGGGTGCCGCCGGACGGCAGCCACACCTTGCGATCCAGCGCCTTGGCCAGCTGCTCATCGATCCGGTAGGCCTCGAACACGTCGACGCCGTTGTTCTCGTGCCGGGCGACCCGGGCGAGCAGGTCCGGCGCGACGGTGCCGATGTACTTCTCCACCGTGCTCCAGGCCCGGTCGCCTTCGATGACCAGCTTGGAGAAGTCCTCGTTGAACAGGTCGCGGATGACCTTGACCAGGAGGTCGGGCTCCTCGTACAGCGACTTGGGCGCGTTGTTGTCCTTGCCGGTCTGCTGCTGGATGGTGCGCCAGGTGGCCTGCAGCCGTTCCACGTCGCGGGCCAGCTCGGTCTCGCTGACGCCCTCCGAGGCGGTGCGGATGATCACACCGGCGTCGGCGGGCACGATCTCGCGCAGGATCTCCTTCAGGCGCTTGCGCTCGGTGTCGGGCAGCTTGCGGCTGATTCCGGTGGAGGTGCCGCCCGGCACGTACACCAGGAAGCGGCCGGCCAGGCTGATCTGGGTGGTCAGGCGGGCGCCCTTGTGACCGACCGGGTCCTTGCTCACCTGGACCAGCACCTGGTCGCCCGGCTTGAGCGCCTGCTCGATCTTGCGCTCCTTGCCGCCGAGACCGGCGGCCTCCCAGTTCACCTCACCGGCGTAGAGCACACCGTTGCGGCCGCGGCCGATGTCGACGAACGCCGCCTCCATGCTGGGCAGCACGTTCTGCACCTTGCCCAGGTAGACGTTGCCCACCATGGACGCGGAGCCGGTGCTGGTCACGAAGTGCTCGACCAGGACGTTGTCTTCGAGCACCGCGACCTGCGTCGCGGCCGGATGGTCCGGGAAGGACTTCTCGCGCACCACCATGACCCGGTCCACCGCCTCGCGCCGGGCCAGGAACTCCGACTCGGTCAGGATCGGCGGACGGCGGCGGCCCGCTTCCCGGCCGTCCCGGCGGCGCTGCCGCTTGGCTTCCAGCCGGGTGGAACCGGTGATGCCCTGGACCTCGTCCACCGTGACGCGAGCGCGGCTCTTGTTGCGCGGCTCGCGCTCGTGCACCACCGTGTTCGGCGGATCGTCCTCGGCGGGCTCGTTCTCGCCGGATTCCCCGGCCACCTTGCGGCGACGGCGACGACGGCGGCGACGGCTCGAACCCTCGGGTACGTCCTCCTCGTCCTCGGACTCGGCCGTGCCGGTCTCGGCGGACTCCGCCGCTTCGGTGGGCTCGGTGGTCTCGGCGGCCGACTCGTCCTCGGTGTCGTCGGAATCGGTCTCCTCGCCCTCGTTGTCCGCGTCGGACTGCTGCTCGCCGCGCCCGCGACCACGGCCGCGGCGGCCGCGGCGCCTGCGCCGCGGCTGGCCCTCGGCGTCACCCTGCTGGTCGGATGACTCGCGCTCGTCCTCGGCGACCTCGGTCTCGTCTTCGGCGGGTTCGGCGGGTTCGGGTGCGGTCTCCTCGGCGCGCCGGGTCTCGCGTTCCGCGCGGCGCCTCCTGCGGGCCTCCTCGGCGGCGCCTGCGTCCGGCGGCAGGAACAGCGGCGCCTGCACGACCGCGGCCGATTCGAACACCACCGGGGCGACCGGCTCCGGCTCCTGCCGCACCAAGTGGGTGAACAACTGCGTCGGCTGGTGCGCCATGTCGCCGGTCGGCGCGGGCTGTCCGGGGCTCACCACCTCAGGTGCGGAGAAGAGGACGCCCGCGGCGGCGAAAGGTGCTTCGGCCTTGGGTTGTGGAGCGGGTTCCGGTGGTTCGGTCACCTCCGGCCCGGTCTCGGTCGAACGCGCGGTGCCCGCGTCCGACGGTTCGGCGGTGGTGTGCGCCGGTGCGGGGGACGCCTCCTGCTCGGGCGCGGCGTCCGCCTCGACCGGCGCCAAGGCGTCGCGGACGGACTCCGCGACGGCTCGGTCGACGTTCGATTGCGCGCTGCGCGCGTCCGCCCCCATCTCGGTCAGCTTGGCCAGGATGCGCTTGCTCGTTACCCCCAGCAACTTGGCGAGTGCGTGAACTCGGATTCGCTCCGGCAATTGTTCGGCATCCTGTGATGTTGTTTCCAGCGGCTCTTGTTCGGCCACGAAGTCTCCTCGGGCCCCCGGGCGCGTCCCTCCCGGCGGGAGTGACGCGGCCGACGCGGGGGCGCTGTTCGTTCGACTCGCACCCGGTGGGCGCGAGGTCAAGTGGTCTCGCCCCGCGTGCCCGGTTATCTCCTCGGTCGTTCGTCGTTCGGGCTAACTGGTCACGCGGCGCCTGGCAGTATGGCTGAACTCCGCGGATCGAGCGCTCATCCAGCGTGCCGACGCGGACAGCGAGCCCCGATTACCAGGCCTTTTGTCCGTGGCAGCGATGATCGGCATCGAACCGCGGTGTCATCCGGCTGCGCTCGTCACGTCTCGTTCGCGCACCTGCACGAACAGTCGGCATCGAATGCAGCCGATGCCAGTATCCCACATCGCGCGCCGGGCGTTCGCCATCGGCGCTCGGCACCGTCGGGCCCGCGCCGCGTTCGCCCTGCGCTACCACGGCGCGGGCACGACGGTCCGGACCCGATCAGGCGGGCAGTTCCGGGAACCAGAGCGCGATCTCACGCTTGGCCGATTCGGGTGAATCGGACCCGTGCACCAGGTTCTCCTGCGTCTCGAGAGCGAAGTCTCCGCGAATGCTGCCGGGCGCGGCCTTCTCGACCGGATCGGTACCGCCCGCGATCTGCCGGAACGCGGCGATGGCCCGCGGGCCCTCCAGGATGGCCGCGACCACCGGCCCGGAGGTGATGAACTCGATCAGGGAACCGAAGAACGGCTTCTCGGCGTGCTCGGCGTAGTGGCCCTTGGCCAGTTCCTCGGACACCTGCTTCAGCTCGAGGGCGACGATCTTCAGCCCCTTGCGCTCGATACGTGCCAGCACCTCGCCGACAAGGCCACGGGCCACACCGTCCGGCTTGATGAGTACCAACGTCTGCTCAGTCACGGCGCACAGCCTAACGGGCAACCTTCCGGACGCCGCACCAGCGGTCGGGCTGGCTCGCCCCGGAAGTCGCACCGCGGACCTGGACACCGCGTCGGGGCCCCCATGTGCCGATCGTCGTCCACGTCCTCGTCACGAGGCTGTCCGCGGCGAGGGGCCGAGGCGATCGCCGCGATGACGGCTAATCGCGCTGGATGCGCTGACTCGGCAGCAGGCCCTTTTCCATGCGCCCCCGCACGTCGGCGCGCAGCACCAGGATGAAGCCCCAGACCACGGCGAACACCACGCCGATAATGCCGATGGACAGGTGTATCAACGCGCCGAGCAGGACGAACACCTGCAGCGCCAGGTTGAACGGCAGGGCCCAGGACCGCCGCTGCAATCCGGCACCGAGGAACATCACCACCGCGAGTGCCACGAGATAGGTGCCGGACAGCCAGGTCACCCCGCCCCCGACGTCGGCGACCACCGGCAACGCGAGCAGTACGACGATCGCCTCGAGTACCAGGGTGCCCGCCATCACGCCGCGGAAGCCCTTCCACGGATCGGTCGCGGGCGGTGGCACCGGCCGCTCGCCCTGGTCGGCGGGTTCACTCATGCTGCATCCCTTTCGGCATGATCGGGGCCTTGCGTCACGCTCCGCTGCCGCCTGCGCTCACTCATGCCGGGTCCTTTCCGAACAGCGCGCGGGTCGCGCCCGCGGTCACCACCGAGCCGGTGACGACGACGCCCGCGCCGGACACCATCTCGCCCTGTTCGCCGACGTCCTCGGCCATGGCGATCGCGGTCTCCAGCGCGTCCGGCAGCGTGGTCGCGGTGACCACCCGCTCGTCGCCGAAACGCTGTACCGCGAGATCCGCCAGGGTCTCTACGTCCAGCGCGCGCGGCGAGCCGTTGGTGGTGACAACGATCTCGTCGAACACCGGCTCCAGCGCGGCGAGGATGCCGGCGGCGTCCTTGTCGCCGAGCACCGCGATCACGCCGACCAGCTTGCGGAAGTCGAACTCGTCGGTGAGCGTCGCGGCCAGCGCCCGAGCGCCAGCCGGGTTGTGCGCGGCGTCGATGAAGATGGTCGGCGCATTGCGGACACGCTCGAGCCGGCCCGGGCTGGTCACGCTCGCGAAACCGGCGCGCACGGCGTCGACGTCGAGCTGACGCTGCGCGCCCGCACCGAAGAACGCCTCCACCGCCGCGAGGGCGAGCACCGCGTTGCGTGCCTGGTGCTCGCCGTGCAGCGGCAGGAAGATCTCGTCGTACACCCCGCCGAGGCCCTGCAACTCGAGTTGCTGCCCGCCGACCGCGATCTGGCGGGCGAGGACACGGAACTCGGCGCCTTCGCGCGCGACCGCGGCATCCATCTCGACGGCGCGGCGCAGCAGCGCCTCCATCGCCTCCGGCTCCTGCTGCGCGATCACCACGACGTTGTCGCGCGGCACCAGGCTGTCCGGGGCGCGTTTGATGATCCCGGCCTTCTCCTTCGCGATGGAGGCCAGATCCGGGCCGAGATATTCGGTGTGGTCCAAGCCGATCGGCGTGATCACCGCGACCTGCCCGTCGATCACGTTGGTGGCGTCCCAGGCGCCGCCCATGCCGGTCTCCACGACCGCGACATCGACCGGTGCTTCGGCGAAGGCGGCGAACGCCATGCCGGTGAGCACCTCGAACTTGCTCATCGCCGGCCCGCCCGCGGCCGCCGACTGCTTGTCGATCATCTCGACGAACGGCAGCAGTTCCCGGTAGGTCTCCACGTACTTCGCCGGCGAGATCGGCGCGTTGTCGATGCTGATCCGCTCGGTCGCCAGCTGCAGGTGCGGGCTGGTGATCCGGCCGGTGCGCCGGTGCAAGGCGGTGAGCAGCGCGTCGATCATCCTGGTCACCGAGGTCTTGCCGTTGGTGCCCGCGACGTGGATCGCCGGATAGCTCTGCTGCGGCGAGCCGAGCAGGTCCATCAGCGTGGCGATTCTGGCGAGCGACGGCTCGATCTTGGTCTCCGGCCAGCGCTGGTCGAGTTCCGCCTCGACCAGCGCCATCTCGGCCAGTTCCACCGGGGACGGCCCGGCGCCGAGCCGCGCGCCGCCACGGCGCTCGTCGTCGCCGTACTGCGGTTCCGGCTCGTGGTTCACTTGCCGCTCAACTCCGCCAGGCGGGACTCGATGCGCGCCACTTCGGCGGACGCGATCTGCTGCCGGTTCTTGATCTTGTCGACGACGTGCTCGGGCGCCTTGGCCAGGAACGCCTCGTTGCCGAGCTTGGCGGCGGTGCCCTGGAGTTCCTTCTGCGCGGCGGCGAGGTCCTTTTCCAGGCGGCGGCGTTCGGCGTCCAGGTCGATCGCGCCGGAGGTGTCCAGCTCGACGGTCACCGTCGCCGTGCTCAGCCGCACCTCCACCGAGGCGGTGGCGGCGAAATCCGCGCCGGGCTCGGTGAGCCTGGCCAGGTTCGCCACCGACGGGGCGAGCTCACCGAGCCCCGCGGCGTCCACGCCGATCAGCTTGGCCGCCACCTTCTGCTTGTCGGCCAGGCCCTGGTCGCTGCGGAACCGCCGGATCTCCGTGATCAACCGCTGGGTATCCGCGATGCGTTGCGCCGCGGCCTGATCCGCGGGCACACCGGAGGCCTGCGGCCACGGCGCGATCACCACCGACTCGCCACCGGTCACCGCCTGCCACAGCGCCTCGGTGACGAACGGGATGACCGGATGCAGCAGGCGCAGCACCGCGTCCAGCACCGCGCCGAGCACCAACTGGGTCGCCTCGGCGCGTGCGCCCTCGGCGGCGAACTGCACCTTGGCCAATTCCAGGTACCAGTCGCACAGTTCGTCCCAGGCGAAGTGGTAGAGCGCCTCGCACGCCTTGCCGAACTCGTAGGCGTCGAACGCCGCATCCACGTCCGCGCGCACCTCGTCCAGCCGGTCCAGGATCCACCGGTCGGCATCGGTGAGCTGTGCGCGGTCGGGCAGGTCGCCGACTCGCGCGCCGTTCATCAGCGCGAACTTGGCGGCGTTGAACAGCTTGGTCACGAAGCTGCGCGAGGCGAGCACGTGCGGCTCGCCGACCGAGAGGTCGCCGCCGGGCTGCGCGCCGCGCGCCAGGGTGAAGCGGGTGGCGTCGGCGCCGAAGGCGTTGATCCAGTCCAGCGGGTCGATGCCGTTGCCACGCGACTTGGACATCTTCTTGCCGAACTGGTCGCGGATCAGGCCGTGCAGGAACACGTCCTTGAACGGCACCTGGCGCTCGCCGCCCTTGCCCGTGGTCAGCACGGCGTCCTCGGCGACGTAGGTGCCGAACATCATCATCCGCGCCACCCAGAAGAACAGGATGTCGTAGCCGGTGACGAGAACGCTGGTGGGATAGAACTTCTCGAGTTCGGCGGTGGCGTGCGGCCAACCCATGGTGGAGAACGGCCACAGCCCGGAGGAGAACCAGGTGTCGAGCACGTCCGGGTCCTGCACCCAGCCCTCGGGCGCCTGTTCGTCGGGGCCGACGCACACCACTTCGCCCTCGGGGCCGTACCAGATCGGGATGCGGTGGCCCCACCACAGCTGACGCGAGATACACCAGTCGTGCATGTCGTCGACCCAGCCGAACCAGCGCGGTTCCTGGCTCTTCGGATGGATCACGGTGTCGCCGCTGCGGACCGCGTCACCCGCGGCCTTGGCCAGCGAATCCACCTTGACCCACCACTGCATGGACAGGCGCGGCTCGATCGGCTCGCCGGTGCGCTCGGAGTGCCCGACGCTGTGCAGGTACGGCCGTTTCTCCGCGACGACGCGGCCTTCCTCGGCGAGCCGCTCGCGCACCTTGACTCGCGCCTCGAAACGATCCATGCCGTCGAATTCGGTTCCGGTGCCGGTGATCCGGCCGCGCTCGTCCATGATGGTCGGCATCGGCAGGCCGTGCCGCAGACCCATCTCGAAGTCGTTGGGGTCGTGCGCGGGTGTGATCTTCACCGCACCCGAACCGAATTCGGGATCGACGTAGTCGTCGGCGATGATCGGGATCCGGCGCCCGGTGATCGGATGTTCCAGGGTGGTGCCGATCAGATCCCGGTAGCGCGGGTCCTCGGGGTGCACGGCCACGGCGGTGTCGCCGAGCATGGTCTCCACCCGGGTGGTGGCCACGACGACGTGCGGCTCGTCGTCGCTGAGCGAGCCGTAGCGCAGCGAGACCAGCTCACCTTGCACGTCGTCGTACTTGACCTCGATGTCCGAGATCGCGGTACGCAGTTCCGGCGACCAGTTCACCAGCCGCTCGGCACGATAGATCAGGCCCGCGTCGTAGAGCCGCTTGAACATGGTCTGCACGGCACGGGACAGGCCCTCGTCCATGGTGAAGCGGTCCCGGCTCCAGTCGACGCCGTCGCCGAGCGCGCGCATCTGCCATTGGATGGCGCCGCCGGACTCGCGCTTCCAGTCCCACACCTTCTGGACGAACAGTTCGCGGCCGAAGTGTTCCTTCGTCTTGCCGTCCACCGCGAGCTGCTTTTCCACCACGGTCTGGGTGGCGATGCCCGCGTGGTCCATGCCGGGCAACCAGAGCACCTCGTAACCCTGCATGCGCTTGCGGCGCGACAGCGTGTCCATCAGGGTGTGGTCGAGCGCGTGGCCCATGTGCAGCGTGCCGGTGACGTTCGGCGGCGGCAGCACGATCGAGTACGGGGGCTTACCGCTGGCGGGGTCCGCGGTGAAATAGCCAGCCGCTACCCAGCGCTCGTACATCTCGGCCTCTACGTCGCTGGGGGTCCAGCTCTTGGGGAGGGCATCGGCACGATTACGCGTGTTGTCAGGGGCTGCGCTGGTCACCCCGCGATTCTAGAGCGCGTCGATCCGTCCACTTCGGGTCGGTCGACCCGCCCGGCACGGGTCCGCCGAATCCGGCGCGGATCCGCCCGGCACGCCGATCGACAGCAGGCATCGGATCTCGGGTAGACCTGCGCCCATGGCCGGCCGCCGGCGACGCGACCGCGTCGGAGCCTTCTCCTACGGATGGAAGGTGCGGCATTCCGGGCTGAAGACAAAATAAGGCGGAGTCTTCGGTGGATGAGGGACACCGAACACTCCGCCTATGCCAGTAGCTTACCGGCGATCCGAGACCGGACCCGGAATCCATAAGTAATTCTCAGCTTCCGGCATTTTGTACCCCGGATGTTCCCCTGAAAAGACGCAGCCGGACGGAGTCCGTCAACAGCCCGCGCCGGGCCGAGCGAAGGCGAGGCAGCCGCTTATCGCGCGAGCGCGGTGGCGTCCGCCAGCACCAGATCTCCGTTGATCGCGATCGCGGCGGTGGAGCCCGCACCGGCCGCCGAGATCACCTGGGCTCCCGGGTTGGCGACGTTGCCCGCGGCCCAGACACCAGGAACGCTGGTGCGCCCGGCCGGGTCGGTGACCACCCAGCCGCTGTCGTCGAACGCGCAGCCCAGCGCGACGAGCACGGCGTCGTGGGCGCGGAAGGCCGGGGCGACGAACATCGCCCTCCGCGGCACCGTCCGCCCGTCGGACAGTTCCACCCCGCGCAGTGTGTCGTCCACGACGAACCGGGCGACCTCACCCTCGAGCACGCGAACCCCGCGCGCGTCCAGGTGAGCGCGGTCGACGTCCGACAGGGCCATCGTGTGTGGAAAGAAGAGCACATCCTCCGACCACTGCGGCAGCAGCAGCGCCAGGTGCACCGCGCGCGCCACCGCGCCCGGTTCCCGGCCGCCGAGCACGCCGATCGGCTGGTCACGGACCTCGTAGCCGTGGCAGTAGGGGCAGTGCAGCACGTCGCGGCCCCAACGCTCGCGCACGCCGGGCAGGTCCGGCAGTTCGTCCCGCAGCCCGGTGGCGACCAAGACGCGGCGTGCCCGCAACGACCCGCCGCGGCCGAGCCGCAGGGTGTAGTCGTCCGCGGATCCGCACGCGTCGATGACGACGTCATCGATCACTTCCCCGCCATAGCTCGTGACCTCCGCGACGCCGGTCGCGAGCAGATCGGCGGGCGGCATCCCATCGCGGGACAGGAACCCGTGCATGTGCTCGGCGGGCGCGTTGCGCGGCGCGCCGCCGTCGACCACCGCGACGCGTCGCCGCGCCCTGGCCAGGACCAGCGCCGCGGACAGTCCCGCCGCGCCGCCACCCACGATCACCACGTCGTATGTCCCCCGCACGCCTTCGCCTCGCTCGGCTCCGGCATGAGAGTGCTCAGCTGTGTCCATTCCTCGCTCGCTCATCCGCGATCACCTCCACCGGCAGGTTGCCGTCCCCTTCACTTGTTCGGCAACTAATGTTGCCGATTCCGGGAAATTGCGGTGCACTGGTGACATGTCCACGCAACCGGCCGTCACCCAAGCGCTGGCCGACATCGGCCCGCGGCTCAAGGCCCTGCGCACCCGCCGCAACGTCACGCTGACCGCGCTCGCGGAAAGCACCGGGATCTCCAAGAGCACGCTGTCGCGATTGGAGTCCGGCCAGCGCAAAGCCAGTTTGGAGCTGCTGTTACCCATCGCGATGGCCCACCAGGTGCCCTTGGACGAACTGGTGGCCGCGCCGAAGATCGCCGACCCGAGGGTGCACACCACGGCGCGAAAGATGAATGGAATCACCATCGTTCCGCTCACTCGGCAGCCGGGGCCGCTGCAGGCGTTCAAGATCATCATTCCACCCGATCGCGGCGAGCCGGACCCGAAGGTGCACGAGGGTTTCGAGTGGCTCTACGTGCTGTCCGGACGGCTCCGGCTGGTGCTCGGCGAGCACGATCTGGTGCTCGGGCCGGGGGAGGCGGCGGAATTCGACACCCGCCAACCGCATTGGTTCGGCAGCGCGGGCCGCGGCCCGGTGGAAATCCTCAGCCTTTTCGGCTCCCAGGGCGAACGAATGCACCTTCGCGCACGCTCGGCGGGGCGGAAACGCGCGTAAGAAAAACCAGGGTTTTCCCGGTTGCCGAACGGGTCTCGGCTGGGGACGCTGGGAGGGGTGAACCCCCCGCTCGAAGCCCTGCCGACGCACGCCCCCGAACCTCGGCTGCCGATCCTGTCCCCGGACACGCTGCACGATCTGCGGGGACACGCCATCGAGGAGTTGCGGTACCCGGCGTCGGCGGCCCTGATCATCGCGGGCGTGCCCGGTGCGGGCAAGAGCACCGCGCTGCGCAAGTTCTTCAGCGCCGAGTCCGATGCCGTTGCGCCCTCGCACGGCCCCGATGGCGCGCTGGTGCTCGACTCGATGCAGGCGCGGAACCGCTTGCGGCCCAAGCTGTGGTGGCTGCCCTATCTGCTGTGGCGCCCGGTGGTGCATATCGCGCACTTCCGTGCGATCCGCACGGCGTTACGCGACAGCACCGGTCCGGTCGTGATCCACGATTGCGCGACCTTCCGCTGGACACGCACGCTGATCGCGCGCTGGGCAGCGGGCTACGGCCGCGAACTGCACCTGCTCATGCTCGACGTGCCCGCCACCGTGGCGCGGGCAGGCCAGTACGCCCGCGGGCGCCGGATCAATCGCGTGGCCTTTTCGATCCACGTGCGGCGCTGGCGTCAGCTGATGCGCGAGATCGCGACCGAGCACGATACGACCACCGGCGCATCGCGTTCGGTGGTCATCGTCGACCGCGCGGCGGTCGACCGGATCCGTCGCGTGGTCTTCGCCTCTTGAAGGCGGAGGTACGCCCTGACCATCCAACTCGCTTGTCGCCGTCAGGGAACCAGAACGGTGAGCGCCGCGGGGACCGCACGGATGGTGATCGGCAGGGTGCCGGCCGGTTCGCCGTCGGCCGTCGCGGGCGCGCCCGGCGCGCTGAGCGTGACGGCCGCGGCACGGTACTGCTTCACCTCTGGATGGTTCTGGCGCTTGCCCGCCGACAGCGCGGGCAGCAGGCGCAGCATCTCCCCGCGCGACAGCGCGCCGACCACGGTCAGGTCGAGCAGTCCGTCGTCCATGAGTGCGTCCGGGCAGATCAACATGCCGCCGCCGTAGGTGCGAGTGTTGCCGACCGCGACCATGACCGCCTCGGTTTCCAGCAGCGAGCCCGCGCCGGGATTGGTCAGTCCGTCGGTCACCGCGCCGGTCAGCTCGACGCGGTAGGGCACGGTGAAACGTCCGGATATCTCGGCCAGCGCCGCGACGGTGTAGCGCAGCCTGCCTTTCGGCCAGCGCATGTTATTGGCGCGCAAGGTGACTCGCGCGTCGAATCCGGTGCCCGTCACGGTGGCGAACCACATCGGCGCGGTTGAACCGGTGGACTCGATCCGACCCAGATCGATGGTCCGGGTCCGCCCGCGCAATACGACATCGGCCGCGGCGATCGGGTCGTCGGTCGGCACGCCGAGTTCTCTGGCCAGATCGTTGCCGGTACCCGCGGGAATCATGCCGAGCGCGACGCCGGTCTCCGCGACGGCCGCGAGGGTCACGTTGATCAGCCCGTCGCCGCCGATGCAGACCACCGCGTCGGGCTTCGCGCCGCTGACGCCCGCGATGGAATCCCGAACCTGCCGAACGGATTCGCCGGCCGACGCGCCGCACACTTCGGTCACCTCGACGCCGCCGGCACGGAACCGGGCGATCGCGGCGCTCGCGGCGTCGCCCCCCTTGCCGTGCCCGGACCGCGGATTGGTCACCACGGTGACTGCCCGCACGGGCGAATGCTCGGTCACGGCACCAGCTTTCCGGGATTCAGGATGCCCTCCGGGTCCAGTTCGGCCTTCACCGCGCGCAGGACGCGCACGCCGAGATCGCCGACCTCGTCCGGCAGCCACGGACGGTGATCGGTGCCGACCGCGTGATGGTGGGTGATGGTGCCACCCGCCGCGACGATGGCGTCGCCCGCCGCGCGTTTGGCGGCCAGCCACTGGCCGAGCGGGTCGTCCAGCTGTTTGGCGACGACGGTGAAGTACAGCGAAGCGCCGGTCGGATAGGTGTGCGAGATGTGGCACATGACCAGTGCGGGCGTCCCTTGCTCGCCCAGCGCGCCGGTCAGCGCCGCGGTCACCGCCGCCTTCAGCGCCGCCAGGTTCGACCACGTGGTCGCGGTCTCCATGGTCTCGCACAGCACGCCGACGTCCAGGAGCGCGTCGCGCAGGTAAGGCGCGGCGAATCGACCGTGTTCCCACTCCCGCGCTGGGTTCTCGCCCAGCGGTGTGCCGCCCGCGGCGGCAAGCAGCTCGCCCGCCTCCGCGCTGCGCGCCGCGACATGCGCCGCGCTGCCCTCGAAGGTGGTGATGGCCAAGCAGCCCGCGACCTGACTACCGCCGATATCACCGGAGCGGGCCAGGTTTATCCCGGTCTCCGCCTCGTCCGACAGCCGCAGCACGGTCGGCGCCGCGCCCGCCTGCACCACCGAACGCAACGCGGCCGCACCGGTTTCGAAGTCGGGAAACGACCATGCTTGGTAGGCAACGGTTTCCGGGACCGGGTGTACCCGCAGAGTGACCTCGGTGATGACGCCGAGCGTTCCCTCCGAACCGGCGAACAGTTCGCGCAGATCCGGTCCGGCGGCCGAGGCCGGGGCGCGACCGAGTTCGAGCGTGCCGCTGGGCGTGGCGATCTTCAGCCGCTGCACCATGTCGTCGAAGCGGCCGTAGCCCGCGGACGCCTGTCCGGACGACCGCGTCGCCGCGAAGCCGCCGATCGTGGCGAACTCGAAGCTCTGCGGGAAGTGGCCGACCGAGAGGCCGTGTTCGGCGAGCAGTTCCTCCGCCCGCGGACCGGTGAGTCCCGCGCCGAGTGTCGCGGTGCCGCTGATCGGGTCGATGCCGGTCACGCGATCGAGTCTGCGCAGGTCCAGTGCGATCACGGCGTCGAAGCGGCCACGGACGGGGTCGACGCCGCCGACCACGCTGGTGCCGCCGCCGAACGGAACCACCGCGACGGCGTGCTCCGCGCAGTAGGCGAGCACGGCGAGCACCTGGTCGTGATCGGCGGGGAAGACGACGGCATCGGGCGCGTCCTGCCGACCTTCGGCGCGGCGGCGCAGCAGATCGGGCGTGCTCTTGCCACCGGCGTGCCGCAAACGGTCGCGGTGGTCGGCGGACACGTTGCCGGTGCCGACCACCTCGGCCAATCCGGCTCGCCGCGCGGGCGTCAACGCCGATTCGCGCAGTGGCACGTCGCCCTCATCGCGGCGCGCCACCGGATTGCCGGAGATCCCGAAGACCTGCATGAGCAGGGTGCGGATTCGCTCCGGAAGTTGCCGGTGTCCAGCCGGAACTCCCCAGGCATCCCAGACCATACTCGGCGCGGACCCACTCACGCCGGTCCTTGTCGCGACAGCCCCCGCGGTGTGCTGCCGCGTCATGCCTGCACCTCGCCGGCGCTCGGCTCCGGAATACCGCGCCGGCGGCTGTGTCCATTGGTCGCTCGCTCCTCCATGCGTTACAGTTTGACATAGACTGTCAAGCAGTAACGAACATTCGGCTTATTCACCCTGTTCGGTGGCTCCCACCGACGAATCGACCCCCGGTGGTGACCTTGACCGCTCCCGACGACTCCGCCGAGAACGCGCTCTCGGCGACCGACCTCGCGATCTTGGACGCGGCCCGCGCCTGCGTGCAGGAGTTCGGCGTGCGCCGCACCACGCTCACCGAGGTGGCGCGGCGGGCGGGTGTCAGCAGGCCGACCGTCTACCGCCGCTGGCCGGATACCGGCGCGCTGGTGGCCGAGCTGCTGGTGCGCGAGCTGCGCGGGATCGTCGCGGCGACCATGCCCTCCGCGGGCAGCGCTCGCACCAGGCTGGTCGAAGGCGTGGTCGCGGGCGCGGCGACGGTCCGGTCGAACCCGCTGTTCGGCAAGATCTTCCGCACCGACACCGATCTCATGCTCACGTACGTGTTCGGGCGGCTCGGCCGCAACCAGCGCGCGCTGATCGAGCTGTTCGCGGCGGGCATCCGGGAAGGCCAGCAGGATGGCTCGATCCGCGATGGTGACCCGGAACGGATGGCGACAATGCTGCTGCTGATCGCCCAGTCGGCGGTGCAATCGGCGGGCACCGTCGCGCCGCTGCTGGCGGGCGACCACCTCGACACCGAACTCCGTCGCGCGATCGACGGGTATCTCGACGACCGCGCCGACGGCGGCGACCGAAAGCAGCCGCGATGACGGCGCCCTGCTGGATCGGAAAGGCATGACCATGGACTCTCGGCACACTGGAGACTCCGCGCTGAACGCCGCCCGCCGCGCCGCGGACCTGTCCCGGCTCGGCGACGGCGCCGAGATCGACGTGCTGGTGATCGGCGGCGGCGTCACCGGTGCGGGCGCCGCGCTGGACGCGGCCGCCCGCGGCCTGCGAACCGTGCTGGTGGAACGCCACGATCTGGCCTTCGGCACCAGCCGCTGGAGTTCCAAGCTGGTGCACGGCGGGCTGCGCTACCTGGCCAGTGGCCGGGTCGGCATCGCGCACGAGAGCGCGGTGGAACGCGGCATCCTCATGCGCACCACGGCGCCACACCTGGTGCGCCCGCTGCCCCAGCTGGTGCCGCTGCTGCCCGGCGTCGGCGCGGCCCACGCCGCGCTGGTGCGGGCCGGTTTCCTGGCGGGTGACCTGCTGCGGCGCGGCGCGGGAACCCCGGCGGCGATCCTGCCCCGCTCCCGGCGCGTCGCCGCCGCGGAGGCGTTGCGGCTGGCGCCGACCGTGCGCCGCGCGGGGCTGCGCGGCGGCTTGCAGGCTTGGGACGGGCAGCTCGTCGACGACGCGCGCTTGGTCGTTGCCCTTGCGCGCACCGCGGCGGCGCACGGCGCGCGAGTCATCACGTATACGGAAGCCCTTGATGTGACCGGCGATTCGGCGACCCTGCGCGACACCCGGACCGGCGAGACCCTCGCCGTGCGGCCACGCACCGTGGTGAACGCCACCGGCGTCTGGGCCGACCAGGTCGATCCGAGCATCCAGCTGCGCCCGAGCCGGGGCACCCACCTGGTGTTCGACGCGGCGTCCTTCGGCGGCCTCACCGCCGCGCTGACCGTACCGGTGCCCGGCAGCACCAGCCGTTTCGTCTTCGCGTTCCCCGCCGCGCACGGCCGGGTCTACCTCGGCCTGACCGACGAGGACGCGCCCGGACCGGTGCCCGACGAGCCCAAGCCGACCGAACCCGAGATCGAATTCCTGCTCGACACCATCAACCCCGCCCTGCGGGAGCCCTTGACACGCACCGACGTTCGCGGCTCCTACGCGGGCCTGCGTCCGCTGTTGCAGACCGCCGACGACAACACCGCCGACATCTCACGCAAGCACGCGGTACTACGCTCCCCCTCCGGTGTCGTCACGATCGTCGGCGGCAAACTCACCACCTACCGGAAGATGGCCGAAGACGCCGTCGACGCGGCCGTCGCACACGGCGGGCTCACCGCCGGACCATGCCGCACCCGCAAGCTTCCCCTGGTCGGCGCGGTCTCCGGAGCGGCCCGCGACCGCATCGACGCCGCGCCGGTGTTGATCGACCGCTACGGCAGCGAGGCGACCACCGTGCTGTCGGCGGCCCGCCATGATCCAGCACTCTCCGAGCCGGTCGCCCCCGGAATCGATGTACTCGCCGCGGAATTCGCGTTCTCGGTGTCACACGAGGGCGCGCTCGACGCCGACGACCTGCTGGACCGACGCACACGAATCGGACTGGTCGCCGAGGACCGGGCAGCAGCGACCCCTGCCGCCGCGGCCGCAGTCGCCGCCATCAGCTGATCTACATATCCAAACCCGCAGCCCCCACTCGCCCGTATCGCCCGCTGCGGCCGTGCTGCAGCGGGTGGAGGCGACCGCTGGGTCCGGTGTCGATATCCATCTCGGTACGGACTGCGGCGAAGTTGTCGGAGTGTGTCCGTAAGTTCGAGATGTCCTCGTTTTGTTGCGGAAGGAGATAAATGTGATCATCGCGGTTTTCGCCAGGACACTGCACGACGGCGTGTCATTGGAGCAGTTCGTGCAAGCGTGGGCACCAGAAGGTAGTGATCCCTACCCCGCTCAGGTCGAGATTGCCGTCGACCCGCAGAACACGCGTCGCGTACTCACGATCGTCCGATTCAACGGGTCGATGGGCGACTTCGAGGAGGCGATGCCGAGGCTGATTCATCCGGAGTCCCATCGGCGCCTCGACGAGGTGGTGGCATCCACGAGTTTGGAGGGCGTCTACGAATCGGTAGATGTGACGGTGTGAGTCCGAACGAACGACCTGACTCCTATTCTGTGTTCACGATGCCACCGACTCCACAACGGCGATGTGCCCGGCAGATCGGGCATGCCCGGTAGGGCCCGGTCGTTGCTGAACAAGATAGTCCACGACGTGCCCATCGGGTGCCGGCAAAGCCACTGCGAGCTGAGGTCACCGACTTGCGATAGCCGCTGCGTGACACGGATCAGTCCATCGACCACGCGGACAGTTCCGCTCGCATGCACGCGCGCGGCCAGCGGTCGAGGCCGTGGGCGCGTTCGGCGGCGCGCAATGTGCGCAGACCGGGAGTCTCCTCTTCCGCGGACAGGTAGCGGAAGCCCAGTCGCTCGTAATACGGGCCGTTCCAGACGACCTCCGTGAACGTCGTCAACGTCAGCGCGGGGAGGCCCTCGTCGGCGGCCCAGCGTGCGGCTCGGTCGATGAGGCGCTTACCGATGCGTCGCCCGGCGTAATCGGGGTGCACCGAGACCTGGTCTATGTGCGCATTTCCGTCGATCACCCCGACGACCAGGTAGCCGATCGGCGCATCGCCCTCGGACCAGACCCAGGCGCGTCCGGCTTCCTGGAATCCGCGCAGCGTTTCCAGCGAGGGAGGTTCGTCAGCGGCCACCGCCGTCATGCCGATCTCCGCGAACGGTTTGCCCGCCGCGCGCTCGATGTCCTGCAGCGCAGGGAGGTCATGGGGTGTCGCAGGCCGAATCACCCGGTCAGTCTGAACCAGCGGCACGGCGCGAGCCAGCGAATTAGTCGGCCCGGGTTGCGAGGATGCCGTTGAGCAGCACCTGGACCGCCCATGCCGCGCGGGCGTCACCGTCACCGGACAGCATGCTGTCACGCATCGCGACGATGGTCGGGTACCGGTCGGCGGGCAGCTCGGCGAAGCGCCGCTCGACGTCGGCGAGGTAGCCGCGCTCGGTGCCGCCGCTGGTGGCGTGCACGCTCTGTTCGGCGGCCGACGCGGTGATGTGCAGGTAGAGCAGGTCCACCGCCCAGGACGCGGTGCGATCGTCCAATCCCGCCTCGGTGAGCGACCGGAGCATCAGCTCCATGAGCCGCAGCGCGTTCGGGCTGGTCGGAATCGTGCCGAGCGCGACGAGCGCCAACCCTTCATGCCTGCTCATCGCCCTGACCGTGGCGTCGACGAGCTCGGTGAGCCGCTCGCGCCAGCTCGCCCCGACCGGCTCGGGAACCGTGCCGAGGACATGGTCGAGCATGGCGGCCATCAGATCGTCGCGGTTGGCGACGTAGACGTAGAGCGAAGCCGCTCCCGTATCCAGGTCCTGAGCAACCCGGCGCATGGTGAGCGCCGCCGCGCCGTCCCGGTCCAGGATGCGCAGGCCGGTCTCGACGATCACCTCGCGACTCAGCGGAGCTTTGGCCGGGCGCGCCCGGCGGCTGACGCCTGCCGCGCTCATCCATTCGCCTCACTGCCGCTCGGCTCCGGCATATCCGTGCTTCCGATCGTTCGCCCACTCATTGCGCCCGAGCATAACCGCAGACGAACGCCGTTTGACACGATCAGCGTTCGTGCCATCTGCCCGGGCGGAGCTTCGCGGCGCTCCGCACGTGCCCACCAGGTTCGACTACCGGGGGGTCCAGCATTCGCCGTTGCTGATAAGCCCCCGACCCTCTGACCCACTCAGCTTCGGTCGCACCGCACCATCCGGGACGCCGAGACACGCGAGCGATACGGTCGGCACGATCCAGTCGTAGCCTTTGGTGAGATCGCCCTGGGTCATCTCGAACGGCTTCCCTCCGGGCGCGGTGATGGTCATCGATTCCCGGCCGGTTTCGGCGATGTAGTCGAGCCGGTAGGTCCACCGGCAGTGTCCTTCGGTGATTCTCGTGGTGAACGCGATCGTATTCTTCTCCCCTTTCGGCAGGGTGATGCGCTTGTTCGCGAAGAAGTCGAGGACATCGACGCGCTCACCCTTGTCGTCGACACCGGTCCGATCGAACACCGGATGCTCGCTCGCCACATCGGTAACCAGAACGAGTTTGTCCGTTTCTCCTTCGAGGTGTTCGTCCATGAAGCCGTATCCGGACACCAACGGGGCCCCACACGGTTCGACGAGCACCGGCACGATATCCACGATCTCCACGGCGCTGGTCCGGTTGGCCAAAAATGTCACTTCCCAGGTCATGGAAGATACTGCGACGGCACCGTGTTCACGCATCCACGCAATGCGCGGCTCGTTCGTCAGCGGCCGAGTGAGGTAAGGCGTCGGGTCGACCCCGGCGGGCAGCACCCAGTTGCTTGCCGGATCATCGACCTCAGTCATATCGACGACTTCGATATCTGTGCCGTACTTTTCGGATTCGCTGGTGAGCCAACTCTTGATCTGCTCATTCGCAAAAGCACCGATCGCGCCGCCGACCACGAAGAACGCAAACAGCCCGGCGAGTGCGCGTTTCCACCATTTGCTCGCTGCGGACGACCGAGGCGAGGCAGGCTGCTCTCCTGCGCGTTGCCGTTGCTGTCGCCGAGGGGAATGGCGCAGCGGCTTCCCGCGCTGCGGCCTTGGGCCGGGGCGCGGATTCGGCTGCCGCGGAGTCATGGTGTTCGGATGATCGAAGTCCCCATGCAACCGAAGTTTAAGAGACCAGACCCTGGGCCGCACCCCATTCAGATTTGTGGGAAGGTAGCCAATTACCTTATCCACCAATGGCTCTGGCGCACTGGTGCTGGCGCGACCGCTCAGCGACGAGCACCGGCCCATGCGGAGCGCGGGCGAGCTTCGGCTCTTGCTGCTCGGTCGGTTCTACCTACCGCCGTCCATCGACAACGTGGTCGCCGGGCAAGGCGGCCGTGCGTTATCCAGCCAGTCACACCGCTCGCCCGTGGGTAGTCGGCCCGACCCGTTCCGACGGGTTGTCACGCAGAACCTTCGCGGCCCGCCATCGCACGGCCGAATGACACCGCGAACCGTCGTTCGCTGCGCCCTGACGGACGGATGCCGCGCACCACTGCCGCGCGTGGACCGCCACCTCGGCGTCCGCGAAAGTGACCAGCAGTGACACCAGGCGGTGAGGTTAGCTGTGCGCATCAGAATCGACACCGACCGTGGCGAAAACGGGAGCGCCGACAGCAGCGCACGACAACGAAAGGAGTGTCTTCTTTGCGACGCGAAGGCGCGCCAACGCCAGTGTGGGCCCGCCGAGTCCCGCTACATCAGTGACGTACATCATATTTAGAGGTTGGCGCGCATGCTCGGCGGAAGGGTGCGGCTGTAACCACAATGCCCAGTTCAGAGCGGTCGCGACACCGCTGACACCGGTGGCCGGAAAGCAGCTGGCAGCAGGGAATTCGACCAGCGGACGCCGGGGCTCGGCATCCCACCCTGCGAGACTTCAACTCTCCGGTTCGGCTCACGCCGACCCTCTATGCTGGCTCAGGTATGCCGGTAGTGCGCCGGGAAGGAGGGCGCGGGTGCGCAGTAAACCGTCCACCGTGGGTATCGCACCGGGCGACGGCCTGGTCGCCCGCTTCGGTGCGGTCGTCGCCTACGTGGGCGGCGAGACCGCTTCCACGGACCGAATACTCGGCACCATCGAGGCCGTGGCCGATGTCGAACATCCCGGCGCGGCGCTGGCCAAACGCCTCGCCGCGGTGATCTTCGGCGGCACGGCGCAGACGCCGCCGTTCGGTGTGGTCGCGCCGACCGACGACGGAACCCTGATCCTGTTGCGCGGACCGGTCACCGCCGAGATCCACGGCGCGGAAGGCCTCCGCCGCTTGGACGGCGGGCGCGCGTTCACCTGGGTGGACGAGATCCTCCGCGAACCGGTGCGCCGCATCACGATCGGCTCGAGCACCAGCGAGCCGCTGAGCGCGCTGCCGCGCACCGATCTGCGTACGGGCGTGGTCCCCGGCGGCGGCTTCGTCTGGAACGCCGCGCTTCGGCGCGCCGGGAAGGCCGCCGAGCCGCGCCCATCCGAGTCCGCCGAGCGGTCCACGACCGCCGGACACTCCGCGCAAGCCGAGCCCGAGCCCACGGCCGCGGCCGGATTCGCGGCGATGCCCGAACCGACCGGCGCGTCCGACGCCGTCGCACCGGCTCCCACAGCCGCCCGGCCGACCGGATCGGCACGCCCGCTGGCCAAACCGCGGCCACCCCGGCCGGTCGCGGATCGCCCACTGGCCTGGTCCCAGCTGCAGCCCGCGGCGCACCACCCGCACGAGCCCGTCGTCCTGCGCAAGACAGCCGAGAACGGCGGAACCCGCGTCTTGCGCCCGCTTGCCCTCGCGAGCGAAACCGCCCCCGGCGCACTGATCACCGAAGACGGCACCGCCTATCCCCTGGACCGCCCCTACGTCATCGGACGCGGCCCCCAGGTGGACGAATCGGTACGCGCCGCAACCGCCGCTCCCCTCGTCATCCAGCGCGACCGCCACGTCTCCCGCGTCCACGCCTATATCTCGGTCGACGACGGCAAGGTCTACGTCCGCGACGCCGCCGCCACCTCAGGCACCTTCATCGCAGCCCCCGACACCGACCAATGGACCCGCATCACCACCTCCCCCACCGAACTCCCACCCGGCTGGCGCGTCCGCATCAGCGAACGAATCCTCACCTATCGCGGCGACGACTCCTGACCTACAGCGGTGCAGCAACGGCCCCTCAACTGCCAGGACGAGCCGTGCTGGCGGTTGCGAGTACGGACCTCGTCACCGCTGGATGTTGGCCGTGGAAACGTATTCGGCATACGGAGTCGCGAGAGTCCAGAGCCGTTCTTTCATGCGTCGGCAGTAAGCAGCAATGCCAGGATCGGTGGTCACAGCCGCTTCAGCTGGCTTGCCCGCGTGGTCAACGAGGTTGAACGCTACTCGCGCACCATCGAACAACCACCAGTCATCGGGAGGCAGCTCATCGGCGAGATGCCTTGCGACATATCGGATATCCTCACCAGCTTCGACACTGCTCCCTGCTACTGAAAGCAACCAGCGGTGATAGTCCGAATGCGGGACCGTGACCACCCGTACCCGGCTCATGGTGATACCCCGCGCGGTCAACGTCGCAATGAGGTCGAGCCAATCGCTCTTGTCGTAGCCGCCGACCGGCTCCGGTTCGCCATCGAGAAATCGACGGAACGGTTCGGACTCCTCCGGTTCCGCGTAGGTGTCCCGAACTTCCAGATGAAACGCTGACGTTCGCGCTTCTTCGAACAGCTCCATCCACCGATCATTCGACCGAAATTCCACCGTGGTATCCCTCTCAGCCTTCACTACCGCGCCTGGTGTCCGTTACCTGTGCGCCGATAGCGTGGTCGGCACAGCGAACCCAGCTCAGGTCCAAAGAGTGTGTCCTGCGGGACTATGCACGCCGCCGGTCGAGCGCGGCCCTGATCAAATCCCTGGCTTTATCACCGGTCACAGACTGTCCGGCAAGCGTTTCGAACGCCCTACCGTAGACCGCTATCTCGCGCGGTTGCGTGATGGTCAGCTCTGCAGCTGTTCCTTCCACCATGACGAGTCGGTTGTCGAACATGACAAAGTTCGTTGACACCACCAGCGCTTCAGCCGTCGCCGCAACTATGCCGAGCGCGACGCGCGGCATGCCTATTATCGAGGCGAGCCTGTCGAGCTGGCCGATCATGACGTCGTCACCACCAACTGTTGTGTAGAGCGCCTGCTCAGCGATGAGAAAGTGAAACCGGTGGTCGCGCTGATAGAGGATGCGTTGCCGCTCCATCCGCTTCGACACGGCTTCGTCCAAGTCGTCGGGTACCTGGTGGAACTCCATGCCGCGCCTCAGCTTGGCTTCGGCGTATTCCGCGGTCTGCAGAAGACCGGGGAAGATCTGAGGTTGGTAATCGCGGATGAATGTTGCTTCGGCTTCGAGCTTCAGGGACTTCTGTTGTCGGCGCTTCAGCCCGGTGCCGAGCACCTTCCGCCATTCGAGGTAGGCCGTTTCGATGTTGTGCCGTGTCGCCAGAAGGTCTGGTAGTTGGTCCTCGGCACCAGTATGGGCGCAATACGCGCGAATATCGTCATCGGACGGCTTGATCCGTCCGTACTCGATCTTCGACACCTTGGTTTGGTGCCAGCCGGACAGCGCGGCCAGCTTCCTGCCGGTGAGTCCTGCCGTACGGCGAAGCTCCCGGAGCCGTGCCCCGAGAGCTTCCCGAGCGTCGTGAACGCTGTCGGTCACTGTTTGACGTACTCCGCGTACGGCGTCGCCAGCTCCCAGAGCCGTTCGCGTACACCTTGGCAGTATTCGACAATCCGAGTATCGGTGGTAACCGCTAGGCCCGCTGGCTTCTCGTGCTCGTTGACCAAGTTGTAGACAACACGGTCGTTGTCCACGAGCCACCAATCATCTGGTGGGACCTCTCCGGCGATATGCCGAGGTACGTACCGTATGTCTTCCCCAGCTTCCACGTTGCTACCGGTAACGGACAACAGCCAGCGGTGATAGTCGGTAAGTGGCTCGGTGACCACCCGTATCCTGCTCACTGTTACACCCCTGCCGACAGTTTCCTGTATGAGGTCAACCCACCGGTTCTTGTGCTCGTCCGGCAACGGGGGCTCACCTTCGAGGAACCGGCGAAACCGGTCGGACTCGGTTGGCACCGCGTATGCGTCCCGAACTTCTAGATGGAATGCTTCGGCCTTGCATCCGCGGAAGAGGGTCACCCAGTCCGGCGGCTCATGCTGAAGGTAGAGCACCGTAGAAAGTCCTCCTGATCCTCGGAACTTCAATCGCTGTCTCGTTCGGCGCTAGATCGAGCCGAGCCAGGATCTCTGGCTCGACGATGGGTCGTCCGGTGAGGGTGAACGTCCCTCGCCCGGTGTCCGTCATCGTCGCGCCGATAAACGTATCCGGCTCGGCGAACCCGAGTAGCAGGTGTGGGATCTCGACTGTTCCAAGCTTGTCGGTTCGCCAGCCTTGCACGAGGTACCCGTGCGGGTCGATGGCGTACAGAGTCGGACATCCGCCAACGTCTGACCCACCCATGCCGAGGAACTGTAGGCGCATGTTGTTGCCCCCTGTCTAGTTCTATGCACGAGTATTCCCGTGCAAATTCAATGATCCTCGACGTAGCAGGCTTTGTCAGCTGGAAGGGGGATTTCTGCAACCTTGTGCATACTTCTGGCGTGGGCCGGTGGACGCTTCGTAGCGTGTGTGACCAGGCACGCGACGCCGGGTGAGCCGCCCCCGGCGTCGGGTGCTCACCAACGGATGAGGAGGGCAGATGAGACCACGGCCAACAGCAATCGGGTACCTGCGCCGAGACGTTTCCGGCGTGTCCCAGACCTGGGACGAGATCCAAATCCGCAGCCTCGCCAAGCGACTCGGGTACGAACTGGCGAAGACAGTGGTGTTCGGGCCCAGGACCGATTGCCCGTTGAGCCGACTTCTGAACGTGGTCCGGCGGATCGATGTCGATGCCGTGATCGTGCCCAATCCGCAGCACTTCGGCGCGGACGTGCCTGCCGAGCTGGTGAAAGTCGTCGACGTGATCACGGTCCGGCCCGAGAACACCTACGCACGACGGCCATTCGATTGCACCGATGGCCGGATGTTCTCACCGGCCGAACACGATTCCTGGATCAAGACCCTCGGTCGTTGATGCTTTGTCGGCCGATTCGGCGGCCACGCGGCGATATGTAGATACAGCGGGTTATGCCCCACCTCGCGTTGTGACGGCCCTGTCCCGACTTCGCGAGCGACCCAAGCATCACGCCATTAGCCGCAACCATTCTGGCTTGCCGGAATCATCGCGACGAACGCCGATCCTGCGCGCCTGGTCGTCACCCCTGCTCGCGGCGTCGACGAGCACTGCGAGGCGCTGCCGCCAGCTCGCTCGGACCGGCTCCAGGACGGCACCGAGAACCTGGCCGAACCTGGCGGCCATCAGTACGGGTTGCTATGCCGCAATGTTCACGTGCACATGCCCACCGAACGCTTGCGCGATCTTTTCCAGGGTGGTGAGTGTCGGCACCACGTCCCCGGCCTCGAGGCGCGAGATCGCGTGCTGCTTCAGCCCGGAACGTGAGGCTAGCTCGATTTGGGTCCAGCCCCTGGCTTCTCGTTCTTCTCGCACCATCTTCCCCACCCGGTAGGCGATCTCAGCATTCCGGTATGCCTGCTGGTATTCGGGGGTTGCTCGTTGTTCAGCGGTACGACGGTCAAATTCCTCTTGCGAGATCATGGGCCGTAGGTCTCCTTTCTACAGTGTGATGATGTGCTGGTAAGTCCTGTCGTGCTCCGTTTCACAGACCTTCCGCGCATGCTTCGCCCGCTCGACTTCCCCGGATTCCCGCTGTCGCTGTTTTGTAAATGCGGTGAGCATGATGATCACCTGCCCGCCCGGGAACCAGTAGGTAATGCGCGCTTGTTGACTGGTGGAGAGAACGAACCTGAGTTCTCGCACTCCATCGCCAAGGAAGCGACTGTACGGCTCCCCGAGTCGCGGCCCGAGTTCGGCGAGAAGTCCAGCGCGATGGTCTGCCGCCGCACGGCTGGCAGGGTCCAGGCGGTACAGAAACTCGACTACCTCGGGTTCCGCGAGGATCTCGTACAGCACCCATCAACATTATCACACAGATGTGATATTCAGTGCTGTGATGCCGGTGCGCACTCAGACATGTGTGATGGAGCTCCGCCCCCGCCCCGGCCCGGACGGCGCGGGAGGACAATGGCGGCATGCATCGAAACGGACCGGGCCGGGACATCGACGAGTCCGAGCTGACCGTGACTCCGCCCAAGGAGGAGGCCGCTGGCGTCACCGCCGTGGCCGTGGCGTTGAGACGCTCGGTCGAGGAGATGGGCGTCATCCGGACCGCTCGTACCCTGGCGCGGGTCAACCAGGTGCACGGGTTCGACTGCCCGGGCTGCGCTTGGCCGGAGCCGAGCGGTCACCGCAGGCCCGCGGAGTTCTGCGAGAACGGGGCGAAGGCGGTCGCCGAGGAAGCCACACTGCGCACCGTGGGCCAGGAGTTCTTCGCGACGCACTCGATCGCGGAACTGCGCGACAAGTCGGGGTATTGGCTGGGCCAGCAGGGCCGGTTGACTCACCCGATGGTGCTGCGTCCCGGCGACACCCACTATTCGCCGATCGCCTGGGAGGACGCCTACCGGTTGATCGCCGACACGCTGCACGGTCTGGATTCTCCCGACGAGGCCGTCTTCTACACCTCCGGCCGCACCAGCAACGAGACCGCGTTCCTCTACCAGCTGCTTGTCCGCAGCTACGGCACCAACAACCTGCCGGACTGCTCGAACATGTGCCACGAGTCCTCCGGCGCCGCGCTGTCGAGTTCGATCGGAATCGGCAAGGGCTCGGTCTCCATCGATGACTTCGAAAAGGCGGACCTGATCATCGTCGCGGGCCAGAACCCGGGCACCAACCATCCGCGCATGCTCAGCGCACTGGCGGGTGCGAAAGCCAACGGCGCCCGGATCGTCGCGGTGAATCCGCTGCCGGAGACGGGCCTGCTCGGCTTCCGCGATCCGCAGACGGTCAAGGGCCTCACCACCGGCGTGCCGATCGCCGACGACTTCTTGCAGATCCGCCTCGGCGGAGACATGGCGCTGTTCCAGGCACTCGGCCGCCTGCTGCTGGAAGCCGAGGACCGGGCACCGGGAACGGTGGTCGACCGGGACTTCGTCGACGCCCACTGCGCCGGCTACGCCGAATACGAAAAGCACGTCCGCGCGGTCGATTTCGACACCGTCCTGGCGGCGACCGGCCTGAGCACGACGGAGCTCGAGCACACCGCCGAGCTGTTCGCGCGATCGAAGAACATCATCGTCTGCTGGGCGATGGGACTCACCCAGCAGACCCATGCCGTGGCCACGATCGAGGAGGCCACGAACTTGCTGCTGCTGCGGGGCATGATCGGCAAACCGGGCGCGGGCGTCTGCCCGGTGCGCGGCCACTCGAACGTCCAGGGCGACCGCACCATGGGCATCTGGGAGAAGATGCCCGGCACCTTCCTCGACGCCCTCGACGCCGAATTCGGCATCACCAGCCCGCGTGAGCACGGCTTCGACACGGTCGCGGCCATCCGCGCCATGCGCGACGGCCGCGCGAAAGTCTTCCTCGGCATGGGCGGCAACTTCGTCGCCGCCACCCCCGACACCGCGGTGACCGAGGCCGCGCTGCGTGGCTGCGCGCTCACCGTGCAGGTCTCCACCAAACTCAACCGCAGCCACGTCGTGCACGGCCGCACCGCTCTGATCCTGCCCACCCTCGGCCGCACCGACCTCGATCTGTCCCCAGACGGCACGAAACAGCAAGTGTCGGTGGAAGATTCGATGTCGATGGTGCACTTGTCCACCGGGCGGCTGAAGCCGGTCAGCGACCAACTCCGCAGCGAAGTCGCGATCGTCTGCGAACTCGCGCAAGCGTTGTTCGGCGCGGACCATCCGGTGCCGTGGGCGCGGTTCGCCCGCGACTACGACGCCATTCGCGACGCGATGTCCCGCGTGGTGCCCGGCTGCTCGGACTACAACACGAAAGTCCGGCAGCGCAACGGATTCCAGCTCCCACACCCGCCGCGCGATGCCCGCGAATTCCGCACCGCCACCGGCAAGGCGAACTTCGCCGTCAACGAGCTCACCTGGCTGCCGGTGCCACCGGGCAGGCTGATCTTGCAGACCCTGCGCAGCCACGACCAGTACAACACCACCATCTACGGCCTCGACGACCGCTACCGCGGCGTGCACGGCGGACGCAAAGTGGTGCTCGTGCACCCCGACGACATCACCGCGTCCGGCTTCGCCGACGGCGACCTGGTGGACGTGGTCTCCGAGTGGACCGACGGCAGCGAACGCCGCGTGGAAGGCTTCCGCCTGGTCTCCTACCCCACCCCACGCGGCAACGCCGCCGCCTACTACCCCGAGACCAACCCCTTGGTTCCGCTGGACCATGTCGCGGCGCGGTCGAACACACCGGTCGCCAAAGCGGTCACCGTCCGCTTCGAGCCGAGCACCCCATGAGCCGGGTCACCGCCCGCCGCCGGATGCGCCGGATCTCCCCCACCGGCGAAATCCAGCGCCCGGACACCCTCGCGGTGGAAGAACCCCTGGAAATCCGCATCGATGGACACTCGCTGACCGTCACCATGCGCACGCCCGGCAACGACATCGACCTGGTGCACGGATTCCTGTTGAGCGAAGCCATGATCGGTTCCGCCGAAGACATCGTCGCCGCCCGCTACTGCGCGGGCACCGACGACCAGGGGCGCAACACCTACAACGTCTTGGACGTCACCCTGCGCGCGCCGGTTCCGGTGCCCACCCGCGCCTTCCCGACCACCGGCGCGTGCGGCCTGTGCGGCAAGACCGCCTTGGACGACGTGCGCACCCGCACCCGGTTCCCGCTACCGAACGACGGCCCAGCGGTGGACACTCGTGTGCTGGCCGCCATGCCCGACAGCCTCCGGGACCGCCAATCCGTGTTCGACGCCACCGGCGGCCTGCACGCCGCGGGACTGTTCACCGCCGACGGCACCGCACTCGCGGTCCGCGAGGACATCGGCAGGCACAACGCCGTGGACAAGGTGATCGGCTGGGCGCTGCGCGAAAACCGGATTCCCGCACACGATCTCGTGCTGATCGTGAGCGGGCGCGCCTCGTTCGAACTGGTACAGAAGGCCGTCATGGCCGGTATCCCGATGCTCGGGGCGGTCTCGGCGCCGAGTTCGCTCGCGGTCGACCTCGCCGCGGACGCCGGGCTCACCCTGGTCGGTTTCCTGCGCGGCGACACCATGAACGTCTACAGCGCCCCCGAACGGATCCGCGCCGAACCCGGCAGAACCTCCCTCTTGGCCTGACTCACTATTGCCTGTAACGGATCGTCCGACTTACCGTGACTGCACAGAGCCGGAACGGGTTCGGCGAGAACGGAGCGGCCGATGCGGATCTCGGTTGAGGGGAACTCCGAGGGCCTGCGCGTACGGATGCGGTTCGAGCAATACCGCCGCCGCCTGCTGGTCACGCGGATCGTCCTGGCGATCTTGGCCGTGCAGGGCGCTATCGTCGGCCTGTGGGCCACCCTGGCGCCGCACTCCTGGTACACCAGCTTTCCGGGCTTCGGCGTCCAGTGGGTGGCGGCCGACGGCCCCTACAACCACCATCTGACCGGCGACGTGGGGGCGTTCTTCCTTGCGCTGACCGCCGTCACGATCGCGGCGCTCGTCGTCAACGGCACCACGGCAGCCCGGATCGCGGGCGTCGGCTGGCTGACCTTCGCCATCCCGCATTTCCTCTACCACGCCCTGCACAAGCCCGCCGAGCTGGGCGCGGGCAGCTTCACCGCCAGCCTGATCGCCGCGTTCCTACTCGTCGTCGGCGGATTGGTCTGTGTGTTCGTTCCGCCGCGCGGCGATCTCCCGCTGTCGGACCCGCAGCCGATCACCTTCCGCTTCCCGCGCCGCAGACCGCGCGCGTCCCGCTGAGCTCACGACTGCGCACGGCTCCGCCGTGCGCCAATGCTCTGCCCTCGGTCCGCTCGCTAGCGCTCGCTCACGAGTCCGGGACGCCCGTGGGCGATCACCACGGGCGTGATCCGGTGCGTCCGCGGATCCCACGTCGCCGCGAGGCTCCCGCCGATCAGTCCTTCAGCGCGTCGAGCAGCGCCGCACGCTGACGCGCGCCGAGGCCGCCGATGCGGCGATCTTCCGGGATCTCCGCCTGGTCCATCAGCTTCGCGGCTTTCACCGGGCCGACGCCGGGCAGAGCCTTGATCACGGCAGCCACCTTGGTCTTCTTGACCAGCTCGTCGGTGTCGGCCTTCTTGAGCAGGTCGGCGACGGAAACCTTGCCCGCCTTCACCTTGCCGATCAGTTCGGAGCGTGCCTTGCGGACCGCAGCCGCCTTGGCCAACGCCTCGGTGCGCTGCTCTGCGGTCATGGTAGGCAGTGCCATGTCTCCTCCGCTTCCACTCGTCACTCGAACCTCTGGTTGACCGGACCGAGTAAACATCACGGCACCGGGAGCGCAAGCTCGACACACCGGGGCACGAGCAGCGGAAATAGCGATGAATTTCCCCGGTCCACGCCGTCGGAACGGGTAACCGGCCCGCGCGCCGCGGGCGAAACGGACGAAAGGAACACCACGTCATGGAGCTGTCTCTCACCCAGTTCGTCACCGTCGACGGCGTCTACCAGGCGCCCGGTGGGCCGCAGGAGGACACCAGCGGCGGATTCCCCCACGGCGGGTGGTCGGTGCCGTTCGGCGACGCGGATTTCGGCGCGTTCATCGACGAGGTGTTCGAGCGGGTCGACGCGTTCCTGCTCGGACGGCGCACCTACGACATCTTCGCTGGCTACTGGCCGAAGGTCACCGATCCGGACAACCCGGTCGCCACGAAACTCAACACCCTCCCGAAGTACGTCGCGACCTCGACTCTGGAGCGCGCCGAGTGGGCGGGCACGCAGCTGCTGCGCGGCGACCTGGTCGCCGAGGTGACCGCGCTGAAGCAGCGTCCCGGCCGCGAACTCCAGGTGCACGGCAGCGGGAACCTGGCCCACACCCTGCTGGCGAACGGCCTGGTCGACACCCTGTATCTGCTCACCTTCCCGGTGCTGCTCGGCACCGGCAAACGGCTGTTCACCAGCGAAGTCCAGCCCACCGGGCTCCGGCTCACCGACTCCCGCGTGACCGGCAGCGGCGTCGTGATCAGCACCTACCGCAACGCCGGCACGCCGCGGTACGGGGACTACAGCGACGAAGTAGCCGCGGCAGACCGGTAACACCGGCGACCTCTTCCCCGACAGACTCAGCAGCAACACCTAGCGCGGGTCGCGGTTCAACGGCGAACCAGAGGGGGATCAACGGCGATCCCCCAAACCCGGCTCGGTCGGCCCCCGCCGATCGCCACCGCCGCCTGGCGGGAACACGACAACCGAACAACTGCCGCTCGACACACGTCCGTGCCAGCATGGCCGGATGACGCCGAGCACTCCACCGGAAGCGGGCTGGCCCGCGGCGCTATGGCTGTGGGCCGGGCAGGCGATCTATCGCGGACCTTCCCTGCGCCTCGATGCCCATTCGACCGCCGTGGACTGCCTGGCCGTCGGGGTGGACGCCCCGTTCACGCTGGAGTCCGACGGCGTCGCGCGCACCGTGCGCAGCGCGCTGATCCCACCGCGCCGGGTGCACCGGGTGGTCGCGGGCGGTGACCACATGATGTTCTGCTATCTCGATCCGGGATCACTTCGAGCACGCGCGTGCCGTGAGCGGATGACCCTCTGGGACCACGATTTCGGGCTGAACCACAGGGAAGAGGCCGCGTTGGCGGCGGCAGCGGGCCGCGACCGGCCGGAGGCACGATCGCTGGCGGATCTCGTCGGCTCGGCACCACATCCACCGCTGGACGACCGCGTCGCGGCCGCCATGGCGACCCTGCTGGCGCATCCTGCCCACGAGTTCACCGCCGAACGGTTCGCCGCGGCGGCGCACCTGTCGGAGTCCCGATTCCTGCACCTCTTCGCGGCGCAGGCGGGAACCTCGTTCCGGCGCTACCGACTCTGGGCCAGGATGCTCGGCGTCGGCCGGGCGATCGCCAAAGGCGAGAATCTCACCACCGCTTCCATCGACGCCGGGTTCGCCAGCCCCTCCCATTTCAGCGACGCCTTCCACACCCTGTTCGGGCTGTCGGCCACCGCGCTGCTCGCCACCGGCGTCCGGATCGTCGTGCTGGATGACGCCGGAGGGATCGAATCGAGGACTCGGACTTGCTAGGCTAGAAATTAGAACACGTTTCACTTCATCGGAGGTACGGTGGCCAAACAGATCCGCGACGTGGTCGAGCAGTACGTCAAGCTGGTCGGCTCGGGCCCGACCGAGGACATCGTCAACCTGTACGCGCCCGACGCGATCGTGGAGGACCCGGTCGGCACCCCCGTCCGGCAGGGCCACGCCGCCATCCGCGAGTTCTACGAGGTGATCGCCGCGTTGGATCGGGAAACCGAACTGCGGCCCGAGCAGATCAGGATCGCGGGCAATCAGGCCGCGTTCCCGTTCACCCTCGTCACGAGAGTCGGCGGGCAACGCTTCACCGTCTCGCCGATCGACGTGATGGAGTTCGACGACGAAGGCCGGATCACCGGGATGCGTGCCTACTGGAGTCAGCAGGACATGCGGATCGAACCCGAGTAATCCACCGTGGGGCGGGTCACACCATGGCCCCATCACATTCCGGCACGGTCTCTCGTCCGAGAAGTAGGAACCAGATCCGCTGATCGAAGGAGATCGACATGGGCGCCACCCGCATCGCCGCCGTCACCCCGCAGCAGGCCGGACCCGTGACCAAGCTGCTGTACCGGATCGCCAAGCGCCGCTTCCGGGAAGTGCCGGAGCCGTTCGCCGTCGCCGCCAACCATCCCAAACTGCTCGTCGCGAACGCCGTCCACGAAACGATGGTCGACAAGGCCAGCAACGTCCTGCCCGCCGTCATCCGCGAGATCGCGGTCTACCGCACGGCGTGGACGATCGGCTGCTCGTGGTGCGTCGACTTCGGCGCCATGCTCATGCGCCTCGGCGAGCTGGACACCGAACGGCTGGAACACATCGCCGACTACGCGACCTCGCCGCTGTATTCCGAGGACGAGCGCGCCGCCATCGCCTACGCCGACGCGATGACCGCGACACCGACCTCGGTCACCGACGAGCAGGTCGCCGATCTCGAGCGTCGCTTCGGCCGCGCCGGTGTCGTGGAGCTCACTTATCACATCGCGCTGGAAAACTCACGCGCCCGGTCCAATTCAGCGCTCGGCATCACGGCACAAGGCTTCAGCACCGATTCGTGCCGAGTTCCCTGGGCGTGACGGCGGGACCCCTCACTACCGGAAAGTCCCTGGCCGACTGGCTGTTTCAACGCCGCGTCCGCTCCGACTGTCGCTGCGGCGGGGAATGGACTATGAATAGGAGGTGTGGACGCCGCTGGTCCCGGTCGGCGAGCTATCGTGTCGCATTCGGTGACCGGTAGGGCTAGTCGGCGTCTTCGGTTTCTCGAGTTCCCCTCCGTTCGACCGTTTGGAGCCGCATGCTCGACGAACAACCCCTCGACGACGACGTCGTGCGGCTCGCGAGGCGGGTCGAGAAGGCCAGGGGCCGCCTCGCCTACCAGTTCGACCCGGCGCTGACCGGCGCGCTGTCCGAGGAGGAGCTGCGCGCCGAACGCGAACTGGCCGAACGGATCCGGACCCAGGACCGGGACCAACGCTGGAAGCAGGCCGAGGCGGCCGCCACGGCCTCCGACCGGGCGCGGCATACCACCGAGGCCATCGAGAAGGCCGAGGTCAAGGACATCCTATTGGCGCGCAAGGCCATTGCCGCCCAGCGGCGCGCGTCCAGTCCGCACGCCCGGCTCGCGTCGCTGTACCGGCACCGATCATGGTCGCTCGGCGCGCTGGCGGGCGTGGTCGCCGCGGGGATGCTGTGGTCGGCGGTCAACGTCCAGCACAACATCGCGCCCGGCGGGCCGACCGACCCGCTGTACTGGTTCAGCTATCTGCTGGAGGCGATGATCAGCGTGTCGCTGATCATCATCATGATCGGCACGAACAAGGTCACCGAGTGGGGCGTGCTGGACAATCGCAGCCAGGTCGCGGCCGCCGAGATCGCGTTGCTGGCGCTCACCGTCGGCCTGAACACGTACCCGTACGTGAGTGCGGGCCGGTGGTTCGACGCGGCGATGCACGGGGTCGCGCCGGTGATGATCGGCGTCGCGCTGCTCATCCACGATGCCGCCAGCGCACGCTACGGCCGTGCGATCGGCATCGCCACCGAAGAGGTCCGAAATCTCCCCGATCCCACCGGGCCGGATCCGCTGTCGGAATCCTCAGGGGATGTTTTCGTCGGCTCCTACGCCGACCTCCCGGTGGGCGTGGGAGCCGTGCAGAACGACGACCGTTTGGTCCCCAGCTCGCGCCGGTAGCAAGTCCCCGGTGGCACGAGCGGTGCTGCCCAGCAGCGTGCTTTACGACTGCTGAGGCGGCACCGGACGAACCCGCAACTTTGCAATACGTCGTGGCGGAAGCGACACCGGCCGCCGCGGCCGAGCGAGCCGATCACCTCTGCACGGCACCGCACATCGCATCTCCCATGGAGACCGGCACGCGATGCCGTCCGTATCGGATTCAGTACGGATATCGCCGTTCAACCGCGTCTTTGGCCTCTTTGAGCCCACACCCGGTGAGTTCGCGGTACCGCTTGATCGCGTGAACCTTCTTGCCCTGCATCAGAAGTGCGTCGACCTCGGCCATTCCGTCACCGCTCGGCACGAGCGGTGACGGACCACCGGGTCCGGTGGCCTGCTGGATGCCGAGATGGTTCATGATCAGATCGAGCTTGTGATGCAACGCGTCGACCTTGCGCTCCAAACGACGATGGGCAAACATGCCCCGATCGTAGTGACCGGCACGGCCTCAGGCGGCGTCCAGCACAGCGTGGGCGAGACTCGTCATGGTCTCGAAGGACTCGATGTCGGCGGCGACCTCGAGCAACCGGTCCACACACCGCGGACCGGTGACCAAGCGCAGGCGGTGGTCGGTGTTCGCCAGCCGGGACCGTGCTTCGATCAGCACCCGTAGCCCGGCGACGCCGAAGAACGTGACTTTGGATAGATCGACGACCACCAGCGGCGCCGCCGTGCTCAGCGACCCGATCAGTTGGCGGCGGAACACTTCGACGGTGTAGTGGTCGACCTCGCCCGCGACGGCGCACAGCGTGACCTGGTCGCTCGGGGCAGTGACGGAAATCTGGAGCCGCTCGGCCGGATGGTCGGCTTTGCGGGCGTCGGAAAGCAGAAACGGAGGGGTGGCGAAAGCTGTCGACATCAGGACCTCGGTCCAGTCGTCCGCGGCGATCTCAGAACGAACGCCCGCGGTAACGATTCGCTCCGGACGACACACCCGCCGGAACTAGGCTGTTTGCTCAACCCTCACAAAGGAGTACCCCGCCGGCCCAGCCGCTACACCCGGAGTTATGCCGACTTCTCCCGGCGCTCCGGCCGCTGCGCCTTGCGCGGGACGATGGTCGGCAGCACGTTGTCGTTGACGGTGTCCGCGTTGACGACCACCTTGGCGACGTCGTCGCGGCTGGGAATGTCGTACATCGCGGGCTGCAGGACTTCCTCCATGATCGCCCGCAGACCACGCGCACCGGTGCCGCGCAGGATGGCCTGGTCGGCGACCGCCTCCAGCGCGTCGTCGGTGAACTCGAGGTCGACCCCGTCCATCTCGAATAACCGGACGTACTGCTTGACCAGCGCGTTCTTCGGCTCGGAAAGGATCTTGACCAACGATTCCTTGTCCAGGTTGGTCACCGAGGCGACCACGGGCAGGCGGCCGATGAACTCGGGGATCAGACCGAACTTGATCAGGTCCTCCGGCATGACTTCGGCGAAGTGGTCGGTGGTGTCGATCTCGGCCTTGGACCTCACCTCGGCGCCGAAGCCGATGCCCCGGTGGCCGGTGCGGTCGGAGATGATCTTCTCCAGGCCCGCGAACGCGCCCGCCACGATGAACAGGACGTTGGTGGTGTCGATCTGGATGAACTCCTGGTGCGGGTGCTTGCGCCCACCCTGCGGCGGCACGCTCGCCTGGGTGCCCTCCAGGATCTTCAGCAGCGCCTGCTGCACGCCCTCGCCGGACACGTCGCGGGTGATCGACGGGTTCTCGCTCTTGCGCGCGATCTTGTCGACCTCGTCGATGTAGATGATGCCGGTCTCGGCGCGTTTCACGTCGTAGTCCGCCGCCTGGATCAGCTTCAGCAGGATGTTCTCCACGTCCTCGCCGACGTACCCCGCCTCGGTGAGCGCGGTGGCGTCGGCGATGGCGAACGGCACGTTCAGCATCTTCGCCAGTGTCTGGGCCAGATAGGTCTTGCCGCAGCCGGTGGGACCGAGCATGAGGATGTTCGACTTGGCCAGCTCGACGGTCTCGCCGCGGCTGTCGCGACTCTTGTCACCGGCTTGGATGCGCTTGTAATGGTTGTAGACGGCCACCGCGAGGGTGCGCTTGGCGGTGTCCTGCCCGATGACGTAGTTCTCCAGGAAGTCCCGGATCTCGGCGGGCTTGGGCAGCTCATCGAGCTTGACCTCGCTGGATTCGGCGAGCTCCTCCTCGATGATCTCGTTGCAGAGATCGATGCACTCGTCGCAGATGTACACCCCTGGTCCCGCAATGAGCTTCTTGACCTGCTTCTGGCTCTTTCCACAGAACGAGCACTTCAGCAGATCGCCGCCATCTCCGATGCGCGCCATCTCGTGGGTCCCTACTTCCTTGTCCGCGTGCAACCGTCCGTCCAGGTTGCCAGCTGTCCACCACTTTCGCAGCCGCAAACGCTTCGACTGTTTCGGAGCTGGTGGACAGTGTCGGCAACCGGGAGCAAAGGTCCCTAGGTTGACCGTACCCGGTGTGCGGGATGGAGGTCGACAACTCGCGCATGTTTCTCGCGCGGGTTGTGAGCCCGATGGCCCACCATGACCTCCGACCGACCGCCGCGCGACGCCCGAGTTCGAACGAAATCGTCCGAATCGCCGGCGACACGGAAGCGGTCCGGCCGGGCAGCATGCCCCTGACATACCTCCCGGCCGGAATTCCCTGTTGTAAAGCAATTTTCAAGCGAAACACCGCCGGGATCGGCGATTCGCCCCGCCCTCGGCGGGTCTACCCGGAAACGACGGGCATGTGCGTCACTTCTGTGCGCTGAGCTTGCGGTAATCGAACACGGTGTCGATGATCCCGTACTCCTTGGCCTCCTCGGCCGTCAGGATCTTGTCCCGGTCGGTGTCCTTGCGGATGGTGTCGGCGTCCTTGCCGGTGTGCCGCGCCAGCGTGGTCTCCATCAGGCGGCGCATCCGCTCGATCTCGGCGGCCTGGATCTCCAGGTCCGACACCTGACCCTGAATACCGCCCTCCAGCGACGGCTGGTGGATCAGCACGCGGGCGTTGGGCAGGCAGGCACGCTTGCCAGGGGTGCCAGCGGCCAGCAGGACGGCCGCGGCGGAGGCCGCCTGGCCCAGGCAGACCGTGGCGACGTCGGCGCGCACGTACTGCATGGTGTCGTAGATGGCCATCAGCGAGGTGAACGAGCCACCCGGCGAGTTGATGTACATGGTGATGTCGCGGTCGGGGTCCAGCGACTCGAGCACCAGCAGCTGCGCCATGATGTCGTTCGCGGAGGCGTCGTCCACCTGTACGCCGAGGAAGATGATGCGCTCCTCGAACAGCTTGTTGTACGGGTTGGACTCCTTGACGCCGAAGCTCGAGTGCTCGATGAACGACGGCAGGATGTAGCGCGCCTGCGGGCTCTGCGGTGCGATGCCGGACAGGCCGGCGCGCGGGTCGATCGGATTGGCCATCTTCGTCTCCAAAGTCGGTGCGGCGGCCGGACGTTCGAGGCGTCCGGGGGCCTGTGGGTGGTCCGGTGCGTTACTTCTTGGCGCCGTTGGCCTGGTTCGCGTGGCTGATCACGTGGTCGATGAAGCCGTACTCCAGGGCTTCGGACGCGGTGAACCAGCGGTCGCGGTCGGCGTCGTTGGTGACCTGCTCCACGGATTTGCCGGTGTGCAGCGCCTGCAGCTCGTTCAGCTCCCGCTTCGTGTGCGCGAACTGCTCGGCCATGATCGCGATGTCGGCCGCCGAACCACCGATGCCCGCCGAAGGCTGGTGCATCATGATCCGCGCGTGCGGCAGTGCGTACCGCTTGCCCTTGGTGCCCGCGGTGAGCAGGAACTGCCCCATCGACGCGGCCAGGCCCATGCCGTAGGTGGCGATGTCGCACTCGGCGAACTGCATCGTGTCGTAGATGGCCATGCCGGCGGTCACCGAACCGCCCGGCGAGTTGATGTAGAGCGAGATGTCCTTGGTGGGGTCTTCGGCCGACAGCAACAGGATCTGCGCGCACAGCTTGTTCGCGATGTCGTCGTCGACCTGGGTGCCGAGGAAGATGATGCGCTCACGCAGCAGGCGCTCGTACACCGAATCACTGAGGTTGAGACCAGCAGTCGCGGTTGTCATGACCCCTGCCTGGTTGATTGTCACGGATACCTGCCTTCTCTCACCGGCTCGTTGCGGATTGCCACATAGCCATCACTGGTTGGATATGCCGCACCCTATTGGACAGGGCGTATCCAACTTGCCGTCACAAACATTAACGAAGCAGGGCGGCACCGAACTCCCGGTACCGCCCTTTCTTCGCTCACAGCGCAATCAGTGCACCCCTCGGGCGCCGATAGCGCGGGTATTCCATGGAATTATTCGGCGTCCGCCGCCGACGTCTCGTCGGTCTCGCCCTCGCCCGCGGAATCCGCCGGAGCGCCGAACATTTCGGCGGTGTCCACCGGGTTGCCCGCGGAGTCGGTGACGGTCACCTGGCCGACCACCCCGGCCAGCGCCTTGCCGCGGCGCACGTCGGCGAACACCGCGCCGAGCTGCCCCGCCTGCTGCACCTGCTGGATGAACTGCTCGGGCGACATGCCGTAGCGCTGCGCCTGGAACAGGATGCGCTCGGTGAGCTCCTCCTGACCGACCTGGGTGCCCTCCGCCTCGGCGATCGCGTCCAGCAGCAGCTGGGTCTTCACCGACTTCTCGGCGGACTCCTTGGTGTCGGCGTCGAACTCCTCGCGGGTGCTGCCCTGCGCCTCGAGCGCCTCGGCGAACTTGGCGTCGTCGTGGTCGAAGCCGTGCACGGCGTCATGGGTCACGGCGTCGATCTCGGCCTTGACCACGGCCTCCGGCAGCGGCACCTCGACCTGCTCCAGCAGGGTCTCCAGCACCTTGTCGCGGATCTCGCCCGCCTGCTGCACCTTCTTGACCCGCTCGACGCGGCCGCGCAGGTCGGCCTTCAGCTCGTCCAGGGTGTCGAATTCGCTGGCCAGCTGGGCGAACTCGTCGTCCGCCTCGGGCAGCTCGCGCTCCTTGACCGACTGCACGGTCACCGTGATGACCGCGTCCTTGCCCGCGTGCTCGCCGGCGACCAGCGTGGAGGTGAACTCCTTCGACTCGCCCGCCGACAGCCCGGCCAGCGCCTCGTCCAAGCCCTCGATGAGCTGGCCGGAGCCGACCTCGTGGGACAGGCCGGTGGTGGCGGCCTCGGGCACCTCTTCGCCGTCCACGGTCGCGGACAGATCGATCGAGACGAAGTCGCCCTCGCGCACCGGGCGCTCGACGCCGGTCAGCGTGCCGAAGCGCTGGCGCAGCGACTGCAGCTGCTCCTCGATGTCCTCGTCACCGACGCTGATCGCGTCGACGGTGACCGCGATGCCGGAGTAATCCGGCAGGGCGATCTCCGGACGCACGTCGACCTCGGCGGTGAAGGCGAGCTCCTGGCCGTCTTCGATCTTGGTGATCTCGATCTCGGGCTGCCCGATGACCTTCACCTCGGCGGTGGTGACCGCCTCGCTGTAGCGGCCGGGCAGCGCGTCGTTGACGACCTGCTCCAGGATCGCGCCACGGCCGAGGCGGGCCTCGAGCAGCTTCGCGGGCGCCTTACCGGGACGGAAGCCGGGGATGCGGACCTGCTTGGCCAGTGCCTTGTACGCGCGGTCGAAATCCGGCTTCAGCTCCTCGAAGGGCACCTCGACGTTGATCCGGACCCGGGTCGGGCTCAGCTGCTCGACGGTGCTCTTCACGGACATGCTCCTTGTTCGTTGTTCGTACTGGTTGACGTTCGGTGTGCGTGCTCCACCCTGTACCCCGGCGGTCGGAATGGCAGGCGAAGTGGCGCTACGCCGGCAGCCACCACCGGCGCCGATCCGAACCGGGGTCCCGGCCTCGGCCGAGACGACGAGGGATGCGGTGTGCGCGACGCATCCCGACCAGGTTAGTTGACCGGCCGAGCGGGCCTGCAATCGGCGGTGCCTGCCCGAGGCCGCGACGGGTCCGCCTACTTCCCCACCGAGACCGCGTCGGTGACGAACACCAGCGTCTCGTACGGCGCGATGCCGCGCCCACCAGCGCCGTAGCCGAGCTCCGGCGGCACGATCAGCAGCCTGCGCGCGCCTTCCTGGACGCCGACCAGCCCTTGGTCCCAGCCATCGATGACCTGACCGCCGCCGAGGGTGAGCTGGAACGGCTTGCCACGGTCGAACGAGCTGTCCAGCGTCTTCTTGTCCGACCAGGTGACCAGCGCGTAGTTCATGGTCAGCTGCTGACCGGCCACGGCGCCGGGCCCGCTGCCCGTGCTGAGGTCCTTGACGATCAGCTGCTTCGGCGGGTCGCAGTCGTCCGGGATGGTGATCGTCGGCGCGGCGCCGAAGTCGCCGGTCACGCGGACGTCCTCGGCGGTGCACTCGCGGCCCTTGCTCGGCGTGGCCGGACGCTGCGCGGCGGAAGGACCCGCCTGGGCGGTGGCCTTGGTGGTGGTGACGGTGGAGGTCTCGTCGTCCGACCCGCAGGCCGCCAGCGCGATGGTCGTCGCGGCGATGGCTCCGATCCCGATGATCCTTCCGAGAATCTGCATGCCCCGGACCTTAATGGACGCAGTCCGTCAACAGTCCGCGCACGGCCGGAGCGAAGGCGGAGGTACACATGGACCACGCCGCGGTCAGGCGGGCCGGACGTCCCGCGACACGCTTTCGCCACGCCGGAATCGCAGGCCCCGTTAAGCTGGCGATGAATTCTCCATTCCGCGTTGCCGATTCCGGTCGGCAGCCGTGCACGATCCGGGACGGCGCGTGGTGGCGCCGCCGTCCCGGATGCCCCGAGCGTGAGGAGAGTCGGCGCATGACCCACATGGCCAGTGCAGGTGGCGATACTTCGGCCGACAATGTCGGCGGCACGGGCGGGCAAACCGTCGCTCCCCGTCCCTATCGGCTCGCGGACGCGCGGGGCCCGCTGGAACGCGACGAACTGACGTCCATGGACGCGTGGTGGCGGGCCGCCAACTATCTCTCGGTCGACCAGATCTACCTGATGACCAACCCGCTGCTGCGCGAACCGCTGCGACCGGAACACATCAAGCCGCGCCTGCTCGGCCACTTCGGCACCGTGCCCGGCCTGAATCTGGTCTGGACCCACGCCAATCGCGCGATCCGGCTGCGCGGCCTGAACGCGGTGTTCGTCGCGGGGCCCGGGCACGGCGGGCCCGGCCCGAACGCGTGCGCCTGGCTGGAGGGCACATACTCCGAGCTCTACAGCCACATTCCGCAGGACGCCACCGGGATGGGCGCGCTGTTTCACCAGTTCTCCTTTCCCGGCGGCGTGCCCAGTCACTGCGCACCGGAGACGCCGGGCTCCTTCCACGAGGGCGGTGAGCTCGGCTACTCGCTGCTGCACGCGTTCGGCGCCGCGCTGGACAACCCCGACCTCACCGTGTTCTGTGTGGTCGGTGACGGCGAGGCGGAGACCGGTCCACTGGCCGCCAGCTGGCATGCGAACAAGTTCATCAACCCGGCGCGCGACGGTGCCGTCCTGCCGATCCTGGCGCTGAACGAATACAAGATCGCCAATCCGACCATCCTTGCGCGTATCCCCGAAGAGGAATTGCTCGCGCTGCTGCACGGATACGGCTACGAGCCGATCGTCGTCGCGGGCGACGATCCGGCCACCGTCCACCAGGCCATGGCAGGCGCGATGGACACCGGTCTCGAGCGGATCGCCCAGATCCAGCGCGCCGCGCGCGGCGGCACCGACGGGATACGACCCGCATGGCCGATGATCGTGCTGCGCACCCCGAAGGGCTGGACCTGCCCACCGATCGTGGACGGCGACCCGGTGGAGGGCACCTTCCGCGCGCACCAGGTTCCGCTGCCCGCCGCGCGCACCGACCCGGAGCACCGCGCGGTGCTGGAACAGTGGCTGCGGTCCTATCGCCCGGAGGAGTTGTTCGACGAAACCGGTAAGCCGGTGTCGGAGCTGTGCGACCAGGTGCCCGAGGGCGATCGGCGGATGAGCGCCAATCCGGTCGCCAACGGCGGCGCGCTGGTGCGCGACCTGCGACTGCCGGACTGGCGCGAGTTCGGCGTCGAGATGAGCGCGCCGGGCGCGACCCGGCACGAGGCCACCAGGGTGCTGGGCGGATGGCTGCGCGAGGTCACCAGGAACAACCCGGACAACTTCCTGACCTTCGCGCCTGATGAGCTGGCCAGCAATCGGCTGCAGGACATCCTGGAGGTCACCGGACGCGACTGGCAGGCCGATATCGATGCCCGCGACGAGAAGCTCGACCGCACCGGCCGGGTGGTCGAGGTGCTGTCCGAGCACATGTGCCAAGGCCTGCTGGAGGGCTACCTGCTCACCGGCAGGCACGGCGTGTTCACCTGCTACGAGGCGTTCATCCACATCGTGGACGCGATGTTCAACCAGCACGCCAAGTGGCTCGACGCCAGCGCGGCGGTGCCGTGGCGGCGGCCGATCGCCAGCCTCAACTACCTCCTGTCGTCGCACGTCTGGCGCCAGGACCACAACGGCTTCACCCACCAGGACCCCGGCTTCCTGGACGTGGTCCTGAACAAGAAGCCCTCGATCGTGCGGGTGTACCTGCCGCCGGACGCCAACACGCTGCTGTCCACCTACGACCACTGCCTGCGTTCGCGCCACTATGTGAACGTGGTGGTCGCGGGCAAACAACCGCAGGCCGACTGGCTGTCGGTGACGGACGCGGCCGAACACTGCGCACGCGGCATCGGCATCTGGCCTTGGGCGTGCCACCGGGACGAGGTCGGCACCATGCCGGACGTGGTGCTCGCCTGCGCGGGTGACGTCCCGACACTGGAGACCCTGGCCGCCGCGGCGATACTGCGCGAGCGGCTGCCCGAGTTGCGCGTCCGGGTGGTCAACGTGGTCGATCTGATGCGGCTGCAACCGCGGGACGAGCATCCGCACGGCCTGCCCGACAGCGAGTTCGACACGCTGTTCACCCGCGACCGGCCGGTGATCTTCGCCTTCCACGGCTACCCGTGGCTGATCCACCGGCTGACCTATCGGCGCGCCAACCACGGTGGCCTGCACGTGCGCGGCTACAAGGAGCGCGGCACCACGACCACGCCGTTCGACATGGTGATGCTCAACGACCTGGACCGCTATCACCTGGTGATGGATGTGATCGATCGCGTGCCGACGCTGCGCGAGCGCGCCGCGGGACTGCGGCAGGAGATGGTCGACGCGCGGTGGACCGCCCGCGCGTGGACCAGGGAGCAGGGCGCGGACATCCCCGAGGTCGCCGACTGGACTTGGCCACACCAGCGCGCCTGAATGCGGGGCTACCGGGCGGCCCGCGACTGAGACGTACGATCGACCGTATGGAAGGTGTGGACTCCGTTTCGCCGCCCCAGCGGCACATCGCGGGCATCACCGACAAACGTCTGCTGCGCGGGGCGAAGACCCGCGCGACCGTGCTGCGGCAGGCGGTCGACATCGCCTCGCTGGACGGGCTCTCGGGCCTGAGCTTCGGCAGGCTGGCGACCGACACCGGACTGAGCAAGGCGGGCATCCAAACCCTCTTCCGCACCAAAGAGGCGCTGCAACTGGCCGCCATCGATTACGCGCGCGATCGGTTCACCGAGGCGGTCGTGGAACCGGCGCGGTCCGCGCCGCACGGAGTCGCCCGCCTGCGAGCGCTGGTCGAGCACTGGATGGCGTACGCCGAGACGCCATTGTTCGCGGGCGGATGCTTCCGCGTCGCGACCATGGCCGAGAACGACAGCAAGCCGGGTCCGGTACGTGACGCACTGTTCCGCGACCAACGAGCGTGGGTGCGGCTGCTGGAACGGGAACTGCGCGCGGCGGTCTCCGCCGGTGAGATCGCCGATCTGGATACGGATCTGGTCGCGTTCCAGATCGACGCGGTGCTCTGCGCGACCAATACGGCGTTGCGGATCGGCGACCCCGAAGCCGCCGACCGTGCCCGCAGGATCATCGAGGGAATCCTGAAACCCGCCTGAGCACACGCTATGCGCTTTGCGCATAACGAGGGCGAATCATGCCCCCGCCCTGGGCATTCGGATACTTCGGACAAACGGTGCGCCAGCTTGTATCTTGCGGATAACGCGTCTGCACGCGTTCCGTTGCAACATCCCATCCGTCGCCGTTGCCGGAGGGCGCACAGAAGGGGCGGTTCCGATGAACCACACAGCCGAGGCGAGCGCGTTGGAAATCCTAGGCGCGATAGGGATGGTGGCGTGGATGGTCGTGATGTGGGCGGCCGTCGGCGTGCTGGTCGTCGCCTTGCGAAAACCATTGCGCCCCTGGATGTTCCGTACCGCGCTCGGCGTCGTCGGGCTGGGCGTGATCGCCCAGATCGGCCACTTCCAAGAACATGTCGCGCAGGTCGGATACTGGGTACAGCATCCGAACGCACCGGCCTGGATGACCCCGTGGGGCACCGGCCTGGCCAACGGTTTCGGCCAAGTCGACCACATGAAGCCGTCGTTGGGCATGGAGCTGCTGCACCTGGTCGGCAACTTCCACTTCCTCGCCGGGCTGGTCGGCGTCGCGCTGGTCACCCATCACGCAGTGGAGAGCAAGGCGCGCAAGTGGGGCCGGATGGGCGTGCTGATGCAGGGCATCCACGGGCTCGAGCATCTCGCGCTGACCCTCACGGTCGCCTTCGGCACCAAGGCGATCGGGCTGTCGACCATCTTCGGCCTGCTGGATCCCGGCGCGGGTGCGTCTACCTACCGCATCTGGTGGCACTTCCTGGCCAATGTGATCGGCACGACCATCTTCGCGCTCGCGCTGTACCACTTGTGGCGTGAGCGCGCGGTGATCGAAGCCCCGTTCCGTGAAACCGCCGCCACGACCGAGCCCCGCCGGGCTCCGGCCGCGGCAAACGAGCCGGTGGCCCCGGCCTACGCGGTCGAAGCCTGATTTCTCGAGCTCGAAACCGCGCCTGCCAGCAGCCCACCTGCCAGCAGGCGCGGTTTCTCGTATCACACTGAGCGGCCACCCGATCGCGGATCACTCAGGTCAGCGGATGCCGGAAGCGTGTTCGCGCTATCTCACCGGGAACTCCTCGAACCACATCACTTTTCGGCTGACGGGCGATCAAACCCGCCTGCACCCGCAAACTGTTCTCGAGTTGACGCGGGCGAAATATTGCCGACGACCGCGCGCACGGTCCACCCATCGCTGCCGACATCGCCGCTGGTCATGCGGCGGCTACCCAGCTGGCGGCACGCAAGCTTCCCAACACCGAGAAACCCACTCGACAATCCATCTCCCCGTCGATTAATGTGACGTTATCCAACGGCACGATAGATAGGGAGTCGTTGATCGGACCGCACCGGCCGATCCTCGCTCCCAAGGGTGGCGAGATGAATCGGACACGAACGATGACCGGCATCACGGCACACCAGCGACGGACGCAGACCTGGCTCGTCCGCCCGCTGATCGTGAGCGCGATAGCGGCCACGCCGGAAACCCCGGCGCCGGCCCGAGCGCTGGCCGGGCCCGACACCGTCGAGGCTCCACGCCCCGCATACCCGGGCCGCCACGGAGACGACAGGCCGGGCTCTTCCCACTCCGACGACCGGAACCGCGCCGACCGGCACCGCCCCGCGGACGACATGTCCGCGACGGATGCCGCCGCGATTCCTTTCCCGCCCCCACCCCGCGCGGCAACTCCGACACCCGCCGTTCGCCGCACCGCCGCATCCCGAACCGTGCCGCGCACAGGTCGAATTCCCAACGGAGACTTACGATGAACGCCACCATCACACATACCGCCCGGCGACTGCTCAGCTGTGCCGTGATCATCGGCGCACTCACCGCGGGCGCCGCTGGCGTCACCGCGGCCGAGCCGCGCTCGAACCCCTCGGACCCGCGCAACGGCACGGGCGACGACCATGGCTGGACCCACATCGACCCGATGGGTCAACACCACCGCAACAGCGACCGGCTGGAGGCGAACGCGGCCGACCAGGCTCGCCGGGACTACCACCAGCGCCAGAGCCAGCCCGGACCGAGCGACACCGTCACCGGCAACAACTCCAACAGCTCGACCTGGTCGCGGACGACCCGCCCGGACGGCAGCGGCTACACCGTGTGCAAGCCGCACGCCAGCTGGTGCCGCTGATCGAGCAGCCGGCGCACTCGCTCGCACCGCAGAAACCTTTCCCACATTTTCGCACTGATCTTACCGCTATATAGCGGCACATCACTTGAAGCATCATCGTTCCCGAAGCCCGATCCTCGTCGACGGCCGGGACAGCGCACGAAAGAGAAACCCCAATGAGCAAGATTAGAGGCCTACGCCGTACGACCGCGTGTCACGACAAGCGGACCGTCACGGCACGGACGCTCACCCTGCTGGCGGCGGCAGTGGTGGCGGCGGGCGGCCTGAGCCTCGGCGCGGGCACCGCCGAGGCTCAGGGCGCTGCCTGCCTCTGGGCCGGTGGCGCCTACGGCCAGGGCACGGCGGTCGTGGCAGGCGGCTGGAACTTCATCTGCGGCACCGACGGTCGCGGCGCTCCGTACTGGCATACGTCCTCCTGGCACCGCGCAGACGCGCGGCAGCGGAGCACCGTCCCCAACCCCGGCGCGTACACCCACCCCGCCGGCCTGTTCAGCGCCGGCGCACGCCAATTCGGTACCGACTACAACGATTACTGCGTCGGCAACCAGCTCATCGAGGGCTCCGAGGACGTATACCAGGTGGTCGCGGACGGACGCGGCGCGCTGTACTGGAAAGCCGCCGGACCGATCCACCAGTGGGCGTTCGACCCCGGCACGGGCCCGCGGCCGTCCTGGCGGTCGTCCGGCATGTGCCATGACGGCTCCCTGATCTGACCGAACTCGATTAGCCCACCACTACGCCCGTAACCGTCGACGGTTACGGGCGTAGTTGCGCTTGCGTCGGCCCGCTCGGACGGCGGCTCTGGAGGGCCGAATATGCGTGCCGATAGATCCGATAGATCACAGCCCCGAACGCGTGGTCGATCAATGCCACGTTCGCCTCCCGGGGCACCCACACTGGCCCAACCGCCGCTTTCGAGCGAAGCGAGACCGAGCATTGCCCGTTCGCGGCCCGGCTCGCGTCCGCGACGAAGTCCCCAGCGGCGGTCGCTCGGACGTCGGCTCTGAAAAGAGCCGAATATGCGCGCCAAATAAACCCAGCCCTGAACTCGCGGTCGATCAATACCGCGTTCGCCGCCCAGCGCACCCACACCGGCTCCACCGCCGCCGCTTCGGCGCGAAGCGAGACCGAGCATTCCCCGTTCGCGGCCCGGCTCGCGTCCGAGCGGCCGCCGCGTCCGCGACGAAGTCGCCAGCGGCGGTCGCTCGGACGCGAGCCACAAAGGGGCCGCGAACACGCAGCGCCGCAGGCGCTGCAAATCAAGCAGAGCGTCGCGTGGGTCGCCGCTCGGATTCCAGTCGCACCCGCTCGTCCAGATGCTCCGGTATATGCCAGGTGATGTCGGCCCTGGTGGCCGCCATCAGCTTCCTGCGCACCGCCGCGACCTGGGCGTCGACCGTCCGGATCGAACTGCCCCTGCGCCCGGCGATGGCGCTGTTGGCCCAGCCCGCGGCGGCGAGCACGGCGACCTCGCGCTCCGCGGGGGTCAGCTCGTCCCAGCGCGAGGCGATCGTCCTGGTTCGCGGTCGCGGGCTCGGGAGTTGATCGATCGGCAACCTGCCGAGCAGGAACAACTGGAGCTCGTCGCGTTCCGGCCGCAGGCGGGCGCCGCGCTGGGCGGCCGCCGCGTAGACCTCCTCGCCGACGACCGAGGTGGCCACCTCGACGGCTCGGGCGGTGCCGCGGGCCACCAGCGTCACCCGGTCGGCGACGATGCCCATCGAACGGTGCAGCGTGTCGATTCCGCCTTGCAGATGCGCGATCTCGGTGGCGGCGGCAATCGATTCGGCGGTTCCGCTGTCGCCCGCGTCGAGCCGAGCGGACAACAGGTAGGTCTTCGCCATCATGCTGAAGTGCGCGACCCAGCCCGCCGTCCAGGTATCCCCGGTGGTCAGCAGGCGCTCCAGCGTGGACTGTCCGAGCCGCACCGCCTCCCGCGGATCGCCGTGCCTGGACACCGCGATCATCAAGGCCAGTTCGGCCCACGCGATGGCCCAGGCCGCGCCGGAGTCGAGGGCTCGGTCCAGATGCCTGCGCGTGGCCCCGAGCGCCACGTCGGCGTCGGCGATGTTGGCGTAGGTGAGCGTCTCGAACAGCTCGCTGCGCTGCTCCCCCGCCCGATCGCCGGCCGCGGCGAACTTCCTTCGCGCCCGGGCCAGTACGTCGGCGGCGCGCAGATCGAAGTGGATCAGCAGCAGTTCGAGGCCCCAGGTGAATTCCACCGGGGCGGGCAGGCCGACGTCGGTCGCCGTGGTCTCCCGCCAGCCGCGACGCAGGTCCGGGTCGGTCAGGCACTCCGCGGCGCACTCGTCCAGCAATTGCGCGGTGTAGGTGTGCCTGCCCTGCCAGATGGCGATCCAGCCGACCAGCGCGGTGGCGTTGATGCGCAGCCTGGTCGGCGGTGGATCGAGCTGGGCGGTGGCTTCCAGTGCCTGTTCGGTGAGACCCGTGATGGCACGGTTGGACCCGGTGATGAACGGCACACGCAACGCCATCAGCGTCGCGGCGGTCTCCAGTCCGACGACGGCCTCCTCCGGGTCGGCCAGGCTGGTTTCGATGGCGATGAGGATGTTGTCCCAGGCCGTGCGCGCCCAGTCGATCCACTCCTGTTCCCGCGGGCCGTACCAGGTGGCCGGCCCAGCGGCGACCCGGTCCCGGTAGTGGCGCCGGTGGCGGGCGAGCAGCCGCGCCTCGTCGACCTCGTCGCCCCGCGCCGACAGGCGGTCGCGCATGAACACCCGGACGCTTTCCAGCAGGTAGTACCGGACCGCGGTCGGAGTGATGTGCGCCGACAGCAAAGACCGCTCGACCAGGCGCTCGAGCAGTCGCCCGATCTCCTCGGCGGGCAGCGACGCGTCCGCGCAGACCGCCACGATGGCGTCGGTGTCCGCGCCGCCGAACGGAGATTCGTCGTTCTCCGCGTCGCAACTGGTGGCGAACACCGACAACCGTTCCAGCAGCAGTTGTTCGAGGTCGGTGCACAGACCGTAGGACCAGGCGATCACGTCGCGCACGCTGCGGTGGCGTTCCCCGACGCCGACCCTGGCGCCGTGCGTCCACTGCAGGCGCCGGTCGTCGGTGTCGCCGGACAACTCGCGCAGCACGATCGCGGGCGGCCGGTGCAGCAGTCGCGCGGCGGCAAGCCGGATGAACAGCGGGTTGTTGTCGACATGACCGCAGATCCGCGCGGCGATGGCGAGCTGTCCGGGATCCTCGGGAATCGGCCGTCCGGTGCGCTCGGCACGCCGCCGGAACAATTCGAGGGCGTGCGGGCCGGACAACGGCGGCACGGTGACCAGTTGCTCGTCGATCCAGCCCACCGGCTCCCGGCTGGTCGCGACGACGGTCAGCCCGGGTACCGCTTGGAGCAGTCCGACGATCAGCGGGCCGACCCCACCGAGCACGTGTTCGCAGTTGTCCAGCACGAGGATCGTCCGGTGGGACTCGTCGTCGTACTCGCTGAAAGTCGCCACCAAACCGTCCCAGGCCGACCGGCCCGTGATGCCGTTCTTGGCGAGGGACTGCAGCACTTCCTCGGCGACCGATCCGGTTTCCGCGCCCGCCGCGAGTCGAGCCAGGCGCGTCCAGTAGACGGCGTGCCGGGCCGCGCCCCGATAGCGGCGCACCGCTTCGAGCGCCAACGTCGTCTTGCCGATGCCACCCGGCCCGACCAGCGTGATCAACCGCGCGCTCGACGAGGACAGCAGCGTGTCGATCTGTCGCAGTTCGGCGTGTCTGCCCACGAACTCGCCGGGCGCGGCGGGGCCGTTGCCACCGCCGCTGTTCACTTCCGACATGCCGCCCACACCTATCGATCCAGAAATTACCGGGAGCAGCAGCCTAATAGTCCATCAGGCACCCCTGCGGCCGCGCCTGGGCCGTCGCTCGGATTCGTGGCGGACGCGGCCGGCGAGTTCGTCGGGAATGTGGCCGGCGATGTCGGCTCGGGAGGCGATCATCAACTTCTGCCGGATGGTGGCGACCTGCGCGTCGACCGTCCGGATGGAGCTGCGCCGCCGGGCGGCGATGGCGCTGTTGGGCCAGCCCGCCGCGGCTAGGACGGCGACGTCGCGCTCGGCCTGGGACAAGTCGTTCCAGCGCGAGCTGGGCCGCCGCGACGCGGGGCGGGCAGTGCTCGGCCGGTCCGGCCGCCGGGGCGCGGGCGTCGATTCGGTGGTCGGCCACCACAGCGCGTCCAGTTCGGGGCGCAGGCGGGTCCGGCGCTCGGCCGAAGCGTATGCCCGGTCGCCGAGCACCGTGCGCGCGACCTCCGCGGCGCTGCGGATCTCGGCGGCGATCAGCGGCACCCGGTCCACGGCGATACCCATCGAGCGCTGTCGCGTCTTGAAACTCCCGACCAAATAGGCGATTTCGGTCGCCGCGGTCGCTGCCGCCGCGGGATCCCCACCGTCGGCCCGCTCGGCGATGAGCACTTGGCCCATCGCGACGATGTGCGCGCCCACCGCCCAGGTCGCCGTCCATGTGTCCTGCTCACCGCGGTGGCGGCTGAGCACGCCGTGGGTCATCGCCAGCGCCTCGGCGGCGGACCCGTGCTTGGCCAGCGCCACCGCCCGCGCGATCTCGGCCCACGCCGTCGAGAGCGTCGAGCCGGACGACACCGACCGCTCCAGGAATCGCGCGGTGTTCTCCAGCGCCTGCTGCCGGTCGCCGACGAGGGCGGAGCAGAACGCCACGAAGACGTCGCTGCGCTCGGCGCCGATGCGGTCGCCCTGCTCGGCGAACTTGTGCCGAGCCCGGGTGAGGACGGTGATCGCGCGCGGGTCGCCGCGCACCAGCATCAGCTCGAGTCCCCACATCCATTCCACCGGCGCGGGCAATCCGAAATCCACGTCGGTGTAGCGCGGCCCCGCCTCGGTGGGCGCGATCATGCAGTCGGCGAGCAACTGCGGGATGTTGTCGCTGCGCCCCTGCCACAACGAGATCCAGCCGAGCAGCGCGGTGGCGAGGTCGGCGACCCCGGAGGGACGGAGCCCGGCCGCCTTGGTGGCTTCCAGCGCGCGCTCGGTCAGCCGGGTCAGCGCGCCCGCACCGGACTTGACGAACGGGACCTTCATCGAGAGCAGAACCGTGGCGGTCTCCAGCGCGATCACGGCCTCCGCCGGATCGGCGAGGCCGGATTCGATGCCGAGCACGATGTCGTTCCACGCCGACCGCGCCCAGGCCAGCCAGGCCAGGTCGTGCGGGCCGAGCCAGATGGCCTGTCCGGCGACGACCTTGTCCCGGAAGTACCGGCGGTGCCGGGCGGCGAGGCGATCGAACTCGCCGCGGTCGCGGCGGCGCAGGTGATCGCGGGCGAAGACGCGCACGCTTTCCACCAGGTACCAGCTGACCGTCGTCGCGGTCAGGTGCGCCGACACCAGGGATTGTTCGGTGAGCCGCTCCAGCAGGTGTTCGATATCACGCGCGGGCAGGGAGTCGTCGGCGCACACCGCGATCGCGGCGTCGAGCTCGATGCCGCCGCGGACGGACTCGTCATCGGTCTCGTATCCCGCGGCGAAGACCGACAGCCGCTCCAGCAGCAGTTGCTCGGGCGGGCTGCACAGCGCGAAGGACCAGGCGATGACGTCGTAGACGCCGCGGTGGCGCTCCTCGGCGCCTGCCCGGGCTCCGTGCGTCCAGCGCAGGCGCTTGTCGTCGGCGTCGCCGGTGAGTTCCCGCAGCACCATCATCGGTGGCTGATGCCGCAGCCGGGCCGCGGCCAGCCGGATGAACAGCGGGTTGTGGTCGACCCGGCGGCAGATCCGCGCGGCGACGGCGACCTGCTCGCGATCGTCCGGGATCGCCCGCCCGATGAGTTCGGCGCGCTCGCGGAACAATTCGAGCGACTGGCGCGGCGACAGCGGCGGCACGGCCAGGAGGTACTCGTCGACCCAGCCGATCGGTTCGCGGCTGGTGGCCAGGATGGTCAGCCCGGGCGCGGCATCCAGCAGCTCGGCGATCATCGCCGCGACCGCGCCGAGCAGGTGTTCGCAGTTGTCCAGCACGAGAACCGCACGCTCGGCGGAACGGTCCCCGCTGGTGAAGGTGCGCACCAGCGCGGCGCGGGTCGGTGGGGAGCTGAGATCGGTGCGCACCGCCGACTGCATGACGTCCTGCGCGGTCGCGGTGCTGTCGGGCTCCAGCTCGGCCAGCCGCGCCCAGTAGACCGGCCTGCGCCCGGCCCGCGAGCCACGGCGCAGCGCCTCCGCGGCTAATCGCGTCTTGCCGATCCCACCGGGGCCGACCAGGGTGATCAGGCGGGCGTCACCGTCCAGCAGCGCGCCCAGCCGGTCCAATTCCGTTTCCCGGCCGATGAATTCACTGGTGGACGCAGGCAGCACGTCGCCACGTGCCTGAACCAGGGACATACAAACGAAAGTTAGCCGACGACGCGCCGACGCGCTGAGCAATCAGAGGTTAACGTTCGTCTCACGTCCCCCGTGTGGGCGGCGGGCGGTCACCGGCCGCCGCGCGCACTACACCGTCGACGCCGAGGCCGTCTGCTGGTAGTGCATTTGGACGACCGCGCTGTCGAAGGTCATCACGTCGACGAGCTGCAGCCCCGAGGCCACCGCGGGCGTCGGGAACAACGGGACGCCGCCACCGAGCAGGATGGGGTGGACGAACAGCCGGTACTCATCGATCAGGTCGTGCTTCATGAACTCCGACGCCGTCTCCGCGCCGCCGAACAGGACCATGTCGCAGCCGGGCTGCGCGCGTAGCGCGGTGATCTGCTCGACCAGATCGTCCCGGACGATGCGGGTGTTCCACCCGGCGGTGCGCAGGCTACGGGAGAAGACGAGCTTCGGCGTCTGTTTCCAGCACCGCGCGAAATCGACGTAGAACGCCGAGATCGCCGGATCCACGTCGGCGGTCGGCCAGAACGATGCCATGATCTCGTACGTTTTGCGGCCGTAGAGGAACAGGTCGGCCGAACGCAGTTCGTCGAGGAACGACTCGCACAGTTCCTCGTCGACCACCGGCCAGTGGATTTCCTCATCCGGCCCCTCCGCGAAGCCGTCGAGCGACATCTGCATCCACAGTGTCACGCTTCCCATTGCCCACACCCATCTGCTGCCCTTGTGCGACGGTCAGATTGTCGGGGAGAGCGACACTTCGGCGCATCGGTAGGTCGGTGGAAGACATACTTAGGTAGACGACGATAGGTAACGTCGCAACAGTGCGAACGCGCGCCGAACGAGACCAATATACCGCTAATTAACGGCACGTTACTGTCACGTATCTCCACTGATGGGAATCTGAAATGGAGATATTTCCGGCGGTTTCGGCCGCACCTGCCGATCAGTCCTGCGACAGGGCCTCGGAGAGCTCGGTGTCCTGGTCGAGATACTTTGCGACGAAGCGGTTTACGAGTTCCGCGGCGGTCTCGCCGGGGATCACGCGAGTGGCCGCCAACCGTTGCGTGAGGTCGTCGACTTCCGCCGGGCCGCCCGGGGAATCCTGGAACGACGCCCAGGCCGTGCGCCGGAACAGGTCGACGAAGCGGCGGGCGATCCGGTCGGCGTCGGCGCGCAGTTTCTCCAGCTCGCCGAGCGCTTGATCGGCTGGGATGCCCGCGGCGGTCAGGCGATCGAAACCATGCGCCAGCCGGCGATCCGCGATCCGATACGTCGCCGCGTCCACGGGCTCGTACAGGCCCGCGGCGACGACCCGCGCCAGACCGTTGGGCACGTCGCGGTAGCGGTCGGCGAGTTCGGTCGCCGCGATGGTGTCCCCGGTGTCGACGGCGGCGGTCTCGGGCGCGCCGGGCTCGGCGACGCCCAGGATGTCGCCCAGGTCGTCACCGCGGTCCCAGGCGTTGAGCAACTCCTTGATGCCGTTGAGTTTGATCCCCCGGTCGAGCAGCCTGCTGATGGTGCGCACCCGGTTGAGGTGGTCGGCGCCGTAGAACCCGGTCCGCCCCTTGACCTGCGGAGGCGGCAGCACCCCGCGTTCGTGGTAAACGCGCAGGCTGCGCACGGTCGTACCGGCCTCCCGCGCCAGCTCGTCGATCGTGTACTCCACACCCGCAGTCATCCTTCAAGGAAACCACATCGCAACACGGCGCGACGGCCGGTGCGCGGCCATTGCCGGGGCGACCGACCGGTCTCCAGCGACAATTCAGCAAACTCCGCGTGCGTGGTGGCGTCCCCTGCTCGAGAGGCGCGGGCGCCACCCCGCGGCCGACCGCCCTTCCCGCTCATGGAAACCCGCTCGGTGCACGGCTTTTGCGGCTGCACCTATCCTTCCGGCATGGGTGAATCTGCGGGCCCTCCGGCCAGTATCGCCGACCGGGAGCGGGCACTTCGCGAGCTGACCCAGCACTTGGGCGCGGGCAGAATCGGTCTGGCCGAGTTCGACGAGCTCAGCGCGGCGGTCGCGGCGGCGACCAGCAAGGCTCAGCTGGCCGAACTGTTCGCCGACCTGCCCGGCAGCACACCGCCCGCAGCCGAGGTCATCCCGGCCAATCCGCTGCCCCGCCTCGTCGTGCTGGCGGGGGCGGCCGTGGTGTTCTCGGTGGTGCTCGCGGTGACCACCGGCAACTGGCTGTGGCTGCTGGTGATCCTGGCGGCGCCAGCGCTTTTCATGCTCACCGCGCGCACGACCTGAGTCCGGTCACCACCGCGACTTCGGACGCACGTGGTTGGCCAGGTCGACCAAGCGGTACCGGTGCAAGCGATGCGGCGCGATCCGCGCCAGCGCACGCAGGCTCGACTCGAGCCCGCGTTGCAGCCCCAGCAAGGTGAACGGGAACCCGAGCAGGGTCGCTTCCGGGGTGGCCGATTGTCCGCCCGCGCGCACCCACTCCAGGGCCGCGCCCACCACGATGACCTGCAGTTGCAGCGCTCGTGGCTCGTCCGGCGCCGCGTCCAAGCGCGCGGCGGCCTCCAGCAGGTCGGCCTCGGTCGTCTCCGGGATCGGTTGGGAGACCAACAGCAGACACCCGGTCATCCGCGCGACGTTCTGATATCGCGACGCCTCCGGCACCTGGTCCAGGATCTCCACGGCCTCCAGCAGCCCGCCGTCGGCGGCGAGCCTGCGGGCCAAGCCGAAAGCCGCGCTCACCACGCCGTGGTTGGTCCGCCACACGGTGCGGTAGTACTCCTCGGCGAGCCCGCCCCAGTCGGTGTCGGCGGCGGCGCCTCCGAGATGTTGCAGGGTGAGTTCGGCCGTCGCGGCCAGTGCCAGAGCGGGCGCGATCTCGCCGGGCAGCATGCGGTGCACCAGATCGAAGTACTCGAAGGCGCGCTCGTACTGCCCGTCCAGCAGCGCGGCGACCGCGGAGTACCACTCGATACGCCAGTCGGTGCCGTACTCGGGCCGCAGATCGGCGAGCCGGTCGCACGCGGGCACGACTTCACCGAGGTCGAGGTGTGCGCGCACCGCGGTGAGCGTGCCCTCCAGCTCGAAGGTCTCCGGCTCGCGGATCGTCCCGGAGACGATCCGGTCGGCGGTGCGGCGCAACGCGTCCAGGGCATGCCGCGGGTCGCCGTGCAGCAGCGTGGACAGCAGGTCGGCGCTGGGGTCCTCGCCGTCGATCAACGGAACCGGCAGGGCCGCGACGACGCTCGGCGCGTCCAGCGCGGGCAACCGGTGCCGGCCGTCGGCCATTCCGTCGGTCTGCCCGATCAGCGTCTCGATGCCGAAATCGCCACGCATCGCGCCGAATTCGAGCGAAGCCTGGGGGTGCTCCTTGCCCGTGTCGTAGGCGAGCACCATCCGCAGGACACCGGCAAGCTGGCCGTACATGGCGTAGGCGGTCGGGAAGCGGCGGCGGGGATCCGGATCGGTCGCGCGCTGCAGCAGCCGGTGCAGCGCCGGGTAGCGCCGCAGCAGCGGCTCCTGCTCCGGCGCGGGAATGCCCGGCAGCTGGTGGCCGTCGGCGTTCTTGGGCATGTCCATGACCAGCGCGGCCAACGTGCGCCCGACGGTGTAGATATCGGAGGCCACGGTCGGGCCGGTCTCGGTGATCTCGGGAGCCTGGTAGCCGGGGGTGCCGTAGATGCTGCCGTAGGACTCCATAGCGGCGACCGCGCCGAGGTCGATCAGCTTGACCTCGTCCTCGCTGACCATGATGTTGTCCGGCTTGAGGTCGTTGTAGGCCAGCCCGAACGAGTGTAGATAGTCCAGCGCGGGCAAGATCTCCATCATGAAGGCGATCGCCTCCGAGACCGGAATACGGTCCGGCGCACGGAGGTCGAGCATCTTCTTCAGCGAGCGTCCGCCGACGTACTCCATGACGATGTAGCCGTCGGCCACGTCGCGGCCGGAGCGGTGCTTGACGAAGTTGTGGATCTTGACGATGCCGGGATAGGCCACCTCGGAGAGGAACTGACGTTCGGCGAGGGCGACCACGTGCGCTTCGAAGTCGAGCGGGTTCTGCAACCCTTTGAGCACCACCCAGCGATCGCTCACATTGCGATCGACGGCGAGGTAGATCCATCCGAGTCCGCCGTGGGCCAGACAGCCCTGGACCTCGTACTGGTCGGCGACCATCTCGCCCGGCTGGAGCGAGGGCCGGAAGTTGAACGGGGAGCCGCATCGGCCGCACTCCCCCTCGACCGCACCCGGCCCCGCTTCGGTCGTGCGGCCGACCGGCTGCTGGCACTTCCAGCAAAAACGTTTGTGCTCAGGGACTACCGGGTCTTGCATGACCGCGGTGCGCGGATCGAGCGGGCTCACCTTGGGCATGGACACCAGACCGCCGCCCAATCTGCGCACGCTCGGCCGCGAGCGCGCGCTGCGCCCGGAACCGGGTTCCGATTCGAGTTCACCGAGCAGCAGCTCGGCGGTGCCGATGGTCGGCTCAGGAGCGGTGTCCGGAGCGGTCGATGGCTCGACGACGCTCGGGACGGAGTCCACGGCGACGGCACGCTTCGACCGCTCCTCGACCCACCGCGGTGTGGACCACGGATCGGGTAGTCGTGGGGCCACTTCGGTTTTGAGCAGGTGCCGAGTCGCCCAGGGATGGGAAGTTCGCCGAGGCACCTCGGTGCCGCGCATTCGCCGATTCGCCCACGGATGCCCGAGTGGACGGTCGGATGCGCTGGGGTGCTCGGCCATACGAACCTCTCAAACCCACCGTTGAATCGGGGTTTCATTCTGGTCCGCCGCCTGTCGATGCGCAGAGTGTTGTTCCCGGCATTGGGAATAGATCCGCCCCGGGCGAAAGGCCCGGGGCGGATACTGGCTCACTCCTCGTCGGGCTTGTCGAGGATCACCACCGTGTCGCCGCCCTGTTCGCGGCGCTTCGGCCGCTCGGCCAGGACGGGGAACTGTCCGGTGACGCCCTCGCGGATCGCCGCGATCTGCAGCACCCGCTTGCGGGCGAGGAACCAGCCACCGACCAGCGCGGGAATCATGATGACGACCATCGTGATCACCGCACCACGCTGCACATGGTCGTCGCTGAAGGCCATCAGGCCGACCACCGTCACCAAGAACACCAGGGTCGCGTAGCTGGTGTACGGCGTGCCGATCAGCCGGAAGGACGGCCGTTCCACCCGGCCGGTGCGCGACCAGCGCCACAGCTGCAGCTGGCAGACCACGATCGCGGCCCACGCGAAGATGGTGCCCAGCGCCGACATGTTCAGCACGATCTCGAACGCCTGCTCCGGCACCACCGCGTTCAGGCCGACGCCGATCAGCGCGACCGCGCCGGTGGCGAGGATGCCGACGTAGGGCACGCCGCCGCGGGACATCCGCGCCGCGATGGTCGGCGCGCTGCCGTTCATCGACATCGAGCGCAGGATGCGGCCGGTCGAGTAGAGGCCGGCGTTCAGGCTGGAGAACGCCGCGGTCAGCACGACCAGGTTCATCACCGAACCGGCGCCGTCCAGGCCGAGCTTCGAGAAGAAGGTGACGAAGGGGCTCTCACCGTTCTTGAAGGCGGTGTAGGGCAGCAGCAGACCGAGCAGGACCAGCGAACCGACGTAGAACAGCGCGATCCGGGCGATCACGGAGTTGATCGCGCGCGGCATGATCTTCTCCGGATTCTCCGCCTCACCCGCCGCCGTGCCGACCAACTCCACTGCGGCATAGGCGAAGACGACGCCGGTGGTGACCAGGACCAGCGGCAGCAGGCCGCTGGGGAACAGCCCGCCGTGGTCGGTGATGACGCTGGGGCCGGTGACCTGACCGTCGACTTTGAAACGGCCCGCGAGGAACACCGTGCCGATGATCAGGAAGGTGACCAGCGCGACCACCTTGATCAGTGCGGCCCAGAACTCGAGCTCGCCGAACCACTTCACCGAGATGAGGTTGATGCTCACCACGACCGCGAGCGAGACCAGGGCGATCAGCCACTGCGGTATCGCCTCGAACGCTCCCCAGTAATGGACATAGGTCGCGATGGCGGTGATGTCTACGATCCCGGTCATGCACCAGTGGAAGAAGTACATCCACCCGACCGCGAATGCCAGCTTCTCGCCGTAGAACTCACGCGCGTAGGAAACGAACGATCCGGAGGAGGGGCGATGCAGCACCAGCTCACCGAGCGCCCGCAGGATGAAGAAGACGAATACGCCGCAGATGGCGTAGACGAGGAACAGACCCGGGCCAGCGCTGGCCAGTCGCCCGCCCGCACCCAGGAACAATCCGGTGCCGATCGCGCCACCGATCGCGATCATCTGCAGCTGACGGGGGCGCAGGGCCTTGTGGTATCCCTCGTCCTCCTCATGCAGCGCGGCAGCGGGTGCGGGCGCCTCCGCGGGAGGTCGAACTGTGGTCATGGCGATGGCCTTTCAGGTGACGGCGATCATAACTTCGCTCAATGTACCGTTAGATAGCGGTACGTTCAATAGCGACTCGCCTCTTGTAACATGCTGGACATCAATGAATTTGAGAAAACAGCCTCCGAACAGCAATGATCGCAATAAGGAATCATTGAACGAGCCACTGGATATCGGTACGCTCGATGGGGCAAGGCAGTAGAGGGAGCGCAGATGGCGTGGTTCGAGCGGGAGTTCATCGCGGTCCCCGAGGAGCGCAAGAACCAGATGGTCTACAAGTGGCCGGATGTCAACATCCGCCGCTACAGCCGCGCGATCGTCAACGCCGACGAGACCGCCCTGTTCGTGCAGTCCGGGCAGGTGATCGCCGCGATGGGCCCGGGCCGCCACCGCATCGACGCCACCGAACTACCGGTGCTCGGCGCACTCGTCGACACGGTCACCGGCGGGAACTTCTATCGCGCCGAACTGTATTTCGTCTCCACCAGAGAGTTTCCCGGGATTCGGTTCGGCGGACGGCTGGCCGATATCCTCGACCCGGTCAGCGAGCAGGTGGTGACCCTGCGCGTGTTCGGCGAGTTCGCCCTGACCGTCCGCGATCCTGGCGAGCTGCTCACCCAGCTGGCGGGCACCGCGGACCTCACCGACCAGCAGCGGGTGCAGAGCTGGTGTGCCGACCTGCTGCTCAAGTCCATGAAGATCGCCGTGACCCAGGGCATCTCGCGCGGCGATTGGCAGGTGCTCGGGCTCTCGGCGCAGTTGCAGCCGATCGAGACCGCGGTGCTGCGCCAGACGAACACGGCACTCTACGAATACGGCCTACGCATTCCCCGGATCGGCAACTTCGACATCTCGCTGGCTCCGGAAGACGCCGACCGGCTGAAGCGACTGGCCAAGGACGTCAAGTACATACGCCTCACCGGCGATTTCCAGCGCTACGCCGCGGGTGAACTCGCGCTCGGCGCGAGCCAGGGTTTCGCGCATGGTCACCACCACGGCGCCGACGGCGGATTCCTCGGCGCCGCGCTGAGTTTGAACGCCATCGGCCAGCAGGTCGGCACCCCTTCCGCGGCACCGCAGCTGCCGCCCGCCGCTCCCGAGGCGGGACAGGTGTCGTGCGCCGCCTGTGACGCCGCCAACCCGGCGGGCGCGCGGTTCTGTATGAACTGCGGTGCGCGCCTTGCGCCGCAGCCGCGGCACTGTCCCAGTTGCGGCGCGGAATCCGCCGCGTCGGCCAAGTTCTGCGGTGCCTGCGGAACGCCGATGCCCGGAGGCTGACGCCGAGCGCGCCATGCCTCCGGGCATCGCCGGATGGATCAGCCGGCGACCGTCGGTGCGACGGCGGTCGACTCACCGCCGCTCACCATGCCGCGGACCTGCCGCGCCGCCACCGAGAGGGCGGCCAGGTCGTGGGTCTCGGCGGCGAAGATCTGCGCCAGCGACGCACGGGCGCGGCCCAGCCGCGACCGGTTGGTCGACTCCCAGTACGCGATCTTCTCGGCGGTGCTGTCCTGCGGTTCGGTCGCGGTCAGCACGTCCAGGGTCAGCGAGCGCAGCGAATCGTAGAGATCCTCGCGCACCGCGAGCCGGGCCAGCGCCCGCCAGCGCCCGCCGCGCTCCAGGTTGCCCACCGCGGTCAGCAGGCGCTCGATCTGGAAATGCTCGTTCAGCGCGTAGTACAGCACCGCGACCTCCGCGGGATCGCGGTCGGCGATGTCGGCCAGGTCGATCACATCCAGCAGCGGGAAGCGGTGGATCAGCCCGAAGGCCTCCTCGGCCAACTCCCGCGGCGCGCCCCGGGAGATCGACCGCCGCGAGCGCTCGGCGAGATCGTCGGTGAGATACCCGGTCAGCCAGGCGGGCACCTGGCCGACCAGGGCACGCACCCCGTCCCGGTACCTGGCGATGTCGGCGCCGATCGCGATCGGCTGCGGCCGGTTGGACAGCAGCCACCGCGACGCACGGTCGAGCGTGCGCTTGGTCTCCAGCTCCAGTTCGTTGCGCGCCGCCGTGGACATCGGCGTCTGCCTGATCCGCTCCCACAGAGTGTGCAGATCGAAGATCTCCACCGCCGCCTTGTACGCGCGCACCGCGTCGTCGGTGGTCGCCCCGGCCTCCTCCGCGAGCCGGAAAGCGTAGGTGATACCGCCGTAGTCGACCATCTCGTTGACCACGACGGTGGCCACGATCTCGCGCCGCAGCGGGTGCCTGCCGATCGCGGTGGCGAACCGCTCACGCAGCGGCGCGGGGAAGTAAGCCGGCAGCACCGACGCGAACGCGGCACTGTCGAGCAGGTCGCCCGCGAGCAGGTCGGCCTTGAGCGACAGCTTCACGTGCGCCATCAGATTGGCCAGCTCGGGCGAGGTCAGCCCGGTTCCTTCGGCGGCACGGCGGGCCAGCTCGGCATCCGTCGGCAGCGCCTCGAGCTCGCGGTCCAGGCCGCGGCGCTGTTCCAGGTCGTTGATCAGCCTGCCGTGCACGCCGGACATGCCCGCAGCGTCGGCCCGCGACATCCCCAGCCGGAAGTTCTGCGAGATGTTGTCGCGCAGCACGAGTTCGGAGACCTCGTCGGTCATCGAGGCCAGCAGCGGATTGCGCTCGGCGACCTGCAGCTCGCCGCTGGATACGACGGCGTCCAGCAGGATCTTGATGTTGACCTCGTGGTCGGAGCAGTCCACGCCAGCCGAGTTGTCCAGCGCGTCGGTGTTCATCCGTCCGCCATTGCGGCAGAACTCGATCCGGCCCAGCGCCGTGGCACCCAAGTTGCCGCCCTCGCCGATCACCTTGACCCGGAGTTCGTCGGCGTTCACCCGGACCGCGTCGTTGGACTTGTCGCCCACCTCGGCGTTGGTCTCGGTACTCGCCTTGATGTAGGTACCGATGCCGCCGTTCCACAGCAGGTCGACCGGCGCGAGCAGAATCGCCTTGATCATCTCCGGCGGCGACAAGGTGGTCACGTGTGCGGGCAGATCGAGCGCGGCGCGCACCTCCGGCGTCACCGGGATCGCCTTGGCGGAGCGGTCGTACACACCCCCGCCGGAGCTGATCAGCGACGTGTCGTAGTCGGCCCACGACGAGCGCGGCAGTGCGAACATCCGCTGGCGTTCCCGGAACGAGCGGGCCGCGTCGGGAATCGGGTCGAGGAAGATGTGGCGGTGGTCGAAGGCGGCCACCAAACGGATGTGCTCGGACAGCAGCATGCCGTTGCCGAACACGTCACCACTCATGTCACCCACACCGACAACGGTGAAATCCTCTGTCTGGGTGTCGATCTCCATCTCACGGAAGTGCCGCTTGACACTCTCCCACGCACCCTTGGCCGTAATCCCCATCGCCTTGTGGTCATAACCCGCCGAGCCACCCGAGGCGAACGCATCCCCCAGCCAGAACCCATAACTCTGCGCCACATCGTTGGCGATATCCGAAAACGTCGCCGTGCCCTTATCAGCGGCGACAACCAGATAGGTGTCATCACCATCCCGGCGCACCACCCGCGCAGGCGGCAACACCTCACCGGTCGCACGGTCCACATTGTCGGTGATGTCCAGCAGACCGGAGATGAACGTCCGATAGCAGGCAACACCTTCCGCACCCAAAGCCTGCCGATCCGCCACCGGATCACCCGTAGCCGCGGGTGGCTGTTTGACCACGAACCCGCCCTTGGCACCAACCGGCACGATCACCGCGTTCTTCACCGCCTGCGCCTTCACCAAACCCAGGATCTCGGTGCGGAAGTCCTCCAACCGATCCGACCACCGCAAACCACCACGCGCAACCGAGCCGAAGCGCAGATGCACGCCCTCCACCCGCGGCGAGTACACGAAGATCTCGAACTGCGGACGCGGCTTGGGCAGTTCGGCGATCGCGTGCGGGTTCAACTTGACCGACAGGTAGTCCAGCGGATTGCCCGCCTCGTCGCGCCGGTAGTAGTTGGTCCGCAGCGTCGCCTCGATCAAGCCGAACAAGGCACGCAGAATACGGTCGGTGTCCAGGCTGACCACGGCGTCGATCTCGGCCTGCACCCGCTCGGCGATCTCGGCGGCCCGGTCGGCGGTCTGATCGCCGACGCCATCCGGATCGAAGTACGCGGCGAACAGTTCGGTGCACGAGCGGGCGGTGGCCGGGTGGGTGAGCAGCACGCGGGTGATGTTGCCGAAGGTGTAGGCGAATCCGGCTTGCTGCAGGTACTTCGCGTAGGCGCGCAGCAGCGCCACCTGACGCCAGTGCAGACCGGCGCGCAGGACCAGTTCGTTGAGGCCGTCGACCTCGGCACGACCGAACCACATCGCGGTCACCGCGTCCGGGAAACGCCGTCGCACACTGGTTTCCGGCAGCGACGCGACATCGACCGACTGCCCGAGCTGTGCGGGCGGCTCGCTGTCGAGCGCGTCCCGCAGCGGCGCGGCCGTCACGCGCAGTCCGAAGTCGTAGATCCAGCGGTCCGGCCGGTCCGGCACCGTGATGCGGTAGGGCCGCTCGTCGACGACTTCCACACCGAGACTGTGCAGCACCGGCAGCACCCGGCTCAGCGACACGCCCTCCCCCGCCACGTACAGCGTGAATCGCCAATCCGCCGAGGCGGACTCGCCGTGCCGGTAGAGATTGGTGTCGATCTCGCCGTCGGCCAGCCGCTCCAGCCTGCGCAGATCGGTGAGCGCCCGTGCGGGCTCGTGCTCCTGCTGGTAGCTCGCCGGGAAGGCGGCCGCGTAGTCGCCGACGAGCGCCTGCGGCACGTCCGACGCGCCCGCCGCCTCGGCGACGAGGCGGTCGCTCCAGGTCCACGTGGTGGCCAGCAGCAGCTCCTGGATCCGCTCGCGGTTGTCCTCGGAGATGTCGCCGGGTTCGGCGCCCGGCTTACGGTGCACGGTGAAATACACGACGGCCAGCTCGGATTCCGTCGCGCGCGCCGAATAGGCGATCTGCTCGGCATCGAACTGCTCGCGCAGGATGTCGCCCATGCGCAGCCGGACCTCGGTGGAGTAGCGGTCACGCGGCATGTACACCAGGCAGTAGATGGTGTCGCTGCGCGCATCGCGGCGCAGGAACAACCGCACCTGGCGCCGCAGGCCCAGATTCATGACAGCGGAGACGGTTTCGAACAGCATGCGCGCGTCGGTGGAGAACAGCTCCACCCGCGGGAACGACTGCATCATCTCCAGCATCGCCTGCCCGGAGAAGGAGTTGAGGTCGAAACCGGCCCAGTCGATGACCTGCAGTACCCGCCGGGAGATGACCGGGATGTCGAGGATGTTCTCGTGCAGGCCCGCGACGGTGAAGGTGCCGACGAAGACGTGCTCGCCCTTCACCATGGCGACGGTGTCACCCCAAGCCGCGCGACCGCTCGGGTCACCTGAGCCGTAGTCGGCGACGCTGATGAAGTACAGATCCCGCGACCCGGGCAGCAGCGACTCCACCGAGCCGTTGGCCATGCGCAGGACCGTCCGCTTCGCGCCGACCACCGGCACGCTGATACCCGCGGCGGCGCCGCCGGCGAGCACGCCCAGTCCGGTGCCGGGCAGCTGCCACGGCTCGAAGTCGGCGTTCGCGCTGGGCGCGGAGCGGCGGAAGTGGTAGTAGCCGTAGCCGAGCGGGGTGAAGTGCCCGTCCGACAGCCAGCGCAGCAGATTCGCGGTCTGCGGGATCTCCGCGTCACCGGCCCACTGCGCGGCCTGATCGAGCTGGTCGGCAACGGTGGTCAGCACCTCGACCATGGTCGGCGTGTCGTCGGCGACCTGGCGCAGGTCGGCCAGCAGGGGCGGCAGCGCGCGCTCGATCCGGTCCACCAGCTCGTCGGACAGGCCCGTGCCCAGCTGCACGTGGATCCACGACTCGCGCAAGGTCTGTCCGTCGGTCTCGCCGGCGGTTTCGGCCTCGCCGTCGCGGGGGGCGATGGCCAGCACCCTGCCCTCGGCATCCCGCGACACGTCGAACACCGGGTGCACGACCTCGGTGATGGTCGCGCCGAGCCGGCGCAGCGCGGCGGTGACCGAGTCGACCAGCAGCGGCATGTCGTCGTTGACGATCTGGATCGCGGCGCCGAGCCCGGCGCTGTCGTCCGGGCGGTAGACCCGGGTGGTCGCCGAACCGGGCGCGCGGGTGGCCGCCAGTCCGAGATGCTGGCGGAAGATCCGCTCGGCTCGATCCGTGATCGCCGACGCCGAGGATCCCGGCTGGATCCAGCGGAAGTAGGCCGCCTCTAGATCGGTCGGATCATCGTGGAACCGCTTCGGTGAAATCGTCTGCTGGGTGGTTGCCACCATCGATCCGTCGCCTTCCCGGGAACTGCACTCGTACGTGTTTCGTACTTCAAATAACGTACCGCTGGATAACGGCACAATCAACAGTGTAACAATAATATTCCGTGGCAGATACCGGTCACGGCGTCCGGATCAGGGAGTTTCTCCGGCCGAACGGATGCGGTTGCGCTGTGTCAGCGGACCAGACCCGCTCGCGAGACGAAGGTCCGAGCGGCCGTCTGACCGGCGAATGTCCCTGTCTCCAAGCGCAAACCCGCCCTGGTGTCCGCGTACCAGACGGTTGCCGAGGGGCTGATCGCCACATAGACAGGACCGTCGACGAGCACGACCGCGCGGGCGCTGCGCCAGCGAGAAAGGCTGTCGGCCAACTGATCCGGCTGGACCAGCTCGGAATAGAAGGTCAGGTCCCTACCGCCGGCGATGCCGCCGAAGAGCATCGGGTTGCTGGCCGCGATGACGCACTTCTCCCCGCGCCGACTGGCATCGAGTGCCTCGCACGACGCCGCGGACCGCAGCAGACCCGGCATGGCCTGCGCCGGTGTATCCCCGCGCGTGAGCGATGGCAGAGACATCGAACAGGACCGGGCACCGAGGACGACGGCAACGAGCATGACCAGGATTCCGATTCCGGCGGCACGCCACTGCCAGAGCGGATAAGTCTTGCCGACAATCTTCTTGGTCTCGGCGACCGCTTTTTCCGCCTCCGCGCCGACCTTCTCCGCAACCCCGGCCATCTGGGCGGGGAGGTTGCTCTCGACGACGGACTTGTCCCTGGACGCGCGCAGCGGCGCACCGCAGTGCGCGCACCGGGAATCGGCACCGGTGTTGCGGTGCCCGCAGTACTCGCAGACCAGCTCGCGCAACGTGGACACCTCAGCGCCCCGTGACCACGATCGAGGAAATGGCGGTGGTGTTGACCGAAGGACCGCCTTTGGATTCCAATACGGTCAGCACGATCTTCGAGGCGCTCACCGGCGGCTCGATCTTGGTTACCACCAAGGTGCGCTGGTCGAGGGTCGGCTGCGTGTAGACGGTCTTGTTGCTGTCGTCGAATTGATACGAAACCCGGCTCGCCGTGCGGTATTTCGCCCACTGGTCGGTACCGTCCGCACTGATGTTGTCCCAGCCGGGCACGATGCCGATCGAGTCGATCTGGTAGGTCTTGCCCAGGTCGATGGTGATCACCTGGCCGTCGACCTTGTAGGCACGCACGCACGACCAAGCCTTGCCCGATTGCCCGGAGAACGCGTCCATCGCCGGCGTACCGCCCGGCCCGCATTTCGATTCCGCGGACTTCACCTGGATGATCGAGCCCGCCGCCGGAGCGGCCGACGTCGCCGGCGCCGCGGAGGTCGGCGGCGGCGTGACGACCAGCAGCTGGTTCTGCGCCGTGTTCTTCGAGTCCCCGCCACCGGTGGTGACAAGAAGCAGCACCAGCAGCACCGCGACCACCGCGGCGACGATCAGGGCCACCTTCGGTTTGCGCAACTGGACGAGCGCGTCCTTGGCCACCTCCTGCGCCGGCGCGAGCCGGTTCGCCTGTGTGGCCGCGCGGCGTTCCGGTTCGGGTTCCGGCTCCGGGGCGGCCGGCGCGTTCGAGCGCGCCGCGACCGCGGAGTAGTCGCTCCCGAAATCCATCGCGGGCGTCGTGTCCTGCGTCTGCCCGTTCAGCAGCGCGAGGATTCGCTCGCTGGCCCTCGGGCCGTCGCCGCTGCGGCGCCGTGGCGCCACAGGCTCGGAGTCCGGATCGAGGTCGGGAAGCCCGAGCGAGGCGGCACCGAAGTCCGGACTGTCGCTGGGCGGCGCGGCGGAAGGCCCGAACGACGGATCGGACAGCAGCGCCTCCAGGACCGCGCCTCGATGACGGAGAAAGACGTCTCCCGCGTCCTCATCGGGCATGAACCGGATCGTATCCGGCGCGAGCAGCCCGCCGAGCGCACGCTATTCCCGTTGCGGGGAACAGCCGCAGGGCCGGTTCAGCGTTTCTTTTCCTCGGTCACGAAGTACTCCGGCGGCACGTCGAACACTCGCGCCAGCGCGATCACCAAGTCCAGCCGCGGGATCGCGTCCCCGTGGATGAGCCGGTACAGACCGGACTGCGACACCGGCACGTCCGGGTAGGCCAATTCCAGGTGCTGTGCCAGCGAGTAGAGCGTCAGCGACCGCGTCGATCCATCCTCGGTGGACACGACGGACTCCGCGATCAGCTCCGATAGCCGGCTGGAGAAGATCGCGGCGGCGGCCTGTCTCGGGGTCAGCGCGTCCCCGGCGTCGTGATGAGGGAGATCGCCGCCATCGGAATGGGTGTCCGCAACCACGGTGATAGACATTAACCGACCGCTCCCGTCAGCTCACGCGACGGCCACCAGGTTGCGGAGGTGCAACCATGGGTCCGGATGCCCGAGCGCCGGGCGCGGGCGGGCCGTCGACGGTATCGAAATATCGTGTCTCGCCTCTCGGCTCGATGAGGTCAACCCGCACCGTGCGCATCGGAATGCTCACGTCCACCGCGGTCGCGCTGACCTGGTTGATCGCGAGATCGACCGCACGCCTGCGCGGACCGCCGGGCTCGCTGATGGTGACCGTCGTGTGCGCGCTGGACGCACGCGGCGGCAGGTGGTCGAAGACGGCGATCGTGGCGGGGGTGTCCGCCTCCGCACCGTTCTGAGCTCCTGGTCCTCCGGCGTTGGGATCCGCCATCCGCATCGAGCGGGGGTCACCGACCGCGGTGACGAGCTGACGCCAGCTGTCCGGTCGCGCCGAATGGATCTCCACGTCCGCGCCGACGACCATCGCGCGCAGGATGATCTGCTGCGCGACCGGCAGCACCGCATGCACGTCGATGGTGCGCCTGCGCGGGTTGTACCGGGCCGGGTCGAACAGCGGCAGCGCCAAGGTGTGCCGCGGCTGTCCGCTGATCGCACCGAGGATCTGGCCGTTCGGGCCGATCGCGATGGTCAACTCGGCGACCACGTCGCTGGGTGCGACATCAGAGCCGGACTCGAAGCCGCGCAGGGCGCGGACCGAGTCGCCGGTGGGCAAGGACGCCATCAGCGCCGTCGACTGGTCGCCGCCGAGCAGGCGCAGGTATTCCGGCGGGGTGGTGGTCAGAGCCGGACCGATGAACCGGACCAGGGCGCGCGGCCCTTCCCCGTCGTCGGTCAGACTCACCACCAGCGTGGTGCGGCCGCGGTTCCAGGTCCAGCAGTCGTCCAGGCCGACGCCGTCCAAGCGGGTCCAGTCGATCAGGAAGCTGGTCACGAACCGGCCCGGCACCGACGACTCCAGATGGCTCCAGGTCTCCCGCAGATCGGTGAGTTCGACACCGGCGTGCAGCAGGCGCGTCGCGTCCCGCAAGGCGTCGGCGGGCAGCGCGTGCGCGGCGATGCCGCGTTCGCGTAGCCGTCCCGCGATCCGGTGCGCGGCGCTGGCCAGCGCCTTGGGCGCGACCACCGAGCACGGGCCGCGCTTGCTCAGCGCGGCCAGGTTGCGTTCCTGATCGAGCCGGACCACCAGCCAGGTCAGCCGATCGCCGACCACCGGGTGGGAGCCGATCAGCTGGTCGTAGAGCATGCTGTAGCTGCCCGCGGAACGGACACGCTGCCCGGTGGTGACGATGTCGATGTCGACCGAGATGCCGAACTGGTCCAACATCGGATACAGCACATCGACCGGAATGGTGTCCTCGGTGTAGAGCGTCTGCTCCCCGATGACGGTGGGCAGGTCCAGGTTCGGCGCGAGCTGGATCATTGCGATCAGCGTGTTGCCCGCCTCGTTGATACCGCACACACCCGCCGCGACCTGCACATCGCGGATTCGGGCCAGCTGCGCCCTTTCCCGCGCCCGGGTATTCCGGCCGGATCGGTATTCCACCCAGTCGAGCAGCCAGCGCGCGCCGGTGCGTCCGTTCACCCGGACGGTCACCGTCGTGACCAGGACCGTGACGACCACCGCGCTGACCCACCACGGTGTCTTGGCCGACAGGCCGACCAGCAGCGGGCTGCCGACCACGACGAAGGCCGCGAAAGGACCACGCTCGACGCCGCCGAACCGAACGCTCGGAAAGCTCACCGCCGCCTCCGCATCACGGAGTTCGCGTGACTTCCTGCCAGGCCGAGCAGGAGGGCGATGACGATGACGACTGTCGCGGTGACCGCAGGCAGCGGATCCTTCGGGCGCGGCGGGGCGGGCATGGGCAGTTCCGCGGACCGGAACAGCCCGGCGGGCGGCTTCGGCGGCGTCCGGTAGCTCAGCGCCGCGAGCGGGTCGATCATGCCCGCGCCCACCGCGTTATCGATGCCGCGAGCCGGAGCGTGCGCACTGGCCTGCAAACGGGCGGCGATCTCCGAAGGCGTCTCGTTGGGGAACCGCGACCGCAACAGCGCGGCGACTCCGCTGACGTAGGCCGCGGCGAACGACGCACCGCCCACCGGAACCAGCTTGTCCGGCGTGCCGACACCGTTGATCAGACCGCCGCCGCCGGGACCGAGCGACTCGATGCCGGTCCCCGGCGCGGCCACCGAAACCCACGGCCCGTTCAGCGAATCCTGCATCGGCGCGCCGGTCGCGGTGGTGAATCCGACGGTGAGCACGTCGGCGCCGAACCACCCCGGTGTGGAGATCGTCTTCACGTCCCGCCAGTTGCGGGGATCGGCGGGGCGGGCCGGATCGATGTCGGGATTCTGCGAGCAACCGGTGCCGCCGGCGGTGTTGCCCGCCCCCGCAACGATGAGCGCCCCGCGAACGTGCACGGCGTGGCCGATGGCCGCCGAGAGAATGGACTGGTCCACCTGCCCGTCAGCGGGCACGCAGATCGGCAGCGACACCGTGATCACTCCGGCGCCCTGGTTCGCCGCGCGGGTGATCGCTCGGGCCATGGTGCGCAGGTCGATGGACAGTTGCAGGTCGCGATCGGAACTCGGTTGTTCGAGGCTGAACGCGCCGGAACGCGTGCGAAGGGAGATGATCCGCGCGTCCGGGGCGACGCCGGCGAATCCGTCCGCGGGATCGGGGGCGGCGCCGATGATCCCGGCGACCAGCGTGCCGTGCGCGTCGCAGTCGGACAGGCCGTCGCCGCCCGCCGCGACGTAGTCGCCGCCGCCGACGAGGTTGGGCAGGCGCGGATGGGGAGTCACGCCCGTATCGATCACCGCGACGGTCACGCCCGCGCCGCGGCTCAGCGCCCGGGCGCGGCGCAGATCGAGCGCGAGTTCCGGTGGCGGAACCCGGGACACGTCGCTGTCCGGCAGCAGACCCGCGGCCAGACAGCCCTTGTCCTGCTTCGTCGGGAGTTCGGGTCCGGGCGGATCATCCGTGGGCGGTGAACCGACCACGACCTGCGGCGGTTCCAACGCGATGGCGGGCGCGGCCGGGACGGCCAGCAGCACTCCGGCCAGAGCCGCTACAGCGGCGCTGCCGACCTTCATCAGATCCCTCGCATCGCGGTGTAGACGCCCATGATCCAGAAGGCGATCACCGGAACCACCAGGATGAGCGCGTACTCCACCAGGTCGGTGACCCGCCGGGTCACCGGGGAAAGTCGCTTGCCGGGCAAGCGGATCGCCGCCACACAGGCCGCGATTGCCGCGATAGCGACCACCAATCCGACCACCAGACGCGCGACCGGGGTTTCATACGCGCCGACCAAGACGAATCCGACGCCGCACACGGTAGCGGCGGAGGCGGCGATCAAGGCGATCGCTTGCACCCGGTCCGGATGCCAGCGCGAGCGCATCGCCAGCAAGCCCGCGATCGCGGCGGCCATGACGATCTCGCGGATACCGCCGGGGCTGACCACGGCCGAGGTCACCGCGGCGACCGCGAGCACGGTCGAGGTCGAGGCGATCAGGCCGCGCAGGCTGGTCACGGCCAGCCGGGCGCGGCTCTCGATGCCCACCTCGTTGCTCAGGCGCTGTCGTTCGCTGTCCTCGGTGTGTTCGTCTCCTTCACGCACCGTCTCGGCATCGAAGAGGTCGGTCAGCGTCGTCGGGGCGACCTCGTTGCCCGGGTCGGGCAGGTCCGGCGGCCGGATGCGCGCGATCACCACGGAGATTCGTGGCGCCACGGTCAGCAGCACGATGCCGACGAACACCGCGCCACCGGCCACCTGCCCCACGGACAGATCCACGTAGGTCAACGGCAAGGCCGCGGCGGTCAGGGCGACCCCGAGCACCGTCACCGCCATCAGCGTCGCGATGCCGAGTCCGCTCAACCGCATCATGGTGGCGGCGGCCACCGCGGCGACCACCGCTCCGGCCGCGAGGTTGGCCGCGGCGAACGGTCCTGGCTGGCCGTAGGCGGGCGGCACCAGCATCGCGCCGCCCGCGAACAGCAGCGGCGTGGCCGCCAGCGACAAGCCGAGGCAGATCTTGGCCGGAGCGTCGCGCCGGCGCGCGATCGCCGCACCCGCCCAGCACAGCGCGCCGAGCAGCAAGGCAGGCAGCCCACACCACACCACCGAACCGGTCATGGTCCACGACCAGGACAGCATCGCGGCCACCGCGGACGCGCCGACTCCCAGCGCGGCGAGGCCGACGATCGTCGCGGTATTCGCGTCGAATTCGGCGAACTCACGCTCGTTGATCAAGGCGAGCGCGTCGGTGATGTCCTCGACCACCGGCGTGAACACCTCCGCCGACTCGACGACCGACAGCATCAACACGGTGCCGTCGGTGACGTCGTGGTCGGCGAGGCTGCGCCAGCGCGGCATCGGCGGCTCGCCGGGGCGAGCCAGGCTCCACTGGCCCTGTGGCGGGGTGAAGTCCACGCTCTCGTCATCGATCGCCGAGGCCAGCACCACCAGCAGATCGTCGATGAACGTCTCGATGGTGAACTTGGTCGGCACCACCACGTCGACCTGGTAGGAGGCGACCATCACGGCGATCCGGGCCCGTGCTACGTCCGCCGACGACTGCGTCCCGGCGGGCGCGGGTGCGACGGCAGTGGTCATCGCCACGCTCCGCGATCACCGGAGTTGTTGTCGGCGCCGCCGGCGAGGTATCCGGGGAATCCGTCGGACAGCCAGGCGGCCAGTTCCTCGAACGCGAGCACGGTCTCCTTCTCCAGCAATCGGAGGTCGATCTCGCCGCCTTCGGCCAGGTGCGCGTCGTAGGGCAACACGCAGGTCGGGCGCTGCGCGGTGGCGAACAGCTTCTCGATCGCGTCCACGTCGACAGTGGGTTTCAAGGGCTGGTGATGCACGATCCCGACGATCGACTTGGCGATCAGATGCTGGAGACCGTGCGAGCTCAGCCAGTTCAGCGTAGCCACCGCGCCGGTCACGCCGCCGACGGTGGCCGGGGTCACCACCACGACGGCGTCACTGGTCTGCAGCACCGACGCGGTCGCCGAATCGAGCACACCGGTCCCGCAGTCGACCACCAGCAGGTTGAAGTGACGGCGCAAAACCTCCACGGCCGTGTGGTATTCGTGGCCGGACAGCGCGTCGGTGGCCTCGGTGGTCCACGGCGAGGCGATCACGGCGAGGTCGGCCGAGTTGATCGAGGTGAACGACTGCACCGCGGAGAACGCGTCCAGGTTCTGCGACTGCGCCAGGTCGCGCAAGGTCAGTCCGTACGGGTGCCTCGCGGTGCGGGTCGACAGATCACCGAAGTCCGGGTTCGCATCGATCGCGACCACCCGGTCCGGGCGCAGGCTGGCGAACGTCGAGCCGAGCGTGGCCGCGGTGGTCGTGCGGCCGACGCCGCCCTTCACGCTCACCACCGCGATCTGATAGGTCGTGGTCAGCTGCCGGCGAATGCGGTTGCGGCGGTCCTCGGCGCGCTGCTCGGCAGGCGAAAGCCCGATATTGAAGCCGACTTTGTTCAGCGCACCACGAACACCGGACTGGGACCGCAGCTGCGCGCGCTTCGCGGCGGAGATGTCGGCGAGCAGCTCGATCGAGCTGAGCGCGGCGGGCAGCACCTCGACCCGCGGCGTCCCGTCGTAGGCCGACCGGTCGACGCGTTCTGGAACCCAGGGTGCCGCCGATCCGGACGACCAATTCTGATTCGTGGATGCGCTTTCGTTCCGCGCGAGCGCCTGGGAGGGCTCGGCTGCCTGCTCGGCCTGGTACGGCTCGGCGGCCTGCTGCTGGGCCGAAAGTTGGTGGGCGGCCTGCTGTTGTCCTTCCGCCGGTGGCGCGGCGGCGTAGTCCCGCTGCGTATTCGCCTGCGGCGGTCGAACGCTTGCCTGCGGCGGTTGCGCGCTGGCTTGCGGCGGTTGCGCACTGACTTGCGGCGGTTGCGCACTGCCCTGCGACGGCTGCGCACTGGCTTGCGGAGGCTGGGGATTCACCTGGGGCGGCGGCACACTGGCGTCGGGCAGCGGCGCACTCGCCGCGGGCGGCGGAGCTACCACACCCTGCGACCGATGGTCGGGTTCCGCCTGCGGCTCGCGCGGCGGTCCGACGATGGGGTCGACGTGACTGAACGTGTCGGCATCCTGGCGTGTTTCGGCAGCGGGCCCTGGTGCCACGGCCGCATCGGCCAACTCGCCGGTCGGTGCGAAGAACGCGTCGTAGCCGCCGCGAGCCCGCACGGCGTCGGCCGAATGACCGTTTCTGCTCGGTGCTCGGTTCATTTCCGTCGTCCTCTCCACAACCACGGTCCGACGTTCAGTTCAGTCTGCTGGTGTCGAACCAACTTCGGCCGGGCAGCAGGTCGATCAACGCCCCGATCCCCGACCGCAAAGCCGCATCGTCGCCAGGGGCGAACGTGGACCATATCTCTCCATCCATCGCCCTGCTCGGGGTGACGATCAGCCGCCCCGAGAGCGTGTCGAGCACGCTCACACACGCCTCGGTCTGGATCGAGCCGCCATCCCGATGCTCGACCATCACGATCTCGGCGCGACGCTCCACCTCGGCCAGCGCCCGGGTCAGCACGGTGGCGGTGTGCGGCTGGGCGCCCAACTCCACCAACGCTTGCCGCCGTTCGTCCGGTTCCGACGGCACCTCGTCGAGCTGCTCGACGCTGGTGGTCATGGGTGTGAACCGCGGTATCTGCGCGGGGCCGAGCGCTGCGGCCAGCGCGGCCGTCACATGCTCCAGATTCCGCCCCTCGTGGAACATCGTCTGAATGACCACGTTGTCGTCGAAGCGCAGGGCGAGCACATGGGTGTCGCCGCTGCGCACCAGTGAAAACCGCAGCATTCCTTGCGGTTCACCGTCCAGTCCGGTGGACAGGACAACAGCCATCACTTCCATATCCGGTCGGTAGAGGCACTGTAGCCAGTGCTCGACCGTCGGATCCACCCGGTCGCCGTCAATGATGCCCGCCTCGGCGAGCTGCGGCGCTACCACAGCGTGCACCCGCTCCTGATCCTCGAGCCGGTAGACATTGGGTAACAGCGCAAGCACCGCGGGATAGGCATCGATGCCCACCATGTCTTTCAACAAAAGGGCGGCGTCGACATTCAGTTCAATCGATACCGGATCAGCTTCCACACCTTCACCGAATACAGATCGGGGCCGTCGAACGCACCGCAGCAACCTGCGGCGCTGGTCGTCGAGTCCTTGACTTCGTCCGGACGGACAACTGTAAGGGCCTCCTCTCCATCGACTCGAACTCGGCCACGGTGTACCTCACCGCGCACGTTCCTGGTCGGTTGCGGCCGATTCCTCGGCGGCGCCACCGATGACACCGACCAGCAGCAACTGTTCGGTTTCCGACTCGTCGTGTTCGTCGCGGCGTTCGAAGTCGGCGTACTCGATCACACCGATGACCGGAGGCTGTTCCAGGACCGGAACTTCCTGAGGTTCGCCGGGCACGAAAACCTTCGACTTCTCGCGGTCCTCGTCCCGCTTGCGTCGCCGCATCTGCGCTTTCGGTGCGGTCGCTCCGCGAGGCGGAGTGCGCCCGGCCGGGCCGGCGGCGGTCGGGTTCGACGTGGCGCCGAAGGCAGTGCCGCGGCCGAGCGACCAGTTGGAAGGCATCCGGAACCCGCTCGCGGCGCCGGGCATGGCGCCGAGTCCGCCGCGGGTCATGCTGAGGGCGACAAGGCTGCCGACTCCACCGTTCAGCCCGGCAAGGGTAGTCGAATTCTGCGATGTTTCCGAGAAACCCTGCGGATCCATCGAACCGGTATCGGAGCCGTCCGCCGACGGGTTCGCGAACGAATCGGACGGCGACGTGGGGTCCACCTCCGGCACCTGCTCCACCGGTTGCGTGGGGTCCGGTGGCGTCGGGTCAGTGGGATCGGGGGGCGGCTTGCCCGGATCGGTACCAGGATCGGTACCCGGATCGGTGCCGGGGTCGCCGATCTTGTCACCGAGCCCGGGGCGTTCGCCCAGATCGGAGATAGCACGGTCACCGATATCGGGGGAGAAGTGCTCGAGAACCGGGTTCCCGTACGACAGACCCACCGGTGTCGGCTCTGGACCACCGAAGACGATCGGCAATGGGGCTTCCGGATTCGGCAGCATCGCCAGCGCAGCGGATGCCGCGGCATCGTAGCCGGACATGACCCCTGCCGCGGCGAACCTGATCGCCTGATACTCGATCGCGAGGGCCACAGCCGCCCCGAGCGCAAGCGGAGCCAGCTTCGTCGTGCTGGCCGCGGCAACCGCGGCCTTCCTCGCATAGTGGCTGATGAGCCACGCCTCCACGCCCAGCATGGCGCCGAGGGCCGTCGTGTATGCCGCCTCGGTCGCCTTCGCGACCTGCGCGGCCTGCGCGGCCACAGTGGACTGTCTGTGCAGCCATGCCGCATGTTGACCAAAAGCTGCCTGGGCGCGCTCGGACGAGGCCCCCTGCCACTCGTTCCCCAGCGCCTTGATCGAGGCTTCTGTTCCGGCGGCGGTGGCGGCCAACCCGGCCGACAAGGCAGCGTAGGCGTCCGAGGCGATCTCGAGCGCACCCGCGCCGAAACCGGTTTTCAACCGGAAGATGTTCTCTTCCGGCGTCTTCGCGGCGAACGCGAACGGAGAGGATGGCATGACATCAGCCTTCGCTCTATCTGGCTTCGGCTACTTGCCGAATGCCGAACTTTGAACGTGGCCGCTACCAGCAGTATCCCCCGCGGTGTAGGACACCTCCACCGCAGGCAGCTGCGGCGCAGCTTCCGCGCGGTACTCCGCTCCCCGTACCGCCTTCTCGTAGAGGTTGACCGCGAACGCGAAGAAAGTCTTGGTGATGTCGATGCTCACGTCATCGATACCCGCCGGCATCGGAACGCTGCCCGTAGCGGTTACACCCATCGTCTCGACCATGTTGGCGGTATCACCGGCCACTTGCGCACCGATGGTGGTGACTTGCCCAGAATTATTGATCGCGAAGGTCATGATAGCTCCTAAGGAGGGACGCCGAGCTCGCGTCGAGCGGTGCAATCAGAACGTTAAGCTATCCCCACTGTTGGGGATAGAACATCTCGCTCACATTCGCCCCTGCGGCTGCGTCCACGCCGCTCGCATGAGGTTCCTCGACACCAGAAGGCAAACGCGCGTCGTGTGGTGTGATCCGCCGACGGATCACCGTTCGCGATGTCGCTCTGGGCATTCCAGGCCCCGCGCGCAACCACTGGATACACGCGATCGTCCTCGACGATGTCCGCGCGAACGAACTCGTCGAGGACGACAGCATGTGCCCGATCTGACCGGCCTTGCCATAGACATTCGGCATCAATGCCGATTCGGCAGGGCGGGAACCACATCCGGATCGCATTCCATGTCAGCCTGGAGACCTGGCCTTCTCAGGAGAAGCGAGTGCGGCCGTGCGTGCCTAGCCGATACCTTCGAACCGCGAGGCCTGCGCCTTGTCGATCCACGTGAACTCGCCGTCGACGCCGTTGACCTTCGAGATCTTGTTGTTCAAGAGGGCGAGTGCGTCGTTGTACTCTTGAACCTTAGTCCTGATCCGCTGCTGCAGTGCGTCACTCGAGCCACCCGCATGCCCTGTGAACACTTCGGCGATCATCTTGCACAACTTGTCCCGCTCCTCGTTACTGACGTTCATTTCCGCCAGCTTCTCCTTGGCGCGGATAACCAAACCATCGACCGCATGAGGATCATTGAACAATTCCATTTCAGAAATACCTCTCTCGGTGGATACTACTAGAAGTTGTAATTGTATTGGTTGATCTCGGACACACCGGCTTCATCCTGAGCGCCGAACTTCCCACCTGAATCATTCAATGCCGCAATGACTTCCCGGAAGATATTCTCCAGCTCCTTTCCTCTTTGGTGAGCATTCTGATATGCTTCCTGGATCGCATTAGCGGTTTTACCCGCAGTCGCCGAGAGATACTCCTGCCTGATACCGTCCAATATCTGCAAGTGGTTGTTGAACGTGTCGGCCTGAAAGTCGAGCTTTCTTGCCGAGGCAGTCAGGTCTTCTTCGGATCCCCTGAATTTCCAGTTGTCGGCCATCTCTGTGCGCCTCTCCCATCAAGTGTTGATCTTGCCTCGGTCGGATTCGCCGAGGACGTTCGTTAATTGTGTGTCGGAATATTCGAGACGTGGATCGGGCTCGTCGACGTCCTCGATCACACCGATTACCGGGATTTCTCCAGAACCGACACCTCCTGAGGTTGTCCGAGGGTGACCGCTCGGCGCTCGTCTGCTCAGGCTGCCGGCACACTGGTGCCGCCGAGCACGTCGGCCTGCAGATGATCTGGAGAGGCAGCGGTGGGGCGTGCCATGCGAGACTCCAATCGATCTTGAACACACAGCTCGAATCGAGCGGTACCTATATAGAGATAAGGTAATTCATTCCCAACCATGGGATGGCTGACCGCGATCAGACCTGCCGCGGTACCCAGGCCACTTGGACGAGATCTCGGCGCGACGTCATCGGCTCCACGAGGATGCCCCGTCCCGGCGGCTGTTTGGTGGCACGCACGTCCCCGATCAGCGCGCCGTCGAGTTTCGAGCCGTCCATGATCAGGCCCGAGCAGTTCAGGTTCCTCATCTGGCCGATCACATTGTCGTAGAGCGCGGAGTCGGCCTGCGCAATATTTCGCGCGGCGATCACATGCAAGCCGGTATCGCGACCGTCGACAAGGACCTCCTTCAGCGGTTCCAGTGGGTTCATCGAGCCGCGCTGCGCGACCATGTGATAGTCATCGATCACCACGAAGACCTCGGGTCCGCTCCACCACGACCGTTCCGCGAGCTGGCGGCTGGTCACGTTCGCCGGTGGGCGCCGGGAGCGCATCTTCTCAATGAGCGGCGGCAGTGCGTCCCGTACGTCCCTTTCGTTGGTCACATGCCCGATGAGCATTTCCTCCGGCACGGACTCGAGATGCCTGCGGCGGTAATCGATCAGGAGGACGCGCGCCTGCGACGTGTCGTACTGGCGCCGGATGGATTCCAGCAGCGCCGCCAACGTGCTGGACTTCCCCGATCCCGACGATCCCAGCACGATGAAATGGGTCGAAACTCCGAAATCGATTGCCGCTGGAGTGAGATCGGATTCCCGGACACCGAAGGGCACGACGAGCCGCTGAGCCAGCGTCTGGGGCGCGGGAAGTTCCCTCCGGACCTCATCGAGGCCGATTTCCGGCGGCAGCAGTTTCACCTGCGGCGCACGCCTGCCCGGATAGCGCTGGGTGATCTCGCTGATCGCGGCGGAGAGTCCCTCCGCGGCCGAGTCCGGTTCGCCCACGCCATCGATACGAGGCAACGCCGTCAGCATGTGCAATCCGTCGGTCGAGATACAGCGGCCAGGTCGGTTGGCGGGAATCGCGGCAACCACGGCGCGATGCGTGTTGAAGACCGTATCGGCCAGGTCGCCCAACCGCATTTCGAGTCTGGTCTGCACCAGGTCCTTGATCGCGGGCCGGACCGCCATCCACCGTGAGGTCGTGAGCACGAGATGGATGCCGAAGTTCAGCCCTTGCAAGGCGATCGATTCCATGATCGGGGTGTACTCGTCGTGGTAAGGGCTGTTCGTGCCAAACCCGATCTCCCAGCCGTCGACGACCAGGAAGACATCACCATAGGGATCGCGGTCCAGCCAGGGCGGCGGCTGGTTCGGATTACTGCGCAGCGCACGGAACTTGCGGGTGGTGTCGATACCGAACTCGGCGAACAACGATTGCCGGCTCTCCAGCAGGTTCGTGATCAATGCGATGGTACGACGGATACGATCGCTGTCGCGGGCCGACGCAACCGATCCCACGTGCGGCAGATTCGCCAATGCCGACAACCCACCGCCGGAGAAATCCAAGCAGTAGAACTGGACCTGCTCCGGAGTGTGGGTCATTGCGGCGGACAAAATCAGCGTCTGCAGCGCTGTCGATTTACCCGACTGTGTGCCGCCGACGATGGCCATGTGGCCGCCGGCGCCCGACATATCGACCGACCATACGTCCTGGCGCTGTTCCCGAGGCTTGTCGACCAACGCCAATGGCATCTGCAATGTCCCTTGCGGCACGGCGCGAACCATCCGGTCCAGAGTGGGCGGCGTAACCAACGGCGGCAGCCACATGCGATGCGCGGGCTGCCCATGACGGGCCAGCTGCTGCAACACCGCTTCCATCACCGTGATCGAGTCTCCGTCGCTGGACTCGGGAGTGTTGTCGACCACCACCGGGTCCACCACGGGCGGTCGAGTGTCGACTACGTGAACCGCGGTGAACCGCTGTGGCGGCCGGTACCCGCCGCCGGGCCGTCTGGCGCGCTGCGCGGAGGCCGCCGAGATCTGCGCGGGCGGCGAATACCGTTCGCCCACATAAGCTGCCTGGAACCGCTGCAGATCGCCCGAGCCGACCCGCAGGTAACCCGAGCCCGGCTTCTTCGGCAGGTGGTAGGCGTCGGCCGTGCCGATCGCATCGCGTGAGTCACTGGTCTGGTTGGTGCGCAACGCGACTCGATAGGAAAGGTGCGCTTCCAACTCACCCATACGGTTGGCCGGCACCTTCTGCGACGCGAGCAGCAAGTGAATGCGCAGTGATCGGCCCAGCCGGCCGATGGCCACGAACAGTTTCGAGAAGTTCGGAAACTGCTCCAGCAGTTCGGCGAACTCGTCGAGAATGATCAGCAGGGTCGGCAGTGGCCGCAGGTCCGCGCCCTGCTCCCGCGCCCGTTCGTAGTCGGCGACGCTGGCGAAATTTCCCGCGTCGCGCAGGATGCGCTGCCGCCGTGCCATTTCACCGTTGATCACATCTTCCATGCGGGTGACCAGGTCGGCTTCTTCCTCCATGTTCGTCACCACGGCCGTCACATGGGACAGCCGGTCGAATCCGAGGAAGGTCGCACCGCCCTTGAAGTCGACGAGCAGCAGGTTCAAGACGTCCGGCGAATGCGTCGCGACGGCCGAGAGCACCAGGGTACGCAGGAATTCCGACTTACCCGATCCCGTCGCGCCGATGCACATGCCGTGCGGGCCCATGCCTTCTTCGGCCGATTCCTTGATATCGAGATAGACGACACCGCCGGCGGGATCATGACCGAAGGGGATGTTCAACCGCGCCCGATCCTCGTCGCGGCGCCGGACCCAAACCTGCTCCACGCGGATGCCGCCGGGATCGGCGATGCCGACCATCTCCTCCCAGGACGTGCCGCCGCTGGCTTGCTCGGCGGCCACCGCCTCCACCACGGTCGACAACCGGTATGGCGAGATGTTGCGCGCCATCGCTGTCATCGCCGCCACCGACAGTGTGTCGGTGACACCGACGCGGCGCAGGCCTCGCGGGGTCACCTCGTTGAGCGACCGGTCCTCGGTCACGGTGAACCGCAGTGCGCGCGGGAGGTTCTGCTCCGTGGCGCCCAGCCGCAACCAGGTGCAGCCATCGATGCCGGAGATATCGCGGTCGGTGGCCGGTCCCCCGACGTCCACGATCAGCAGGTAATGGGTGCGATCCAAGGTGGGTTGCGAATTCGCCGAGAACGGACCGCGGTTGAGCCCGGCGAGCACCTTGGTGCGCAGCTCGGCGACGGTGCGGTAGACCATCCGGCTGGAACCGATCGCGTCGGTGTCGCTCGGATGCTGGGTGTGCGGGAGCCATTTCAGCCAGGCCCATTCCGGCGCGTCCGGATTCGACAGCACCGCGGCGATCGCCACCTGGTCCGGTCCGTGCAGCACGACCACCTCGGCGATCATGGCGCGGATCAGCCCGGCCACCAGGTCTGCGTCGCCGTCTACGCCGACCTGCGGCGCGGACAGCAGATTGATCGCGACCGGCATGCCACCGACCGTGGAATACGCCTTGGCGAAGCGGGTCAGCTCGACGACGCCGACCGGATCCAGATCGGAGGTGGGCGCGGCCTCGGGGACGATGACGCGCACCTGGTTGGCGATGCGCCCACGGCCGACGCGTACGCGCAGGAACTGCGGACTCGCGACCTGCACCTCCCACATGCGCTTGCCGCCGATCAGCCGGCCGATCTCATCGGGACCGGGATGGGTGTAGCGCAAGAAGGCGTGCAGTTCGGCTTCGGCGCCGTGCACCGTCTTGCGGTTGTCGGTGATGCTGCGCAGGTAGTCTTTGCGTTCCTCGTTGAGGCTCGCAGCGCCGCCGGATCCGTTGCCCGCGAACGAACCGCCCATCATGCCGAACATCGAGACCAGCATCATGACCGGGAACATCAGCATCATCGGGTTCATGGCCCCGCCGCCGCGGAACATCATGACCATCATCCCGGCCATAGCCGCCACCATCACCACGGGCATGATCATGCGCAGCCGCGACGGCGGAACCGGCTTGGGCAGTTCCGTCGGTGGTTGCAGCCGCAGTTCGGTCACGGCGGGCGCTTTGGGTCCGCGCACCATGCGCGCGGGTCGCACGAACCGGCGAGTACTGGTCACTACGAACCACCCAACCCGGCGACGATCTTGTTGCCCGGAATACCGTCGTGCTGAATGCGGGCCTCGCTCTGGGACAATGCCGGACCCACCGCGAACAGCGAGATGATGCTCCACGGTGCCGGGACCGGCGTGCGCAGCGCGAGTGCGGTCAGCGTGGGGTCGCCGGAGCCGCCCTTCGGATCGGTGATCACGCCGTAGCGAACGCCGCTGTCGGAGACCCAGTACAGCGATTCCCGCAGCGGGGAACCGGGTTCGGTCCCGGTCACCTGCACGAAACGGCCGGTGTCCCTGGGCAGATAGGCCGCGTCGGCGGTGAAGCCGCGTGAGGCGGCCGAGGTCACCAGATCGACGGCACGGCCCTGCTCCTCCTTGGTGAGCGGCAGCTGCCTGCCGACCAGCAGCTCGGTGGCCGCGTTCGGATCGTTCCCGGCGCGTGACCAGCGGTAGCAGGTCACGCCCGAGCGTTCCGGATCGACCAGGCGGATGGGGCGGCCAGGGTAGGTCGCCGTGCCCGGCCACTGGCCTGGGCGCAGATTGGCCGCGATCACGTCCGGGCCGACCGCGCGAGTGGAGACCGAGCCTTGGGAGTCCGCGTTGCGGACCATCGCCGCCAGCACCGCGGTCACCCGCACCAGACCTGTTTGCGAGACAAGGTAATACGCGGCGCCCTGATCCGGCGTCGACACGGTCAGCACCGACCCGACCGGCGTGGTGAGTCCGGAGTTCAAGGTCACGGCCTCCCCCTTGCCGGGCACGTCGGGCACCCGCAGCGGCGGCACTTCGGGGATCGCGTTGACCAAGCCCTTGGACGCGGCCATCACCGGCGCCGTCGAATCGATGCCGAGCGCCATCGCGACCGCGGTGTTCGCAAGATCGATCGCCGCGCGCACCACGCCTTTCTCGGCGTCGCCGTAGACCAGCCAGGTGGTGGTGTCGTCGCGCAGCAACCGGGCCTCGCCATCGCCGAGCGGGCGGATGGCGTCACCGTCCACCGTGAGCGGACCGCCGATCGCGGTGGTTCGGACCGCGGAGCGGCTCACCGTCGGCAGACCGGTCGCGGGGTTGACCGGCGCCGCGGCGCCGGTTCTCGCCGTGTCGCACACCGTCCAGATCGAATCTCTTTCGTCGGTGTCGACGATGCTGCCGGGCGCGCCGGGAATGCCGACCCACGGCCCACGCGGGTATTTCGACAACTCATCGCGGGAGACCTTCACTGGAGTGTCGGGAGAACCGACAATCAAGCGGGCCGAGGTCAGATTCAGCGCCGGAAACAACCGATTGCCCAGTCGCACGAACAGTGCGCCGCTGTCCTTCTCGGCCACGAGATTCGAGTCTCCCACCTTCTTGGCGGGTTTGAAGAAGGCCAGCACGGCGGCGCCCGCGATGATCACGCAGGCCAGCGCGATGCCGATGGCCAGCGCGGTGGAACGGCCGCGCTGCGGGTCGTCGATCATCGAGGCATCCCGGCGGACCAGCGCGTGTTCGATCCGCCGCAGCAGAAAGCGCCAACCAGATATCTGGTGCTTGGTCACAACCCGGAAGCGCGCCACCGGTTTTCATCCCTTCCGCCGACCTGCTGTCACACCCTAACGGCCGGTAACAACCCGAAATACGACTCTATCCCCAACAATGGGAATATCGCTCCGGCGCACGCCCGTCAGCCGCGGACTCCCGATTCGGCGCCGGTCGCCCGGTCCCGACCGGCGCGAGTCGACGCATCACACCCGCGAGCTCGGCGCCAAACCCTCCAGCGCCGCGGTGACGTCGAACGCATCGATCGTCATGAGCTCTTCGTCGCTCATCGAGGCGATGTCGGCGTTGTCTCTGGTGAACCGGTAGTCGCGCTCGGCTTCGGCGGCCTCGACCACATTGCGCACGAAACGCCCGTTGCCGGCCAGGTCGATCAGCCGCCTGCCGTTCTTGGTCTGTCCCGCCAATTCCTCGCAGCGCAAGCGCAATACCTCGCGCGCCTGCTCGGACAGGATCGAATCCTTCTTCCGCGCAATATGTTCGGCGATCTGCACCAGTTCGTCGGCGTCGTAGCTGGAGAACCGGATGCGTTTGGTGAAGCGTGAGGCGAGACCGTCGTTGGACGCGAGGAACCGGTCGATCTGGTCCTCGTACCCCGCGATGATCACGACGAGTTTGTCCCGGTCGTTCTCCATCCTGGCCAGCAGAGTGTCGACCGCTTCCTTACCGAACGCGTCGCCACCGGACAGGCCTTCCTGGATCAGCGTGTACGCCTCGTCGATGAACAGCACGCCGCCCAGCGCCGAATCGATCAACGCGTTGGTCTTCGGCGCCGTGTGGCCCAGGTGTGTACCGACCATGTCGTTGCGGGACACTTCGATCACGTCGGCGTTCTCGACGACGCCCAGACCGGCGAAGATCTTGGCGATCACGCGCGCGATAGTGGTCTTACCGGTGCCGGGCGGCCCCGAGAAGATCAGGTGCTGCGAGCGGGAATCCACGGCGAGCCCGCGCTTGGCGCGGACCTGGTCCATCAGCACGCCGGACTTGAGCCGGTCGACCTGTTCCTTGACCGAATCCATGCCGATCTGCGCTTGCAGCAGATCCGAGGCCTCCGCGAGCAGGCTTTCCCGTTCGGCGCGTGCCGCGCTGGCGGCCGCCTCGCGTGGGTCGTCACCCGTTTTCGGGTCCCACTTGTTCGTCCGGGAGGCGATGAGTTCCGCGGTGGCGACCTCGAAGCGGTAGGACTTGTCCCGGACGGCGCGCTGCCATTCCTCGCGCTCGGGCCACAGCCCGGAACCCTGCAAGCCCTTGAGGATCTTGTCGGCGGCGTCGTGATCGCCGTTGTGCCGCATCAGCATGCCGAGCAGGAAGTGCGCGTCGGCCCAGATGTAGGACAGATTGCCCGAGGAGCTGTCCTCCACGATCCGCTGTGCGCGCGGCATGGCTTCACCGAAGCGGCCGAGGTGAGCGAGCGACTGGGCGGCCATCAGTTCGGCGGCGATGTCCAGCAGACCGTCTTCCAGCACCGGCCTTGCGTTGCGCAACGCAAGGACGTCCGGCCATTGCTTGGTCCGGAAGAACAGCGACATCCGCACGAAGTCCGCGACATCGTCGCTGGGGACCTCGTCGAGAATGGCCGCGGCTTCTTGCCATTCGCCGCCTTCGGCATACGAGCACGCCTGCGCGATGGCGATCTGGTCGCGGTCGGCCATCGCGACGCGCAGCCCGTACATCCCGATCTCGACCTGGCACCACAGAGCGCGGTCGACCAGACCCGCCCGTTGCTGGTCACGATAGAGGTTGTGCACCGAACGATAGGCGCCGTAGATGACTTCGGAGGTGACCTCCCCCGCCATGGCGCGCCCCAGCCAGGCGTCGCACATGTCGGGATCGAGGTCGGTGGCAGCCCGAAACGCCGCCGCCGCATGCTGTTCGTTGCGCACGCCACCCGGGACCAACCCAAGATTCTGAACACCCGTGTAGAACGCGTCCTCGGCCGCTGACACTCGGACTTCCCTTCCGCCGATTTTGCCTGATGGAACGATAGATTCCGGCGGTCACGACCAGGACTCCAATGCTTCCCAAATATGGGAAGTGGTGGCTGCGTTCGCGGCGCCGGGCCCGAACCCGGCACACGCAGAGATTGCGAACCCATCCGGACGCCCGACCACCTCCAGCCGACATGCCAATTTTGAACGTGCCATCGAACAACGGTATGTTTACTGCGGGGTCGGCAATCATCCGCCTGCAGACGGCCCCTTCGGCGGCGGCTGGCAAGCCGCGATCCGGCCCCTCCAGCCGCCGCGCAGCAGGTCAACGAACTTTCCGAAATTTCTTGCCGTTATTTAGGTGCACACTATTGAACGTTCCGACAGAAGAGGGTACTGTCTGAACACAGATCGTCAGTCCCTCATCCTGACGATCTGAACCCAAGAAGCAGCGGCCGGTGGCACCGGCAGGCCACCGGCCGTTGCGGGGGTGCGACACCTGAGACGGGTCGAACCCGCACCGGCAGTGCGTCTACGTTTACCACTGCCGCCATCTCGACTTATTTACCCATTCCCGCTACTGGGAATGGGTTTTTCTCGTTGCGGCTCCACGCGATCGGGCGCCGGTGCCGTCACCCGGGGCGGCACCGCGGTTACGTCGGACGAATCGACGCGCTCGGCCTTGTCCGCATCGGTTCCCCTTTCCCGGACCATCCGCAGCGAGGGCCTGGTACCGGACGAAGAGTGCACCACGGCCGGTATGTCCCGGGTTCGGCGCGACTTGCTCCATGGGGTGGCCAGGGGGGTGCGTGCCTTGGGCCGGTTGTCGGCCGAATGCGCGGGCGTGAGCGGCGGTTTGGGAGTCGACGGCGGTTGACCGGCACGCCTCCACGGCGTGGCCGCCGCGCCTGGCGCTTGCCGGGCGGGAGCACCCCCCAGCGGGCCGCCCTCGGCGGGGTTGCCGAGAACGGGCGAATGACCGGCAGCAAGCACCTGATCGGACACCGAACTGGGCACGAACCGCTCGGAATCGAATATCGAACGCACTGGTTCGCCGAGCCCCGCGTCCCGGAAAGCCGCCACGCCCGGGTTCGGCACACCCTGTTGGTGCACGGAACGTGGATCAGCGGTCGAAAGTCTTTCCGCCGCGGCCGCGTCCGGGGCGGACGGCGCACCGGCAACCGACGGCTTCATCGCGGGGTCGAGGCCGGATTCACCACGTTCCGCTCTCCCAGCTGGTGGTGTCGGCGGGTCTCCGGTGTCCGCCCCCGCGCCTGCGTTGCCTGCGGAACCGCTTCGATCGCCGGGCTGTTCCGTGGTTCCGGGCGCGTCCCCAGCATCTCGTGTCGCGAAGGGCGCACGTGAACTATTGGTTTCGGGCTGCCCCTGGCTACTCCAGTCGGCTGGCGTGGTGGCGCTCGGTCGCGACTCGAACTGTTCTCCCGGCCGGCCAACGAGATCGTCCGGCGTCGCGGTGGAGCGGGTCGGTGAGACGCCCTCGGGCGCAAAGTGATCCGCCACGTCGTCGAAGCGCGCCGGTGTGGTGAAGTCCAGTGTCGACACGTTCTCCGCGAACGTCGATGCGTGCTGCATGATGTTGTCGGCGTGATCGTCGAGCAGCTTGGCGAAGCGCTGCACTTCGTCGGGTTCGATGTGCAGGGGCTTCGGGCCGCTCGACGGCGCGGGCACCCCGAGCGCGTGCCGGGTCGCGTCGTACACGATGCCCTTGATCATGTCGTCGATGGCCTGCTCGAGCGGTTCGATGGCCCTGCCGATGACCTCGGCGGCGATGTAGGCGACCAGGCATTCCTGCATCTGATGGCAGATCCGGCGCGCCGCCGCGGCGACGAGCGGCGCGGACGGAGCCAGCGGCGGCGTCACCATGATCGACAGGTAAGCCGCGGCCAGCGCGGCGAGTTCGGCCAGCACGGCGACTTTTATCACCGTGATCACCGTCGCCGCCGCGTAGAGAGCCTGCTCCACGACCTTGCACGCGTCCTCGAGCCGATCCATATGCGTCGAACTCATGCTCGCCCAGCTGGCGACCAGTTGGTCATAGGATTCACCCGAGTAGACCGCGCCCATATCGCCGATCACGCCGGTCGCCGAGTCGTGCGTGTCCCGCACCTGGGCAGCGAAGGTGCGCACATGCCTGGCGAGCGCACGCACGTCGTCCTCGTTGATGTCCGGATACGGGATTCCGCACAGGTTGAGAAAGAACGCGACCTCATGGGGCAGGTCTATGGCCACGGCCGGTTCCCCTCCACGGTCACCGGCTCACAGGACTCGGACGACGACGGCCTCGCTGGGCATGCGTGACCACTTCACCGTCGAGCCCGTGTAGGGCGCCTCGATGACCATGCCGTTGCCTGCCGCGAGCTGGACATGCTCGGGTCCTCTGGCGCTGAACGACCCGGCGGGAAACACCAGGTCGCCGGGCCGCACGTCGTCGGGATGCACCCGGACCCCGCTGTAGATCTGCTCGTAGGTGGTGCGGGGCAACACCACTTCGCCGCCGCTGGCCTGGGCGATCGCGTACTGGGTCAGGCCCGAGCAGTCGAATCCGCCGCCGCTGGGTCCACCCGCCCCCACCCCAGACATAGGGCGTGCCGAGCCAGTCGCTCGCGGCGCGTACCGCGTTGCCGCCCACCGTCCCGTCCGAGGGAACCATGCTGTTCCGCCGCAGCCGCGAGGCCGATCTCGACCTGCTGCGCGTCCGCCGCCGCCTGCGCGGCGACGGCCCGTGCCGAGCCTGGCGGGTCTGCGGGACGGCAGGTGGCATGATCTTCGCGGCTTGCTGCTGCGCGGCCGCGATATCGGCATTGACCTGTTTGGTGGCATTGGTGATGGTGGTCTGCGCGGCATCGAGGAGCGCGGGACCACTGAATCGCGTGTCGGCGACCGAAGCGATCGCCTGGGCCCGTGTTTGGAAATCCGCGATCTGATTACCCAGACGTCCCCGGCCATGGACCGTTCCGTCGCCCGACTCGCCGACGGCCTTGCTGACAATGCTGTCCTTGCCCGCATGCGATTCCGCCGCCGACATCTGCATGCCCAGCGCATCCCCGTAGCGCAGCGCCACCGCGCCGGAATGGGCACGCATTTCAGCGGCGAGGGCTTGACTCACGACCGCCGACTGGCCCGCGGGTTGGCCGTCCCCATACAGCGCGAGCAGCGATCGGAGTACTCCGTCCAGGTCGTTCGTCAGTCCCGGTGCCATTCGACCGACTCACCATCGCTCATCACCGACCGCCTCTCGCATTCTGACCAACCATTGTGTCGCCCGCACCGATTTCGCCGTATTCCCATTCATGGTGGGGTTCTTAGAACTATGCGCTCCTTCCCAATCTCGGGAAGCCGAGACAATGAGTGAGGACTTCTGAGAGGCGGTGGCGAGGGCATGGCACCAACGGCGGCGGAAACCAAAGCCGAGAAGGCGGCAACGCTGGCGGCCACTCCGTTGGCGAACATCGCCGCCGAGGCCAAGCACTTCTGGCTGGTGGATCTGCATTGCCCACCCGGCGCCTCGGAGGGGCTGCGTGCCTTCATCGCGCTGGCGGACACCGCGATTCAAACCGCCGTCGACCTGCTCGGCCGTGGCATGACCACGCCACCGCCGAAAGTGGACGATTTGCTCGAGCCCGCCTTCTACGAAGCCCTCGGTAAAGGCAAGGCCGACGAGGCATACCGGAAAACCATCGACAAGGTCGAGGCCAGGCAGCTGCAGTTGCTGCAAATGGACAACAAGGTGATCAAGTCCTCGGTCACGGTAGCCGCCGAACAGGTGCAAGCCCTGCGTTCGATCAAGAACATCGTGGCCGATCTCAACGCGAAGCTGAAGGCCGCAGGCAACGCCAAACTCAAGCCCGCCCAAGAGCTGCCCTTGCTGAAGGCCGTCGCCGCCGCCGTGGACGCGGCGTACGACCAGGTCACCGCGTCCACGGCGGCGGGGGCGGCGGTGACGGCGGACTGTCTTCGTTGCTTCCGATGCTCATGATGCCGCTGATGGCGGCGGCGCCGCTGGTCGCGCAGATACCGGAAATGCTGCAGAAGGCCGAAGAGGACAGGGCCGAGAAAGCGGAGAAGGCCGAGCAGAACCAGAAGGGCGCCACACCTGCGCCGCCCGGCAATCAGCCCGCGCCCGCCCCGGCGACGCCGCCGCCGGGCGATCCGAACGCACCCGCGCCCGCCCCGGCCGGCGATCCCAACGCGGCACCGGCCGCGAACGCTGCAGGCGATCCGAATGTGGTTCCGGCCGCGGCTACTGTGCCGCCCGGCCAAGTGCAAGCCCGGCGGGCTCGCAACGTGCCGCCGAACGGACAGCCGGGCCAAGAACAGCCCGCACCGGAGGACGAAGCGGTGCCGGAGGAGAACCCCGTCATCGAGGCGTAGTCGGCCGGGCAGGTCGACTGGCGCGCAAGATCATTCGCGGTTCGGCGCGGTCGGTGCCCAACGGTGCGGCACCGGCTGCAGATGAGCGCCGTCCGGCTCCGCACCGGTCGAGAATCCTGGATTCGGCGTCGGGCGCCTGTTCACTATCCGGCGTGTTGTGCGGTCCGAGCGGCACAGCTGGAGCATTGACGATCACCCAGTCCGGCGACTGCTATTCCGGTGCGCTCACAACCCAATGCAGCCGGGCAAAGCGCACTTGGGCGCTATCGGCCGCGGTCCACGGCCCGTCCACGGTGGGTGCGCCACCGTCCCGGATTCTTCAGCTCCACGTGCACATGCCGCCGCCGTAAATCAGCAGGACAGGGTCGCCACCATGACGAGTGACGTTGTCGCTCAGACATATCCCGGATTCCGAGCGGCATCCGTGCCATATGCTGTGCACTTCAGGTGCGCTCTCCGACGTTCATGGTCGGGGCGCCCGCCACACGGCCAGCGGCTGGGGCAAGCACGGTGCTGTGACCCCAGCCGCTCACCGGTGGTTTGTCACCGGCCCGCTATCAGCGCCGGACCCCGATCAGCACGGCGTACTACATCGCGAACTCGGGTTCTCGCTCTCACGACCGCTCCGGAGGCGTGACGGGGGGTGGTGTCGACGGCGCGACCACGGCGGTGGGCGGCGGCCCCGCAACGACATCCGGTGCGGTGACAGACGGGACCGTGGGCCGGGCGACGCGCTCGGGCTGGACGGCGGTGGACACCGGCGCCGGAGTCGAGACGAACTGTGGATGCTGCGTGATCTGTTCGTGCGCGTACACGGCGTCGCGCAGCGTCTGCCTGCTCGACTCGTCCGCGAGCAACAGCGCCAGCTCGTTGCATCGGCGCTCGAACACCATGCTGCGCAAGGACGAAACCCCGGCGTCCACGCGCAGCTGCCCGATCTCGACCCGGCCGACGTCGACCCGCTGTCCGAGCATCGATGCCGCCAGCAGATCGTCGGCGTCGCGTAGTTCGTTCCACAGGTCGGGCGGCACCGCCTTTCCGGCCTGCAGTGCGGCGAGAATGCGCTCCCGCACCTGTCGTGACGCGGCAGCCTCGGCCGGCACCGGTCCGGATCGCCCGACCTGCGCGTGCGCGTCGGCGGCGAGTTCCATGCAACGGGACCGGACCTGGGCGTCGGGGACCGCCGACACGTGTTCGAGGGCCGCGATCGACCCGGTCAGGCCGAGTCGATCGGCCGTGTCCGGCGTGAATTCGCGCAGATCGACGTCGTAGGACGGAGCGACGAGTCCTTCCATCGCCGCGTCACTGAATCGGGAACGCAAGCCGGGGTCGATCGGTCCGGACGAAACCAACGCCGACAATTGCGCATTCGCCTTGGCACCCCAAGCCAGCCCGAATTCGGCCAGCACCCGGGCCGGGTCGGTCACACCCTCCCACGGCGATCCGCCGCCGTCTGCCTCGGTCAGCAACTCGTCCCAGTTCCACGGAGTGGAGACCTCCCGCGGCAGGAACAGGCCCGCGGGCAACCAGCCACGGCCTTCGTTCGAGGTGATGAATACGCCCGCTCCGCCCGGGCCCCGCAGCACCGCTACCGCCCAGGCCATGCCCACCGGGGAGTCCACTGCCGCCAGCACGCTGCCGAGCAGGGTCTTCGCCAGCACCAAGTCGTCGTTCACCTGGCCGCCGACCACATACGCCGGTTCGGCTTCCTTGTCCTTGGCGGCGGCGACGGCCGCCCCGAACGGAGTCGAGACCGGCAGCGGCATGGGCGGCAGTTCCGGCCGACCGGTCGCGCCGCTGGGCGGCTGCCCGGACCCTCGGTCGTCGGAGGAGTAGACGGGCCCGGCACCAGGTGGCATGCCCGCCCCGGTCGGCGCCGTCACACCGGTACTCGACGGCCCGCTCGACGTCGTCGCATTCGGGTTCGATGTGCCGCTAGCCGAATCCGTCGGCGGCGTGACCACCCCGGATGGCGTACCGGTGTTCGACGGCGTCGCCCCATTCTGCCCGGGTTCCGCGCCGAGCGGGCTGCTCTGGGTGGTCTCCGGTCCAACGGAGGTCGGGCCGCCGGGCGGGCCACCGGGCGGGCCACCGGGCGGAGGGGTGAACGGTTGCGCCGGCCCGCTCGGACCGAGCGGATCGGGGGATGTTCCGCCCGGGAGCGTCGGGAACGATGATGGGCCGTCGTCGGTCAGGCCACCGGCTTGCCGGATCGTCGAAGCCAACGCCTCATCGCCTTGTTCGTAGGCGTCCGCAGACGCGCGCAACGACGCGGCGGTGCGGGCGTGCTCGTCGGCCAGCGCCTCACCCGCGCGCTGCCGGGCGTCGTAATACTTCTCCAGCGCCTCGTAGACCGGCCAGGCGATTTTGCCGTAGGTGGGCAGGAAATTCGCGAGCCAATCCGCCGGTGGTTTGGACCATTCCCGAGTATCGGCCTCGACCCGGTCGTGCTGCAGGGCCATGTAGCGCAATACCGCAGGTTCGATTTCAATCCTGCCATCCCGGTCTGGCATGCTCGATCAGAATCCTTTCCCACCACAGGTCTTCCTATTGTCGATCCTTCCCAAGTCTGGGAAGTCCCGCGCGGCGCATGACCACATCGAACGTTCTATACCCTTGGGTGACAATGTCTTTCGGACAATCTCATGCTGGTCGGCTCAGCGTCCCGGCCCCGCCGTGATGGTCGGACGACGAGCGGGACCGCCCGCGTGCCCGGGCGCGGCCGGCTCGACGAACGCCGGATGGCCTACCAGCTGTGCGTGGGCATACACCGCGTCGCGCAGGCTCTGCCGCGTCGCGGCGCCCGCCAGCAGCAGCACGAGTTCGTCGCACCGCCGCTCGAAGACCATGGCGCGCAAGGCGCTCGTCTCCGAGGCCGACCTGCCGTCGTCGGCGCGCAACTCGCCCAGCGCCACGCGGGACACGTCGGCGCGCCGCGCCAGCATCGACGCGGCGAGCAGGTCATCGGCGTCGCGCAACTCCTCCCACAACTCCTGCGGCACCTCGCGGCGCTGCCGCAACGCGGCGAGGATGCGGTCGCGTGCCGCAGGCGCCCCCAGCGCAGCCGGGGAACCGAGGCCGGCCTTGTGCACGCGAACGTGGGCGTCCGAGGCCAATTGCCAGCATCGCGACGCGATCTCGGCTTCCGGCGTCGCCATCGCGCGCTGTACCAGCGGCGGCGCTCCGACCAGTTCGAGACGGTCGACCAGCCCGGGCTTCGGCGCGCTGAGATCCATCGCAGGCGAGGCGGCCACCTCACCCTCCATCGGCACGTCACCCAGCTGCCTGCGCAGATCCGCGTCGATCTCGCCGGACGACACGACCGCCGTCAACCGGGCGCCGGACTTGCATCCCCAGGCCAGCCCGAACTCGGCCAGCACCCGCGCGGGGTCGGCGATACCCTCCCAGCCGCTCCCCTCGGTGACCTCCCAGACCCACGGCGTGGACACCTCACGCGGCAGATACAGCCCGGCGGGCAACCAACCGCGACCTTCGTTCGAGGTCACGAACGCGCTGACACCGCTCGGATGCCGCATCACCGACACCGCCCAGCCCAGGCCGACGACCGCGTCGCCGCCCGCGGCCAGCACGCCGCTCAGCAACGTGCGCGCCAGTACCAGGTCACCGTCGACCCGCTCGCCCAGCACGAACGCGGGCGCGGCGGCAGAGGTCATGGCCGCGCCCACCACGTCGCGGATCAGCTCGTCGCTGCCGTCCTTCTCGCTCTTCACGGCGTCCGAGCGCTGGTCGGTCCGCTCCGGCGGCTCCTTGCCGGTACCGCTGGACACCGCCGACGGCGGCGCCGACGGACCCGCTGTGACCTTCGGCGCGACGACGTGCCCGCGCGAGTCGGCCGGTGGCACCGCAGGCTTGGCCTGCACCGGCGGCGGTCCCGAGCCGGCCTGTGCCGCGGGGGCGGAGACCCCTGATCCGGACGGAGCGGCCGATACCGCCGATACTCCCGATGCGGCGGGTGCTGGTGGTGCGATGGGTGGCGCAACGATGAGGGGAGGCGCCGCGGCGGTCGGGTCGGCCGTTGGAGCGCTTGTCGCGGTGAACGTTTCGGAACCGCCCGCGTGCCGCGATTCCTCGGCCGAAACGGCGGTCGAACCGTCCTGAGTGGTCGACTCCGTTCCCTCGGCCGAGGGGTCCGCGGAAGCCGTGTCCCCATGAGCGTCATCCGTCGAGACATCCTGGTCCGAACCGGCGGGCTCGCTGTCGCTGCCCTGCGCACGCGCGGGGCCTCCTGCGGGCGCGCCCGGTCCGTCATCGGTGACGGCGCCGGGTGAGTAGCCGACGGGGGTGGTGGTCGGACCGGGAGTCGTCGTCGGACCGGGTGTCGTCGTCACGGGCGTTGGGCTCGTCGACGGAGGGTCGACGGGAGCGCTTTCCGCGGGACCAGAATTCGATGGGGGTTCGATTTCGGTTCCCGGCGCGAATGGGTCGATCTGGGGCTCATGCCCGGTGACATCCGGAAACAATGGTATCGGGATAACGTCGTTGGGCCCGGGCCGCCCTCGTGGTCCGCTCGGCCGGTGATTGTCGGAGTGGTCGTGGGCGGGCCGGTGTTGCGGATCGGCATCTCGCCCGTCTCCCCTGCCCGGTACCTGTTCCGGCGGCCCCATAGGCAGCTCGGGCAAGGGGAAGCTCCGCGCATTCCGGACGACGTCTTCGACGTCGTCCCGCGCAGCGGCGATGATGCCGGGAATCCGGTCCCTGATGGCCTGGGCGTCGGATTCGTCCTCCTCCGCCGCCGCGGCGCGCTTCGTGTCGTCGATCCGTTTGGTGGCGTCCCCGACGATGTCCAGAATCTGGTTCCGCGTATGGCGCACCACGTCGGAGAAACCCCGGAAGGCATCCGCCGCATCGTCCAGAGCGTCGACGAACATCTGTCGCTTCGCGCGGCGGCGGAGCATGTCCAGCTTGACCGGTTCCAACCCCGCGCCGGAGCGGACCCGCTCGTGGAAGTCGCGGAGGCGGCCTTCGACGTCGAACAGGTCCAGCGACTCCGCGCCTTCGCGCGCAACGCGTTCGAGATCGTTCCAGTGCGACGGGCCGATCTCCGGCCAGTTGTCGCGGACTATCTCGCGCCAGTACGGGCTGTTGCGCTCCGGTTCCATCGACGGGTCAGGTGGACTCGGTGCGGCGAACCCCGGCGGCTCCGGCCTGGTCCGTGCGCACGTATGCGGCGACGGTCTCCGTGACGTGCCCATCGACCGCGACCGTACGGCGGCCATCCGCATGCACGTGGGCACGGATGAGTCGTCGCACTGCATTCGTGTACTTGCTGTGGTCCAGATCGAGCTCCGACTTCGGACCTCCTGGGACCTGGAATTTTCCGACGATCTGCTCGACCCGCTCACCGAACGTGGTGTCCGCTGTCCGGTACTTGCGCCACGAGACGGCGACCTCGTCGGGCTCGTCCGTATCCAAACCGTCGGTCATGTCGGTGTCCTATCTCGAAAGTCGAAGCTCTGCAGTCAGGAATCGCGTCGGAACTCGGACTCCTCCATGGCGCGATACGACGCCTCGGTCGGAAGGTCGAACGAGTCGATCGTGTAGGGGCGAGTGCCGTTGTACTCCATCTCGGCGCGCAACCCGACCCGTGACTTCGCATGCGCCAACCGGGCGAGCCGGACGATCTCGGCGGCCAGCCAGGTGTCGCCGTTGTCGCGGGCATCGTCGGTGATGTAGAGGCCGATGATCTCCCCGTCGCGGTCACAGCCGACGCCGACGGTGTGATCAGGGTTGAACACCTCGTAGGTCCGGCTCCGCCAGTCCGGCGTGGCGGCGTCGAGATCGTCGTCGACGTCGAAATCGTCCGTATCGATCGAGTGCATGTCGGTCATCGGGTGCTCTCTCAGAATCGTTCGGCAGGTTGAGAACTGATGGCGTAGCCGCCGTCGTCGGCTGTGGCGTCCAAGCGCTCCGCCAACGCCGACCACGCCGCGTCCTCGATGCGCATGACCTGGCGCAGCTGCCAGAATCGCGCGCCCAAGTAGAGCTCGCCGGTGCCGTCGGCGGCGACGTCGAGATGATCGGGACCGTCGGTGGTCGCGTTCAACGTCACCGCGGTGACGGGCGGGCGCGTGTCGTCGATATTCACCAGCGTGGCGCCGCCGCCGGGGATGAAACTCTGCCGCAGCCGAGCGCTGGTGCCGATCGCGACATCGGCGCTGTTGGTGGTGATGGTGATCTCCGGGTTCAGCAGCAACTGCATCACCCAGGACCGCGCCGCCTGCTCGGGGTGGTCGGCGTTGATCGCGATCGCGAGGGTCGCGGCCAAGTCGATCACGAGCACCGAATCCGTCGTGGTGACACCGGCGATCACCAGACGCTTGGCGGTGCCGACCGGGTACGGCAGATCGTCGGCGGCCAATGACACCGCGTCCGCGCCAACGCCGCCTCCGGTCGCGGGATGTGCGGTGACGGTTCCGGTCGCGATCTCGATCGTGTAGGCCACGATCGTCTCCGGCATGCCTTCCGCGACCCCGGCCAGACGCACCAGCCCCTCATCGTGCAACCACCGCACCGTATCCGCGACGGTGACATCCGGAACCGGCTCGCTCATGCCCGCGCCCCGCCGACCCTCGGCTCCGGCACGAGCGAGTGCTCGGCCGCGTGCGTTGTTCGCCCGTTCATCCCGCCTGCCCGGATGCCGTGGTGACCGGCTGGGTTTCGTCGACGGGCGGCGCTTCCATGACGCTTTCGTACTGCCGCGCCGCGTCGGCGGTGCTCTCCCGGATGGCGGACATGATCTCGTTGATCAGCTCGGGGCAGGTCAGCCTGGCGGCGGTGCCCGGAGCGAGGTAGAGATCGGTCAGCCTGCCCATGGCGTCTACCTCCGGGATGACCGCGCCGCTCGGCGACGGCCTGCGGGCACGGATGCTGTCGATCTTCTCCCGCATCTCGGCGATCCGGTGCCGCAGATCGCGGGCGGCGTCCAAGGCCGCCTGCACGTCCGGGTGGATGGAACTCATGAATCCACCTCGCTGCGCTCACTCATGCGTTACCTCCGGGTTGGCTGGGGGTCTGGTTGCTCGGGGCGGGCGTCGCCGGGGGCACGGTGGGGGCGATGGTCGGCCGCTCGCCGATCACCGCTTCGGTGTGCGGTGTGTCGTCGACGTACATGAGGCGGTCCGGATGCCATGCCACCACCCGGTTTCGCTCGTTGCCGTTGCCCCCGGCGTTGCCCATGCCCGGCGCCATGGGCATGTACGGCATCATCGGCGTACCGCCGCGTGCGGCGGCGGCGTTGGCGGCCGATGACGTGGAGAGGGGTTCGATCACCGGCGTACGCGGCATGGACGACGAGGCGACGCCGGCCGATGCGGCCAGCGGCAAAGCCGTGGCCGAGACGGTTTCCGCGGTGACGTCCGAGATACTGGTGCCGAGGCTGCTGATGGGCGTCCCGCCGGGGCTGCCCGTGCCGATTCCGCTCGGGATGCCGAGGTCGTCGTAGCCGTACTCGTCGAGGCTGTAGTCATCAGCGGAATCCGACTGGCCGAGCTGGGCCAGTGGCATTCCGGCCGAGGCCATCGCGCTCATGAGCGCGGGCAGCATCTGGGTCAGTGCGCTACTGTCGCCACCACCTTTGCCACTGCCGCTTCCGTTGCCTTCGCCTGTTCCCTCGCCCGTCCCCACTTTGGAGCCGACCTCGGTCGAGTATCCGGTGATCGTCTCCAGCGAACGGGCGTTCTGCTCGTTGAATTTCGCCAGCGCCGCCTGGATGCCGAGCTCGTTCTTGGAACGCATCGCGGCAAGCAGCTCTTTGCGCGCCGCGATGATCTCCTGCGGCGTGGGATGCTTGGCCTTCGCCGTACGAAATGCGTTGCTGTAAGTATCGATTCCGTCGGCAAGCATCCCGAGGCCCCGGCCGAGCTGGTCGAGCCATCCCCGGTGGCGACCGAGTTCGGCCGCTGCCGAGGCGCCCACCGGCTCCCAGTTCTGCATCGCTCGCGACGCCGAGTCGACGCCTTCGGTGGCGAGCAGGTGCGGCCCACCGGTGAACTTGCGCAGCGCGTCCGCGAATCCCGTCGCCGCGCCGGGCCCAGGACCCGTGTGCAATTGCTTCGCGAAGGTCAATGGATCGACCGCGCCACCGGCAACCGGGAACCGCAGCCCGGGCGGCCGGCGCGGGCTGACCTCCTGGACCTCGCCAACCGGATTGGCGAGAACGTCGCCGCCCCTCCCGCCGATCTCACGCGCACCGCGGTCATCTCCCTCGGTGTAGTCGACCGCCGCCGCGCCGACGTTGTACGCGGTGCGCTGAATCTCGTTGAGAACACCGATCATTCCGTTGAGCAGCGACGCCGCCTGCGCGTTGAGCTGCGGCACCGCCTCGGCCGAGATCGGGTCAGCCCCCGCGGGCACGACCCATCCCGGGGGCAACGCCGCGCCGGTATCGCGCGCCATTTGCGCAAGCTTCGCCGCCGTGGCGACCAGCTCCTGCGGATCCACATTCAGCGGCATCGCGACCTCCTCTCCTCATCTGCCGCAACCCTCCTCGCGCGATCAGCCCGCCGCGACAACCGGCATTGCCGCGTTCGCGGACTGATCGGCCGAGCCCGGCGTCGCCGGGGGCGCGCCCCCATCCGCCGGCGCGGTCAACTCGATGCCCTTCGGATGCGCGAATCCGGCGAACTGACCGAATTTCTCTGCGAAGTCCGGCATCTCCGGCACCTTCCCGCCATCGCCGGTCATGAGCGCGCTGAAAGGCTTCAGCTCGCCATTGACGATCACCTCCAGCGTGCCACCGTCGGGCGCGCCACCCTCCTCGGCGCCGAACACCACGACGATCGCGGTGCCGTTGTCCCAGGTCGCGACATCGCCGGTCATCAGCTGGTACGGATCGACACGATCGCCGATCTGCTTCTTGTCCGACCACTTCACCGAGGTCTTCTCGTACGCCTTCTGGGCGTCGGTGCCGCTCTTGTTGCCGAACGCCGCGTCCAATGCCTGGGCGACCAGCACGGACACTTTCTGCGTCTTCCCGTTGGGGAACGTGTACAGCACGCTGCCGTCCGCACCCGGTGTGCGAGCGGGCGCCCCGGTGGGCTGCGTGGAAGACGTTGTGCCGGACGGCTGTCCGTGGTGCGTCGCCGGCGCTGTCGTGGATTGCTGCACTGTCGCGGGCTGCGCCGTTACTGATTGTGGGGGGACCGGTTGTGGGGTGACCGGCGCGACCGCGTCCTCGAAGCGGTCCGGGTCGAGTTCCGCACGGCGGCTGTCCAGGTCCCGATCGGCGAGGTTTCGCATCATCGCCTGCTGCATCAGCATATCCATCAGGCCCGAACCGGAGCCCATTGGGGAGACCGCGGGCTGCACGGGCGGGGTGGTCGGCGTCATGCCCCCGGGCGTCATGCCCGGCGTGGACCCGAGATTGCCGAGCCCACCCGGTGACTGGCCGTTCAGGCCGGAGTCATCCAAACCTCCAGGCGTCAGGCTATCGGGACCGCTGCCGTCATCCAGACCGTCCAGGCCTGGGGGGAAGGGACTGTCGTCCGCGTATGGTGGCTCTGTTCCAGCCGGCGGCGTCGGGGACACCGGGGGCACGTAGGGCGGAGTCAGCCCCGGATTCCTCTGCGCGGCCTCCATCGCCGCTAGTCTCTTCTCGAGGTCCTTGGTCAGAGCGGTATCGTCGCCGATACCATTCGCGTGTTTGTCTTGGTCGGATTTGGCATCCGTCATGATTTTCAGCGACTCTTCCATACCGAGCGTGACGTAGGTCATGACATGTTCGCTTTCGCTCATGTCGTCGACCGGTGGCGGCGTCTCTGCCGCGGTGTTGAGAGTGGAGATCAGCTTACTGACGTAGCCCCGAGCGGTCTCACTGCTGATCTTCGACTTTTCGACCTTGTCTTTGACCTTTATATCCTGCTGCTGCAGGGCGTCGAACGCCCGTTTGAGGCCGTCATTGACCGTCACGTAGGAGGTGAACATGTTCGATATGCTCGACCTGACCTTGGGGTTTGTCATGTCGACTTGCGGCACCGAACCGGCTTTCGGAACCGACTCCTTGACGCCCTTACCGAAAGCGTCCCAAGTCAGTTCGATGGTAGTCTTCAGACTTTTATCGTCACCGGCGTCTATTTCCAACCAGTCATGAATTTTTCTGGAGAGTTTGAGCTGCTGCGGCCACTGTGTGGAATATACATCGGGAACATACAAGGGCGGCATTTCGTCCGTCATGGAAACACCAGCGCGGGTGAATCAGTACTACCCCTGTTTTCCTTACCCGCCGGGCGCGTCGGGAGTCTTTTGGGGAGACCCGACTGCTGCGACTGCGAATCCGGTCCAAGGCGGCTGCCCACGAACCCGGCAGCCGCGCTGGAGCCAGTCAACCAACCGCGGGCTGCATTCAATGACGGGCCCCTCGCCGCCCACGCGTCTCGGAAGCCCGCGTTCGGGTTACGGATGGCCGGATGGAACGCGCCTGAAAACATCCGCCGCAGCACATTCTGTCCACCCATAGTCGCGCGGATACCTCTTGCGGCACCGCCGATAAGTCCTCCCCCCAGTGACAAGACGCCAGTTTGAGCACCATTAGTAAGTGCTTGACCGACGCTGCCACCCTGCGCCAGGGTTATGCCCGCTTCCATCCCCCCTCCACCCAGGGCACTGCCTAATGCAACGCCGAGACTAGCACCGGCCACCGTCCCAGCCCCCGGAATGAGCACGGAACCAACCGCGCCACCGACCAAGGCGGCGCCGGTGGTCAGCGCAAACCTGCCTACACCACCCCAGAACCCCATGAGATCACCTATCCGATGTCGAGCGTGAGCGCTTTATGCAACGACCGGCACCCCCGGCCAAGGCCGGAGAGGGTTCGTACGACACCATGGCCAGGCCCGCCTCTCGATCAAACGCCTCATCGTCGAACGGAGCAGCGCGAGCAGCGACCGACCATGAGTGAGACCTACTTTCGACGTGTTCATTGTCGAGGATTCCCAGCTACGGGAAGTGTCGTCCTGGCCGGACCGGCCAGGATGATCATCGAAGACTTACACTGACATGCGCGAATTGCCCGGGCCGCCAGACCGTTTGCCAGCCGACGGTGACCGAGTAGGAGGAAGTATCGGATGAACCTCCGCCGCCTGTTGCTCGAACGTGCCGACCGGGCCGTCTCCACCTGGCGATCGGGCCGACAACCCGGGGTACGTCATGACCACCGCTGAAGTCTGGCCCGCGGGCGCCGAGGTAGAAGCGAAAGAGCCGGAAACCGCAGAGGATCAGCCCAGGCCAGCGACTCCATGGTCGAACCGGCCCACACCGCAACGTCCGAGACCGGGTACGACTGCGCCAGGGCAGCCAGATGCTCCATCCGCGCCGGGCCAGTCGGGGGCTCCCGCACCCGGTCAGCCGGGTGGCGCTGGTCAACCTGGCGTTCCTGGTCAGCCTGGGCAGCCGGGTGTTCCGGGTTCGGCTGGGTCGCCGGGTGTTCCGGGTCAGGCGGGTGTGCCTGGTCAGGGTCAGCCTGGTCAGTCGGTGCCGGGTGAGGTGGTGCCGGGT
>NZ_CBDIMS010000011.1:0-255325 GCF_965283145.1 Nocardia sp. Marseille-Q1738 | reverse complement strand
ACCCGGCACCACCTCACCCGGCACCGACTGACCAGGCTGACCCTGACCAGGCACACCCGCCTGACCCGGAACACCCGGCGACCCAGCCGAACCCGGAACACCCGGCTGCCCAGGCTGACCAGGAACGTCCGGCTGCCCAGCACCATTCGACTGCCCCGCACCAGGTGCGCCATTCGGCTGACCAGGTCCAGGCGACGGAGCACCCGGTTGCCCGGGTGGCACCGTCCCGGGCCGGCTGCGCGGATTCCCCGAGCGATCCGACCACGGCGTCACCGGAACGGGCGGCGCCTCGACGTCTTCGCCGGGTTCGATCTGCGGCTCTACTTCGGTAGGTGGCATCGTGTACTGGTCACATCCCGCTGCCGAGGACTCGCTTCACCCGCACGTCGTTGCTGCTGGGGATGGCCAGCTCCACGAATCCGCCGGTCCCCGGGTCGGCAGTGACGAGCTGGGTGGCGCTGACGGCGATTCCGACTCGGGTGGGCGCGTTGTTCCGGTAGTTCCAAAAGACCAGATCGCCGGCCGACACCGCGGAGGGATCCACGCGCTGGCCGCATGCTCCCTGCGCCGCAATGGTTGTCGGCAGCACGAGCACCCCCGGGCCGGAGGCATCGGATTGTCCGCACGCCCGCCGAACCGAACCGCTTGGTTGCCCTGCGGCCTCCCCGGGGGGTGGCGCCGCTTGACCCGCGGCAAGATCACATCTCCCCGTCAACTGTGCGGCCGAGGCCCGGTAGATGACCGATCTGGTGAATTCCGCGGCGCCCCCGCGGCCACCGGTGCCGCTATCGGCCCCGCTCGCCGACGGCGTCGTCAGCTCTGTGAGCGCAAGCTGACGCGCACACTCGGCGCCGATTCCCGAACTGCCCGTGAGCAAAGGGGGACTCTGGTAAGGCGCGTCTTTCAGCGCCGTGGCGCAGGCCCGCTGCCAGTCGGATGCGCTGGTGTCGTCCGGTGCGATGGTCAGTTCCGCGAACGGATTCGTGGTCGGAGCGGTGGACACACCGGCCGCCGGTGTGCTTCGCGCAGTCGGCAGCGACGCGGCCGAGGCGCGACTCGGAGTCACGGTCTGGGAGGGATCGGGCCCGACCGCACTGTCGCACTGGTAGTGCAGGTCCGAGGCGATCGATGAGGTCGCGCCGCCGACTACGAGTACCAGAACGACGATCACTCCGAAGAGGCCCGTCGTGACCGCCAACACCAGCCACACCCAGGCCGGGATCATCGCGAGGACCACGAGACGACTGATCATCGAGAGCCTTCCTGTGCGATTCGACCTGTTGCCATACGCTCCGAATTCCGGTGCCGATCAGGAGTGTTGATATCTGAGATCGTCTATTAAATTCCGCGGTATGGTGGGCAACGGGCGCCTAGGATCGGGTTGCGCGAGCGAGTTAGCACCCGTGCTCATCTTCCCTTGTTGATATTGGATTGTCTGGGTTCCGTTGTCGATCTCGGCACGCAGCACCCGAACTCGTTCGAGGTTGGTCGGATCCTGTGCCACCCAATTGGTGGCGGCCTGGATTCGAAGTGCATGCTCGTTGGTGATCCATTTCCCCAACCGGTCCGCTTGGTTTCGCGTGAGGTCGAGACGATGGCCGCCGTGTTCCAAGGTGATACCATCCGACATATCGCCGGCCGCAATTTTCTGCAGTTTTGTAACAAATTCCATTTCAGGTTTCGAGACATACGATTTGCCGAGAGCTTCCAACGCCGGGTCGTTCCGGAGATCGACACCACCGGGGAAATCGCCTCGGTACCGATCGACGACGGCCTCCAATGCATGGAACCTGGCCCTCATCATCTGCGGATCATGACCGTTCACCAGTTCGTTCTCGAAAAGCCCGTGAGCGGCAACGACATGTCCGATGTGACCCGACTGAAGCGGCTCTTTATCAGTATGCTTGATGACATCCGTTGTGGCGTTCCAGGCCCGATGCAAGTCTTTCTCCCTGACACCGGCCAACTGGAGGGCGAAGGGGATATTGGACGTGAGACCTGTCATATGCACGACATTCTGCGCGGCGAACGCGGCTTCCCTCTGCGCACTAGAGCCCAACCCAAGCCTTTGAGCGCGGCGTTTGGCGCGTTCGAATCCATCCCGGGCCGTATCCGCGTAGTGCACTTGTGTGTGCACCCCCGCGTGTGCAGCCGCTCGCAGGTCCTCGGTCATCATGCCCCGCGCCTTGTTCTTCTTTTCGAGCTGGTCGAGCCAGGCCCAACGACTGAGTGGGTTGTTGCGGCCGGCGAGCCAGCCGGTGATCGGCGAGCTGTTGATGGTGGTGGCCGCAGCGAGCATCCCGAGCGGGCCCATCGAGTTGTTCGCGTTCGCGTTACCCATACCCAGTGCCGTCCCTCCGCCACCACCACCGGCACCGGCGCCCTGCGCCGACAGGCCGTTCTGTACCGCCATCGAGAACCGGTTGGCAATCCAGTCGTTGCCGCCGTCCAGACCCTTGCTGAGGCGCCGCAGCTGCACGATAGCGACGATCTCGACGATCGCCCCGATGACGAACACCGCCATGACCTGGCCACGTGCCTGTTGGAACAGACTGCCCATGAACAGCTGGTATATGCCCAAGAAGATGACAAAAACGGCCATCCGAAACGCGGAGATGAAGCCGTGGACCACGCACCGGACGGTGAACGTCTGCGTCGGCCCGTATACGAATCCGCCAGCGGCGAAGCCGAAGATCGTCATGAACCCGTAGTAGATCGTGTCCAGTGCAGCCCAGATGATCTTGATGGCCATGTACACGGCGAACAGAAGCAGGATGATCGCGCACAGCAATAGCAGCAGTCCGGCTCCGATCTGACCTACGCTCGGATTATCGGCCGCGGCATAGGCGGCACTGTCGCCGCACGCCTTCAGCCCGTTCTTGACCCGGTCTTCATCACCAGCCATGACACCAGCCGACCATGCCGCCTTGCAGGCCGGCCGATCGTCCACCACATGCCCGAAGTTCCACACCTGCAATGGAGCCCGCATGAAATTGTCGGCCCCGCTCACCTGTATCGCGGCCACCACTTGCTTCGAGTCCGGATTACTGTTGCCGTTCAAGCCGGCCGCAACCGAGATACCGAGGTCACGCCCCTGCGCCAGCAAGCCGTGCGAAGACAAGACCTCGGCCAGCGGATCGGACAAGAACACCGGCCCAAGGATCGCCACTCCCACCATCGTCACGACCTGCGCGGTGGCCTTCGCGGAATAGCCGCGCACGATGAACCACCCCACAGGGACTGCACCGATCGTCACGAAGGTCACCAACACCATCGGCGTCGCGATCTGCGCGGTGAGGTTGTCGGCCACGCCGCGCAACGGCGCGGCGAACATGTTAAGCCACCCGAAATCCAATGCTTCAGCGGGCAACCAGACGAATGTCGTCGTAAGAGGGTGCCATATCGCGAAGAAAAGAATGATCAGGCTCCACAACACAAGCTTTCCGAGGTCCAGGCTCCACACACTGCCGCGATTGCTTACGAACATGTAGCTCGAAACATTGACGCCGGACGAGTCCTTGATATCCATCCATCCGAGCGCGCTGTTGGGCGCCGCCGCCGGCGTGACGGTACTGGTCTGCGCCATGGATATTGCAGAGATGAGGCCTGGGAATACGAACACGACGAAAAGGGCGATGAGAATCCAGGCGGTCCAGCGCCGACGGCGACTCGCCGCAATCCAGGTACGAAATCGCCGGAACACCGCCTGCGGCCGGTAACGCTCCACATCCCAGAATTGCGGTTCCCAGGGCATCCCGAAAGAAGGCTGATCTGATCGGATACTCGGCAGGAGACGAGAACTCATGGCCGTACCGGTCTTTCCGAAAGGGCGGAGCGAAGGCCGGCGACGCTGGTCGGGGTGCTGGTGATCGCCGCGGCGCGGTCCGGACGCGCCGGGCCGAGCACCTTGCCCCGACCGATGCGGTTCAGCGCGTCACGCATGAACATCTCACCGCGACGCTCCTCTGGCACCTGACGCCCGGGACCGACCGGAGGCGAGGTCTCTTCGCGGAGGATCTGCAACAAGAAGGGCGCTTCCTCCAGATCGACGCCGAGCCACTCCAAGCTGTTGCGCGCCAAGGTTTCGTCGCGCTGCCGGAAGATGAACCGGTTGGGAATGAGGTTGTGCGCGGCGCCCTGGAAGTCGGTAGCCGGATCGTGCGAGGCCAGACCGATCGCGGCCAAGTGCTTGCGGCCGTCGCGACTGAAGTCCGAGGTGACCGCGGCGCCGACCTGCGTTTGCGTGAAGTGGTGCGCCTCGTCGCCGACAAGGAGGCCGAACCTGCCGTTGTCGTTGAGAAACGCCTCCCGCGCCGCGACGCCGACCAGCTCGTACAGTGCGGTGCCGAGCCGTTTGGTCAGCGGCAATCGGTTGTACAGATGCGGGGTGGTGAGTTCCTCGGCCGTCGGCAATTGCAAGTTGTGGCTGCGCACAACGGTCGCGGCGGCATCGAGGCGCAGCGGTCGCAGCTTGGGGTCGAACAGCACCGGCACCCGCTCGACCACGGTGCCGAGCCGCGCCGCGAGATCGGCGTACTCTTCTCCCTGCCCCGGGTGGTCCCGTAACCGGCGCACGACATGGAACAGATCGAGCAAGCTCTTGATTCCGTGCTCGGCCATGCCTCTCGGCGACAGCAGATTGCTTACCGCGGCGCCCGCGCCGGAGGTCGGTGACAGGTCGAGCAGCGGCAGGATCGAATCCAGCGCGCGTTCGCCCGCGATCCGCGAGTCGAACAATCGCAGCGGGTCCAGCGACACCGTGGGATCGGCCAGATCGATGATGACCGCGTCATCGATCGACTGCGCGAAATGCTCCCATTCGCCGACTTGACTGCGGTCGATGGCCAGGAACTGCCCGCCCATGTCGTGGACGAGCACCGCCATCAGTTTGAGGAAATACGATTTGCCCGAACCGAGTTCACCGGTCACCGCGAACGAGGCGGACAGGTCGTGCAGCGCGGCCTCCATGATGCCGAAGTGGATCGGCTCGAAATGGCCCGACAGCAGGTTGACCCCGATCACCGGCCCGCTGTCGTCGCCGATCTGACTGGTGGTGAACGGCACGAAACCGGCCCACATATCCGAGGGGAGGATATGGGCGAAATCGTCGAATGCCCGGCGCGGCTGGCTACCGGGAATGAACATCGACCACAGGTCGACTTGCGCGCCGACCGGCGCGGTCATTTCGACCTGGAACCGTTTGTAGCGGCGCTTGAGCGTGTTGACCGCGTCCATGGTGGCGTCCCGAGAAGGCCCGCCGATGGCGATGACGGTGGTGAACGACACCTCCGATTCACCGCCGTTGACCTCGAAGTGGTGGTTGTACTCGCCGAGCATCTGCGCCTTCGAGGTCAGCGTGTTCTGCGCGAACGAGATCTCCTGGTCCCGCTGATCCATCTGCTCACCGAGCCTTCGCAGACTGAGCTCGTTGTTCTTGAGCACCTGATCGGCGGGTTTGGTAGAGATCCGCATGGCCCAGTCGACGGTGACATCGCCGACGCCCTCGAGCACGTTGAGAAACTCGCTGCCGCCGGGAAATGACATGCCCGCGTACGGGAACGAGTGCGGTGTCAGCATCGCCTGGTAGGACGGACGGTACTCGTAATCCGGCTGCACCACCTTGATCACGGGGACGAACGACGGCCGGATACGCCGGTTGCTCTCGGCCTGGGCGCCCTCGTCGAGCGCGGCGGAGCGGAACACCGCCGCCGTCGCGTCGTCCAGCGCGCCCGCCCGGGTCGGTGCCACCGGGTCGCCTGCCGCACCGCGGGAGAGATAGTGCTCCCACAGCCATTGGAACAGGGCGGCGGGCACCGGCACGGGATCGAAGTCACTGCCGACCCTGGACAGGATCTCGTTCGCCTTCTCGTCGTAGGCGTCCAGGTCGGCCCGGGAGATCGCCGTCGCGTCGATCGTGGCGGTGCTGCCGCGCCACAGGCGCGACAACGAGGAAATGCTGGAGTTGCTGGCGCCGACCGGGATCGACAGCAGGAAGATGCGCGTCTGCGGCATGATCGCGTTGACGCGCTCGTAGGAGGCGACCACCTCGTCCGCGTAATCCTCGCACTCGTCCAGGTCGACGCCCTCCACCATCTTGGTGAGCACGTCGATCGTGTTCAGCCGCGCCTGGATGCCCAGCAGCAGCGAGCCATTCGGCAGGTTGGTGACCAGCGCGTGATGCGCCGCCTTCACGTCGTGCTTGTCGCTGGCCTTGCGCAATCCGTAGCCGAGCGGATTGATGAAGTAGGTCGCGGTGACCAGACCCGAGTGGGTGAACTGGAGGTTTCCGCGAATCGCCGCGGTGGGCTGCAGATCTCGTCCGAGTGCCATCAGGGGAGTCCTCCGGATGCCGGGCCGTCGCCGTTACCATTCAGTCGCCGCCACAGGCCGACGCCGTTGCCGCCCGCGGCGACCGCCTCGATCATCCGGCGATCGGGCTTCGATTCGGCTGCCGCGGCCACACCCGGGCTGTCGGGCAGCAAAAGGACCACGGTCTCCTCGATGAACATGGTGTGCCGCACCGAGTCATCGTTGATGGGCATCCCCGAGGCGGACACCGGCTTGCGGTTGACGATGAGCCTGCCCAGCCACAGGGCCCGCGAGGTCATCCGTACGCCGGTGTACGGCACGAGTCCGACCGCGAAGACGGAAACAATGGTCAGCGAAAGACCGGCGATGAAGGTGACCGCCGGGTTGACCGGAAAGGTCATCGCGCTCACCGACGTGATCAGTAGCAACACCGCGCCGGTGCCGACCTGAGGCAGGGTGTAGGGACCGAACGGGAGTTTCTGCCCGTTCTGTGCCTTGCCGATCATCGTGGGAACACGTTTGATCGGCGTGAACACCTTGATTACCTGCGTCACCGATAACCGCCGACAGGGTGATCAGGAACGATGAGGTTCGCATCGGTACGCGCGTAGTTGATCGTCGTAGGCAGAATCCAGATCACCACCCCGGCCATGATCCCCGAGAAGAAGACGACGATGATCCTGGCTGGAGACAGTCTGGATTTCGCCCCTTCGGAAATCACCACTCCGATGGTGATAATGGCGATGATGATCAGCCCGCCCCATCGGACAAAGATCAGGATGCCATAGAGGATGTTGCTCAGATTACCCATCGGGCTGCCTCTCTGATCAATTCTGTGTCGCCGGCGGAATCTGCACCGACGTCGAGGGTGACGAGGTCGAAGTGGGCGGCGCGCCGCCGCGGGAATCCTGGCCAACGACCACCGCCAGCGGACTCGACAGGGCGGGAATCGGATCGATGGACGCCACCTGCCACTGGCCGGCATTGCGGATCATCGTCAGCGGGTAGGCCAGCGTGGCCGTGGCGCCGGTATCGGCTTTGGGGTTCACGGTGGCCAGCACTTGGGCCTTCGCGGCGGAGGATCCGCAGCCCGAGTCATCCGCACTGAGCGAAACCAGCTCGACAGCGGTGAAGGGGGCCGGTTTCAGCGCGGCCAAGCCGGCATCCGGTGTGGTGTAGCGCGCCACGTCACCGGTTCCTGCCAGTAGGGCGCCAAGGAACCCCGCGGCCACCTGCGCCAGCGGCGTATCCGCTGCGCAGGGTGAGCCATAAGCCAGTTTCAGATCGACGCCCTTCGCGGGGGGTTCGACCACCGCGGGCACCGACAGCGCACGTAATCGTCCGTCGGACACCGACACCGCGACCCGATAGAACTGCCGTGTCTCCGGAGCCGTGGCCGCGCCGCTCTTGCCGACTCGGACCGATACCGTCACCGACCAGACATCCAGTCCACCGGTCGATAGCGCGCGAGAGACATAGACGACCGACGGGTCGGACACTTGTCGCGCGGACGAAGGCAGCGCGATCTGCTGATTGGAGCCGACGAATTCGCCGATGCGATCCTGCTGGCCCGCAACGGCGGTGAGATACGTGACGACGAACTGCTCGGCGAACGAACCCGCCAACTGCGCACGTCCCACAATTGCCGTCGTCGAATCGTCCGACGGCGCCGGCGGACCGGAATCGAAGACGCTGAGAATCGCGTGGCCGCCGCCGAGTACGGCGAGCACCGCGAGCACCGCGACCACCACGTTGTCGCGACGGCGGCGGGCGGCCATCCGGCGAAGCAGCGCCTCACCCGAATCTACCTGCCCACGAACCACTGTCCTCACTCCCGAAATGGTAGAGAGCACAGGCCTTCCCAACCGGCCGGTAGTTCCCAGCTGTGGGAATCAAACAGTCAGCAGGCCGGGCTGCTTTTCATCCTGCCCGCAAGCCAATGCCGCAATTGTTCGTCATAGCCGATCGGCGCGCTGCGCTGCCGCGGCTCGACGACTTGGCGATGAGTTTCCAGCAGCGGAACGTCGTCGGCGACCCGCACCAGTTGCGCGATCGCGAGCTGCCTGCTCGAGTACCCGGGGTACGGGTACAGCAGCAGGGATGTCGGTGTGTACCCCCCGCCGTAGTTGAGCACCCGCAGGGTTACGCCCGCGCTGTCGCCCGAACGCAGCCGGTCGCCGAGTTCCACCAGCCGAGGCCGGTCATCGGGGTGGAACACGTCGACGGGCCGGAAGAGATAGTCCCAGCGCACCCATGGCGCGGGATCGGTGAGCCAGTGCGAAATGCTGGTGCGCTCGAGCTGGATCACGGCCAGATGCGTGCCCGCGCGACGATGGGCCTCACGCAACCCGATCCGCTCCAGAGTCGGCCACGCCGACGGCGCGTTTTCCGAGGTGACATCCTCGATCAGCAACCATGCGCCGCGGGTGCGTTCGTCGTCGCGGGCACGGATGGTGATCCGCCACTGCGCCGGACGGCCGAAGCCGTGCACCACGGTGGTGTCGAACTGCATCCGGTCACCGGGTTTGGGGTCATAGAGCAGATCGAGGACCTCCGCGTGCCGATCGAAGCTCGACACCCGGTGGAACAGCTCCGCGATGGACATCCTTGGCACGTACTGTTCGGCTGTGCTGCCGGACAGCCGCGTGATGCCGCTCGGCTGCTGGATGGTCTGACTGCTCAAGTCCCAGATTGCGCCCACCGCCGGGCGCAGCACCGGCACCCGATCGGCGGCCGGACCGAGCCACAGGCGCACCGCGTGCACGTCACCCGCCGGGCCGAAGACCGGCCGGATGAGCAGTTGGTGCCGACCGGTGCGCGTCTGGATGGCCAGGTCGACATCCTGCGCTTGGTCATGCGCCGTACGGATGGCCTCGGTCAGTCCCGCGGTCGTGAGCTTGTCGTAGAGTGCGGGTGCTTTGGACAGCGTTCGCTGCAACACCCGCTGCCAGTTCGCGAATTCACGCGGTGCATCCCCCACCGACGCGACGGACATGCCGTCCGGCGCCAACATCTCGATCGTCACCCATGGAATCACTGCGCCACTTCGCTTCGCACTTGCCCGTACCAGCCGTTCCTCCGGATCCGCCTCAATCCGGATGAGACATCATGTGACTCAGGCAATGTACCGTTATTTAGCGGCGCAATCAACTCGTAACGCTCAACCTTGATTCCTACGAAGTCTCCATCATGTTCATCGGACACGCCGCAGCGTGTTCATTTTGTTCACGTTTCGTTCAGCCGACCAGGCCCGCAGACGGCACGCAGTCCGGCGGCACATCGCTCGCAACCCGACCGCACGCCGGCGCGGGAGACCCACCGGCTTCCACCCGGCAAATCCGGCGGGCGTTTCCGAAACCTTTCTCACACAGCGCATTAAGCGACTGTGAGGTTGCGATCAAGCGCTCTGCGCGCTGAGCGCTAGCACACCGGCACCGGCAAGCAACGCGACGTCGCCGAGCTGCGAGGGAACGACGCGCAATCCCGGCAGGAAGCTCAGCCTGGCATGGGTGGCGACCGCCTCGTTCAGTGGTTTCCACAGCACCGGACCCGCTTCGGCGAGCGACCCGCCGAGTACGACGAGATCGATGTCGAGCAGTGCGGCCACCGACGCGATCGCCCGGCCGAGCGCAGTGCCCGCCCGCTGCAGCGCGGCGGCGGGGACATCTTCCCCCACACGGGCGGCTTCCACCAGCTCCGCTACCGAGGTACCCGCCCACCCTTGCTCCCGAGCCCACCGCACCGCGGACGCACCCCCCGCGACCGCTTCCAGACAGCCGCGGCCGCCACACGAGCAGCGATCATCGAATCCGGGGACCAGGACGTGCCCCACATTTCCCGCATTGCCGGTCCGCCCGACGACGGTGAATCCGCCCACCATGACACCACCACTGATGCGAGTGGACACGGTGATGGCCATCGCATCCATCACCGAACTCGTGGCACCGTAGGCCTGTTCGGCCACCGCGAGGCACACACCATCCACCGCGAGCCGAACCGCGGCCGAGGGAAACAACTTCCCGGCGGCCTCCACGATGCCGAAACCCGTCCGCCACTCGCGAACTTCCGCGGGTGCCACCACCCCCGCCGTCATATCGATCGGCCCGGCGGAGGCGATGCCGAGAGCGGTGACCTCGGCACCACCCGCGGCCTCGAGCAAGATCTCCCGGCACCGGTCCCATGCGCCGGAGGCAGGGACCGGAATCTGTACGACGTCGTCAGTGCCGACATCGTCGGCGATTCGGCTCGCCGCGAACCTCGATGAACCGATCTCCAACGCCAGCACTGTCATGACTTACGCACCACCAAAGGACTCGATGCCAAAAGGTCCACGCAGCATAGTCACAGGCCGTCGGTGCCAGTCGGTTTGAGGGGTTGTCCGAGCACGATGTGCCTGCGGGGCGCGGGAAGCGTGGACACGGCCCGGAGCGGGCGCGGCCCGTTGCGGATGATGCGCATGGGGCGTTTGTGGTCGATCGGTGCGGCGCGGTGGCGGTCCAAATTTTCGATGACGCTGCCGGAGTTGTCATAGGCGACGCCCGCCCAGATCATCGCGCGGGGTCCGTCACCGCGCGCCGTGAGCGTCTGCGCCAACTGGCGGCATTGCACGAAGAGGGGGCAACTCTGGCAGGTTCGCACGGCTGACCGCCAGGCATCCGGATTCCCGGTGTCCATGTCCCAGTTGTCCGGGACGTCGGCGCACGGGGGCCGCTGGTTCGACTTTGCCGGAATCGACGAGATCTGCGCTGGCGCAAAGGATCCCGTGTCCATCGGAAGGGTTCGCGTAATGCTCATAGCCATCTCCGGAGATGCCGAGGGCACACCTGTGGCAGGTGTTTGGCCCATGGATCGGACGGTCATCAGGGCTGCTCAACAGTCCCCGGAACCCAGCCGCGATAAGCTGGTCTACGCACGGTAGCCCACTGTTGCCCAGCACACAACACCTTGTGCCGCTATGTAACGGCTCGTTGACCTTCAAGCAACACCCAGCTACGTTTTTAACGGCACGTTATGAAACGGCCCATTTTCCACGGGGGCCCGACTATGGTTTCCTTTTAAACATGGCTGCAGACTCTGAATTCACGATCGACGAACTGGCACGGGCAGCCGACACCACCGTGCGCAGCGTCCGCGTGTACCACGAGCGAGGTCTCCTGCCCTCGCCGGAGGTGCGCGGGCGGATCGGGTATTACGGGTCGGACCACCTCAACCGGCTGCAGACCATCAGCCGCCTGCTCGGGCGGGGCATGAAGCTGAACGGGATCAGGGAGCTGCTCGAGGCCTGGGACCGCGGCGACGGGCTCGCGGACGTCCTCGGTGTGAAGAACGCGGCCGCGGCCGCCGCCGCCGAAGCGGAACCGGAAGCCACCACCGAACCCAACGACGACTATGCCGAGTTGCCGGAGTATGCCAAGCAGGCGCTGGCCGCCAGCGACGATCCGCTCGAGGCGTACCGGGTCACGAACCCGCGGTGCTGCGATCTGGCCACCCGGCTCACCGACACCGGACTGCCGATGCGGGACACGTTCCAGTTGGTCGAACGTCTGCGCGCCGACTGCGATCGCATCGCCGACCGCTTCGCCACCGAGCTGTTCTACCGCCTGGCGGGGCAGACGTACGAGGAATCCGCGCGGACGCCGCGCGATCGCACCAAGCTCGAGACCGACCTGGCGATCGCGCGGCTGATCGTCACCCGCGCCACCTCCGAACTGATCGATCAGGCGTTCGCCAGGCACTCCGAACTGCCGCCGCCCTCGGTGGCCTCGGGCACGCCGGCACCGTCCGATCGGTGACGGCGCAGCGGTTCACGCCGGTCAGGTGAACGACGAATCCCACTCGGGGGCGCAGACTTCCGAGCCGATCCAGTTCGTCACCGACATACTCGGCGACCTCGTCGCGGCACCCGATCCCTCGGCACGGACCATCACCGATCCCGGAGTCGCGGCCGGACTCATCGCGGAGGAGACCCGATCACGCGTGCGCGCGGTGATCGAACGCTTCGACGGCGTCCCGGCGGTCCTGCTCAGCGGCGGGGTCGACTCGATCTATCTGGCCGCGGTCGCGGTGCGCCTCGGCGTCCGGCCACACGCGATCACGATCGTCACTACCGGTGACACCGACGCGACGGGAGCGGTACGGGCCGCGGCGGCGCTCGGACTCCCCCACGATGTCATCCGGCTGACCGAGGCCGAAGTGGTCGACCTCGCCCGCGATGCCATGCACAGGCTCGGCACCTCAGAGCTGTGGGAGGTGGCGGCGGGCATCCCCCTGCTCGCGGCGCGACGCAGCCTCGACCGGCTCGAGCGCGTCGGCGCCATCCTCACCGGCTCCGGCGCCGACGCGATCTTCGGCGGTGGCCGGTCGCTGCGACACCCACTGCACTCCGCGGCCGCCCGCGAGGAACTCGACCGCCTGATCCGTGCCGAGTCGGCGGCGAACTTCCGCTACCGGCGGCTGGTCCCGCATTTCCATCCGGCACTGTTGAATACTTACGCAGACAAACTCGTTCACGTCTTTCAAACGGTGCGGTGGTGGCGGCTGGCCGAATGTCTCGCGCCCCCAGCTTTGTTCGGGGAACACAATGGCCGGCGAATCGACAAACTCGCCTTACGCATGGCCTGTGCCGAAGAGTTGCCCAGCGGCGCGGAAGATCTCGCCTGGCGGGCGAAAGCCCCGATCCAACGCTCCTCTGGCCTGTTCTCCGCACTCGCCGCGGCCGCACGCACGCACGCGGCGAATCTCCCTGGGGCACGTACGTATACCGATCCCATGACCGAAGACGCCGAAGCGGTCGCCATCCGGCTCTACCTGACGCTGCTGAAGCAGAAATGAACGCGGCTGCGCCGCCCGTGTCGCGAACGGTGATCGAACGATGGTCGGGGTGACAGGATTTGAACCTGCGACCCTCCGCTCCCAAAGCGGAATAGCCGGAACAGTCCGGCCAGGTCAGAGGCATATTTCCACCGGACTGTAGGCCAAGTTGTGGGCTATGAGTCTTCGGAGAATGCCCATGACCACCCTCGAACCCGCACCCGCCCTCTCCCGATGGGAACTCGGATCAGCCGGATACCGAATCCCCAGCCCCGCCGAGGACACCGTCCGCGACCCCGCCTACATCTACGCCCGCATCCGGCACGCCCTCCAGCGGGCCGAGCAGAACCGCAGCAATTCGCGGGTCGATCCCGACACCGCCGAGCTGATCGCGCTGAAGGTGTGGCTCGGAGACCTCACCGACGACCTGAAGCTCCACACCGCCGCCGCCGACGAGTTGCTGCAAGCGCTGCGCGCGGTCGCTCCGGACCTGCACTGGTGGCGCGGCGACTCCCTCTTCGGCCACACCCCGGATGCGGAAACGGCGCAGAAGTGCGCCACCCGGCTGCGGTTGCGGGAGGCTCGCCGCAGCTACAGCGGTGAGCGGGTGTGGCGCGGAGTGTATGAGGGGATCAAGGTCACCGTGCACGGACCGGCGCAGTGATGGACTCGGTAGTCCTGACGTTCACCGTCCCGGAGCAATGTCGGAACACGTTCCCCGACGAGCTGGAGTTGCTGACGGACTTCATGGGGCCGCTGATCGGCTGGCTGGAACGCCACGGCGGAGGGATGCGAATAGGCCAGTAAAACGCAAGAAAGCCGCCCCGGAGTCGGGGCGGCTTTGTCATGTGCGGTCAGTCCATTGGCGGCGGTTGGTCCGGCACTCTAACCCGCCTCGTGGGGAAGACGCCGTTCTTCTCCATCTGCTCGGCCGTCACGGGCGGTCCGACCGGCTGGAGGTCAACCCCACCAAACGGGAGCAGGCGACCGATTACCCGCCACATCCCATCCTTACCCAGGTCCCACAGGTCATCATCGGCAGGCTCGACGTACACGCCCGACTCGGTCGGTAGTTCCATCAGTCCTTCAGTCCCGCGTAGTTCGCCAGCGCACGCAGACTGCCGCTCGCGCGCCGCTGCTGACCGGCCGTCGTCTGGATCGTCGCCTTCACCGCACGACTCTTCTGGAAGTACTCCGGCGCTGCTTCCTTCGCGTTCACCAACGCCTCGATCGCCAGGTCAGGATCGCCCGCGCTGAGGTGCGCGCGCGCCTTGTCGATCCAGAAATGCGCCTGCCGCTCCCGCGGGTACCCGCTCGGCAGAGTGGTGGACTCGGCCAACTCCAGAGCCTTCGGCACACGGCTGAGGTCGACGGCCGACGACAACTCGAACAGCTTCACATTCGTCGGCCCAACGACCGTGCCGAGCACCTGACGGTCGCCCACCCGCGCGGCGAGCTGGTGCGCCTCGGCGTAGTGCGTGTCGGTCGTGTCGGCGTCGTAGGCGGTCGACGCCAGTCCCGCTCGGCGCATATGTAGAGCACAAAGCACCGCAGCTGCGGTCTCGTCGGCCGCGAGCGGCTCCACTTCGGCGATTGTGCGATCCGTCAGCCGGACCGCCTGCTCGGTGGCGCCGACGCGGGCGAGCGCTGCGGACTTCACGTATTGCGTGGTCGCCAGCAGCAGCGGATCGTCGGCCTGCGACGCTGTGCTGACCATGTAGTTCGTGGCCAGCAGCGACAGGTCGTAGTGGCCGGTCTTGTGCCCCAGCGTGTTCGCTGCCCGCAACGCGGACGTGAGCAGCGCGTACGCAGGGGCGCCGTCGCGGAGACCGGCGACGAGCAGCTGGTCGACGAGGTCCGGAAGGACATCGATGATCTTCCCGTATGCCGCGGCATGACGCCACTTACCCACCTGCTCGACCTGCGGGCGGAGCACCCCGAGCGGCTCCGCCTCGATGTCGGGCGGGAATTCGACCGCTGCCAGGACTCGCCGCACCGTCGGCGCGATCCGGTCGATCTGCTCGGCTTCGCTCTCGTCGCCGTACAGCTTCGACGCGTCGACCCCCAATGCTTGGGCGACGATGCCGACCCACACTGCGGTGGGTGACTTCTTGCCGCGCTCGACGTGTGCGAGGTAGTCGCGGCCGACGTTTGCCATGGCGGCCAGCTGGTGCTGGGTCAGGCCACGGATATTGCGGATGCGGGCGATGTTCGCTCCGACATCGTCTGTCTTCTTCACGCCGTCAACGGTAGCACCGGCAGAAAGCACAATCAGAGCACATTCAAGTCTTCACCTGCTCTTAACGTCAGATTACGCATCCGAAGTCCGGCTCGGGCCGACTCCCGACTCGGCCCATAGGGTGCGGCAACCGGATTCGATCCCGGTTGTCCGCGACCGGGTCGGCTTCGGGTGCCCCCAACCCAACAGAACACCACACGCGCCGGGGGTATAGCCCAAATGCCCGAGTATCTGCCCATCATCGTCATAGCCATCGCCCTGCTGATCCTGATGGCGATCACCTATCTAGCGGCCTACCTGTGGCCCGAGCCCGGTCCGCACCGCACCGACAGGACCGTCCGGTGACCGCCACGCAGGCCGACGCCGACCAGTGGCGGCACTTCCACCGCAACTGCCACCACGACGGCATCTTCCGGTCCATCGAACAGGCCCGGTTCGTCGCGAACGTGCACTCCGGCCACGGGCCCACCTGCCTGCAATACCTGTCGGCATCGGCCTACAGCCAGGGCTCAGGGGATGGAGCCGACTATGCCGACTGACGAGCTCATCGACCCGGATCTCCCCCAGCGGTCGCCGTTTACCGGGCCGCCGTCCGACTATCCGGGGGCACCGGTCGAAACGGTTGAGGTGTTCGCCGAGGCCATCCGAGAGTGGGCGGAGCAGTCATGATCGGATATTACGAATCACTGGTCGACGGGAAGATCTCGATCGTGGGCGACGACGGGCACATCTACAGCCGCGAGGAGTACGCGGACCTGCTCACGGACGCCGCACGAGGGGAAAGAACATCATGAAGATTCGGTCTATCGTGACCGCGGGCATCGCTGTGTTGGCGCTGGTCAGTGCCGCAGTCGAAGCTCCTTCGGCCGCCGCTGAACCCAACGGTTCCAGGTCGTGCAGCTTCAGCTTCTTCGATGGAAGGCCGCAAGTTCAGGCCAGGCACGGCAATAGCGCCGTCATCGGCGGCGGTTACGCGCACTGCGTGCCCGCACCCCGAACGTTCCACGTCAGCCTCACCCTGGAGTTCAAGACAGCCGGTAGCGACTGGGAGGTCCGTGGCGCGGCGCAAGACGGCCAGATTCCCAACCCGCGGCTCAACCTCGCGGCGTGGGCTCCGTGTGAGCCCGGAGCGTGGCGGGTTGCCGCTACGATCTGGACCGAGGAGTACGGCGAACCACAACGGTTCAGCACTCGGACACCTGCAACTATTCTCAACTGCTGAGGAACCGGATATGAATCGACTTGCGATCTACGACCGGCTCCCCGTGTGGACATCGGACTGGCACCGGTTCCGCCGCACGCTGCTCAAGCTGATGCCGCCTTCGCGGCGCGAGTTCGAATCGCTACTGCCATTCCCGTGCGATCCCGGTAGCAGGACAACGGGCTTTCCCATACGCCGCGAGTTCGGGGGTTGGGCGGTCCGGCCCGACCGGGGTTGGCGCAGCATTCGCTGGATCACTCCGCCTCTGCACTTCACTCGCGCCATCCCCGCGGGCGATGCAGACGCCGCGGCGGACTGGGCGCTCGAACGGATGGGCCTGTAGCGGCCCGATACCTTCGTGCAGCCTGCCTCCTGCACGACGCAGACCGTCCCCCGGCCCCCGCACCAGGTCGGGGGCGGTTCTGTATCCGGACACGACGAAACGCCCCGCAGATCCAAAGACCTGCGGGGCATCTGTATGCGGGATAGGAGAATGGAAGCCATGAGCGAGCAGCCGCAGATCCGCATCAGCACCGACCCCAACAAGCCCGGCGCCGCTCGGATGCAGGAGAAGTTGGACAAGCTCGTCTCCGAGAACCTCGACACCCTGAACACCATGCAGGCCGAGGCGGGACTACTGCCGATCGCCGACCCGCGCGAGTCCTGAACGTGAAGAACGCCCCCGCCGGTCTGTGAAGACCAAGCGGGGGCGTCCGTATATGTTGCGTCAGGCCGACGCGAGTTCGCGTTCTATCTCCGTCGTCGATACCCGCTGTCGAATCCGATCCGTCCAACGGCGATCATTGGCAGCCAGCGCAGCCGCCACCGCCATGCCGACGGTGGTGTCGACGTGCGCCTCCAGCCCCTCGGGGGCGGTCGGGTCGTTGGCTCGCCACGTCATGAACCGGAACACGTGCTCATCGGGGTAGTAGATGGCCATGTGACCACCCTCGGGGAAATGGTCGCCCATTATCTCCAGTACCTGCCCCAGAGAGTCGGACTCCAGGCAGACCACAGTCTTATCGGCTTTGATCACACCGCGCCTGGTCAGGCGCTGGAAAACCCTGGCGGCGGTTCTGCGTGCATCATGCTCAGCCATTGGCCCACCTCCTCGCGACCGACTCCCAGTTGGCTTGTATCCAGTCATACTGTAGGTCATATTCTCGGTCCACGACCGCCTCGTCGCCTGCGTTGAGTTCGCAGATCACGGCTCTGTCGGCCTGCCTGTTCAGGTGGTCCGAACGTCTCAAGCGGTGCCTGTGAAGCTGCCCGTGGCAGCAGTCGATCGACTCGACTTCGAAGCGGTCGTCACCCGCACGCGCCCACACCGACATGGAGAAGTCGCGGATCTGGCCGCGGTAGGTGGCGTAGCGGACGACGAGATCGATACGCCATTTCTCGTACTCCCCCAGCTTGAACGCGAAGGTCTGCTCATCGAGCGCCGACTTCGGCTTAGGCACGTAGTTGCCCACGGCTGGGAATCATCTCATATGCCGCTGACCGGCAACCGAGTATTGGACTACTCAGATCGCGGTGACCTCCGGCCAATCCGGGGACGGCAGGGACGGCATCGCCCCCACGCCGCGCACGTACGTGTCCAGGAATACGCGGGTCCACCACGGATGCAACGCCATCGCCCGATTTGGGTCGATGGTGCCGTTCAGGCTCGCCTTCTTGTCGGCCGCACACAGCAACCCGACGTCTGTGAACGCGTAGTGCTGCGTCCCGGACACCCGGTACCGGTGCAGTGGACCGTGGTTGGTGTTGGCGTAGTTCGCCCAGTCGGTCATGTAGGCGCTGTTCGGGTCGGCGGGCATCGACAGCAGCATCACCGGCTGCGGAACGCCATGAGTGAGTGCCTGATTGCTGGTCCCCGCGTATCCGACCGGGCCGTCCAGACACGCGACCGCCTTGACACGGTTTGGCTCGAGGTAGGCGGTTTCCATGCCGGTGGTGCCGCCGAAGCTGTGCCCCACGATCGCGACCTTGCTGGCGTCGGCCTGGGCGCCGATACCGTTGGGCAGGCTGGTCAACTGATCGAGCAGGTAGCGCACGTCGCCCACCCTCGCCGCAAGGCATTTCGCCCACTGATTGCCCACGTACGAGGCGTTCTGCGCGATCACCCCGTTGCTCCACTCCGTCACGATCGACTCGTACGTGCAGCTAATGGTCAGCACGAGATACCCGTGCGAGGCCAGATCCTCGGCCAAGATGCTCGAGTGATTGCCGGGCACACCGAACCCTGGGGAGAAGATCACTACGGGCAGCGGGCCGAGGTCGGTACGGATCGCACCATCCAGCACGGCGCGGGTATCTCGCGCCCGGATGTTCGGGTACATCGTGTCGCCGACCGGCGGGCCGAAGAAACCGCAGGAAATCGCCCCGTTCCACCAGCTCTTGCTACAGCTGCGGCCCTCTATGCCATTGGTCAGCTGCAACGCCATGGTCTCGTCATAGCTGTCGGCGACCGACAGATACCGCGCCCACGCGCCTGATGCTGCGGTGGGATACCAGGCGGTGACGGAGATTCGCCGCGGTGCCGAGTTGGTGAAGGGGTCCGGCCGGGGATCGGACAGGAAGAGCCGCCGCGCGGCCACAGAGTACGGTCCGGTCAGGGCAGGCAGCAGGGTGGCGGCCACGGCTTCCTCTTTTCAGTTAGGGGGCAAAGGAATTCAGAGGTTTGTTTTCCGTGAATGTCTGGCGTGTCCGACCTGAGGCGGGCAGGATGATCCCCGCGCGGAGCTACGTCGGGGGATGCAGCAAACGAAGCCGCGCGTTCAACCAGCGAGGAATCGGGAAATCACATGAAGCGGCTTGCGCAAGCGGCATTCGTCATCGCCATCACCACAGCCGGGATCACCCTCGGCGCAGGAACCGCCAGCGCCTACGAAACGGGCGTCATCATCGGCCGCGAGAACTGCGAGCAGGTCGCAAGGCAGATCAGGCAGCAGGGATTTTGGGCGCGGTGCAACCACATTCACGGCGACCGGTATTACGTGCGGTGGGAGAACCGACCGCCTTCGACGGGGAGCTTCGGCTCCTAGATGTCGGCTGCCGACCAGTCGTCGAGCGCGTAGGAGTAGCTGGGGTTGCCCGCGAAGTCCTCGGACGTGATCACGGTCAACCCCACATAGCGCGTGGTCGAGCCGATCGCGATCACTCCGCCGCTATCCGTCCAGGTCACAGTCGGCGTGCCCGACCCAGCAAGGTACACCGAGTACAGGTTGCCGATCGCGGTGATCCGGACGACGGTGCCGCTGTTGATCGTCAGCCCGGCCTGACTCGCACGCTGTGTGGGGGTGCCCGAGATCCTGGTGAAGATGAAGCAGGTGTTGTTTGTGACCAGCGCTTCTACCCGGTCGCCCGAGGAGTTGCAGCGCAGGAAGGGGCCCGCGCCGAGACCGAGTGACGCTGTGCCGGTGGGGGTCACGGCTGTGGCGATGGACTCCTGTGCGTCGCTGAGCAACGCCGCTGTCCAGCGGGCCCCGTACACGGTCGAGGCGTTCACTGGTCCCGTGGTGCCGCCCTGGGCTTTGTTGCTGCTGATCACCGGCGCGGCCGTGAGCGTCACCCAGTTGCTTCCGAGCCCCCCGTTGGCGCGATTGAAGTCGTCGCTGTAAGTGGCCCCCGAGCGACCTGCGACGACGAACATCATGTCGTGGTCGCCTTGATCGAGGCTTGCAGCCCGGTACCGGCCGGGGAGTCGACGGTGGTGATGTAGACAGTGATCCGGTCCCCCGCGGTCACCGACCAAGGTCCACCGGCGGTGACGACGGTGTCAGCGGCGTGGTTGGCGGCCGAGATCGTGGAAGCCGCGGGCATTCCGGTGTTGGAGCCGTTCTTACGGAGTTCGACTATCAGGTTGCCGGTGCCCGCTGTCTCCCCCCGGAACGTGACCGCGCTGATGGAGATGTTGCGTTCGACGCGCACACCTTCGGGGATGATGTTGCCCGCGCCGGTCGCACGAGCACCGGAGTGGGTTTTCATCGTCCAGTCGTAGGCCTGCCCTGCCGCAGTGGGTGTGCGGGCATCCGACAGGCGAGAGTCGTTGCCTTCCGCCGCCGTGCCCGCGGTCGTGCCGAGCACCAGACTCGACGTGCCCGCGCCGATCGCTGTGCGCGCAGCGGCCTGACTCGCGGCAGTAAGAACATCGCGGCCTACGGTCGTCGAATCCGAGATGTCGGTCGCGGTATGCGTGTGAGCGGTGTTCGCCTTTCCCGCCAGACCCGGAACAGTAGGGCTGGCCGCGGTGCCACCGAGGTCCCCGGCGAGCTGCACGATGCCCTTGCTGCTGGTCGTGGCGTCCGGCGCCGGGGGACCCGTCGCGCCGGTGTCGCCGCGGGGGATCGTGAAATCGGCGGTCCACACTGGCGGGCCGCCGCCGATTGTCACTACCGCGGAGGAGCCCGGAGCGCCGGTGGTGACGGTGCCGACATTCAAATCGAAGCTGTTGACGGCGTTCTGCGCGGCAGTTGCCGAAGTCGCCGCCGCGGTGGCGCTGTCCTCCGCATCATCCGCGGCGTCGAGAGCTTCCTGGATGGCAGGCACTTCGACGCCGGGCAGGAAAGTGCCGTCGTCGAGGCCGAACACCAGTGCGTTGCCGTCGAGTTCGACCGACACCACCGACAGGCCACGGGTCACGGCGTTGCCCGAGCTCGACGGCACGGGTGATGCCAGCGCCAGATCCACCAACCCCACCGACCCGGTATCCGGATCTTCCGGATCCGGGCCAGGAATGAACTCTGGGACGTTGATGGAAAACGGTGAGATCGGCACTGGAGTGCCGAGGTACGACAGGTCGAAGCTGACGGTCCACGTCCACCCGGAGGGGTTCATCGTGCCGCTGATCGGCGCCGCTAGGTATACGCCCCTCTCTCCGCGCCACGTCAGATAGCCCTCGTCGTCCAATGTCGCGGTGTAGTAGGGGTTGGTCAGGGGCGCGACCGTGGCGGGCGGATCGGCGTTTGGTACAAGGAATTTCGGCACGGACGCCGTGAACGTCACCCTCCCCTCGAGCGGAGGGAAGTCCGGGATAACGCCGACATCGGGACTGTCGATAATGCCCGCCAGCAGCCTGCCTACGACCTTGCCGTACTTCAGCGGCGACAACGGATTGGTCATGCACACCCCAACTTGTCGAGACCGGCCAGGATCGTGTCTGCGGCTTCACGGCGCGCTTTAGCCTGCTCAGGCGTCAGATTCGGGTTCGGCGGATTCACCTTGATGGACACCGCGAACACCTGATACAAGGGACACAGGATCTCCGTGGATGTGCGCTCTTGCACGTCTTGGACCTTCATGAACAGCCAGCCGAGCGCTGCCGTGAGCACCAGATTGAAGGCAATGCTCGCTGTGGCCACTTTCAGGCCGATCCGGTTGGCCCGGGTATCAGTGGCGACCTTCTGGGTATCGTTCGCTACCTTCTCGATACGCTGGAGCATTTCCTCATACGTATTCACTCGGACGGTCAGTCCGTTCACGGATTTCTGGAGTTTGTTCACAGCTGCCACCAGCTCAACGATTTCCGTCATCGCTACCCCTTCTGACCCGGGTTCATCTGCTTCTCCAAACGGTCGACCTGCTTAGCCAGGTCGTCGATGAGAGACCGCAGTTTCCCGAATGTTTCGTAGGTTTCACGAGACGCGTCCTCGTCGAAATCGTGGTCACGCTCGTATCGACCCGGCATCACTGCCGCCTGTGATCGCGCATATCAGCGGCCTCCCGAATGGCCTCTGTCGCCCGCACCAATTGAGCAGCGAGCTGTGTGTTGATGAGTTGGTTCAGGTCGGACAGGTTGCCCTCGAACCGGGTGCTGCGTTCACGCTCCTTGTCGAGCGCGTCCTCGAGCCGCTCAACCTCTTTGCTATGAGCCGACTGGAGGCTGGCTATCGCGTTGCTGTGAGCAGCATCGATTCGAGCGATTTCACTGCCGTGGGCCGCTTCCGACCGCTTGTAGAGGAAGACTGTGGCGTAGACAAAGAAGGCCGCTATGACGCCGATGGCACCGTACTGCACGAACGCATCGGTCAACGGCTGCACTTCGCCGCCAGTGCTCACATCTGGTCCGTGGCGACCTGTCGCTTACCGGCCGGCGACACCTTGGACCGCGCGATTTCGGCCGCAGGGATGCCGAGGACGGCCGCAATCACGGCGGTGATGATGTCGCCCATGGATTGGTCGACGGTGCCGCGGGCTACCAGCGTGCCCACCAGGATGGCCAGCAGCGGGTAGAGGATGGTGCGGATCGGCTCACTGCGGACCGCGTTCAGGACTGCGTTCACGATACTCATCACTTGCCGCCTTCGATCTCAGCGAGGACGACTTTCGCGCCCTCGTCGCCTTTTGCTGCTTCACGCTTGACCAGGTCAACCGCCCAGCCGACGCCCTTGAGCGCCTCGCGCTCGACGTGCTCCTCGTGGATCCGGGCGTCGATGTTCAGCACGAACCCGGCCACGGTGTCGACCAGGCCGTCGTCCTTCCGGTACTTCGACCGCGACGGGAACCGCTTGCTGAGCTCTTCGTCGGCCAGGGACATAACCGCCTCCTTCAGGGTGGAATTCGAGTAGCGTGCGACGGCCGCGGAGAACACGTCCCACGGGAAATGAGGTCCGACGTCGGTGTGCGATCCGAGACCGAGACCGACGGTGACCGCGTTGTGGTCGGCGATCCCCGGGATGCCGCGACCGAGGTCATGCGGGGAGATGGTGCGCGGCGGGATGCCGTGCTTCAGGCAGTCCTGCACCGCGAGGTAGGCGGCGATGTCGATCGCGCGGCCCATGTTGTCCAGCCACTGCTGCCGTGTCCATGCCGCGCGGGATCCGGCGAAGCACAGGTTGATCGCCTTCGGGTTGGCGTCGAGCACCGACCACGACGCCAGGTCGGTGTCCACGACATCGACGACGTTTCCGGCATTGTCGACCGTGTAGTGGTAGGACACACCGGAGTTGGGGTTCTGCAAGTAGTTGGCCAGCGACTGGGCGGTGCCGTTGCCTTCCTGCGTGTGCAGGAGGAACCAGATCGGCCGGCGGCCGCGGGGATGGCAATTGGGAGAGATTCCCGTTTGGTCGGATTCGTTGAACGCGGGCTTCATAGTTCCCTCACTGGAAGAGAGGCATCGCGTACACAGTGAGGAACGCGATGTCAGTGACGATGGAATAGTTCGCGGTGCCGTACGCGCGCACGACCCGCACATAGAACGTGTTGGTTTGCCCCGCGGCGACGATCCCGATGTTCGTCGCGGCCGGGGACAGCACCTGCGAAAACCTGGGCAGGATCTTCGTCCAGATCGAGTTCGCGGCAGGGAAACCCTGGCCCCAGGCGACAATCGGGCCGTCCTCGGATCCCGAGCGGACTTCGACGTCGACGCGGGCCTGGCCGAGGGACTGCACGTGGCATTGCGTCGGTAGGCGGCCGATGATGTAGGGCCGCCACGGATACGGTTGCGCAGGCGTGGTGATGCTGGCGACGGTGCGCGGTGCTTCCGCCGAGTTGGAGGTCGCGGCGAATCTGGTCCCGCCGATCGTCCACGGCCCCCGCCATGTCGGGGATGGGGCCGGAACGAACTTGCTCAGGGTGGCGTTCCATTGCAGCACCATGTTGTCGCCGAGCGCCTGCGTGGACGTATCCACATCCGAGGCGTCTTGGATGCGGCCCGCGACACCCGCGTCGCCGGTGGCGCCGGTCGCGCCCTTGGGGACGGTGATGGTGAGGACCTGATTCGGTGAGGTGCCGGTCAGCGTCGCCGACGCCGAAGACCCGGTCGCACCGGTGACCGCGGCACCGGTGAGGACGTTCGGCGGCCCCTGATGGCCGGTTGCCTGCATGGCGTCGGCGAACGGGATCCAGTAGCGGCCGTTCCACAACCGCATTTCGTTGGCGGACTGCACCCACCACGCCTTGTCCCGGTCGGCGAAGGTGAGGGTCATCGCGTCGAGCGTCGCTTGGTTGGCGACGGCGCCCATGAAGATGAACCCGTAGGACGGATCTCCCTGCGGGCCTTGGATTCCCTTCGGCCCGGAGCGGATCTCCAGGCGCCCTTCGTCGTCGTATATCTCCAGGCTGTTGACGGTGCTGGGCAGTGTCTCGTCCTCGACGATCCCCGCCATCGTGAACTGCACGTCACGGTCGTACACAGTGGTCATGGAGCCTCCACCGGCTGGGCCCAGACGATGATCGAGGCACCGGCCCGCTTGTAGGTGTAATTGCCGGCACCCGCATTCCTCCTGGCGACCACATACAGCGTCGCCGCGGTGGATGGGGCGATCGTCCCTGTGGTACTGCCAGCGCTGAAGCTGGACGCGAAGTGGGGTCGAAGTCGCGCGTACCACTCGAGGTGGACGGAGTTCCCGACGCCGCGGGCGAGGATCTCACCGGACGCGGACCCGTTGCGCACCTCGAGGTCGACGCGAGTCGAGTAGTCCGTGGGCACGGAGGTGAGCGAGGCGCCGCCGATGATGAAGGGCCGCCACCTGATCGGCAGAGCAGGGATGTTGATCGTGGCGATCGTCAGCGGGTTGGTGGAGATGTTCGTCTGGTCTGCGATGAATCCAGAACTGGGATTGTCCCAACTCTGTGCTTCCATCACCGACCACGGTCCACGGAATCCCGGCCATTCGGTGGGCGTCCATTTGCTGTCGGTCGGGTCCCACAGCGGGATCATCCCGTTGGTGTGGGTGATGGTGTTGTCGTAGTCGGTCGAACTCCGTAGCGGTCCGGGTGGGCCCTGCAAGCCCTTCTGCCCTGTACCGCCGCGAGGGACAGTGAGGTTCAATGTCTGGTTCGGGGGTGTGCCGGTGATGGACACGACCAGCGGCGACCCCACAGCACCTGTGGTGACGGTGCCGATGGACAGGGTGTTCACCTGCCCGGTCGGCCCCAGTCCACCGAATGCGTCGACGAACTGGACGAACTTCGTTCCGGTCCAGAACATCACGGAGTTGTCCGACAGCACCCGGAACGCGAACCCGAACATGTGCTCGTTCAACAGGGGGATCAGGGCGTCCAGGGCGGGGCGGTCGGCGACGTCGCCCTGCCAGCGGAACGGTGTCCCATCATCGCCCTGCGGACCCTGTGGCCCCTGGGCGCCGTGCAAGTTCTCGTAGCTGCCGTCAGCGGGGGTGCCTTCGAGGCTGGTGACGATCCCCGGGTTGCCGACGCCCTCGTTGATGCCCCGGAACAGGGTTTGGTCGAAGTAGTCGCCGACGGTGGTCACAGGCTCACCGGCATCGCATACACGGTGAAACTGGCTCCGGCTTGCCGGTAGGCGATTGTTCCTTGCCCACCTTGGCGTTCCACCATCACCACAATCTGAGAGGTGTAATTAGCAGGCACGACAGCATAATCCGAACTGGGCGACATACCCACACTGTTGAGATCGCCGTAATATTCGTGGATTTCGGCCATGTCCCAGAAGGTCTGCCAATAGTTGACGCCGATCCCGACCGCGACACCGGACTCATTCCACAGCCGGGGGATCACGAATGCGTGCGTGATGTTGGTGTTGTCCGAATACAGCTGGATCGCGCCCATGCACATGGGCCGCCACGAGAACGGCAACGCCGGAAAGGTCGCCGTCAGCACCTTGAAGCTGTCCACCGCAGCAGAGTCGTCGGCGGCGAAATCCGCAGAGCTCCAATGCCATGGCCCATACCCGCACGGCGGGGGTGTCGGCCGGAACCGGCGCGAAACCCTGCTGTAGGAGAACATGCTCCGCTTGACCGGACCCTGCGTGGAGTCGTAGTCCGGGGAGGTAGTGATCGTCCCCGACGATCCCGCGGGTCCGGTCGCGCCACGGTCCCCCGCGGGGACGGTGAGTTGAATCGTCTGCGTGGAGGAGTTGATCGGCTTGATGTCGACAGCGGGGATGGTGACGGTCTCGTCGGAGACCACATCCAGCGCGGTGAGGGTGTTCGCCGGCGCGACGGGTCCTTGTGGGCCGACAGCGCCGGGGACGTTGATCCACGAGTCGCCGTCCCAGAAGTCCATCGAGCCGTCATCCAGGCGGTGCCACCACTTGCCGCGGTCGGCGGCCGTCAGCCCGCCAGGTCGCGCGCCAACGTTGGCGATCGAGCCGACCTTGATGAACGGCGCCTGCGGCTCCCCCGGAGGCCCCGGGTCGCCTTCGGGCCCTTCCGGCAACGGGAGCGCCGCGGCGGTCGCCGACAGCGTTACTTCTGCGGTGAGTACCGGCAGGCCGTCGAGGTCGTCCTCTTCGGTGATGGTGACGTGCGCCGGGAAGGAAACCTCCGCCATGATCCTCCTCAGGTGTTATGGCACGTGAGTCCAGGTCTTTCGTCGCACGATGGCGGAGATTGCGACCTGCGAGACTCCGTAGCGGTCGGCGATGGACTGCTGGTTCTCTCCGTTGGCGTGGGCATTCCGAATGACCGGGATGTCCTGTTCGGTCAACTTCGCGAGAGCATGACGAGACCCGCGCGCGGCCTTCTGTCTCATCGCCTCAGAGCGCGGCCCGGCATGGGCCCGGCCTCGCTCGTCGCGATCGCGGACGTTGTCGACTCTCGTACCCGTGATCAGGTTGTGCGGGTTGATGTCTAACGGGACATCGTTCTTGTGCCGGATGATCGAACCGTTCGGGATCGGGCCGACGAACAGCTCGTATGCGATCCTGTGGGCGAACACGTTGCGCCCCTGATGACGCACTGTCCCGTAGCCTTTTTCGTCGACGGGGCCTTTCCAGAGCCACGGAATGCCAGCCTCCGGCGGCTCTCCCGGCATGAACCACCGAAAGGTCTCTTCTAAGGTCAGTCCATTGGGCCTCCGCTTGGAGGCCGTCGTTGCCATATATTTCCGTCCGGCTAGCGGGTCTCCGTGTTCACGGAGCCGCTTCAGATGTCTGTTGCAGAGACCGTGCCCCTTTCGGAGATCAGTGCAGCCGTCGATCTCGCACTGCTTCTCCTCTGGCACCACTTGACTTTTGGGTGACTTCTGTCGTGCCCGGCTCGCCGCGCGGACGCACTCGCGGCAGTAGCTATCACGGCCGCTGTATCGAGCGGCGTTGCGGTTGAAGTCGATGACCGGTTTCGTCTGCGCGCACTTGGGGCAGTAAGCATAGTCCATGCACCCAGTTTAACCCTATCGGCAAGATGCGTTCCAACTGGCGATATATCAGAAAATCACCAAGTCCAAGTCCGCCCCGACATCCATGAAGATCTGTTTGACCGCCCCGGCGACCTGGCCCATGCGAGACCATGCCTTGACAACCGAGTCCTCTTCGTCGGCGCCATCGCCCACTGTGATCTCCCATCTACCGGGGGTTGTGCGGTCATCGACGAAAGTGGCTTCGGTGACGTAGTCCACGAAGATCAAATCGCCTACCTTGAAACCGATTTGGTCGCCGATCCAGAAATCGGCGTTGGGGCCCAGGATGTAGGGGGCGTTGTCCTGCACGGTGACTCGGTGGCTGGTGTAGCCGCGGGTCTGGTGCAGGCCCGTCTTCCCGGCCATCAAGCCGTCGATCGTGAACGCCTTATCCGAGCCGGTGACGAAATGTTCCTGGAAGGCGAACGGGCCCGCGCGCTGCACACGGTTCAGGTCCACGTATTCGGCGAACGCCAGGAACACGTCGTCGAGTTGACCCATGTACAACGCGTCCAGCCCCGGCAATCCGATCAACAAACCCAACCAAGCCAAGGCATTCTTGATCGCAAAGCTGATCGAGGCGTTGACCCACCCTGGGCTCCGCCCGCCGACGAACACGTGCGTGGCGAGGGGTTTGTGGATGCTGATGTCCGATGCGCCGAGCCCGGAGTACTCGCCATCCATGTACCAAATCCACGGGAAATGTTGCCTATTTCCGAGTGGGGTGTTGGCGTACGCCTGCTCGTAATCCCCGGAAGTCGAGTAGTCGGGGTACCGGATCGGTGTGGTGCCGTCGTCGAAGAAGTCTTCGAAAAACCTGGTGATGCCGTCGAGCAGGGTGCCGGTCGCGCCGACAACGTTCGACTTGTCGACCGTGGTCACATAGACGGTGGGGCGGTCGAGGTAGAACCATTCCGGGTCGGGCTGCTCATCCTCGGCATCCGGGAGATAGAACTGCGCGGTGAGGCAGATCCCGGTCCCCTCCAGCAGCGGCAGGAACGCCTGATCAGCGTGGTCAAATCTCAGCGACACTCCCCCGAACGGTGAGGTGTCGGTGAGCACGTTGATGCCGCCGACCGCGATCGGCCACGCGATAGACCCGACCTCGGCCCAGTCCGGAGCGCCGTTCCACTGATCCGCCGACCAGAACGCCTGACGGCGAAGATAGTTCGCGATCAGGGTCAGGTGGATGATCGTGCGGATTCCGGCGATCATGAACCAGTGCCGCGGCAGCTGCGCCAACAGCGGAGCGAAAGGCGACGCCCAGCACACGGTGGTCGAGATGTGGTTCCAGCAGTGGATGGCTTCGATCTCGATCGTCTTGTTGCCACGTTCATCAACGACTTCCGCGGCGCGGGTGACGAACCCGTCCCACCTCTGACCGGTGGTCTCCACTGTGATCGGAATGGTCGCGTCTTCGCCGTCAGGATTGCGGAAGAAGTGGTCCCAATGCACCATGTCCGGCGGGCAGGTCATTTTCAGTCCGCCGGCGGCGTTCCTCACGTGGGAGAAGGTCAGCGATAGATACCGGCCTTCTTCACCGACCTCGCTCATCCACTTGTCGTAGTAGCGGACCGCCGCCCGCTGATCGCGCCATTCGTCCTGCTCGGCTTTCCGCAGAGCATCCATGCGCCGGACTTCGGTGTGCCCGTTCCAGGGTGGCGCGGTCACAGCGGCCTCGCGTTCTTCGGAGTCAGCGTGCCCACAACCTCACTAGTCAGGTCGCCGTCCTCGACGGTCACCGCTATTTCCGTGGTGCCCCACTCGGGGATGGGATTGAGGATGCGGCGGCCAGCCATCTGCGCCCACACATTGCGCAGATACACGCCGGACGCGTTGTACACGCGGGCAGTGCGGTTACGGGGATGTAGATCGATTTGCAGGGTCTCCCCCGCCGCAAGCAGCGGGCACCGCAGCATCCGCACCTCCCCTTCAGGATCCGCGAGCGGGTCGAAATCCTGAATCGAGTAGCGGCCAGGGCCTTTGCAGGTGTAGGTGGCCCAACCCGGTTCCGATGCGTCGTTGCGCATCTTCAGCACACCCTGGTTCGTGCCAGCCGTGTTGACCCAAGGCACTTCCCGCTCGAGCGCCGACCAGAACGCGTCGAAACCGACCGCGGACACGGTGTAGGACTCATGCAGGTTGATGCCGGGATCGATCCCTGACAGCGGCTCCGGCGCGTCGCCCAGATACAGCGGTACTCGGCGCCAGCCTTTGACCTTGGTCCAGTAGCAGAGGTGGCCGGGTTTCTTCCGGGACCAGCCGCGCCACCACAGATCGTGCACGGTCTGCCAATGCCGCATATCGCGGATCTCCAGGCCGACATCGTTGCCGATGGAGACGTTGAAGTCCATCATCCGCTTCGACACCACCGCCCGACGGAAGGTGCCGCCATCCTGGCGGGCACCCGCGTCGAACAACAGCTCATGCGGCGGGAAGAAGTGGCCTTTCGGGTCGGCGCCCAAGATCACGCCTTCCGCCCCGACGCCCGGCCCGGCCAGATGCCATGCCCGCCCGTTGACGTCTATCCAGACGATCTTGGTGTGGTCGCCGGTCAGCAGGCTCACCGGCGCCGCTCCATCGCCAGCAGCGTCACCGCCGAATAGACGACGTCCTCATCGACACCAAACTGCCGCAGCGACTCCGCAAGATCGGCAGACCGGGCCGCGAGCGTCTTCCGTGGTGCCCGCAGCTCAGCAGTGAATGCCTCGTGCGCCTGCTTCAACAACTCGCCGTCCAAACCGACTGCCGCGGCGAAGTCTTCACGGGTCATCGGCCGAGACCTCCTCTGCGCTGGTTGGCCAGAGTCCGGCGCCGCCACACCCGTTCCACTGCTGCTGCAGCGGAGTTCGGGTCCATGCCGTAGTTGTTCACTGTCATTCCCCCACCACCTGCCAGGCCCATGCCGATCACGCCTGCGCCCGTCTGCAGCATCTCTTTCCAGTTGTCCTGGAGGAGCTGCTGGAATTCGCCGGTCGTCTTCTGCCACTGGCCCGCAGCCTGGGACCCGAGGTTGGCCATCGCACCCTCTGGGGTCGGGGCCATCCACCATGGCGCGGGTCCGTTGAACAGTTCACCGGTCAGGGGTGTGCCTTGCAGCGGGTGCTGACCCTGGGTTTGCGTGTCGGCGTTCGTGGCACTGGTGGTTGTGCTGGGCGGGTTGTACACCGCCTCGACACCATCGCCGCCCACGGTCGGTGCCGGGGTTGTGGATGTACCGAGGTTGGTTGGCCAGTTGTCGACCCATACCGGGACCGCGATGCCGGACGGGCGGGTACCGCTGCCGGTCGAACCGCCTGGCGAGCTGCCCGAACCAGATCCGCCGCCACTGAGTCCGCCCGGGGCTGAGCCGGACCCGCCGCCACCGCGCGTGCCGGGGCTGCCCTCGGCGAGCGGGTTGCCGGGAATCGGGAAGTGCCACTTCAGCGGGAAATCGGCCGCGCCCTTCGCGCCCGCACCAACCTCGACACCGTCCGTGCCGCTGCTCTCGACATTCAGGTCGCCGAGAGTGGTCGCCATGTGGCTATTGGGGCCGCCGCCGCCGCGCATCACACCGATCGACATGTCTCCGGGGCCGCCGAGGCCGGGCAGGAATCCGAACTTGGTGAAATCGCTCTCGGTATTGAAGTAGCGCGCGTTCGGGGCCTTGCCGTTCAGCTTCGCCCATATACCGCCCGCGATGCCGGAGCAGTCCCACGACGGGTTGCCTGTGCCGCCGTACTGATACGGCTTGCCCGCTTGGCCTCGCGCCCAGTTCTGGGTGTCGACCAGGCCGCCCGTAGCGAATCCCGGCACCATGTCGTGCAGCAGCCACGCGGGCGGCACCCACCCGTTGTTGATCGCCTCGAGGAACGGCAGGGTAGCGGGGTTCGCGGCCTGCGCGCGGGTGACGTAGGCGAGGTGCTCCTTGTTGGATACGCGGATGATGTTCGCGTCGTCGGTGGGGCCGCCGATGCCGCGGATCAGGCCGCCGTCGCGGAACTTCAGCATGGCGTTTCCGAGATCCTGCGCGGCACCGGCGCCGGGGATCTCGATCGAGCCGATCTTGCCTGGCACCTTTGCGAGGATGCCGCCGAGGAAATGCACCGCCGGGCGCAGGGTATCGGCGATCCCCGACCAGATGGTCTTGATCACGCGACCGGCCGCGCCGAACGCTTCGCCGACGAAGCCGATTCCTTTCTTCATGTTGTCGAATATCGGCGAAACGACCTTATTCCAGGCGAATTCTATTGCGGTGCCTACGCCCTTGAAAACGGGGTCTACGACGTTGTCTTTGAAGAAGGATATCGCCGTGCCGACGAGTCCGATGCCCTTTTTCATGTTGTCGAAGATCGGCGACCCGACGTTATCCCACAGCCATGAAATCACCGCGCCGACAGCCTGGAACGCGGGCGTGGCGACATTCTTCCACCAATAAGAGATTGCGTCGCCGACCAGGCCGATTACGGCCTTGAAGTTGTTGAACACCGGTGAGCCGATGTTGTCCCACCAATACGAGATGACAGCACCAACCGCCGTGAACGCGGGCGTAACGATGCTGTTCCACCACCACGAGATCACATTTCCTACGACCTCGAACGCGGCCTTCACCCCGTTGAACGCGGGCTGCACTATCCCGGTCCACCAAGCGGAAATCAGAGACCCGATGAAACCAAATACCGGCCGAAACACGTTCGTCCACAGCCAGTTTGCCTTGTCGCCTATCCACTGGATACCCGTGAGAATCCCTTGCCAGGCGACCTTGAGGAACTCCCAGGTTGCGGAAACGGCGGTCTTGATGCCGCCCCAGATCGCCGTCCACCACCGCTTGCCGGTCTCGGTCTTGGTGAAGAACGCCCACAGCGCGACGCCGATAGCCGCGACGGCCGCGATAGTCAGCCCGATAGGGCCGGTGGCGAACGCCATCGCCACACCGAACGCTCGCGCCGCCACAGCCCCCGCGATCAGAGCGACCCGGTGTGCGGCAAGCGCGATCGTGTTACCGGTCAGCGAGAGCGCGCTACGCCCCATCGCCGCGGCGAACACACCCTGAGCCACCGACGAAGCGAACGTTATGGCATTCCATGCCACCATCGCCGCGCCGATCACCCGGGCGGCGGTCGCGGCCGCCAGCAGATAGGGGGCCAGCGGTGCCATATGCGCGAGCACGGTGGCCAGGGGTGGGGCGATGGCCGCGAGCACCGACGCCCACGGAGTGAACGCCTGCACCAGGGCAGGAATCAGCGGGGCAAGCCGCTGCATGACCTCGCCCAGCGCCGGCATGAGGATCTCCGCCATCGCGGCCATGCCGGGCGTGGCCTGGCGGATCGCATCGCCGATCGCTGCGAACCCGGGCGCGAGGGCCGCGGCCGAGATGCTGCCGAGGGTGCTGAACAGATTGAACAGCGGGCCGACGACCGCGGCGATATTGGCGAACACCTGCTGGGCGCGGTCGAACACCGCCGTGATCTGATCGGCGGAGATATTCCTCAGCTTGTCGCCGAGGCCCAACAGTAAATCGTTCAGTCCGCCGCCGGAGCCCGCCACTGTAGATGCGGCTGTAGCCGCGAATTGAGCCAGCCCGAGCGTGAAGCCGCCCAGCCCGTTCTCGCCGGCGGACAACACCGTGAAGAATTGATTTGAGGCGTCGGTCATTTGTTGAAATGCGGCGACACCTTCCGTCCCGGAAAGGGATTCGGATACCTCGGTACCAATTCGCCCGAAAACCCCCGACAACGCAGCAACTTTCGGCGACAGAGTATCGAGCAGTGTCCCGATATTTCCGAACGCCGGAATCAGTGCAGCCGAGAAATCGTCGGTCACTGCGCGCTTCAGGGCGTCGAATGCGTTCAGCATCGGCGCCATACGCTCGCCGATCATCGCGTAGAAGGGATCGACGTTCCCGCCCGATCCCTGATTCTGCGCGTCGGCGAGAGATTTCGCTGCCTCCGCGACCTGTTGCTGTGCCTCGGCCAACTTCTCGTTGGCGTCGATGACGCGCTCTTTGGCGGCGACGACCTGATCGGAGCCTTCGATGCCGTCGCGGTTGGCCTTGTCGGCCTTCTCCGCTTCGTCGCGGGATCGCTCCTGGGTCTCGATGAGGTCCAGCTCCGCGCGCTGTACCCGGTCCGCCGCCTCCTCGCGGTCGTCCGCGCTGGCTTTCGGATCGGCCAGCGTCTTGGCCAGATCTTGGCGCGCCTTCCGGACATCCCGGGCCGCCTCGCGCTCGTTGAGCGAGTTGTCCCGCAACGCCTTGTTCAGATCGTCGATCTGCCTGCGGGCGTCCTCACGAGCCTGGGTGAGGTCTTCCTCAGCCTTTCGACTGTCCTCCTTGGCACGTTCGACGCCCTTCTCGGCGGCGGCCAGCCCTTTCGCGGCGCTGGCCACGGCCTTGGCCTGACCAGCGCCACCATCGCCGGACTCAAACGCCTTCTTGGCTTCGCCGAGCCCAGAGAATCCGATCTTCAGCGTGGCCAACGCCGGGGCGAGGACGCCTGCCGCCGCGCCAGCGGCAGCACCGGCAGCCGCCGCTACCGACGCCGCCAGACTCGCGAACGCCACACCGAGCCCGGAGACCACGCCGATAGCCGCCGCCCCGCCCACCGTCACCAGGGATAGGGCTCGAGCGAAACTTGTCATGGCCGAGGCGACCCGCACCACACTCTGTAGCACCAGGAACGCGGCGGTGACCTGACTGATTTCGCGGGCGACCCGCCCGGCGATCGCGGCGATGAGCCGCAGGGCGCCGGCGAGCCTGGTCAGACCCACCGAGGCCACCTGCCGCAGCGCGATCGCGGAGACGAAGGTCGCCGCAGAGAATGACTTCACGATCTTGGCCGCGATCCCGAACGCGGTCGAGATGCTGGCGGCGTTCACGACGAACAGCGACAGCCCGCGCGTGCCGATCTCGATCCCAGCGCCGATGCCCCGCAAGCCGGCGAGCAGACCGGACCGGATCCGGTCGGCGGCCGAGCGACCGCTGGATTCGTAGTTCGCGTTCCGGACGCCCGAGGCGATCGCCTCGCCGGCGTCGCGACCGGTGCGCTGCCCGGCAGTGACGAACCCCGCGCGGAACCGGCCCGCGGCGTCGCGGCCCGCATCCACATAGTCGGCGTTGCGGATCCCCGAGGCGATCGCCTCACCGGCGTCACGGCCCGCCTTACGCCCGGTGGTCTTGAGCCCGGCACCGATCCGAGTACCAGCTGACCTGCCGGTCGCCTCGTATTTCCCGGATTGGATGCCGGAGGTGATCGCGTCGCCGGTGTCGCGTCCAGCTTTGTGCCCGGCGGTGGTCAGCTGCCTGGACAGCTGGCGGTCGAGGCTGCCCTGGAGCCCGCGCAGTGTGGGGATGATCTGAAGGGCTGCGTATCCGATCGTCTCAGCCATCCTGGTCGCCTCCCTTCTGCGCTAGTTGGGCTTCGCGTTCGCGTTTGGCCTTGATCCGTTGCTGACGCAGCGCGGCGCGGCGCGAGGGCACGTTCTCAGTGGGAGTGCTAATCGGCGTCGGGCGTGCCGGGTGCTCGCGGCCAGCGAGGATGCCGGCGATGTCGGCCAGCAGATAGTCGGCATCGGTCCAGCGGGGGCGACCGTCGTTGCCGAGCATCACCAGTCGAGCGGTGGGCGGCAATTCCTGGACGCGGACCCAGATCTCACGCAGCGTCAGCAGCGGAACGCCCGCTTCATCTCGGCGCCAGCGGTCGGTGTAACGGAGGCGATGATGCTGCGACAGGTCGGCTTCGAGAGCGTCCTCGTGCTCGCCGACGATGCGCAGCAGCGCCGTCAGTTTCCCGCCGTGTTGAATCCCATCTCGTCGGCGACCAGCTCGGCGAACTCGTCGAAATTCCGCTTCCTCGGGAATTTCGCGAGGAAGACAGCCCACTGCTTCGGGCCGAGGATGTGCTCGATGGCGTCGATATGCTGGTTCTTGCTCGCCGCCTGCACAGCGACGGTCGGCCAGTCATCGACAGAGCCGGGGATCTCGAATTCCATACCGCCGTACTCGATCACGATGGTCTCGGCGCCTTCGGCCTCCCGCTGCGCCGCGGTCTTGCGCGGCGGCTTGTAGTCCTGCGGGACCGGCGCACCGTCCGGGCGGGGGCGATGACGACGGGGGTTGCTCATGTGCGAGTTTCCTAATCAGTTAGTAGGGATGGGGAGTACCGGCCGGAACGGCCGGGGTTCTTGTTCCTCGATCTGGTCTGCCGTCAGGTGACGCCCAGGGTTTCCTGGCGTTCGATGCCTTAAGAGAGAACGGCGCGCCTGAGGGCAGACCAGGCTGTGGGGTGGTGGGATGCCGTTGCTCGAGCCCGCCGCAGGGGTGACTTCTTCTATTCGTTCGCGAGCCCTGGAGCTCTTCGACAGCATGGAGTCCTGCGGTGTGCTGGAGTCACGGACGGCTAATGAGATGTCGGACCCTCGAGTCCCGTGATTAGGGTGCCGCGTGACCCCAACCAGGCTCATCCCCTGCACGAAACCTGATGAAGGAGAAGCGATTTGGGTTCCACTTGCGGAATCGACTGGGCAGAATCCCATCATGACGTCGCGATCGTCGACACCGACGGCCGGACGACGAGCAAAGCAAAGATCGGCCACAACGCGACAGGGTTCGCCCAACTGCTGAGCATGCTTGCCGAAGCCGGCGACACCGCCGAGAACCCGATCCCGATCGCCATCGAAACCGACCGTGGCCTGCTGGTGGCCGCGCTGCGGGCGACCGGTCGACCGGTCTATGCGATCAACCCGCTCTCGGCCTCGCGTTACCGCGCCCGCCACCAGGTGGCGGGCGCGAAATCCGATGCCGCCGACGCTGTGCTGTTGGCCAACATCCTGCGCACCGACGCGGACGCGCACCGACGCTTGCCCGCCGATACCGAACTCGCACAAGCGATTCGAGTCTTGGCTCGCGCTCAGCAGGACGCCGTGTGGTCGCGTCAGCAGATCGGCAACCGCGTCCGTGACCTGCTCAAAGACTTCTACCCCGCCGCTGTGGAAGCCTTCGCCGGCCTGTCTGGCGGCGGCCTGGCCCGCCGCGACGCCCGCACCATCCTGGCTGCGGCACCGACCCCAGCGCGGGCGGCGAGGCTGACCCGCACCCAGCTGCGGGCGCTGCTGGTCAAAGCGGGCCGTCAACGCGGCATCAATGACGACGCCGAACGGCTGCACGCGATCTTCCGTGCCAGCTACCTGCACCAACCGCCGATGGTGGAGAACGCCATGGGTATTCAGCTGTCTGCGCTGCTGCGCCAGTTCGATGCCGCGGCCACCGCCGCAGAAGACCTCGCGGAGGCGACCGCAGCCCATTTTGACAGGCACCCGGACGCGAAAATCCTCGTCAGCTTCCCCGGCCTGGGACCGTTGACCGGCGCCCGGGTGCTCGCCGAAATCGGAGACGACCGCAACCGCTTCGCCGACGCCCGCGGCCTCAAAGCCTTCGCCGGATCCGCACCCATCACCCGCGCCAGCGGCAAGAAAACCGTTGTGCTGCACCGCCATATCAAAAACAGGCGTCTCGCCGCCGTCGGGCCGATCTGGGCACTGTCCTCGCTGAAAGCCTCGCCCGGAGCGCGCCGGCATTTCGCTGCCCGCCGCGCCGCCGGTGACTGGAACCAGCAAGCTCAACGACACCTGTTCAACAAGTTCCTCGGCCAACTCCACCACTGCCTGCAAACCGGCAGCCTCTTCAACGAACATCACGCGTTTCCACCCCCTCTCGAGGTCGCGGCTTGACTTCTAACTTCATGAGATGTCTTTCTGGGACTGCGGGTTTCGCAAAAAGGGGTGCTGGCGGTCGCGGTGGAAACCCGCACGGAAAACACCGCGCCGCCAGCGCCTATCAGGACGCGTCGAACGCCTGCCGGTCGAACACATCACCGTTCGAATCGGCGAACAACAGCGCCTCGACCTCCCACTTGGTGATGTCGGACTCGTTGCGGTTGTTCGCAGGAACCCACACCCGGGCCCGCTTGGTGGTGAACAAGCGCTCCTTATCCGCGAGGTCACTCTCGGTCTCGAACGCCAGCCACCGGTACACGGGCTTGGGCAACGCGATCTTGGTGGCAGTCGACCCCGGTAGGATCATTCCGCGCACAGTCGCGTTGTCTTCCAGTGGCGAGAACTTCCGCATCAGCTCGTAGTTCTTCGAGCCGACCTTGATCAGGCCGATGCCCCAGCCGAAATGCTTGGTCTCGTCCTGGCTGCGGTCCTCGGGGAAGCCGTCGTCGCCGTCGAGGATGCCTGCTTCCTCCCAGCCGGCGCCGAAGGGGTCGTCGATAGTCGACGGCAGGGCCGGGCGAACGGTTGCCGCGGACACATACACATGGGCGTCCTGCCAAATCAGGACATTGTCGGGATTACGGGCCATGAGGCACCTCCTGTATCAGGTGGTCTCCAGCCCGATCAGGCTGGGAGAAGGGGATCTGTTGCACCGCTGCGACTGCGGTGAAAACCTCAGAGAGGCAGCGTCCGAGCCTGCGCGCGGACAGTGAACGAGGCGAGCACCCCACCGTTGGTGGAATCGCGGGCCTCCAACAACAGGGATGGTTCGGTGATGGTGGCGATCCCGGGAATGCGATGCGACAGCAGCACGCCCAACGCCGCCCCGGCAATGGCCCGGGAACGGTCCCTGCCGTCGGCCCACACAGTGACCCGCAGCAGTGGCCGCGTCGTGACCGGCCATCGGGCAGGGCCGCTGTCGTCGAACACGGCCAGGTGCGGCGCCGAGCTGGGGGTCCAGTCCTTGGGCACCACCATCCCGAACGTGGGAGCAGGGGCAGCGACCATGCCCGGAACCGCCAGCGCGAGATAGTTCTTGGCCGCCTTCGCCGGATCTGCGGGTAGCCGTAGCAGCTTCACGGCCGAGCCTTAACCTCGAGCCCCACCGAGGCGGCCGCGCGTGTCAGCACACCGTCGCGGGCTTGCTGTTCTGCCGGCACCGACACCGCCGCCGCGGCGCGGTCAGTGGTGTACTCGCTGACCGTGGCGTCCTCACCCGCTTCCGCGGCCACCCGATGTGCGGCCCCTTTGACCACAGCGGCGAACTCCCGCGATTTCAGCAGCCGGGCAATACCTTCGTGATTCAGCCGGACTACGGCCATACGATCAGCCTTCCCCTCTGCTGCACAGCGCCACCGTTCCGGTGCGCGTACTGAACGGCGAGATCCACGACTCAACCTGCAGGAAGTAGCGTTCTCCGCGCACGGTCAGTTCGTCGTCATTGCCGAGATCCACAGCAGGCAGGAAATACACGCTCATGTCGACTCGCTGTCCATCCCGACCGCGGTCCTTGTATTCCTCGGTCGCTCCGGGAGCTACCGCCCGCGCGGTGAGCGAGGCATTGGCCCATGGGATCGGGTTGCCGTCGTTGTCGAATCCTCCACCGCGGTGGCGGGTCACTGTCTCCGTCATCAGCCCACGAACTCCAGCTTGAAGGGCCCAAGTTGATCCAGCTCGATCGGCGAGAGCCTGGTGTCGTAGCTGACGCGTTCGTTGAACGGGCCGAACGCTTCCGACCTCGACTTCAGCGCCTCCGGGTTGCGGTAACCGCGCGCCGCCAACGTCAGGCACACACCTTTCACCACATCCGGGACCGTGGCGTAGCCGTGGGTGTACACCACCTCCACCGACCGCGGCGTCCGGGGCCAGCAACCGCGGTGGATCAGCTTCCCGTAGGAAGTCCAGTCGAAATCGGTGACCACGGTGAGCGGATCGCCGTTGACCTCTACCGACGTGACCGCAGTCAGCTTCAGCGTCGGCAGCCACAGCCACCGGTTACCGCTGCCGTCCAGCACCGCAGTCACATCTGCCTCTTGGCTGATCGACCATCCGCAGTGGGTGCGGATCGCGCTGGAGGCGATGTTCACCGCGAGCGTGGCCGCGGCCGTGTCGATAGACGTCTCCTGCAACCAGTTCTGCAGTTCGGTGGTGGTGGCGAACGCCGCCATCAGGACCTCAACACAGGCGTGGTCGAACCTTCCGACAGAACCGCAACCGCCGAGAAGACACCGCCGGTGGTAGCGCCTGAAGTGGTAGCGACCAGCCGCACATACTGGTTCGTGCCGACGATGTACCCGAACTCGAACAAGGTGTCGTCGTTCGCGGCGACGATCGTCGGCAGCGAACCCTGCCGCTGGCTCGCCGGAACTGTCGTCCAGTTCGTCCCATCCGGGGAGTCCTGCATCGTGATCGCGTGCGACCCGTCGGTGATGGTTCCTGTCGAGACGATGAACAGGACGCTGCGGAAGTCGTTACCGAACACGCCGAGATCCACCGTTGTGCCGTTCACGGTGCCGTTGGTGCGCACCGCCGAGGTGAGCGCCTGCCGGGTGAGGCACCGGTTGTAGAGCGTCCTACGCATCGTCGCCGCCCTGGTCGCCGACGTTGTTGTCTTTCACGTCGGCCGTGTCGCTCTCGTCCGGCTTCTTCTCCGACTCGGCTGGCGCGGCCTTCGGCGCGGCCTTCTTCGCAGGCGCCTTCCTCGCAGGCGCCTTCTGCGGTGGGGTGAGATTGCGTGCCTCGCCCGGCCCGGCCGTCGCGGTCTCCACCGATCGGGCAGGCGGCTCGGCCACCTGCGCGAAGTGGGCGCCGTGGCTGGCCAGGATCTCGTCGTCGCCGTCTACCTCCAGGCCACCGGGATACATCCGGTCGTTGAAGGTGAACGCGTTGATGCAGCGGTATTTCATGCCAGGCTCCTCCGAACCAGATCGGTCATGTCGTCGGGGATCGGGTAGACCGTGAACGGCGCCGGCGGCTTGTCGATCCACACGTCCCGGTCGATGACGAGGTGGATGCGGGGACGATCGGTGCGGTTGATCACCGAGTGGGGCGCCCAGTGCTCAACCTGGAATGCGCAGCCATCCGCCGGTGTGAACGTGTCTGCGCCGCACCAATCCCCGGCCGCGGCGATGGGGACCTGCCAGCGTTCCCGCCACGGCCCTGCGTCGCGGTGCGGGGCGATGAACCCGCTCGGCTCGATCCACGACAGCCACGCCTCATGCACCGGCGCGATGTCCGCGAGCACGTCGGCGAACAGGGCGGCGTGCTCCCAAGGTCGCCCGGCGCTGACCAGCACCACACGCCGGTATCCGTGGTGTACACGGGTTTCGGCGTAGCTGCTGGGCAGCGACCAGGCATCCTTTGGGACCTGCGCCAGAGCGGCCCGTAACCGCTCCTGGTCGTACTTCACGGTTGGGTGTGACTAGGTGACGTTCAAGACGCGGAACGCACCATCGTTCACCGAATCGGACCCCACGCGGAAGTGGGCATACCACCCACTCTGCCCAGTTGGACGGCCATTGCTGCCGAACAGGTGAGGGACATACGACAGGCTCGTGCCGAGACGATCCACGACCACGAAGTTCGAGAAGTCGCCGAACACGAGGACGAGGTTGTCGGCCAGCGCGGTGATGGTGGAGTCCATCGCCTCCGCGACATAGTCCGGGCGGCCGAGCAGCTCCGACTTGCGGGCGTCACCCAGCTGACCCCACAGGGCCGAGCCGCCGTTGGTGTCGAACTGCCGCATCAGGTTGTAGATGGTCCTGTGCGCCAGCCACGAAGCGTTCGCCGCATACCGAGCCGGGAGGGCGCCGTCGAGCTTGTACACGTCGCCGACCGCGAAGGTGTCGGTGGTGGTCGACGTGACGACGCTCGAGCCGCCGGTGAGGGCGGTGATGATGCCCGTAGGCTGACCCGAACCGGTGCCGGTGACGAACGCCACCGACTCCATGCGGTCCTTCTCGAACGCGATCATCGACGCGACCTCGTTGGCCAGGCCCGCGGCGTCCTGCTGCACCTCGAAGGACTGCGCGACGAACACCGCGCCCTTGTGGACAGGGATCGACGGCTGGTCCAGGGTCGGCGAGTCGTCGGAGACCTCAGCAGCTTCCGCGTCCCACGAACCCGTCACGCCCGCCGAGCTGATGCCGTGCCACACATCGCTGGTGATTTGCACGACCCGCGCGATCTGCCGCACCTGGTTGAACGAACCGTTGGCCGTGATGATCACCGACGGATCCAGCTGGAACGGCACGAGGTAGCCGCCGTTGGCGTCGGTGAGCGACATGGCGCGCGAAAGCGCCTGCTGCTCACTGTTAGTCAGCGCGGCCATTTGGCCCTTGGACCGGATGACCTTTGTGAACGCGTTGCTGTAGTCCGGGGAGGTGGTTGTGAGCACCAACTCGGCCACCCTGGAACCCTCGTGACGCTCGATCAGCCGCGTCGACACCTCACGGACCTTGTCGTCCGCGTGCGGCATCCGCTCGATCGCATCCAGCGCCCGCGACCGCAGTTCACCAATGGTGCCTTCACGGCCGTACCGGACTTCGCTGGTATCCCACGGGTTTCGGTACTTGCCGCCCAGGCTGGCACCGCGGGTGCGGTCGACCACCTCGGTCTCGACGCGCGCCGGGCCGCGGTCAGCGTCCTCGTTCTTCGGCGCCGATCCGGTCGCCGACCGGATCTCGGCCAGGGCCGCGTCGTGCTCGAGGTCCAGCCGGTGCTGGTGTACCTGCCGGAATTCCTCGACCAGCGGGCCGACGGCGGCCAGGTCTTCAGCGGTCTTGTTCTGCTTGGCCTTGAGCCGCTCCAGTTCGTCCTGGATGTCCTTCTCGCGGTTCACCGCCTGCTGATGGGTGAGTTCGACACTCATTTCAGAGTCCTTAAGGGTGGGGTTGATTCCCGCGCCGTCTTGACCTCGTTCAACGCGTCCAGGAACTGCCGCTCGAAAGCGGCTGCCCTTGTGGCGTCGACGTCGTCGACGGGTGCGGGTTCGGGGGATTCCGGCTCGTGCTCCCCGGCCTCACGGGTGGGTTGCGGCGTGCTGGTGTCCTCGTCCGAGTGCTCAACGGCCACCGGGGTGGTGTCTTGCGGCTCTTCGTCGGACCGCTCCTCGGGGGAGCTGTCGGCCGTGTCCGCGAGGAACACGGCGCGAGCGAGCAGCCTGCGCTGCTCAGGTTCATTCAGTCGCCCCAGGTCGATGACCTTGGAACGGACACTTGCGGAGGTGGCCTCGTACGCCGGCCAAACGACGGGCCCAACTTCGGCGACCTTGACTTCCTTCAGGGTGCGCAGCAGCGGGCCGCGGCCCTCGTGGTCATCCCACAGGAGGTCCAGGACCTCCTCGGGTTTGACGATCTTTCCGTCCTTGTCCCGCCACTCCTCACGCACGATCGAGAAACGGAAGCTCATGCCGTCCACCGAGCCCTCGGCGATGGCGTCGCGGATCGGCTCGACCAACCAGTTGTCCGACAGGCGGGCCTCGACGTACAACCCGGAGGTGTCCTCGTGTATGTCGGTGATCCGGCCGATCGGAATGCTGCCGATCAGCGGGTGGTGGCCGTGGTCGAACTGGAACCGCGGCGTGCGCTCCCGGATCGACTTCTTGAACGCTCCGGGCGCGATCTGCTCGTCGAACGTGCCCTCCCACGAATCGATCCGGGTGGGGCTGTTGAACACGGCGCCGTAGCCTTCGAAGGTCAGGCTGTCACCGTTGGTGTCCTCGCCGGACCGGGTGAGCGTGAACGAGACCGACCGGCAAAGGTCTTCACGCGCCAGGGTCTTCAGTTCCGTCGACATTCGGTTCTCCCTGGGGTTGGGGGTCGTCGCTCCCCGGCTTCTGCAGCTGCACGGAATACAGCCCGCTGTGCTTGAGCAGGCGGAGATCGTTGGCGTTCACCGCAGCGACCACCGAATCCGGCAGATATCCGGAGTCGATGTACTGACGGATGGTCTGGGCTTTCACTGCGGCGATGTCGGCAGCGTCCTTTTCGTCCTCACGCAGGAACGGCACGTCGGTGGCGTCGTACCACAGCCGCACTGCACTGCTCTTGGTGCGATCGGTGCGCGGCACGATCCGATTCAACGATCCGGACACGTTCTGCCACAGCGGATGCGCAGTGCCATCGGCCAGGCGCCTGCGGGCTTGGCCGTAGTTCGAATAGGTGGCTGCGGCGAGACCTTCGGAGAGGCCGACGATGACCGGCGGAACACCGGCCGCCGCGGCGATTCTGGTCTCTCCGCCGCCGCGGACATTCTTGAAGTCGATGTCTTTCAGGTTCGAGCCGATCACCGTGGCGTCTGCACCTGGGTACAGATGCAGCGTCTTGCCTGCGTTGTCGGCTCCGGCGTGCTTCTCGTCCATCTGCTCTTTCCAGCGACGGACTTTCTCCTCGTTTGCGCCGATGTCGTGCTTGATCACCATGTTCGGTGTCGCGCCGTTGTCGAGGTACTTCCGCTGATACCTCGTCATCGCGTGATCGGCTTGGATCTCCCGCAGGATCGGCGTCAGCCAGCTCATGCCGGAGAACTGCGCCAGCGGGTCGGGGATCGGCGCGAAATGCGCCACCTCGTCGACCGTGAACGCCACCGGGTCGTTGTTGGATCCTGAGCCGCCCTCGGTGTAGAGGTAGCCCTTCTTCACCCATCCGACTTGGCCGGTGCCGCGGTTGCGGTTGCGTCCCACGCTGGGCAGATACCGTTTGGCGCCTACGATCTCGACCCAGTCCGGCCGCAGGCGAATCAGTTCATCGCCTTGGCGGGTCCAGTAGCTGTTCCCTGCCAGGTCGGCGTCCTGAATCATCCGGGACAGCAGGTCCTGGGTTGTGCCGCCGGTCCACGGCTCCTCGAGCACCGAGAGCTCCGCAGTACCGAACGTGTCCGACGGCTTCCCGTCGCGCAGGTTCTGCCACCGGAACCGGATCGAGCTGAACACCAGTTGCCGCACCAGCATGCACGCGAACACCACGCCGTTGGATGCGTACGCGCTCGACGCCAATCCGACGAAGTTGTTCGACGGCCGTTCCGTGTCCGTGCCCGCCAGCGTCTGCTGCAGACCCGTTTGGTAGACGTAGCCGTTGAACTGGAACTGCTGCAGCAGCTGCGCGTACTCATCCCACGTCAGATCCGAGCGTTCGACGTCTGCGCCCTTCCAGCGGGCCAGCAGAGACGGCATCAGCGCCTACCACGCAGAGCAGCAGGATCCACCAGCAACACCGCAGCGACGATCGCCATCACCCCACCAGTGATCAGCGCCCACGGCGCACCAGCCAGCAAAGCCACGCCAGCCACCACCGCGACGGCGCCCAGAACTGCTACGAGCAGCCAGATTTGGGCAACTGTCATTCCCAGAACCCCCAAACCTCTGTCTCGGTTGCATCTTCCGGTCCGTGCTCGATCAGCCCGTGCACCGCGAGCGTCGCGGCGACGAGTTGGGTGATGTCGGAGCGCGGATCCTTGCGGTCCCACGCCCACGCGTCACGTAGGGGGCGTTTCTTTCCGGAACACACCGCAGTGTTCAACGGCTTGGCGTTCAGGTGCCGGATCTCGTCCTCGATGACGGCGTCATAGAACTGGCCGCACGCACGCGCCATGTCACTGGCGCCGGTCGTGACAACTTCCACCCCCGCGTCGGTGATCGCCGGGATCAACGACGCTGCGGCGGAGAAAGAGTCGATCACCACCGCGCACGGGCTGAACCCGTCCGCCAACTCCTTCAGCCGCGGCGCGATCCAGGCCGTGCCCGGTAGGGAGTCCTCGGTCCCGCCCCTCTTGGCGGGCACGATCTCCACGTGGATCTTCCAGTCCTCACGTCGGCCGGCTACCGCGATCGCGGCGACCGACCGGTCCTGTGACAGGTACACGCCGAACGCGACCGGATCCTTCGGCTGCGACGCCGGATCTTTCAAGTCGTTCCACTGCTGGGTGCTGATCACCGCCCCCGCGGTGTAGTCCTCCCAGATACCCATCGCCTCACGCAGCCACGACGCCTCATCGGGGATGTTCTCTCGCATCCGCAGCATCGCCTCGAGCGGTGTCCGTACCGGATAGGACGGGTTCGCCTTCGACCACTGCGCGCGGTCGTCGGGATCCGCGTCGGAGTCGGCGCTGAACTCGATGTAAGCCTGGTCCTCGCTCTTGCCCGACAAGGCACGGGCCCGCTTGGTTGTGAACGCCTCACCCGGATCGGTAGGACGCGGCGGAGTTCCGATGAAGAACAGCAGCGCGCCATGCGGATGCCTGGCCTGGTTAGTCGCAGGCACCATGTCCTCGAGCGCCTTGATCGACAAAATCTGCGCCTCGTCGAAAACCTCGATGTCGATGGCATCCATACCGCGGCCGAACCCCTGCTCCCGGGCGCCGAACATCACGATCGATCGGTTCTGAAACCGGATCTCCTGCTCACCGTTGGCCGTCCGGATCCCGTTGGGAGCCAGATGCGGCGCGATCCGTGGCCGCTGCACCATTCCCTGCATCGACCGGAAGGTGTTCGTTGTCGTGCGCGCGTGATGCGAAGTCCAGATCACGCGAGTTCCCGGGAATTCCAAGCACAGCGCGAAGATCAGGAACCCGACGGTGAACGTCTTGCCGACCTGCCGAGGGATCGATAACACCACGCCGCCCACCGTGGCCGCGTACTTCCCGTTCGCACGCTTGCCCAGTGCGATCTGGGAGATGCCCGCCTGCCATGGGTCGAACTCGACGCCCATGTCGACCAGGCGTTCGCGCACCTTGGGCCAGCCGGTCGTCACGATCCCCGAGGGGATCACGATGTGGCGCGCGGCTTCAGATAGCCGAGGCGTCGAACGCTGCGTCGTCGGCGCTGTCACGCTTGTCGTTTTCCTGCTCCTCGCGGGCGTCGATCGCCTCGATGTCCCGCACGACCTCCACGAGCCGCTTTGTCAGTGCGGCGAGATCACGCGCAGGCGTATTCGGGTCCTCGACCGCCTTCGCGATCCGAGTGCGCATCGCGACCAGCAGCTCCCGCGTCGTCCCGTTGTCGGCGGCGTCGGTGACGGTCCTCGGTGGCCGCTTGGGTGCCCGCTCCTCACTGTCGACCGCGCGCAACGATGGTTTCTGGGCTGCCATGTGGCTCACCTCCTGGGGGAAAAACGGCGGAGAGAGATTTCGACTGTGGCCGGATGGAGTCGGGGCGCGCACGAGGTGTTCTCGCGGCATCCCCTCCCCCCTGTGTCACCAGTTGCGGGAGCGCGGCGGCGGCGCTGTTCGGCGTGCTTCGGCTGAGGCATGTGCTCCTGCGCTGCGGTTGCAGCTGACGTGTTCGGGTCCGCGGTACTGGGTGCGGTCGTTGTCGTCGTGTCCGAGGTCCCATTTGGCTAAGGGCGAGATCGGTTTCTTGCAGCGCCAGCACCTTGCTTGGCCTGATCGAACGAGCGGTTCGAGTGCGGCTCGACGCTTGCGATGCTCAGTGCCGTAACCCCGCTCGGCTGTGGTCTTGCGCTTGGCCACTGCGGAGTCCAGGAAGTTCTACTGACCGTCGCCGAAGGAGTCGATGATCTCGGACCGGTACACCGTGGATGCGTACTCCACCATGCCGAGTTGTTCGGACAAGGTGACGTTGCAGTCCTTGGGTGTGCAGTAGGACGCGGCGAACCTGCGGCCTTCTTCGTCCCACCATGTGCGCTGAGCGAGTACCACATAGGTGGTGAGGACACCCTCGACATCGTCGTTGTACGCACGGTGTACGACCTCGATCGCCTCTGTCAGTGCGTCGTCGGCCTTCACCTGCTCGGGCGTGCGGGGCATGGGGTTCCTTCGTCTACGTCCGACTAACACAGGTCCACGCTGGTGGTGTTCCATGTGTCGCGGGTTCCGGTGCGCCACGCTCGGCGTGGTTTGTCGCCGCGCCTGAGCGGATGGGGTGATATGAGGGTTGGGCCGTCCGCGTGGTCGACGAGGGATGGCGCGGTGTAGGCAACCCTGTGGTGGCGGGTGAGACACCAGGCGGACATGCGTTCATCGATGGGGCGCCTGCTGCTGTGGGCCCAGCCCAGCCAGTCGTCTACGAGGTCGGTTCGTATGGCTACCGCTACGGCATGGAGCAGGTAGTTGCACGTGAGCCAGTGGGCGTCGACGCGGTCCGCTGCAGTGATGGCCTTGGCGATGCTGTCTTGCCACTTCATCGGACGTCCGGTGCCCACGTAGAAGCTGACTACAGGCGCCGGGGCTACGGCGAGAGCCCGCTCCGCTTGATGAATGAAGCCGGCCACTGGTTCGGCGTCGTCCTCGAGCACGGCAGCCCATTCGGATTCGATGGTCGTGGTATCTGCCCACGCGCGGAGGTGGTTATTGTCGGCGCCGATACTGCCGTCGTCCAGGGAGATGATGGCGCCGATGGAGTGAGCGAGCTCTGTTGCCTGCACAAGCCTCGCTTGATGGGCGACAACGGCGAAGGAAATCATCGGTTGCACAGGTCCGCGAACACCTTCTCGTACACCGGGCGTTGGTTGTCCCACGACAGCTCCTTCGCCATCCGCCGAGCGATTTCGTGCGAGGCAGCGAAGAACGTTGGGTCGGTGGCGAACCGGTCGATGCGGTCAGCCAGTTTGCGCAGGTCGGCCGAGTGCACCTCGACCTTGGTCTTCGCCATGAACTCGCCGCGCTTCTGGGCCGGGATCAGCCAGTCACCGGGTAGCCATTCGTTCGGCGAAACCGCGGTCATGATCACCGGCATACCGGAACCGAGCGCCTCATGAACCGGCAAGCTCAGCCCACCGAAGCGCCTTGGCAGCACCAGCACGTCCTGTCCCGTGTATAGCTCCCAGTTGTTCGCCGCATCACCGCCGCGCACATCCAGGTGGATGTGGCGCGGGATACGTCGCGACGCCAGCAGGCCGGGCACGTAGGTCCTGTCCTGGCAGGTGATGGTCAGCGTGATCGGTGACTGCACGTAGGCGAGTGCGTCGAGGAGGTCCACGGTTCCGTTGCGGTCGTGGATCGCCGGGCGGCCGATCACGTGGAGGAACCGAGTTGCCTTGGTGGCTGGCGGGCGGGTAGGGAACTTAGCGAGGTCGATCGGGACTGCGAGGAAGGTCTTCGGGTCAGGGATCTCCTCGTAGCGCCACATGCTCGGCGCCGCCCACAACGTGGGTTGGTCATGTGGGTCTAGGAACTCGCGATTCAGGTGCAGGATCGTCTTCACTCCGGCGCGTTCAGCCTCAGACCACAGCGCCCTGGAGTAGCCCGTCTCCGCGGTGTACACCACGTCCAAGCCGTCCAGCCAGGTCCGGAAGTCGATTGCTGTTGGTAGGCCCTTCACCCATGTGGCGTCCGGGTACCAATCGCGGCGCAGTGGAAGCGGATTCGCCGACGGGCAATCGACCACCATCGTCTTGGCGGGCTGCATCGCGTCGTGGAAGCTCTTGGTTTGCACACCGAGTCCGCGCGAGTCGGCACGGGCGATCAGACCGATCCGCATCAGAAGACCTGGCTCCCATCCCACTTCGGTTCGCCGGCGCGCCCATCCGTGTGATAACTGCGCTTCAGGTTCGGCCCCGGGTTGTAAATGTGGACGCGGTACTGCGCCCAACCCAACATCCCGCCGCAGCGGTAGGCCTCGTCCACGACACCGTGCATTCTGTCCTCGATGAACGACCGGGCCTCAGCGCTGAAGTGGCAGTCCATGATCCGGCGATAGAACGCCACCGACGCCACATGCGGGCGCTGGCTCCACTGGCTGGTCCGGATGAACCCGCCATCGTCGCCGTGCATCATGTGCTCATGCTCGGCGGGAATTCTTCCCTCGTGATGCAGTCGCACGCAGTTGGATTCGCCGCTCAGCACGAACTTTGCGATGAGGTCGAGGTCGATCGGCTCGTCAGTCACCAGGGGGGTGTCCTGCTCGACGTACATCAACAGCGGGGTGTCGATATGTTCGAGGGCTCGGCGCATCATGCCCGTCTGGTGCATGTGCTCGTCGCAGATCAGCGGCAGGATGTTGCCGTAATGGTGGTCGGCCCGCCATAGGGCGGATTGGATGAACCGCTCGTAGTCTGCTCGGCGGAACTCCTGCTCGGCCCGAACGCCATCAAAGGTGAGGATGATCTCCGCGTCCGGCAGGTGATGCCGCACCGAGTCCAGCGTCTCATCGAGAATCACCGTGTCCGGGTGCGACCGGATCGGGGACACCGGGATGACCACCGTGATGTCACGCAAGTTCGGCTCCGAGAAGCTCCAGGTCCTCCCGCAACTGCCGGGCCAGTCCACGTTTGTATCCCATCCACCAGGCGGCGACCCGGTTCGCTATCCGCGGGTAGTCGGTCAAGACGTCTTCGATGTAGCCAGGCAGGTCCGCGTAGTTCCGCAGAATCGGGAACGGCACGCCCGGGAACAGTCGTTCCCAATACCCCGCGCTGTCATAGGCCGGCGAGATATCGTCCGCGATCGGCACGGCATGAGCCTCGAGGGCTTCGTACAGCCTGAACGAGTCCGGGCTGTACGCCCCCGACGGCGCCGGTGCGACCTTGGTCATGCCCATCAATCGTGCGTAGTTGTGGGGCGGTTCGCCCTGCGTGAATCCGGCAGTGGAGACGGTCACGGAGTTCCATCCGCGGTCTCCCTGGTCGATCGCATCGAATGCCTGGTCGCGACGCTCATGGGTGCGCTGAGCCGCCAGGAAGACATCGATTACGCGGTCCGGCATCTCACCGAGGTTGTTGAAGTGCGGCGGAAAGCCCAGACCGATCAAGCGCGCGGTGCCGTAGTCCTTCTCGGTCTGCGGCGTCTGCGCCCACCACCGGATGTTCGGGTGCACGATCCGCCCGATGTCGAGCAGGTCTTCCTCGTCGCCGGTCCGGATCGCCAGCACCCACTGGTACCGCGAGATCGCCTCGGAGATTTCCGCAGTGTGCTTGTGCCAGTACCGGCCCGGCACGATCAGGATGATCCCGTCGGCCTTGGTGTAGGCGTCGAAGCGCTCGAATTCCAAGCCGGTCGGATACAGCTGGTTGGAGAGCAGCAGGTCCAAGAGGTTTTGGTCCCACTGGTTACCCGGCGCGAGCCTTACGACGGGGATCACAGCGCCTCGTACACCGCGTGTAATTCGTGCTCGTACGCCAACAGCGTCTCCCGGTAGCCGATGTCGATGATCCAGTTCCGGAAGTCCCGCGAGTACTCGCCCCACTGGTGGAACATGAACTCCGGGTGGATCGACGCGAACAGGGTCGGCTTGTGCTCGCAAAGCGTTTGTTCGGCACCGCGCAACACTTGCCATTCGCTGCCCTCGACGTCGAAGCAAATCACCGTGGGTGGCTTCCACTGCGCGACCACATCATCCAGACGGATTTGCGGGTAATTCGCCGCCTCCAGGTACAACTCCTTGAAACCGTGGTCGCCCACGATCTCGCCTGTCGCGTAGTCCGGCCATGCCTGGAGTAGCTGCGCGCCGTGCGTCCGTGTCTCGTTGGACGCGAACCCGGGCCAGCACACCGGCACATGTAAGCCGTTGGCGTCCCAGATCGATTTCGTGTTCGGCCACGCTTTCGGGTTCGGCTCGAACAATGCGATCTCGGCACCCCACATCTGACACAGCGCCGGGAACTCGCCTTCTTCGCTGCCGCAGTAGAACACCACGTCAGTGGGCCCGATGCGATCGGCCATCGCGTCCAGGCGCTGGCGTTCCCATCCGCCGTTGGCCAGGTCCCATTCCGGGCGCGCGGCACGACGCTCGGGCAGCAGGATCTTCCACCGCCCGTTGATCAGCGTCTCGACCATTGCCACTGGTCGGCTCAATAGTCCACCCGCTTCTTCCGTGGCTTCACACCACGCTCCAACCTTGCCTGCCGCGTGCGCAACGTCTCTCTTCTCCTCTTGCAGGCGCGGCAATCGCGGGAGCCGCCCTTGCGGACGATGGTGTTCTCAGGCGTGAATTCGTGGCCGTTCCCGCAGTGCGTGCGGACTGCCGCTGCGTCGCCGGTTCGGCCGCGTTTCGTGTTCACCGAGCGAGACGCTGGCTCAAGGTGAAGCGGGTTTACACACCGCCGATGCAGGCAGCCCTTGCCGCCCTTGCATGACTTATCCCGGTTGTGGCACACATGGTCTAGATCAAGGCTGCGGTCGTATTCACCACGAAAGGTCACGTAGGACCAGATATGCGCACGGATGCGCTGCCGGTTTTCCATGAACTCGCCGTAGCCATTGTCCTTCGGCGTACGCCAGAGCCAGCAGTCATCGAAGCTGGCGATGCTGCTGAAGAATCTCTCCATGACGGTCATCCGCCGCCACAACCGGGGAGAAGTATTATCGTTCATTGTCAGCTCCTCTACAGCTGGCCATGCCCCCGGAGTGTTCGCGCACTCGCGGGGGTCCTTATTCAGTCAATTCTATTGCTAGGCACCGACAAACCGAGCGTGTCCAGGATCTGCTGCCAGCGCCGGGTGTAGGTGTGGTTGGCCTTCACGTGCTCGTGCCCGGCGCGGCGGATCTCCTCACGCTCCTCGTCGTGCGTGAGGTAGTGGTCGATGAGTTCACGGAGCTGGCCGAAGTTGCCGAACTCGTAGAACCGCAGGTGTTTCCCGTCCTCGAACTGCCTCTCCATGCCGTGGACGTACGGGTGGATGAGGAATCCGCCGCGGCCGAGGGTCTCGTAAACCCGGTCTGACCAATAGTCGGGGTAGTCGAAGCCCAAGCACAGGGAGTCGCCGACGACCACACGGGCATCGGCGTACACCTGGTTGAGCTCGGCGCCGCGGACGGTGCCGAGTCCGCCGCCGCCATAGTGGCGGAACCGGTGGCGGTAATGAGTGTTCAGCCAGTTGATGATCGTCGGCCTGTACGGCCACTCCGGGTGGTAGCCCTTGGAGCCGACGAAAGCCACATCGAACCGGTCTCCCGGTTCGGTCATGTAACACTCGAGTCCGTACACGCCGGCGGTGACATAGTGGCCGCGCACCGGAGTGTTCTCCGTCAGCCACTCCGCCATCCGTTTGTCAACGGTGAAGAAGTGGTCGATGCTCCAGTACGGATCCGACTGCATGTCCTTCTGCCGCCGCAGCCCGAACCAGAGGTCCAGGTGGTAGGTCATTGACGGAATCCCGCGCTCCCGGAGGCCGTTCAGGACCTTCTCGATGCCGGGGGTGTTCCAGCCGTGAGTGTGCACCCAGACGAAAAGGTCGCAACCCGCGGCGGTGGTGAGCAGCTCATCGGCTGGCACCTGCGGTTCCTGGAGCCGGACCACCTCGTGGCCAAGAGATTCCAGGCTCGCCGCGTGGTGGCTCTCGGAACTCCAACTGCAACCGAAGTTGCCCAGGAACGCGATCCGCATCAGCCGAGGGCGCCGACGATCTCGATGATGGCCTTGATGACGATCAAACCGATCTTGCCGACCAGCACGATGGTGTCGATGTCGACGGAACCCATTCATTCTCTCCTGTCACAAAACATACCGACGAATTCGATGCGAGCAGCCAAAACGTCGCATTTCTGGTCGATCAGGGCTGTGTGCCGAGTTCCTCGTTGAACATGGCGAGCCGGTCCTCTGCATTGGCGAAGGCGGCCTTGAAGTCCGCGATTGCGTCGGCCAGTTCCTTCTGTGCCGTCTCGACGCGGCCGCGGGCGGACTCGATCTCATCGTTCACGGGTGGACGGCTTCTTCGGCCGTCCGCGCAGCCCTGGCAGTCACCCGCACCTTGCTACCCTGCGGCTGCCACGACGCGACCACCCCGAACCAGACGTCCGGCGCTTCACCTTCTGGCGCGTCCGGGTTGCCGATGGCCACCAGGAACCGGTCCTGCACTGCGCCCGCAGCGGCGAGGCGGGCGACGAACTCCCCTTGCGGGACAGTGAACACCCGCTGATAGGGAGAGCTGTCGTCGACCAGTTCAGCGCCCGGGACAGACTGTGACCCCTGCTGCGGGTCTTGGCGGTCATTGACGCGGATCACGACTGGCCTTTCAGTTCGGCGACCTTCGCGCGGACACGCTCCACACACATAGCGAACGCTTCGGTCTTCGAGGGGTCGGTGCATTCGATACCGCGGGGATGGAACGCACACCAACGGCCGTCATCGAGCTGCTTGACATCGATCTCGTCGATGCTCCAGAACTCCTCGGCGTCCGGAATCTCCGGCCACGTACCGTCCTCGTTGCGGTACAGGTGCTTACCCGGGTCTCCTGCACCCAGTCGCGCACCCGGAGTCGGAACCCAACGGACGGTGGCCTTGTCGGTGTCGATGTCGACGCCGCGCTGGATGAGGTACTCGGCGACCCGCAGGGCGCCACCGATACGCATGCTTGTGGGTTCGGCTACCTTGCGGCCGGCGGGGTTCTTCCACTCCGGTAGGTGGATGACCATCAGCTCTTGGGCTAGGGCCACGATTTTCGGGTCCTGCGGCGGAACATCTTCGGGTGTGGGGAGTTTCCCGTCCATGGCGGCTTGCAGGAACGCCTTGAAGGCTGGTGAGACGAACTCGCCGCCCAGGTTCTCGTACCCGGGTGGGGGTTTGCGCTGATCCCTGGCTTCGTGGCCGCGGAACTTGACCTCGTTCTGCACTTCGCTCATCCGACGCGAATCCTCAAGCGGGCGACGACGAACTGGATGAGGCGGACGACGAAGCTGTCCCATCGGTCACGCATCGCCGTTCTCCTCCACATGCTGGCTCGACATCCACGAAAGCGCCGCCACCAGGCCGGTCCAGTGGGAGGCGATGATCGCGTACACCGACAGATAGGCGATGTAGGGAATGGACTCCGACCACAACAGAACCGTTGGCGGGATGAGGATCACGAACAGGGTTAACAAGGTGGCGTGGACGATGATCTGCGTCTTCGGCGACACGATCACCTTCACCGCGGGATGCATCAACGGCCGAACCCGCGGAGCTGCTGGCGACGGTACTTGCGCTCAACGGCCGCTGCTGCTTTCGCTATGTCCAGGTCGTTGACGTGGATTGTGGTGGAGGTCGGGAGATCCCACGACATCGACGCGCGGCGGGCCCATGGGTCCTGTCGCTTCAGCTCATCCTCAACCGCCTGGAGCAACGGCACGCCCCGCAGGTCGGTCTCCGTCACCCGCGGGCGGTAGATGCGGTGGGCCAAGCGGATCAGCAGTCCAGCGACAGTCTTGCGCATCAGTTGTTCCATCCTCGGAATTCCATCCACACCAGCACCGAATCGTCGGGGGTGCGGGGTTTGACCTCTCCACCGGTGCGCCGCATCCTCTCCGGGTACGGCGGGTACAGGCGGTCAGCGAGAGCGGACAGCAGACCGGCGAGCCAGCGGCGGATCACGGGCCCTGGAAAATCATCCGGCGCAGTTCGGCGGCAGCCTGGCCCGCCTTCACCGGATCCGGCTCCGTGAACGCGATCTCGATCAGCTTCGCGCGCTTCTGCCCGTCCCTGTAGTGCATCTGGGAGAGCAGGACGTCCTCGAAGTGATCGGAAAGCGCTGTGTAGTCCTCCACGGGCTCGCTGGGGTCCACAAAGTGCTCGCGGTAACCCAAAGGTCGGCGGAGCCACCACGGTGTCAGGGGTGGGTCGAGGGCATCGGCCCAGCGGGACAGGTGAATCGCCCTGAGTGCGCGGCCTGTGCGGCGCTTCGCTCGGCGTCTCAGCGCGGACAGGCGATCTCGGAGGCTCGGTTCGGGCTCGAAGTCGTCCCCGTCGTCCCAGTCGCTCACAGCGGCCACACGCCGATCGGTGCCGTGTACTCCAGCGTCCGCAGTGGGGCGGGATGGCAGAACAGGCGAACCAGGGCGTACAGGTCCAGCATCAGGGCTCCATTCCGAGAAACTGCGCCTTCGCGAACTCGAGCAGACCCAGCGTGGTGACGTAATCGAGCGGTTCGCCGCGATTGTCTTCAGCTGTGGCGGTGATGCGGTCGCCGTTCTTGTCGAGATGGCGTTCGATCACGATGCGAGCTGTCAATACATCCGACGCCGCGATCGGACCGCCGGCGGCGAACTCCGGCATCAGGACTCCCGGGCGAAGTGGTCGTAGGCCAGCGCGATGTCCTCGGCCAGAGGAGCGAGGATCGCGTCGATAACGGCGCACAGGTCCATCAGTACTCCTCCGAGGTCTGGACGCGCTCCAGGTCGATCTTTACGACACCATCCGCGCCGCGGGTACGTGATACCTCGCGAAGACCGAGACGGTCGTGGACTGCCGCAATCCGAGCATCCACGGCCAGTTCCAGGTCGTCGCCGGACGGGGCCATCAGGACTCCGTTCCGATCGGTTGGGCGGCGTCGGCCATCACAGCGCAAGCCTTCAGGTACATCTCGATCTCCTCGACGAATCCCGCGTGCAGGTCAGCCCAGAAGGCTTCAGTCTGTTCGGGGATGAAGAGGGTGGCCAGGACCCAGCGGCAGATGAGTTCGGCATCGTCCGCCAGCAGCAGGGCGTCCATCGGGGGCTCCTTGGCGGTGGGCGACTCAAGTTTCGGCCGCCAACCTTGAATGGGGCGGACTCGAATTCAAGGTTCGTTGAACGTAGGGGCCGCAGCGCGCGGCAGCTCGAGCTGTGGAGGTAGGAGCTGCAACAGCGAGACGGGGCACGTCTCATACGGATCAGCGCGCTGCGACGATTAGGGGGCCAGAAGTGGCCGACAGGCACACGTGTGCCACAACTTCGAAGCTTGCTGCAAGGGTCAGGCAATGTCAAGCCGACGCACCTGGCGTCGCGTTTGCAGCACCAACGCGTCTCTCACAAGGTATTTCGCCGGACCGGTCTCATCGGGCACCGGTTTCAGCAAACCCCTGGAAATCCAGCTGTAAATCGTGCCAACCGGCGTGCCGATGATCTCCGCCATCCGTACCGGGACCACTACCGACGTAATGACCTCCTCCGCGGCCTCAGCGGTGAGGGGTTGCGGGGCGATCCAGTGATGGCCCTTGGCGCGGGCCTGCTCGTCGAGTTTCTCGCACCGTTCCGGGTCGACGAGGTAGAGGGCGCGGCGGTAGAGGTGGGCGATGTCTCGTGCCCAATCCAGGCTCGTTCGCCAGCTCTCGACGCTCATGCCGCCACCAGAGGGTTGTTGAGTCGATCGAACTCGTCTTGATCCCAGACGTTTCGGCAGTTCCGGCAATGGATCGTCGCCAAGGTCGGGTCTTCCTTGTTCGCCTTCATCGACAGGGTTTTGAGCCCGCATACGTGGCAGAACTCCCGCATCCACTTCTCCTTGGGCTCATCCAAGCCCAGGACGTTCATCGACCGCTGATGCAGACGAGCGAGCCGCAATATCGCGTCCACGCCGTCGAATTCCGCCCGACCGTCCCAATCCCCACCATCCGGGTAAGGGAAATAGGCGCCCACCACCTGCATGGGCATGTCCACCAGGGTGCCCAGGTTGGCGCACAGCACCTTCAGGCATTCAATGGGTTGGTTGTACGGGTGGTAGGTGAGCGGTTCGCCACGGGTGATCCTGAGCGCCCAACGTGTGGTCTCGTTGTCAATATCCGTCATCAACGTGTCCACCGCCAAAGGAATGGGGATGGGACGTTCAATGGAGCCGGACACCTTCGGGCCGGACACCGCGGTGCGGGGAATCGTCCGGGCCACCATGAGCATCAGGTAGTCGTCGGACAACTCCCGGATGTCCGCGAACGCTGATTCCTCACACGGCCGACACAGGGAGTCTGGGTGTTCGACACCCGCCCCGTGGAATTCGCCGGCATCGTCCCGCACCCTGGCTTTGCAGCGGCGGCCTTGACGGCATTCGTGCACCAACTGGACCGACATGCAAGACCTCCACAGCAAAGGGTTGCGTACCGGTTGCCATTCTATCGATGTCGACCGACGAACTCGAGTCGCGGAGAATGCAGGTCGCACAACTAAGGCCACTCCGCTAGAAGGAGTGGCCTCAGTGGCGATGGCGAGTTGGATACCTCACGACACACGGTAGCGGACTACACCGACGAACTCGGGCTACCACACCGTGACGATCGGCGCATTCCGCGAACCGTCGGCCACGATCTGACCTGTCTGCGCGTCCACGGTGATGGTCAGATCGCTGCCGAATGGGACGCGTTTGCGGCCTTCCTCCAACTGCCACCGGACGAGTTCGCCGATCTCGTCCTGCTCCAAGCCTGCGATGGCGTCGAGGATGGCTTGCTCTGGGTTGGTGCTCATGGCAGGAGCGGGTTCGAATACGTCAGCATCGGACGCAGGTCGTTGCGGAGATCACCCGAGATCCGCTGCCCGCTCTCGAACTCGATATCCACATGCGCGTCGGCACCTGCCCGCATCGCGATGTCGGCCCGCCTGATGCCGTTCGGCGTCCGCAGCACATGTGCGGCGCGCAGTATCGCCACCAGGCGCAGCGCTTCCTCCCAATCCAAGCCGCCATCGACAGACAGTGCTGCCGCTGCTCGGTCGTCGATCTCCTGTGTGCTCATAATCCGATCCTCTTCGCTCATGGCTTCGGTTCTCCTGTCTCCCCGATGATCTCCTGGACGTGATCCAGGGCAGCGGAGATCGCGGCGTGGGCGCGGCGTACAGGATCGGGCTGGGCGTCGTTGACAGGCTCACCGAGGAACGATTGCAACCCGCCAGCCTCTTCCGTGGCTTTGACGAAGTCGTACACGTCATCACCGAGGAGATTGCGCATCTTGTGTTCGCGTTCGACCGCGCGCAGCCGACCGTCGATCTCCATTTCCTCCCGAACCCGCTGGAGGCGTGAGAGAGTCCATTCGGTGTCGCTCATGGTGTTGAACCTCCTCCCTCGGCCCAGGTTCCCGGGCGTACACAGATGGACTCGAAGCGGTCGAACTCGTCCACCTCGACCTCAAGCTGCACCGGGCACCGTGTGCCGTCGTACGGGTCCACAACCGTCACCAGCACATCGCCGTGAATCGATCGAAGATTCTCCAGAGACCTGATCAGGTCCGAAACCCGTGTGGCGCTCATGGCTTCTCCGTCTCGGCGAAATCACGGGCCAGCCGATGCACAGCATCGCGCTTGGCCTCATCGGACGGCAGCCGCTCGAATCGGTTCATCCATGCGGCGGCAGCCTGCTCGGCTTTGATGGCGTCGAGTAGTCGCATGTCGGTGTAGTTCTCCGGGTCGGGGAAGCAGCCGAGTTCGCGGGCGCGGTCCTCGAGCTGCTGGCGTGTGGTGCTCACGGGGTCTCCGTCTCGTCGGCGGGCTCGGCGATAGCGGCCAGTGCGCGCCGCGTGAACTGGACATCTCCGAAAACCGAAGGCTGCCACAGCTCATGCGACTCCATGCGTGGGTACCGCCAGCGATCGAACAGTTTGATCATGACCCCGCCTCGTCGGTGTCCCGCAGTGTCGCGTAGGCAACGCGTGCTTTGGGCACAGGCACTGCCACCATCATCGTCGGCACGTTGGCGAAGACGATGCGGCACCCGAGAACCGTCGCTCCGTCCTCTATTTCGAGGTCCTCCCACTCGGATTTCGGGAACACCAATGTGAGGTCGCTCGTGTTGATCGGGATGGTCTTCGTGATCTGGGCGATCCGCATGTGCAGGGCTTCGAGGTACGGTCCGATGCGCTGTTCGCCCTCGCGCTGTATGCGCTGCTCTCGGGCTTCGGCGTCGAGGTCGAAGATCTCCTCGCTCACGCTGGTTCTCCTGTCTCGGTGGGCTCGGCGGGTGGGTTTCTCGGCGTTCATCCGAGCCACTCCAGTACGGAGTCCGCCGATCGGGTTGTGCCGAAAGGCTCATCGCCACGGGTGCGCACCGCATGACTGAATTCGCGTAGCTGCTGACCGAACACATAGATCGAGATCCGGACGTCGTTCTTCAAAATGTCAAGCCTGCTAGCACGTAGCGGGCCCGACAGACACCACCCATTGGCCTCCGCCTTCTCCAGGACGGCCGCGACCGACGACCCCTTCCGCTCCTGAATCAGGCCGTCAAATGCTGAATTCGGCAACGCCTCACTCATCGCGCAACTCCTTGGTTGGACTCGGCGTAGATACCAGAACCCCGGCCACGCTCAATTTTAGCAGGTCACAAGGCATTTCGCGGCTCGCTGAATGAGTCTGCGCGGCGCGGCTTGGGCCCGGGTGCTGCTGGCTCGATGCCGTGTTCGCGGGCGATGCGCCGCAAGTAAGCCGGGGTGAATGGGGACTCGTCGGCGACGTCGGTGGGGCGTTCGCCAGCGCGCAGGGCGTCAAGGGCGGCGGCGAAAACTTCCTTCCGAGCTTCCTCGGCGCGGTCCGATAGGCGCTTGTACGCGCGGGTCGCGGCTTTCAGCCTGTCCATCTCTTCCGTCACCTCTCCAATCATAGTCGATGTTGCGATACGGGGTTGCGCTACTCATACTAGTTGCGATACACTATATCGCAACAGCAGATCGCCCGCAGGACAGGCAAGGAGATTCAGATGACCACCACCATCGACGCCAAGATCGTCGAGTTCACACGACTCGGATGGGACGCCTCGCTTCACTGGCGCGCCCCGATGGGCAACTGGGACACATTCGTCGCGGTGACGCGCGCCGCTGGGCGATACAACGCCTTCGATGGAGACGCGGTCGCGGACACCTTCTTCGACCTGTTCAACGACGCCGCGGACGTCGAGTTCGGTCGCGAAGGCTCGCCCGTCATGTACGTCAGCGTTCCATTCTTCCCTCACCAGCGGCACGGCAGCGACCACACCTGCGCGAACGACCGCTACACCGACGAGCAGCGCCAGGAGTTCGCCGCCCGGGTAATCGCTTGGGCGCGCACCCTGCGGGCTGACGAGATCAGCGTCCAGCAGTTCCCGGCCGCAGGCGGAGACGTGTGGGATGGGCCCGGCCCGAGCCCGTACCGCGTCCGTCTGTGGTGGGACTGATCGTTTGTCTCGCGCCCACTCCGGTGGGCGCGGCCTAGATCCCTTCCTCTGATTGGAGATTCAGATGACCGCCAACGACAGCCTCGAGGTCAAGCTCGCTGCCGCACGCAAGCATCAAACGAAGGCGGAAGCCGACCGGGAAGCCGCCGACCGCGCCGAGGACTATCTGCGTGAACACGCGGGCGGACTCGGCTACGGCGGCTCCAACGCGCACAAGGGTGCGAACAAGATTCACGCGATGTCCCGGCGCAATAGCGACCGCTGGATTGAGGCGAACAAGCGCGCGCAGTACTGGGAGCGCGAGGCTCGGGGCTACGAACGGCGTATCGCTGAACGTGACCGCGTCCGGCTGACCCGTGCAGACGTTGTCGGCGCGGCGTTCATCCGTACCAGGTACGGCTGGCACAAAGTCGTCCGGGTCAACAAGACCACGGTGTCGTGCGAGTCCGGTTACTCGTGGACCGACAAGTACACCTTCGACAAAGTGCTCGAAGTCCGAAAGGCGTCCTAGTCGTTTGCGTCGCGCCCGGACCACCCGGGCGCGGTGCTGACCAAACCCAAACCCCCGACAGGAGAATCGCAATGGAAGCCGTCACGCAACCCGCTCTGCGCAAGTCGGGAATGACGCCCTGCGAAGCCATGGACGACGGCTGGTACTGCTGCCTCGTGCACGGCCACGACGGGGCGCACGAAGCCTGGACGTACGCGCACCCCCCACGGTGCGTCTACACATGGCCTGGAGAACCGCGATGACCCGCCTGCCTCCCGGCTACACGATGCACGACCACGGCCCCCTCGTCGAGATCCTCCACGCCGGAACCCCATACGCCACCGCCTCGAAGATCGTCGGCGGTAAAGGCTGGATAGTGGAGATCGTCGGCAACCCCTACCCGCAGAAAGCGGCAACGAAGAGGGGTGCTGTGCGGGACCTGAAGGCATGGGTGGCCGAACGTGTGTCACAGCCTGGCCAGTAGCGCCCGCGCGGCCCGCTTCCACCATCCCCGCGTATCGACCACCTTCCCGTCCTCGGTGATGTGGAAGTCCCTGCCGTACACCAACACCGGGCCGTCGACTAGCGGCTTCACGCGGTAACGCTCCCGGTACGCCTCGTCATAGGCGGACAGATGCTCGAGGAAGCTCACGCTGCACTCTCCTCGGCCAGGTCCGCGACGGTGATCCACGCGCCCGGCTGGCACCCCGGATCGGCCAGCCGCTTGTTCGCCGCCAGCTCCACCACCTGCGCGTCGGACTCGAACGCGATCCCCGTCAGGGCATCGAAAATCGCTCTGACCAACTTGTCCAGGTCGGGTTTCTTGGTCGCGGGTGGGGTGCGGGTCTTCGGGGTCGACTTCGGGCGCGGCATCACGAACGTCAGGTCGACGGCGACCGCGCCGGACAGCAGCGGCCAGTGCTCGTTGTGCACAGCGAGGGCGACACGCTCACGCCATGGGCCGACCGCGGTGGATGACTCGATCATGCGGCCGTGGCCGACATGGCGTTTGCTGCCCTGCGGTGCTGGCGCGCCGGGGATGAACAGTCGGCGGGTCACTCGGACACCTCCCGCCAGTTGTGGATCAGGCAGTGCTCGGCCCGCTTCTGGTTGAACTCGACGTCGTACCAGACGCGGCGTTGATCCATGACCGGCAGGAGGCCCGCCGCGGCGAGAGCGTCAACCGCGGCCTGTGCGGCCTCCTCGTTCGTTCGCACGCCGATCGAGCGGTATCCATCGGAAGCTATGAACGACACCGTCGCCAACTCGGCGCGTGTCAGGGTCTCTACGTACAGGGAGCGGATGTCGGCGGTCGGGTTCTTGTCGGTGTTCTCAGGCACCATGGATCCTTTCGTCTTCAGCGAGTTCGATCCGCAACGCGTGCGGTCCCTCCGGCCGCCGCTGCCGTGTCCCCCGCACCACACACGGGGCACCGATGGGAGACAGGCAGATAGGGCAGGAGACGGTGCGGGACAGCAGGCGGGGAAGGGTGGGGCGGTAGTCATCGAGGCGATAGACGGTGGCGGTCACGGCTGCTCCCATCCAAACCAGCGCATCGTCCGCTGCCGGACGTAGCCGTTCAGCCACGCCTCCACCTCGCCGCGGTCGAATGTGTTGGTGGAGAACTGGGTTGTCTTGCTGATGCGCGGCATGAAGATCAGTAGCGAGAACTCCGGCGACTCGTCACGCTCGTCGTAGATGAACCAGGACAGGACGAAGTTCATGCCCTCGTCCAAGTCCTCGACCTGGGCACGGATCTCGGAGAAGCTGTCGAACTCCTCCTCATAGGTCGGATAGTCGGTCAGCGGATACATTTCGGCGGTCACGGCTGTACCTCCCAGACCTCGCCGAGGACGTACTCCGGCTCAAGGTCTGGCGTTTTGCCAGCCGCTCCCGCATCGTGATGCGCCTGACGCCGTCGTTCAGCGTCAGGGCGGTCGGGGAAGACGCGGCGCTCCCACACCAGCGCGTTGGTGTCCCGCTTGGCGAGCACGACGTACCCGAGTGGGGGACGCTGCGCCGACTCCAATGCATCGAGCAGGAATAGAACCGCAGCCGGATGTCCATAGGACGCCGCGTACTCCGACCATGCCGGACCGAAAGCGACACCGGAGGACAGTTCGTCGAGGGCCGCTCTGGACACTCGCCGGAACTCGTCGATCTGAATTGCAACGGGTTCGGTCATCGGGTCTCTCCGGCTCCGTGAACGGCCTGCCGCAGTTCCTCGATGGCGACATGCAGCCCTTCGGCGATGCCGTACTCGCCAGCGGCGCGGTGCTCGGATTCCTCGGCCGCCCACTTCTCGAACAGGTCGGTCACCCGATCGCGCTGCGCCTCCAGCTCCGTGATACGGGCGTCCCTCGCCGCGATCATCGACTCCGCGCTCACCAATGCGTCACGCACGCATCTCTCACACAACCGCTCGGCGGTGCAGCCCGTCTCGAGCTCATGCAGATGGCGGGTACTGAGTCCGGATTCGATGAGGGCGCGGCCCTTCTCGGTGATCTCCAATGGCTCGTCGTTCACGGCTGGTCTCCGTTCTCGGCGCCCTCTTCGGCGGGCGTGTACACCGCGTATCTGACGAACGGCGCCAACGTCGGGCACGGCCACGGAAGATGGCTGTCGTTCGCCCACGTGTGATGCTCATCGGTCTGGCAGCGGCGGCAACGCAACTCCAACCTCACGCCGTCGCGGGAGCTCACCACGATCGGCGGATGCTCGTTGAAGATGCCCCTGAGGATCTCCCCGTGCCGCTCCAACTGCTCACGGTTGCTGGTGTGGAACTCCTTGAGTTCGCGGACCTCGGATTCGAGATCGGCGATCCGCTGCTTCGTCTCAGGTCTCACGGCTGCTCTCCGTTCTCGGGGAGTGGGGACCACGCCAACACCGGATGAAACAGCGCTTCGCCCGTCCCGGAATGCGACGCGAAGTCCCGTGCCTCATCGGCGGATTCGACCGGCACGACACTCCATTCCGGATCCCCACGCCACCCGTATTCGAGGCCGACGACCTCCCCCTGGGGGACGGTCAGGAACTGCATGCCGATCATGTCCGCCACATGCTCGGCGTGGTCAACGCTGGTCTCGAAAACGAGGTCGGGGCAGCCCGTGCAGCCGATGCAGTAGCGGCCGGTGAGCTGATGGTCGGAGATGACGCGGGCGAGGGCTTCTCGTGGGTTGCTCACCTCGGCGGCCTCGAGCGATCGCTGCGCTACCCCGACCGCCTCGCGTGCTTCAGTGACTGCGGTGACCAAGTCCCGCACCAACTCCGGCGCCGACCGCAGTAGCTGTTCGTAGTACGTGACCCCGTTGCGGATGAAGATCTCGACATCGGTGGTCTGCTCGGCCGCGGTGAGGAACACCTTGGCGCGCTCGAACAGTCCGTCACTCATTCGGTGTCTCCGTTCTCGGGGAGTGGGATAGGTGACCTTTCCGCGCGACTCCATATGCCATCCGGTGCGATATCTGCGTGGGGGACAACCAGGAATTCGGCGAGTATTTCGTCCGCGCATCGGCCAGCCGACTCATCGTCGCAACCCCAGTCCATCAGCAGCCGCGCCAACGCTTCTCGGATGTCGCTCATTCGGTGGCTCCTGCAAGATGGGTGCGAACAAGTGCGGCTACCGCCTTGCGGGCCGCATGTGCCACCAGGCGTTTGTTGTGGAAGTAGCCGCCGCCGTGAGGCTTCATGCAGCCCCATCCGATGAGGGCACCGCAGTGTGGGCAGGGCACCGCGAAGTCGCTGATGAGGTCGGTCATTCGATGTCTCCGTTCTCGGGTGTCCATAGGACAGTTACGGGGTAGGTCAGCGTGCTGCTGTCGATGTCGTCGCGGCCTGTGCCGATCTGCCACCAGCCCGCGTGCCGCCCCTCGCGGACCTCATCGAGCACGTTGTCGACATCGCGGGCGTACACATCGCCATCCGCATCGCGGATCACCGCGGCAGAGGCAACATGCCCGCACCGCTCGTCGTCTACGAGACCTTGCGCCGACTGGAGTGCGTCGAGTTCCTCGGCGGTTTCGATCGCCTGGGCGGGTGGACGCCAGCCCGCCTGGACAGCAGCGCCTGCGAGGAAGTAGCCGAGACCCAGGATCGCGTGCCCCTGGACTTCCAGCTCGGCATCCAGGATCGCCTTCAGTGCGTCACGGTCGGTCGAATCCTGATGCCCCGCACCGCCGCCCAGCTGGGCCGTGGACGGGCTAACGGTGGGTGCCTGGTGTCTCCGGGGGGCCTGAGGGCTCACAGAGCCTCACCGCCCTCGGACCCGAGCCGGTAACCGGTGGAGGTCGGGTGCATCCGGTCGACCTGGATGCGGACCTTGCGGGGACTGGCCGGCGGCTTGCCCTGCCAGTCCGTCACGACCTCACAGACGGCGCGGCGGGCGTTGCTCAGTGCATGGCCGGGTTCCTCCAGCCCCACCACGCGGACGGTGCGGCGGCCCTTGCTACGCGGGTCGTTGTCCGCCCACACCTGGCCGACGCGGATCTCCGTGCCGTGCTTGTTGGTGATCGACTCGGTCATTCCTCGTTCTCGCTTTCGGCGTTGATGGCTTGCTGCGCTCGGGCCGACGGTGTCGACTCGGCGAAGTCGTGAGTGGTGGTCGTGCCACGGAGCAAGTGGTCCTTGCAGTCCAGGCAGGGAATCGGACGGCCTTCCTCGTCCTCGCCGAGCCAGCCGTTGCGGCAGTTCGGGTTACGGCAGGAGCGGCGTTGGGGGTCGCCGTACCGGTCGGGACTCATGACGCACGCCCCGGGAACTCGACGACCGCGGCGCCCTTACGGGGCGGCTTGTGGTCGCAGTCGGTGCCGTCGGCACGATGACCGTCGTCGTCGCACAACTTGCAGGCCACGATTCGCGCCTTGGCCAAGCCGTTGCGGTCACGTTCCGCGGCGAACGGGTCGTGGCTACACACGCGGCGGCTGTCGTCGTAGCCGTCGGCATCGCACAGGTGGCAGTTGGCGATCGCGCGGGCACGATCCTCGGCGGCCTGCCGCGCGGCGGCGGACTCAATCGCAGCGGCGGTGCGGCGGCGCTCGTCGGTCGCGCGCTCGCGGTCGGTCTGCCATCGGGTGTGTGCCTGTCGGGCGTCAGCGCACGCACGGCACGGCGCTTCGGTTCCGGTGGGGTGTCGCTCGCAGGTGCGCTTCGGCTCGGCCGCGGCGAGCAGTCCGAGCAACCACGCCTCCCGGGCTTCGAATGTGTCGGCGCAGGCGTCGCACTCGCGTACGTAACCGGACTCATGTCCCGAATGGAATCTGGGTGGGGCGGCGTTGCGGTCGGCGGTAGCGCCTACGTGACGTTCCCCTGTTACGTAACCACTTATGGAGCTGGAGCTAGGAGCTGGAGCAGGAGCCGGTAGGGAGGCGACCCCCTGCGGGACCCCCTGAACGACCCCTTCGGTTTCGGGGTAATCGACGGGCTGATCGACCCCCTGATCTAAGGGGTAACCGACCCCCTGATGAACCCCTTTCGGGAAGGGGTAACCGACCCCTTCCGGTTGGGGTGAATCGACCTCTTCCACGGAGGGGTAGCCGAAGGGGTAGGACGCGGGGTCGATCGACTTGCGGTCGATCAGACCGGCGACCTCCGGCTTGCTCCATCCCTTCAGCTCCGGCTGATTCGCGTGCAACTTCTGTAACTCGTGGACGATCACCCCCCGCAGCGTCAAGGAGGCGACCGCACCGAAAGCGAGGGACATCGACACCGCGACGTTCGGGTTCTTCAGCAATCCGTCGTTCTTGATGAACGATCGGATCAGCACCTCCTCCGAGTCTTCGTCCACGACGATGTAGAGCCCGCGCACCAGCCAGTCGCCAGCAGAACGCACCGCGTCGGCGGTCCACCCGGCCGCGTTCGCCGCGATCCGCCCCGGGCGCCAGTCGGCGACACCCGCGTAGTTGAGCGACGGCGAGGTGACGAGCACGAAGTACAGGTGCTGCGCCTCCGGCGGCAAGGCACGGAAATCGTCGTCGGACCAGATCGACAGCCAGATCCGGGCATGATCACGCGCCATGCTGCACCTCCTCTTCGAGCCGCAGCACTGCCGCGCGCTGGATCACGTGACCGGGCAGCATCTGTCCGGTGATGGACTGCCGGAAGTGCTCGTTCACCGCTCGTTCGGCGAGGTCGATGGTCAACCACTCCATGTCGGGGCGGTCGAACAGCACAGCCCAGTTGAGGACCTGGAAGTCCATCGGTGACCAGAACATCTCGTTCCATACAGCGGCAGCACGGAACACGGCGGCCGCAATGGCGCGGGATTGTGTGGTGACGACGGGGAGCTTCGGCTGCCCCCAAGAGAGGATGTTCGCCTGCCACTCGGCAGGGTCGCCGACGAAGATTGGGCGATCGGGCAGGGCGTTGCCGTGCGCAGAGTCCCTGGGCATAGATATGCTCAACTCAGGGCCTCCTTTCCAGTTGCAGTGGAAAAGGGGGTTCTAGGCCCTGGGGCACCCGACGTCGGCAAACGTCGGCCCGGGGCCGTCTTCAGTTGTGGCTCAATTTTACCCGCGATTCGCTGGGATCTCGAGCCGCCACACCCGCCGGATTCGAACGAATGTGTGAGTCCCGCAACGCATTCAGCAACCATGCGGCATCTCCCCGATCTCGAACAGTCCCGGCTCATCCCAGGCCACCCGAGGCGCATCCGTCAGCGCCACGACCTCCACCCGCAAACCGGCGATCCGCGCCCGGTCCACGCAATCCCACGTCCCCTTCGACAGCGACCGCGCACCCGGCAGCGGGGCTGCCAGCACCAGGTCGGCGCCGCAGTCGACCATCGCCTGGTTGCGGATCGGGCCCGCGGCTTTGCCGTACCGCTCCCAGTCCGCGGGGTGCACCTCCTCGACCACCTGGTATCCGGGGTCGCAGATCGGCTGCTGGCACCACAAGTGCGTGTGATGGTCGCCGCCGGTGCGGCAGCCGCCGTGCACGACCGTGATCACGCCTCCGTTGGGCAGGTGTTTCGTGATGGCCGATCCGATCGCGCCCCATAAGGCGTGGGGGTCGGGCCAGGTGCGGGAGCTGGTGGTCAGGAGACGGAAGGTGGCGCTCACGACACCTCCCCGAAGTCGAATCCGATCTCCATCGGCTTGGACAGACGCGCCTTGATCAACGGCAGATAGTCCGGCTCTCGCTCGATAGCGATGCAACGGAAGTGCTCCAGAACGCACGCCTCCGCGGTAGTTCCGCTGCCGGCGAACGGATCCAGGACCAGACCGTTCGGTGGCGTCACGAGGCGAACCAACCAGCGCATGAGGTCCAACGGCTTCACGGTGGGATGCCGGACGCCGTCCACTTCCGGACGCTCATCAGCTCCCGCCTTGGCGGTGTACTTGAACACCGGGAAGAACCGGGACGCCCCGCCGGAATCGTCGTGCCCGGTGCGCGGCAGGTCCTTCGCCGTCCATGCGTCGTCATTCATGACGCCGAGCGCCTTTGTTGTCTTGCCGCCGGATCGGCTGACGCTCGTGCCGCTCTGCCGGTCGAGTTCGGCGGCCTGGTGCTCGTCGAGGACAACGTTTGTCGGCCAGCGGCCTTTACCTGTTGTGTCCTGCCGCGTGACAACCGCCGTTCGAGTCCATTCGTCCTGCGCGTAGGTGCTCGCGCTTCCGATCCGAGACGGAGGGCGATTACGTGAGCCGTCCTCGTCGCCCGGCACCCGGCACCCGTCGATGTTCAGCGCACCCGTCCCGTAGCGGGTGACGTTCTGAGCGACCGTGCCGACCAGCGGCTTACGGGCGAGCACGATTGGTTCCCAGGCCGGTTTCAGTGCCGTCGAAGCCTTCGGGAATCCGGAGCCGTGCACCCACGCCAGCAGGTATCCGCGGCCTTCTCCGATGCTGTCGCGCATCTCGAACCCCGCGTCCTCGATGCCGCATGCCAACCGGTGATAGGTACGGGTGCCGCCGAAGGCGACAAGGCTGCCACCAGGCTTGAGCAGACGCAGACATTCCCGAGCCCAGGATTCACACCATCGCTCGAAGCCCTCTGGCGTCGCGTGGCTGTCCCAATCCCGGCCCATGAACGCGAGGTTGTACGGCGGATCGCACACCACCGAATCGACTGAGGCATCTGGCATTCCGCGCATCACATCGAGGCAGTCCCCGTGGTGCAGCGTCACCAAATCGTCCTGCCAGTACGGGGTCACGCTGCCCCTCCTTCGATCGGTGAGACGGAACCGAACAGCGCGTACTGCTCCGACGTGGGGATGGCGATCGACTCCCCACGCCTCCGCGCAGGACGCCCCTCGATCGCGGCGAGCGTGACCCGATCCAACGCAGACAGATCCCGCGTGTACTCCGGATAGGTCTGCCAATGGGTGAGTGCCTTCACCCGCACCCCGGCGGGCAGGGCGTCCGCCCACGCCTCCAGCCGGGCATAGGAGACGGTCGCGGTGCGCAGCAGGGCACCGGACCGCCACCGCCGAGGACGCCCGTCCGGCCTCCACTGCTCCGGGATCCACTCACGCCATTGGCCGCGGATCGCGGTGGACCCGAATTCGTAGGTGAACCCTGCCCCACCGCCGGATCCGTGGCCGCCGCGCAGGTGCTCGATCCCGCCGGCGGGGTTGGCGAGGACCTGGCCGAGGTAGTGGTGGACGTTGCGTAGCAGGTCGCGTTCGCTGTCGGTCCAGGTGCTCATGCCTCACCCCCGATCGGCGCGATCCGGCCGTCATCGGACAGCAGCACGACGCCGTGCAGGCGGGACCGGATCTCCTTGTTTGCCGGGTTCGCCCGACGTGGGACCAGCCAGCCGTCCTTGAGCGCGGCCGTGCGCTGCGACTCGATCCAGTCGTGGCAGGGACGGCAGAGCGCGACGATGTTCGACGGCAGGTTGATGCGCGGGTCACGAGTTCCGCCGGCGCCGCGCGGCTTCCGGTGATGTGGGTCGCCGCCGTGAATGCCCGTGAGCGGTTGGGCGCAGCGCTCGCACCGTCCCTTGCAGCGGGCGCGCACGAGATCCAGCACATCCTCGGAGGGACGTGTGTCGCGGCGACGCCTCGGCCGCGGGCCCGGCTTCGGCAGCATCTGCCGCACCAGGTTCCCGGGGGATGGATGGACGCTCATGCCCCACCGCCGTATCCGGCCAGCTTCATCGCCTCGACGGCCAGCTTCGCCCTCGTCTGCAACGACGAACGGGTAGACCTACGCTCGTCCACCATGTCGGCTCCGTACCTCGCCTGGTTGTCGGCGAGGTCGTACTCCAATTGCAGCTCGGTGGTTTCCTGGTCGACGTAGGCGCTCTTCATCTGAACGGTGCCGTCCGGGGCGTTGAACGTGGCCTTGGTCTTCGCGTCCCGCAACTGCTTCCGTTTCCTGGCGAGGTCGTCGCGCCATTTCTTCAGATCCAGGGCGGCCTGCCCACCACTGGATTCGAGTTCGCGCAAGCCTCGATCGATCTCAAGCAGGTTGAATGGGTCCTCGATCACGACTCCACCTCCGCGCCGCCCGACCCGAGGTTCCACATCAGCGACCGCACCTTGCGCCGCGCGTCGTCGACGTTCCCCTCCCGCAGCAGCAGATCCACCTCCGCGAGGTAGGCCACCACCCGGCCGGCGGTCGAGTTCGACAACGGGTCGGAGCCGATCAACCGGCGAGCCTCACCAAGCCGTTCGTTCACCGCCCGCAGCGCGCGTTCCCGCGGCCCCTTGCGTTCCTCCACCTCACGCTTGGCGTCGAGGTAAGACTGCGGAGTCAGTTCCCCCGGCGCAGGACGATCGGGATGCGCCTTCAGGGTGGCGTTGGCGAGGGCGTTCTGCTGGATGATCGACCGCTGAATGCTGACGAGCATCTGCAACCAGCGGACCCGGTTCTCCTTGCGACGCAGGATCGCGTACTGCGGTCCGATGCCCTTGTGGTCGCGGAGGTCCGCGTTCACCAGACGTTCGAAGTTGCGGTCGTCGTGCCAGCGAACGCCCCCAGTGCCCCAGTCCTGGGGGGCCTGGAATGCGGGGCGTTCGGGGTGAATGGTGGTCATGCGTCACCGTCCTCGCGGTCGATCTCGTCGTTGCCGAGTGACACCTGCTTCTCGACGCCGTCCTGCAAGTCCTCGGCCGGGTCGGCATCCGGGTCGGGAGTGACGAGCGTGGCCATGACGAGGGCCGAGAGCTGGCCCTTGTTGTACAGCGAGAGCCCGAACTGGTCGCCGAGGTCCTTCGCCGCTCGCTTCACCGCGAGGGAGATCGAGGACTTGAAAGCGAGATCGTGGGCGTCACCGCGGGTTTGGTTCTGCGCGGTCGCCGTCGATCCGTCCTCGTAATGGCACAACTCATTGCCGTCGGGGTCCTTGATCGTCAGCCGGACCATTGCCCGGTAGCAGACGTCCCAGCGCCCGGTCGGCTTCCCGCTGTCGTTGACTCGCTGCTCCTCGAACGCGACGCCGGCGTTCAGTACGTCGATGTCGAAGTTGCAGAACCCGAACACCCGAATCAGGTGCGCGATCGTGTCCTGCTGGGAGACGTGCGAATGGCCCTTGCCGTCCTTCAGGACCCGCTTTTCATGGATGGGCCGGAGCAGTTGCTCAACCTGTCGCGCCGTGAGTCTCATGCGAACGCCTCCAGCTTCGGCATGCGCCGCGCCTCACGCACCTGCACCGCGACCTTCGCCAACTCCCAGCCCTTCGCCAGGTCCAGCGGGTACAGCGAGCACCGCGGCTGCCCGGATCTCACCGGGACGTGAATCAACAGACCCCGGTCCAGGTCGATGTCCGGATGCAGCGGAGTTCGGGCGCCGGTCTCCTGGTCGTAACGCACCCCGCGGGCGTAGACAGCGACCTGGATCGTCGTCTTCAAGGGGAAATCGGGCTCGGACTTGCCGGTCTTCACATCCCCGACCACGATGCGGCCGGTCTTGCGGTGCCGCAGCAGCCGGTCCAGGGAGCCCGCGGCCTGTACCTCGTCGGCGACCACGAACACCTCGGTGTCGAGGACTTCCCAGTCGGCGAGGGCGTCCCGGTACACGTCCAGCCATGGCCGCAGCGGGGGCGGCGCGAACTCCGGCACCTGGCCCTGGTCCACCAACTCCGCGAGTCCATGGAACGCGGTGCCCATTCCGGCGCCGTCGTCACTGCCGGCGACCTGCTGGGCTTGGGCCACCAACGGCTTGAGCGCCTTCTTCGCCTCCGGCACTTGCCACGGGTCGCGGTGCGCGGATGCCAGATGGGCTACCTGGGCGTAGATCGCCGCGTTGCGCACCACACCGATCGCGGCGTTGGCCGCCGACCAGTCCATCAGTCCTTGCTTGTCGTCCAAGGTTTCGGCCAGCGTCGACACCCGCGTGTAGGGGACGGCGTTGACGGGCGACTTCTTACCGTCCTCGTATCGCAGAGGCTGCCCGTCCTGGCAGACCCACGGCCGATTCCAGTAGTCGCGTTTGATCGTGTAGTCGGTCAACGAATCCCTCTCGCATACGCGGCCATTGCCTTCAGGCGGTCGGCCATCTCATCGATTTCGGCGGGCGTGTACATGGCGCCGTGAGTGGCGACCCAGTCCGCAGGTCCTTCGCCGTCCCAGCCGGTAATGCGGACACGGCCGGAAGGGTCGGGCTCGAAGGCGGTCCAGGAGTTGCCGTCCTGCGCGGAGAACGACAGGCCGTCAGGGCTGACGACGATGCGGGCGCTCACGCGCTCACCCCGACCTGGACCGAGAACACCTTCGCGGCGTCCTCCTTGCTGATGGTCAGGCGCGGTTTGCCCCGGAACCCATAGAGCAGCCCGTTGAGAACGCTCTTCGAGATGCCGGCGAGGGCGACGATCTCGTCGAGCGTCATCATCGCGGCCAGTGATTTGGCGTGCTCGCGCGCAGCGTCCGCGGGGATGCGCGCCTTCGGGTCGTCGGCCTTCTGCTCCTCACGGCGCAGAACCTGATAGCACCGCTCGCAACGGCCCTTGCCGCCGTACCGGGCCTCGTTGCGTTTCCGGTTGACCCTGGACGCGGTCGGCATGTGGCAGTCCACACAGCGGCCCGTGTTCTCCGAGCGCACGTAATGACGTGGCTTAGGAGCTGGGACCACGGGGGTACCGAGCCAGGCTTCGAGCGCGTCCCGTTCCTTTTTCTCGCCGCAGCGGAAACCGGCCACAATGGCCCACTTCTCGCCACGCTTCACCGCATCCGCGGCACATTGACGGCGCACCGGGCAGCCGGGCCGTGTTTCGGTGCCGACGCAGATCTCGATCGCCGGGCGAGACTGGTTGCTGTGGTCGGGGAACCACAGCTCGGACGGGTACCGGCGGCACTCCGCCTGCTGCCTCCAATCCAGATCGGTCATGACTTCCTCCCGCGGCATCGGTTGCAGGTGACGAGACCGGGACGACGCAGCAGCGCAGTGGCTCTCACCGTGGTCTCGTTGCCGCAGCGGACACACACGCCTTCGAGTTGGGCTGCGTCGCCGCGGCGTTCGTTCTCCTCCCGCCGCCGGTTGATCACACAGCCGCGGCACGTGCACACCTCGGTGTGCGCGCCCATGGTGATGTGCTTGTAGGACCGCCCGCGCAGGATGGAGTCGATCGTGTTCGGGTGGCGGTCGAACTTCAGCGCGATCTCCGCGATCGGATGGTTGACGGCCATCAGCAGGATCTCCCGCACCTGGTCATCAGCCAGTGCTGGCTTCTTAGCCATCACCAGGCTCCGATCTCGTCGGCGTACTCCCAATCCCGGGCACGGTCGGGGTCTTCGGGGATCTCCTCGCCGTCGTCCTCGTTTTCCACTGGCGCGCCGGAGTACTCGCGCGGCACGCCGGCGAGGATCGCGACGAACACGAGCAGCAGGAACCCGAGAGCGCCGAATATCAGCAGGCGGGTGAAGATCTCCAAGGCGATCACTCCTCACCCCCGAGATCCGTTGCCTCAGCGATGTGCTGGAACCACACGGTCGCGGCGGCAGCGAGGGCCAGCTCGTGCACCGGCAGTTCCTCGACCTCGATCTGTTCGGCGCGCTCGGCGGCGGCCTCATATTGGTGGAACCAGGGCTCACGCGACATCGGACACCCCCAGGCTGCACTCGCAGGTGTCGTGCATGGCGTACTTGCATGGCCAGCACCAGTTCACGCCGATCTCGCTGCGGTAGTCGGCGAGATCGCCGCAGTGGCAGCGCTTCCACGGCCAAGGCGTGGCGGGGTAGCGACGGCGCACGGACGGAAGCAGCCACGTCAGGCGTTCGAGCAGTTCACGCACGGCCATCGGACACCTCCAGACCGGTGCGGAACTTCCCGCACCAGCAGCAGCCGTGCTTGTGCACCGCGGCCGCCAGCGCGCAGTAGACGCCGCTGGAGGTGTCCGGTTGGGGGCTGAACGTGATGGTGCCGTAGTCGTCTTCGATCGCCATCCGACCCGTCTCGGCCCACTCGTGTGTGTCGGCTGGGCAGGAGGTGGGGATCTTGTTGAGGTGGGCGGCGATAGCGCGGCGGCGATCCAGGGAGTCAGGCGCGGTCATCGGATGCCTCCCGGATCTCGCCGACGAAGAGCTCGAACTCAGGACGGGAGTGCTGGGCTTCTACATCGCGGATGCGTTCGCATTCCTGCCGGGACGACGATGCGTTGCTGACGACGTAGTAGGCGTCCTCCTCCACGTGCCTGCGAACGTCGGGCCCCTTCTTCACCACGACGTAGGCGAGTGGCGGACGCGAGTCTCGCTCGATCACCTCATAGGCGTGCTCCAAGCGGCTGAGCGTTTCGGCGTGCTGCTCGGTCTTCGCTTCGAGGGCGTGGCGCGCATCGTCGCGTTCGCCCACCAGTTCCTCGCACCGCACATGCAGGTCCCGGTAGTTCTTGCGGGATTCGTCGCGCTCGCGAATAAGACGGCGGACCTGGACGCGGAGCCCTTCGGCGATCAGCTCGTGGGATGTCACTTCTCCCCCTCGTGGTTGTGGTGTTGGTCTGCTTCCCACTGATCCGGTGTCCGCCACTCCGCCCACCGGGCGACAGCAGCGGAGGTGGTGAGGGCATCGGCGGACAGCCCGCGATGCAGCGCGGACGAAAAGACAGCGGCGAACCGCTCGGCGATGTGCGGGTGAGGCAGATGCAGGCGGGTCATGCCGCGATCACCTCCCCGTCGCTGCGGATGATCCGGCGGAACGCGGTCGCGGTGTCGTGCTCCGGCGACCCCTCCGGGTAGGTGGCAATCAACTCCGACAGGAACCGCAACCACCGCGACTCGGGCGTCAGCATCAACACACGGGCGACGTCGAAAGCCTTGGACGGCACCGGCAGGGACGCGGCGTAGCAGATGCAGGCGAAGACAGCGCGGCCGGAGAGTTCGGTCATGACGGCACCGCCTCGGCGAGGAGGCGCTTCGCGGAAGCCGTGCAGGCGGCGCAGTCTGTGCGGCCCTCCATCTTCCACCACTGGGTCGACCACACGTAGCCGCTCGCCTTGCGGCAGACCGCGGTCACCTCGTCCCGCTCATACGCGGACTCGTTCTTCTCGATGACCAGGGGCACCAGATGCACCGACCGGCTACGGTCCTTCACAGCCCAGGTGTGGCCGTCGAGCTGCGGGCGCGGCTCCACTCCCCACTGCGGGGCGTGCGGGCACTTGTAGCTGATCTTGATGTCCTTGTGCCGCTTGATCACCATGCGGAAGCCGAGCTTCTCGTCACGCTGGCGCGCGGCCTTGGAGCGCGAGAAGTTGTGCCACGCCTCGTCCTCGCTGTGGCAGTACCGCGCGAGAGACCAGGAGCATTCACAGCCGCACGGGGCGATCACCACCCAGTCGCACTCATCGGCGGGAACAGGCTCGCCGTCGACCTCGAAGTAGATGGTGGTCACGACTTCACCGCCTCGTGGCCGATCACGCGCACCGGCAGATCGGCGTAGGTGCCGCGCCAATCCCGCTTACCTTCGGTCTTCTCGACCTCGGTCAGACCGAGCGCGGTGGCGCACCGTTCGGGCGCGCCGGGGTCGGTGCTGAACAGTTGGCGGCAGCCGATGATCGTGCCGCCGTACCGGCCCCAGAACAGCTCCGGGTAGGCCGCTTTCAGCTCGGCGAACACGGCGTCACCGGCGCGGCCGTGCGGGCGCAGCTCTGTGATCAGCTCCTCGATATGCTCGGGCAGCCAGCGCAAGGAACCGATCCGGTCGTTGACGTCCAGGATTCTGCGCAGCCGCGCTATCAGGTAGTCGACGTCCTTGGCGGTGTCTTCGCCGACCGGGTCGAGGTAGCCGCCCATCTGGCGTTGGACGACCAGCCATTCCGGGTCCGTGGGCTTCGTCGTCTGCTCGCTCATGCCGTCGCCTCCGGCCCGTACACGAGGGACAGCAGATGGGCGGCGATCGCGAACTCGCGGGTGTTCTTCGGGTCCTGCGTGTACATCGCGAACAGCAGGTTCAGCAGATTGTCGTCGTCTTGGATCGCGGCAACGGTCTCGGCGAGTCGGTGGTCCGCGGAATCGGCTTCGGCGGCAAGGAGTTCAGCCAGGTACTGGTCGTACGCGGCAGAGTGGATGGGCATTGGTAGACTCTTTTCTTGCGTATTGAATTCGCTGGCCGTCGAGATTGGGCATCGGCGGCCGATCCCCGTAATCACGGGAAGTTGGGAGCACCCTCAGCGGCTGGAGCGTCGTCACGTGACGCCGCTGAGGGTGCGACCTCAGTCCCCGGAGCGGATGTCTCTGGAACTGAGGGGGTCAAAGCCGACAGGGCGTCGCGGGCCAGGCAGCCACCGCACCAGTCGCCGCGGGACGGGCCGACAGCATCGACGCAGGCGGAGCCGAAGCGGCACGGGTCCAGGGCGATCGTGCACAGCGAATCCAGCACGACGATCAGCGAATCCGGCGGCAACGCTGCGCAGTACCGACCGACATCGCCACCGAGCCGACTGCCGATGCAGGCCGACCAGTTACCGTTGGCGCCCCACGGCAAGTCGGCGTCGAACGACTCCGCGAGCGCGCGCACTGCGAGATCCCGGATGTAGGCGATGTGGTCGGATACGTCCCGGTGGGGCGCGGCTGAGGGGGTGCCGCCTGCCTCGCCACCGGGACGCTCCCTACCCTCGGCGGCGGGGGGATGGGGACCGCCGAGGGAGTCCAAGTTGCGCGGGCCATCGATCATGACGCCTCCCATTCACCGATGGGCGCGCGCTCGATATGCGCTTCGCAACCCCAAGCCAGGAGATCGGCCAGACGTCCCGCCACCGACGACCGCGACAGGTAGGTGCGCGTCGGAGCCGACGGCACGTTCATCACGTACTCGGGGAAGCCGGGATAACCGGTGCGCGGGTCAGGCGGATCGTCATAAGCGATGGCGTAGCCATCCCGCTGGGGCGACTCGTCACCGTGCGCCAGCCACGGCCGCAGGTCCGGGAGCCACGACGGCACGGGCTCGTTGTTCTCAAAGGCGCGGGCGATCTCGTCCCAGTAGTCGAATCCCTGGCGCGCAAACGGCTCGCCGTTCTCAGTCGGCCAGGAATCGACCACCAGACGCCAAACGAATTGAGCCCTCATGCCGCACGCTCCCGCTCGACCAGGCGCGCGATAGCCTCAGCACCAGCCGGGGTCACCTTCAACGTGTGCATGACCTCACCGCGGAACCGGGGAGCCTCATGCACCTCGACCGGCCGGAAGTACTGCCGCTTGTGCGCATACGCCGAGTAGCGGCGGCGGATCTCCTTGCACTGCTTGCGCTCCGACCAGCGGGACTCAGTCTCGACGTAGATCCAGCCCTTTTCCACGAGCAGATCCCGCAACCAGTTCTCGCCGACGTCGTTGTTCGCCGCGATCACACGCAGCTTCAGAAGGTCGGACTCGGCCACGTACAGCTCGACGTAGTTGACCTTCGGGGCGTCCTCGGCGACCTTCTCACTCAATTCGGCGATCTGCTGATCCTTGGCCGCGATCATCTGCTGCGCTTCCAAGACGGCATGGGCGAGCAGCTCCGGACCGGTCAGCGCGGGAGCAGTGTTGTAGCCCCCGGTCTTCCGGATCGTCGGCAAGACCTCGGTGGTAATCCAGCGCCGGAATCTCGCCGCCTCCGGCTTGTCTGAGCGGAGCACGAGCGCGTACATGCCCGACTCGCTGACGACTGCCATCTCCTGCGGTCCGCCAGGGGTGTCAATACGATTGACCCCCTTCTCGTCGTCCGCGAGTCGCTGCATAGCCATCGACAGATTCGGCAGGCCGAGGATGTTGCAGATGTCGCGGGCAACGAACCACGGTTCGCCGTCGATCACCACCGTGCGGACGGTCGCACCCTCGTAGGTGAACGGCATCAACTCGGTACTCATGCCGCACCGCGATTCGCGGCGACGTCACGGTCCACCTGCTTCTCGCTGGGCAGCGAAGCGAAGAACCGCTGAAGATCCTCGGCATCGATCAGCAGAGTGGACCCGAGGTATCGGGCGGCGAGATGCCCCTCCCGGACAAGCTTCCGGAGAGTCGACTCGCCAATACCGGTGGCCAGATGCGCCTGGCGGACGTTGTAGGAGATCTGCTGAAGCGCAGCCACGTTGACGCGAGAGGCGGTCATTCGACAGCCCCCTGCCGGTTGCGGGGCGAGTACTGGGTGTCGATCGCCGAGACGGGGATGTCGTAGACCAAGGCGAGGGCCTCGATCATCTGTGCGGACGCGCCGCGATGTCCGTTCTCGATCGCCGACAGCGTCCCCCGCTCGGGCCGCATCCCGGTCTCCTCGTAGATGCGTTCGCAGACCGCTTCGAGGGTCAGGCGCATCTTCTTACGGAGAACGGAGAGCGGGACATGCGGAGCCGAGACGCGCGGACGCTTGTCTTCGTTGAGCCGGTCGTCGGCAACCTTCGGGGCCATATCACAACCCTAGGGCAAACTTCTCCGAAGTACAAGACAATCTAGAGGCAAACATTAGCTAGCCGTACGCGTGCTTGCATTTGCACGCACCGCAGGTCAACGGACATTCCTGTGTCCGGAGGTTCGGGGTTTTGTTTGCCGAATAATTGGGGTCTACTTGGGGCATGAGTAGACAGGGCACGCATGGAGACCCCGACCTGGTCCGCTTCGGCCAGATGGTGAAGGCACGCCGTGACGCCCTGGGACTGACACAGGAAGAAGTCAGCGCACTAGGTGGCCCGAGCGACACGACGTTCACAAAGATCGAGAACCTGGAATGGCGGCCCGGACGGACCGCGACACTGCGGAAGCTCGACGCCGGCCTGCAATGGGAGCCGGGGAGTTCCGCGCGGATTCTCTACGAAGGCGGCGATCCGATCCCACTGAATCAATCCGGGGTCGGCCAGCCCGCGGCCGTGCCGGACGCCGACCTGGCGATCGAACTCACGGTGCTCGCCGAGTTCGCAGTCCAGAGTGTGTGGTCAGTCTTTCAAGCCGCAGGCAAGGAACTGCCCGGCGCACAGAGTGCGATCGAGCAGCTAGACGCCGTCGCCGAGCAAGCGGAGAAGCTCGCGCTTCAAGTAACCGGCGGCGGGGAGGAGTTCGCGATGCTGCGCCGCCAGGTGCGGGCTCGCATGCGCATCGCCACCGAATCGTTGACGGAAGCTGCGCTGCGAAGCCCTGCGGCGCTGGCGGCCGAGATGGGTCAGGCCGCCCACCCTGACGATGACTGGTCATTCGGCAATGCCACGGATGGCGCCCGCGCGGTGGCGCTCTCCGACGCCGACAGGCATCCCGATGCTTGAGCGACGGTGACCTCGGAGATCCATCCCACGCCGCTTTCGTATTCCCAATGCGCCCCGCGTGGACCATGCAGCCATGCCCAGCAACCGGCAGACCGCAGTCGTCGTCGGCCGAGGTCGGTGAGCCCGTGGTGGGGGACGACGCGAATCCGGTGGCGCATGATCCGGACGACGCCGATGGTCGTTCGGCCCCCGCGCGTTCGCGGGTTGCCTTCGGGTTCGGCGATGCTGATGTGCACGGCTTGCATCAGAGCGGACTCGTGCGGATGCCAATCCGCTAAGGGCGCACTCTCTTCCATGAGACTGATGTCCTATTGGTCGCCCGGGCTACGGGAGCCCCGACCGCCCCCGCTACCGCTCGGTTTCTTCGATTTTACGTACGTTGCGCACGCGGGACCGCAGCCACTGGGCTCGAGCTGCTCCCTACGCCATGCCGGTGCGGTCGATCCCGCTGCCCTGGAGTCCCGCATCATGAGCACACCCCTAAGTCAACAGCCGCCCGGCCTGCCCCCTTGATCTTCATCCGCCAGTTATCAACTGGTGGACGATAGTTCATGTATCAAGTAGGTAACCTGTGACTATAGTTACCGCAGGCCAGAACGGGTAGGGGTTTCGTGCGATTTGTTCGGATTGTTTCCATTATGGTGAACTAATCCGAAGCGGCAAATCTGTAGCAACAGTTCGGGTATGAACACATAGCCCCTGTGCCATATGGAAAGCGCCTGTACAGACCGGCGATTCATACCGCAAGTCCTGCATCTCCCCCCAACGAGAAGCCGCGACTTTGGCTACACTCACGCAGCCTTCAGCAAACATCCCGCCGCTCAATCGAGTTCGAGCAGCCCGTCCAGGCTCCCGAGGGACTTCCGTGCTGCTTCGAGGTTGACTTGCTGGTATCCGCGGGTCGTCACCACATCGCTGTGCCCCATGATTGCTTGGATCACCCGCGCGTCCACTCCGGCCTCCATCAGCAATGTTGCTGTGGTGCCGCGCATCCCATGCACGCTCACAGGCTCCACGTCAGCGCGCTTCTGCGCCGCAGCCCAGCCTTCACGGTCAGCCAGGTCCGATACCGGCGTGACGAACTTCCAACGCTTCCCAGGTGGGGTCACCCATACCAGGTTCCACGGGTTCGTTTCGCTGCGATCGCGATGAACGGTCAGGATCGCTGCCAGCGGAGCAGGGATCGGTATGAGCCGCTGCGATAATGCCGTCTTCGGGCGGGTCAACGCTGCGCCGCGCCACAGCGGGATGTGTTCGAAGTCTGGGCGCACATCGAATCGTTTCGGGTCGTCGGGTTTCGCGCCCGGCTTCAGCTTCAGCCACTTCAGCTGCCAAGCCAGGTCCAACGTGCCCTCCTCGAGATCCACCCGATCCCATTGCAGGCCAAGCAGTTCCCCTTGGCGGCCGCCGAGCATCAGGCCAGCCGCCCACCGAGTCACCAATGGGTCCTTATCCTCGAGCGCGGCCAGCAGTACCTTCCGGGCTTGTTCAGCGGTGAGCGCGCCGTGCTTCTTCGACAGCACCTGCGGTCGTCCGACGAGTTCACACACGTTGCGGTACGCCTTGCCATCGGCCACCGCATCGGTGAGCGCCGCGGACAGGACGTTGTGCGCCTCCTGCACCGAACGTGTCGAGTAAGTCTTGACGGTCGCGGTCTCGCCTTTGCCTCGGGTGTAGGTGGCGGACAGGATCCACTTGTGCATGTGCCGGATGTCGTCCGGCGACAGCTCGATCAGCTTCCGGCCACCGATCGGCGGCACGATCCGGGTGGTGATGGCCGACCGATACGTCCGCCACGCATCAGGATCCAAACGCAGCTTCGCGACCTTCTCGATCCAATCCTCAAGGTACGCCTTTACTGTCAGCCGTTGGTCGGCTTGCGCGATGCCCTTCGCATGGTTGTCCTTCACCTCGCCGAGTTTCTTTACGGCCGTTGCCCGGTCCTTGCTGTAGACGGGTTTGGATTTGCGGCGCTTGCCATCCGGGCCTTTCGGCAATTCGATTTGCCCTACCCACATGCCATCCCGGTTGCGCTTGTACAGCGCCCCTTCCCCGCGGGCGCGGCGGGGCTTCGGTTTCTCCACGGCCATCTTCTTCAGCAGCCGCTCGACCGCGGCGAGGCGTTTGATCAGGTCGGCCTGCGACTCGGCGGTGACTTCCAGAGTCTCCCGCCAGATGCCGTTGCGTTGCTCCATCAGGACCCCTTGCTGGACTGTAGGCGCTGATTGTAGGCTACTACAGACTGATACAGATTGATCCAGCCGTCACGGCTTGATCTGCGGTTTGAGGGAAATAACCCCCTGACCAGGGGATTCATCTCGATTCTAAGTCGGGGTGACAGGATTTGAACCTGCGACCCTCCGCTCCCAAAGCGGATGCGCTACCAAGCTGCGCTACACCCCGTGGCCCTCGCGGCGGCGTGGCGGCCGCCGACGAGGATGAATACTCCGTGGAGCGGGTGACGGGAATCGAACCCGCACCATCAGCTTGGAAGGCTGAGGTTCTACCATTGAACTACACCCGCAGGCATACGACACCGATGGGATCGCCACGATGTCGTGTGCGATCCGACTGTACCGAATCCGGCTTCCGAAACGCCAATCAGCCCCCCTCGGCCGCGGGATCTCGACGGTACGGACCGGAGCGCTCCGGGGTTGCCACACCGAGTGTCGCACGACTCGGCCGCCGCTCCGGAGCGGCGCGCGGGAGCGAAATTTTAGAGGGGATTTTTCATTGAAACTCTGGCGTGTCGGATGCCGGTGGGCGAAACTCGAGTGACGCGCGATGGCTCCGCCGGGGAACATCGCCGACCCGCCGCCGACCAGGCCAGGAACATCGCTCAGGGGATTTCCGATGAGGACCGCACGACTCGCCGTCACAGTTGACGCGCTCGGCGTGTTGCCGAGCGCCGAGGGCGGCACCCGCAGGTCGGCGGGGCGGTGTGACCCGAAATCGTTCCGCTTCCGCGCACGGTCGGCAAACCGCTCGGCAACCACCGGCGTCGCGCGGCCGGACGCGGCGCCTGAACCGGTCATCGCGCGGACCGCCGCGCCGCCGTTCCCCGTGACCGCGCGTGCCGCTGTCCGGCATCCGGGCCACGGACTCGGTGAGCGCGGAACAGTCCGCGACTCGGAACCTGCAGAGAAGACGGTGCGGACGCGAAGACCGAGCTGCGAACGCCCGGAACAACCATTCGAAGCTCGACAGGGAAGACAAGGACGTCGCGTGCGAGAACGAATTCTCGGAGAACCGGTGGCGCGGGAGAGGTTCGGGCCGCACTCGGGGCCCGCGCGGCACTCCCGGCCCACGTCCCACAGCGTGTCGCCAGCGCGTCACGGCGCGATTTCGCAGCGAACGGAATTCGGGTGTAACACCAACGCGACGGGTACGATCACATTCCCGATCGCTATTCGCGAGGTGTCGAGAACACGTTGCAAAACGGTGCTTTTCGATGCCGAGTGGCTTGCTAGGATCCTTTTTGCCGGACGGGGGTATCTGGAAAGGGGGCGGTGAGCGTGCGCCGAACCAGGTGGACACAACCGCGTAGCAGTGGGAACGATCAGTGTGACGCCGGCGCCTGTGTCAGCACAGGACAGTTGGGCACCGACGTCACCCACACCGGGTGAGTCCGATGTCCGCCGATATCGAACCCCCGGTAGCCACCATGGCCCGAGCATGGGCTCGTGCGGTCTGCGCCGAGCCCGGGTCGGGCGCCACACCCCAGCAGCTGGAGCCGGTGCTGATCGAGATCATCGAGCGGCTGCTCACGCTCGCGAGGACCGAGCCGTTCCCGTGGCTCGAAGCGCGGATGCTGGGTGCCAGGCTCGCCGAGGCGCCGTTCGACCGGATCCGGATGTTGGCGCAGGCCACGCGATGGCTGCTCGGCTTTCCCTCCGGCACGCCCGGTTCCTTGGTCGCCACGCGCTGGCCGTTCATCGCCAGCCAGGCCATCGACAGCTACGCGCAGGCGCTGCAGGAGCGGGCGCTCGCACAGCAGGAGCAGAACCTGTCGGCCAAGGTGTCGCTGCGGGTACAGGAGATCGCCGCGCTGCAGCACCGGCTGCGCCACGAGGCCACCCACGACGCGCTCACCGATCTGGCCAACCGCACGCTGCTGCAGGACAAGGTGCGGCTGATGGCCACCGACCCGAGCCGCGGCGTCGGCCTGCTGCTGATCGACCTGGACCGGTTCAAGCAGATCAACGACGGATACGGGCACGCGATCGGCGACGAGGTGCTGGTGGAGCTGGCCGGCAGGCTGCGCGAAGCCTGCCCGCCGGACACGGTGATCTGCCGGTACGGCGGCGACGAGTTCGTGCTCGCGATCAACGCGCACCGCAATACCCTCGGCGACCTCGCACACCGGATCGTGTCCGCGCTCCGCGACCCGGTCTGGTCGTCGGCGGGTCCGGTCCCGGTCTCGGCGAGTGTCGGAACCGCCTACAACCCGCCGGGCAGCCCGTTCGATTTCACCGATCTCCTGCGCCGTGCCGACCGCGCGATGTATTCCGCCAAGACGGCGGGCGGGCGCCGGTTCGCCTTCGCGGACGAGCCGGGTGTCGACACCGCCGTCGCGGGCTGACCGGTACCGACCGCCTGCGACCTGTTCGGGTCAGTCCGGTTGACAGGTGGGGCACCAGAAGAGGTTTCGGGCCTGCATGACCTGATGCGCGACCGGCGTGCCACACAGGCGGCACGGCGCTCCCGGACGGCGGTAGACGTAGGTGCGCGGACGATCGGCCGCATACGAGGGCTCGCCGTGGTCGTGTTCAGGTCGGACCACGACCATCTTCCCGACGCGCACCCCCACCCGCATCAGCGCGACAAGATCGGTCCACATGGCCGTCCATTCGTCGGCCGATAGCGCCACGCCGGGGCGATGCGGCGAAATCCGGTGCCGGAACAGTAGTTCCGCGCGATAGACATTACCGACGCCTGCCACGACCTGCTGATCCATCAGCAGTGCGCCGATCGACCTGCGCGAGCGATGGATACGTCGCCAGGCGCGGTCCGGGTCGGCGCCGCGGCGCAGCGGGTCCGGACCGAGTCGATCGGTGAGCGCGGCGACCTCGGGCGCGAGCAGAATCTCGCACGCGGCGGGCCCGCGCAGATCGGTGCCGAACCCGGACGGTCCCTCCGGCCCCCCGATCATGCGCATCCGGACTTGCCCGACCGGTTCCCCCATCGGCAGCCCGGATTCGGTGAAGGTGCCGTAGAGGCCGAGATGCACGTGCACGACCAAGCCGGAGTCATAGTGGTGCAGCAGGTGTTTGCCCCACGCCTCGGCCTTGATCAGCACCCGGCCGTCCACCCGGGCCGCGTCCGCGGCGAACTTGCCCTGCGGGCTGGATACGCGCACCACACCGCCCGCCAACCGGCGCTGATGCAGCCGAGCAAGGCGATGCAGTGTATGCCCCTCCGGCATCTAGCTCCCCCGCCTCTCCGGGTATTAAGGCCGTACCAGTTGGGTGGCATAGGATTTGCGTCCAGGTCCTGCGCTGGGTGCCGCTCGGGTTTTGGGCGTACCCGGTGAGTTACCCATGTCCTCGCGAAATCAGTCGGCACGCTAGCATCTAAACCTCCGGTGCTACGCCAGACTTCTCGTACTCGGCCAGGATGTCGATGCGCCGCTGGTGGCGCTCCTCGCCCGACCACGGGGTGGCGAGGAACGCGTCCACGATGGCCAGCGCCTCCTCGGTCGAGTGCATCCGGCCGCCGATGCCGATCAGCTGCGCGTTGTTGTGTTCACGAGCCAGCTTCGCGGTCTCGACGCTCCAGGCCAGCGCGCAGCGGGCGCCGGGCACCTTGTTCGCCGCGATCTGCTCGCCATTGCCGCTGCCGCCGAACACGAGGCCGAGGCTGCCCGGGTCGGCGACGGTGCGGCGGGCGGCCTCGATGCAGAACGCGGGGTAGTCGTCGAGCGCGTCGTAGACGAGCGCGCCGCAATCGACGACCTCGTGGCCCGCCTGCTCCAGATGGGCTTTGACGTGATTCTTCAGTTCGAAACCGGCATGGTCGGCACCGAGGTATACGCGCATGGCAGGCATTGTGTCAGGCCGCCACCGCACGGCGGGCAACAGGGCACACCCACGCTCGACACCACCGCCCGACGCCGCGAATCGACCGATACGCCAGTTGTGTTCGCGGCCATTGTCCCGTGGCACGAGGCCCTGCACGTTTCCGGCAACTGAATAGAGTTCATCTCATGCAGCCGCACGAACCCCAGCCGCACGACCAGACGGGCCCGCAGGCCGACCCGTATGCTCCGCAGGCCGGATGGGCGCAGGTACCGAACCCACCCGCCGCACCCTATGGACAGCCGTACCCGTCGGGCGCGTATCCGCCGGCGCCCACCGGCTCGTATCCCGCCTACGGCCCTTACCCCGGTGCGCCGATGCCGCCCGCGGTGCCCCCGCAGCGGCAGCCGCGTGGTCTGTCGCCGTTCGGCATGCCCGCGCGGCACAGCTGGGAGATTCCGATGCTCGTGCTCGTGATCGTGCTGACCGTCTTCGCTTATCTGATCGCCGTGCTGCTCCTCGTGACCGGCAACGTCGACCAATACGTCCTGGCGCTGGTGGCCGCCCCGCTGCTGCTGTGGTTCGGTCGCGGCATCACCTACGCGTCGCAGCGGGTGAACGGCGTGCGGATGTCGCCGACGCAGTTCCCCGAGGGATACCAGATGGTGGTGGAGGCGGCCGCTCGCTTCGGCATGGCGAAGGTGCCGGACGCGTACGTGGTGCTCGGCAACGGCCAGATCAACGCGTTCGCCAGCGGACACGGCTTCCGGCGCTTCGTGGTGGTCTACAGCGACCTGTTCGAGATCGGCGGCGCCGCACGCGAACCCGACGCGCTGGCGTTCATCATCGGTCACGAGGTGGGCCACATCGCGGCCGGGCACACGTCGTACTGGCGACAGCTCGGCATGTTCCTCGTGCCGTTCCTGCCGATCATCGGAAGCAGCCTGATCCGCACGCAGGAGTACACCGCCGACAATCACGGTTACTGCAACCGGCACACCGGCGCGTCCGGCGCGATGGGCACGCTGGCCGCGGGCAAGTACATGAACAGGCTGGTCGGCTTCGACGAGATGGCCGACCGGGCGGCGTTCGAGAAGGGGTTCTTCGTCTGGATGGTGAACGCCCTGTCCAGTCACCCCGTGCTGACCTGGCGAATGTGGGCGCTGCGCGATCGCAGCAGGCACGGCAAGCTTTTCCTGCGCCCGAACCCACCCACTGGCGCCGCCGTGCCGACGGGCGGCTACCCGAGTTCCTACGGTGAGGTACCGGCCAGTCCGCCGAAGTCCGTGCTGTGAGCGCGGGGGCCGGATGCGCCGCCCGGCGGCAATCCGGCTTCCCACCATGCGGCACCGGCGAGTCCGCCGAGATTCATCCTGTGACCGGGGCGAGTGCCGCGGGCGGCACTCGCCGTGCGGTGCTCAGTCGAACGCCGGATCTTCGGTTCGCGTCCGCTTCAACTCGAAGAAGTGCGGGTAGGAGGCCAGCGCCACGGCGCCGTCCCAAACCTTGCCCGCTTCCTCGCCGCGCGGAATGCGGGACAGCACCGGGCCGAAGAACGCGGTCCCGTTGATGTGGATGGTCGGGGTCCCGACGTCCGGTCCGACCTTGTCCATGCCCTCGTGGTGGCTCTTGCGCAACGCCTCGTCGTACTCGGTGCTCTCGGCGGCCGCGGCCAGCTCGGCGGGCAGACCGACCGCGGCGAGCGAGTCGGCGATCACCGCGGCGAGCGTGTCTTTGCGGCTCTCGCGTTCGTATTCCGCGCGCCGGTTGTGAATACGCGTGCCCATCGCGGTGTACAGCGACGACAGCACCTTGTCACCGTGCTCCTGCGCCGCCGCGATCGCGACGCGGACCGGCCCCCAGCCCGTGGCGAGCAGCTCCTGGTATTGCGGGGGAACGTCCTTGCCCTCGTTCAGCACCGAGAGGCTCATCACGTGGAACCGGACTTCGATGTCCCTGACCTGCTCGACCTCGAGGATCCAGCGGGACGTGATCCAACACCAGGGGCATAGCGGGTCGAACCAGAAATCGGCGACGTCCTTGGTGGCTTTGTCGGTCACGGGCGGCTTCCTCTCGATCGCATGCAACGGGCGGCGCACGGCTGGCCGCCTTACCGAGCAACCACACCGGCGGGCGATTCGTTCCCACTCCGCGCACCGTTTTCCCGAGCCGCCCACGCGGCGGCCAGTAGGGTTGGTCGGCAGGAGCCTGGTTCACTTCGCCAGAAGGAGTCCGCGATGAGTACTGACCGGCATTTCGTCATCGTCGGCGGCGGGCTGGCCGCGGCCAAGGTCGCGGAAGCGTTGCGGGACAAGGACTTCGACGGAACCGTGACGCTGATCGGCGCCGAGGAACACCTGCCCTACGACCGGCCGCCGCTGTCGAAGGAGCATCTCGCGGGCAAGAAGGCGTTCACCGAGTTCATCGTGCAGCCCGCCCAGTGGTACCGCGACCACCACATCGACGTGCGTCTGGGCACCACGGTCACCGGGCTCGACGCCGCGGCGAAGACGGTCACCCTGCCCGACGGTTCCACGCTGCCCTACGACAAACTCGCGCTCGCCACCGGCTCGACGCCGCGCACACTGTCCATTCCGGGCGCCGACGCGCCCAACGTGTACACACTGCGCACCATCGAAGACTCCGACACATTGATCGAACTGTTCGGCGGCGGCACGCGCCGGATCGTCATCATCGGGGCGGGCTGGATCGGTCTCGAGGTCGCGGCGGCGGCCCGCGCCGCGGACGTCGAGGTGACCATCGTCGAGCTCGGGGACCTGCCGTTGCGGGCGGCGCTCGGGCCCGAGATGGGCCAGGTATTCGCCGACCTGCACCGGGCCAACGGCGTCGACTTCCGTTTCGGCGCGCAGGTCGAGGCGATCACCACCGAGGACGCCATCGCCACCGCGATCGCCAACGGTGTCCGGCTCGCCGACGGCAGCACGATCGAAGCCGACGCGGTACTGGTCGCGGTCGGCGCACGCCCGAACCTGGAGCTGGCCGCCGACGCCGGGCTCGCGGTGGACGACGGCGTGCTCGTCGACGAGCGCCTGGTCACCAGCGATCCGGACATCGTCGCGGTCGGCGACATCGCCGCACACCGGCATCCCGTCCTGGACCGGCGGATCCGCGTGGAGCACTGGGCCAACGCGCTCAACCAGCCTGCGGTCGCGGCCGCGACCATGCTCGGCAAAGAGGTCGCATACGACCGGCTGCCCTACTTCTTCACCGATCAATACGACCTCGGCATGGAGTACACCGGGTACGCGGCACCGGGCGAATACGCCAGGGTCGTCGTGCGCGGCGACCGAGCGGCCCGCGAATTCGTGGCTTTCTGGCTGGACTCGGACAACCGAGTGCTCGCCGGGATGAACGTGAACGTCTGGGATGTGACCGGCCGGATCAAAGAACTGATCCTGGCGGGCGACCCGGTCGATCCGGATCGGCTCGCCGACACCGGGACGCCACTGTGATGTGTATCACGTGATGACTGTGTCGAATCCGTGCGCTGGGCTCCGACCTCCCATCGCGGGAGCCACCCGGGCGCCCCGAACGGCCGAGCGCCGGAGGAGAGGAAACGAACCATGAAGTACATGCTGTTGAAGACCTACGGACCCACAAGCTTCTGCGACACACCGATCAACGAATGGTCACCGGAAGAGATCCAGGCGCACATAGACTTCCAGCGCGCGCTGGGTGCGCAGCTCGCCGAGTCGGGCGAGCTGGTGGACGCGCAGGGGTTGGCCGGGCCGAGCGAGGCGCGGATGGTCAGTTCGGACGGGCGCTCCGCGCCGGTGATCACCGACGGACCGTTCCCGGAGACCAAGGAATTCCTGGCCGGGTACTGGCTCGTCGACGTGGACAGCCCGGAACGGGCCTACGAGATCGCCGCGCAGGCCTCCGCCGCACCCGGCCCGGGCGGTAAACCGATTGGCGAGTACATCGAAGTTCGCGCGGTGATGGGCGCCCCCGGACGGCGAGGCGTGGACGCCACCGAGCAGTGAGCGACCGGCGTGCGGTGCCCGACGACACACCGCTCCCGGCGAGCACCGAGGACCTGCTGCGCACACTGGCGCCGCAGGTCCTCGGAACGCTCGTCCGCCGGTTCGGCGATTTCGACACCGCCGAGGACGCAGTGCAGGAAGCCCTGCTCGCGGCCGCGAGACAATGGCCCCGAACACTGCCGGACGATCCACGCGCCTGGCTGACCCAGGTGGCGCAGCGGCGCATGGCCGACGCGGTGCGCGCGGAGGCGGCGCGGCGGCGCAGGGAGACCACCGCGTTCGACCGCGCGGTGACCGACGCCGTCCCGGTCGACCACGACGACACGCTCACCATGCTGTTCCTGTGCTGCCACCCGGCCCTGTCCCCGGCCGCCGCCATCGCGCTCACGTTGCGGGCGGTCGGCGGGCTCGGCACCGAACAGATCGCGCGCGCCTTCCTGCTGCCGGATGCGACCATGGCGCAACGGATCACCCGGGCGAAGAAGAAACTGGCCACCGTGGAGCGGCCTTTCGCGCGGCTCGATGACGAGCAGTGGCGCGAGCGGCTCGGCGCGGTCCTGCACGTGCTGTACCTGATCTTCAACGAGGGACACACCAGCAGTTCGGGCCCGACTCTGCAACGCACGGATCTGGCCGACGAGGCGATCCGGCTCGCCAGGGCGGTGCACCGGCTGCTACCCGAGGACCCGGAGGTCACCGGGTTGCTCGCGCTGATGCTGCTCACCGATGCCCGCCGCGCCGCCCGCATCGGCGCGCACGGCGAGCTCATCCCGCTGGCCGAACAGAACCGCGCGCTGTGGGATCGCGCACTGATCACCGAGGGAACCACGCTGGTCACCGGCACGCTCGCCGGCGGCCTGCGCGGGCCATACCAGATCCAGGCCGCCATCGCGGTGCTGCACGCCCAGGCCACACGTGCCGAGGACACCGACTGGCCCAAGATCTCGGCACTGTACGACCGGCTCGAGCAGTTCACCGACAACCCGATGGTGACTCTCAACCGGGCGGTGGCGACGGCTATGGTGTCGGGGCCCGAAGCCGGTCTCGCGCTCGCCGCGACGCTCGACGACCAACTCACCGGCACGCACCGCCTCGACGCGGTGCGCGGTCATCTCCACGAGATGGCAGGCGATGCAGACGCCGCCCGCACCTGTTACGCCAGGGCTGCCGCCCGTACGACCAGCATCCCCGAACGCGACTACCTGACCATCCGCGCCGCACGCCTCCGCTGTGTTTGATTGGCAGCGCCTGCGGCGCTGGGTGTTCGCGGCCCCCCTTGTGGCTCGCGTCCGAGCGACCGCCGCTGGCGACTTCGTCGCGGACGCGGCGGCCGCTCGGACGCGAGCCGGGCCGCGAACGGGCAATGCTCTGGCTCGGTCTCGCTTCGCTCGAAACGGGGAATGGAGCCGGTGTGGTCGCGCGAGATGGAAAGCGTGGCACTCCTAGTTCACCGTCCATGGAGGTTTCCCGGCGGTGCTCACATTGCCGCGCCTGCTCGGCGTGTACGCGGCCATGCTCGGCGTCGCTCGAAGGCAGGGCTGTGCCTGTATGGCCGGGCTGGCGACCGTGGATTCGGGGTCGCCCTCGGTCGATGTTCCACCGCCGTGTTCGTCTGCGGTGCTGCTGTCTCGACCGCGGACACGAGCGGGCTGGGGCACGCAGCCCACCGCCGCGGGGGCAGACTACGCGGTGTGGCAGACAAACACAGTGCGGGCGTCCTGTTGTTTCGCCGAAATACGTCCGGGACCGTCGAGGTCTTACTCGGGCACATGGGCGGGCCGTTCTGGACGCGAAAAGACCTGGGCGCGTGGTCGATTCCCAAAGGCGAGTACGAGCCGGAGACGGAGGACGCGCGTCTTGCCGCCAGCCGCGAGTTCACCGAAGAGCTCGGTTTGCCGGTTCCGGACGGTCCGTGGCTACCACTGGGCGAGGTGCGCTACGGCAGCGGCAAGGGAAAGAAGGTCCTCACCGCATGGGCTGTCGAGGGCGACTTGGACCCGACGGACGTGGTGCCGGGAACCTTCCAGCTGGAATGGCCGCCACGCTCCGGCCGGTTGGTGGAGTTCCCGGAGATCGATCGGGCCGAGTGGTTCGACCCGGCTACCGCGCGGGACAAGCTGGTGGCGGGCCAGCGGCCCTATCTGGACCGGCTGACCGAGCAGCTGGCGGGGTGACACCCGCCGCTACGCCCAGGTGCGGCCGGTGATGAGCTCGTAGGCCTCCACGTACTTCTGCCGCGTCGCGGCGACGACGTCGGCGGGGATCTCCGGGCCGGGCGGCTCCTTGTCCCAGCCGGTGGAAGTGGCCCAGTCGCGGACGAACTGCTTGTCGAACGAGCGTTGCACCCGGCCCGGTTCCCATTCGGCGGCAGGCCAGAAACGCGAGGAATCCGAGGTGAGCACCTCGTCGCCCAGGGTGAGGACGTCGCCGTCCCAGCCGAATTCGACCTTGGTGTCGGCGACGATGACGCCGCGTTCGGCGGCATGCGCCGCACCGCGGGTGTAGATGTGCAGGGTCAGCTCGCGCAGCCGCTCGGCGACCTCGCGCCCCTCCTGGTTCACCACGTCGGCGAAGGTGATCGACTCGTCATGTCCCTCGGACGCTTTGGTGGTCGGCGTGAAGATCGGCTCGGGCAGCTTGTCGCCCTCGCGTAGCCCCGGCGGCAGCGCCACCCCGGACACCGTGCCCGTCCGCCGGTATTCCGCGAGACCGGACCCGGTCAGGTAGCCCCGGGCGATGCATTCCACCTGCACCATCTTCAGCGGCTTGACCCGGATGCCGCGGCCGGCGAACTCGGCGGGCACGTCGGTGGCCGAGACCACGTGATTGGGCACGTCGGTGAAGTACTCGAACCACCAGTTCGACAGCTGCGTCAGCAGCGCGCCCTTGTCCGGGATCGGCGTCGGCAGCACCACGTCGTACACCGACACCCGATCGGAGGCGACCAGCACCAGCGTGTCACCGTCCTCGTACAGGTCACGCACCTTCCCGGCGTGCACATGCTTCAACGTCGAGCCTCCGAATCCGTGATGGTGAACCTGTCCTGCACCAGGCACAATACCGCCGCCCCTCGGCCCGGCCCGGCACGCCGTCCGCCTGCCGTGCTCCTCCCCTGCCCTTGACGATCCGGTTTACCGGCATTGATCGGGAAAGTCCCGCGCTGCGGGCCACACCGAGGTGGCATTGTTGGTGGCGCACGTGCCAGTTCTTCGACACGAAGGAGCCTTATGTCCGCACCCAACCTCACTCGTGAACAGGCGATCGAACGCGCCTCGACGGTGTCGGTCGAGAACTATCGCATCGAGCTGGACCTGACCGACGGGGCGGGCAAACCTGGCGAGCAGACCTTCTTCTCCCGCAGCACCGTCACCTTCACCGCGACACCGGGCGGGAGCACGTTCGTCGACATCGTGGCGCGCGGCGTGCGCTCGGCGGTGCTCAACGGCACCGCACTGGACGTTTCCGGCTACGACGAGTCGACCGGAATCGCGCTGGACGATCTGGCCGAGCGCAACGAGCTGGTGGTCGAGGCCGACTGCGAGTACTCGAACACCGGCGAGGGCCTGCACCGGTTCGTCGACCCCACCGACGACGCCGTGTACCTGTACTCGCAGTTCGAAACCGCCGACGCGAAGCGGATGTTCGCCTGCTTCGACCAGCCCGATCTGAAGGCCACCTTCGACCTCGCCGTCACCGCGCCCGCGGACTGGCAGGTGGTGTCCAACAGCGCCGTCGTGGAAACGCTCGCGCCGGAGCCGGGCAAGCACATCTTCCGCACCACCCCGAGGATGAGCACCTACCTGGTCGCGCTCATCGCGGGCCCGTACGCGCGGTGGACCGACGTCTACGCCGACGAGCACGGCAGCATCCCGCTGGGTCTCTACTGCCGTGCCTCGCTGGCCGAGTACATGGACGCCGAGCGGCTGTTCACCGAGACCAAACAGGGCTTCGGCTTCTATCACGGCAATTTCGGCGTCCCCTACGCGTTCGGCAAGTACGACCAGCTGTTCGTGCCGGAGTTCAACGCCGGTGCGATGGAGAACGCGGGCGCGGTGACCTTCCTGGAGGACTACGTCTTCCGGTCCAAGGTGACCCGCGCGTCCTACGAGCGGCGCGCGGAGACCGTGCTGCACGAGATGGCGCACATGTGGTTCGGTGACCTGGTCACCATGAAGTGGTGGGACGATCTGTGGCTGAACGAGTCGTTCGCCACCTTCGCCTCGGTGCTGTGCCAGTCCGAGGCCACCGAATACGCCAACGCGTGGACCACCTTCGCGAACGTGGAGAAGTCCTGGGCCTACCGGCAGGACCAGCTGCCCTCCACGCACCCGATCGCCGCGGATATCCCGGATCTCGCGGCCGTCGAGGTGAACTTCGACGGCATCACCTATGCCAAAGGCGCCAGCGTCCTGAAGCAGCTGGTGGCCTATGTGGGTTTGCAGCCGTTCCTGGCGGGGCTGCGCGCGTACTTCGCCGAGCACGCCTACGGCAACGCCACGTTCGACGATCTGCTGGCGGCGCTGGAGAAGTCGTCCGGGCGGGATCTGTCCACCTGGGGCGCGCAGTGGCTGAAGACCACGGGCCTGAACATCCTGCGCCCCGACTTCGAGGTGGATGCCGAGGGCAATTTCAGCTCGTTCGCCGTGGTCCAGGAGGGCGCGCAGCCGGGCGCGGGTGAGCGGCGCGTGCACCGTCTGGCCATCGGCGTCTACGACGATCAGGACGGAAAGCTGGTGCGCACCAAGCGCGTCGAGCTCGACCTCGACGCCGCCGAGCGCACCGAGGTCCCCGAGCTGGCCGGGGTGCCGCGCGGCAAGTTCGTGCTGATCAACGACGATGATCTCACCTACTGCTCGGTCCGGCTGGACGCCGGTTCGCTCGATGTGCTGGTCAACCGCATCGCGGACATCGCCGAGCCGCTGCCGCGCACACTGGCCTGGTCGGCGGCATGGGAGATGACTCGCCAGGCCGAGTTCCGCGCCCGCGATTTCGTCGCGCTGGTCCAGCGCGGAGTCGGCGCCGAGACCGAAATCGGTGTGGTGCAACGACTTCTGATGCAGACCAACCTCACGCTCGGCAGCTACGCCGACCCGGCCTGGGCCGATGCCACCGGCTGGCCGGACTACACGAACCGGCTCCTGGAGCTCGCTCGCGAAGCCGAACCGGGCTCGGATCACCAGCTGGCCTTCGTCAACGCGCTGACCGGCGCGAAACTGCCGGACTGGCACACCGAGGTGCTGCGCGAGCTGCTCGACGGCGACCCGGCGAAGGTCGGACTGAGCGGACTCGTGGTCGACACCGACCTGCGCTGGCGGCTGGTGTCCGCGCTCGCGGCGGCGGGCGAGATCGATGCCGACGGCCTGGAGACACCCGTTATCGACCAGGAGCTGGCCAACGACCCCACCGCCGCGGGCAAGCGCCAGGCGGCCGCGGCGGCGACGGCCCGGCCGATCACCGAGGTGAAAGAACAGGCGTGGACCACGGTGATGCGCGACGACTCGGTGCCCAACGTCACCGCCCGCTCGATCGTCGGCGGCTTCGCGCCTCCCGGACAGGGTGACCTGCTCGCCCCGTACGTGGAGCGGTATTTCGCGGAGATCCCCAGCGTCTGGGAGCGCCGCTCCAGCGAGGTCGCCCAGACCGTGGTGGTCGGCCTCTACCCGCACTGGGCGATCAGCGAGGACGCGGTGTCCGTCGCCGACAAGTTCCTCGCGGGCGACCACCCACCCGCGCTGCGCCGCCTGGTCAGCGAGGGCAAGGCGGGCATCGAACGCTCACTGCGCGCCCGCGCCTTCGACGCCCAGCCGTAAACGAAACCGGCGCGTCCACCCGCTCGAAGGGGTGGACGCGCCGGACTACGGAACTACCTACCTACCGATGGCCGCGGCCATCACGCGGACCGCCGAGACCAGGCCGTCGATCAGCTGGCCCTGCCGGAACGAACTCAGCGCCGCGGTGACGCCGAGCTGGCAGACGCGATCGTTCGCGCGGTCGGCGACATCGCGGCCCGCACGCACCTCGATCGCCTTTTCGTTGGGCGAGACGGCGATGAGCACCGAGTGCGCCGCCTCCGGTGTGGTGGGGAAGATCGCGTCCGCGCCCGCGGCCGTGTCCTCGCCCAGATCGCCGATGTAGACGTTGAAGCGCACCTTGGTCGCGCGGGTCGCCTCGGTGAGCACGTTGTCCATCGTGAGCCGCTCGTGATCGTTGAACGGCGCTTCCTTGAACACGTCGCCCGCCTCGTGCACGCCGGAGACGCGCCCGCTGCTGGTGATCGCGTATCCGTGCGGCAGATCGGCTTCGACCACCGCGGGCCACTTAGAACCTGCCACTTGCCCGTCCTCCGATCAGCTCCACCTGGGTGGCCTCGATGGCCGCATGCTGTCCATGCGGCGTTTCCGGAAAGTGATGACCCGAGCCGATCACCTCTCCGGTAGCACTCCACAGCACCGGCGCCTGGGTCCACTTCTGGCCGAGGGTGAAGTGGACCGGCTTCTCGCCAGGCAGTGGCTTACCGAGAAACGACAATCCGGCGATGACGCCGTAGATCACCAGCGGGATGCCGACGAAGATCAGCACTGTCTCGAGAATGCTCACGGGTCAAAGGTAGACGATCGTCTGTAGTAGTTCTCCGGCCGGTCGAACCATTGACCTGTCCGTGTCGATGCCACCCCACCGCGACCTGGGCTTTTCGCCTGTCTTCAGACCAACCAGGCCGTCGCGTTCGGCGGCAGCTGGCCGCCGTCGGACGGCGCGCTGGCCAGCAGCACCTCCCCGGGCGGTAGCTGGATCGGCGCGGCCGAGGCGTTGAGCACGCAGACCAGTCCGCCGGGCCGCCGGAACGCCAGGCAGCCCGGGGGGCTGCCGTACCACTCGATCCGGTCCCCGGCGAACTCCGGCCGCAGTCGGCGCAGCTCGATCGCCATGCGGTACAGCGACAGGGTGGAGCCGAGGTGCTCCAGCTGCGCTTCGACCGTCAGCCCGGCCCACTCGGGGGGAATCGGCAGCCACGGCGTCCCGCTGGTGAAGCCGAACGGCGGCACGGCGCCCTCCCACGGCACCGGCACCCGGCAGCCGTCCCGGCCGCGCTGGGTGTGCCCGGAGCGCTCCCACACCGGATCCTGCAGCACCTCGTCCGGCAGATCGTCCACGTTGGGCAACCCGAGCTCGGCGCCGTTGTAGATGAACGCCGCGCCGGGCAGCGCGAGCTCCAGCAGGATCATCGCCCGCGCCCTGGCGACACCGATCGCGCCGCCGCCGTACCGGGTGACCTCGCGCTCGATGTCGTGGTTGGACAGCGTCCAGGTGGGCACGGCGAACACCGGCCCGACGGCGGCGAGTGAGTTGTCGATCGCGTCGCGCACCGCCTCGGCGCTGAACGCGGACTCGGCCAGGCGGAAATTGAACGCCAAGTGCAGTTCGTCGGAGCGCACGTACTCGCCGAAGCGGGTGTTGTCGTTCACCCACACTTCGCCGATGGTCACCGCGTCCGGATACTCGTCGACCACCTTGCGGATCCGGCGGTGGATCTCGTGGACCGCCGGGTTGTTGAAGCGCGGGTCGCTGTCGTCGTGTTCGAGCAGGGCCGAGGCGGCGAGCTCGGGCATGTCGGGCAGGCCGTCGGGTTTGGCCATGCCGTGCGCGACGTCGAGCCGGAAACCGTCCACGCCCCGGTCCAGCCAGAACCGCAGGGTCTGCTCGAAATCGGCGGCGACCTCGGGATCGGCCCAGTTCAAGTCGGGTTGTTCGCGGGCGAAGATGTGCAGATACCACTGGCCCGGCGTGCCGTCGGGTTCGGTGACCCTGGTCCAGGCGGGCCCGCCGAAGATGCTGGGCCAGTTGTTCGGCGGCTCGGCGCCGCCGGGTCCGCGGCCGTCGCGGAAGATGTACCGGTCCCGTTCCCGGCTACCGGGGCCCGCGGCCAGCGCCGCGCAGAACCACGGGTGCTGATCGCTGGTGTGGTTGGGCACCAGGTCCATGGTGACCTTGATCCGGCGGGCATGCGCCTCGGCGATCAGCGCGTCCATCGCGGGGAGACCGCCGAAGAGCTGGTCGATGTCGCGCGGATCGGCGACGTCGTAGCCGCCGTCGGCCATCGGGGAACGCATCACCGGACAGACCCACAGTGCGTCGACGCCGAGCAGTTCGAGATAGCCGAGTTTGTCCCGGACACCGCCGAGATCACCGATCCCGTCACCACTCGAATCCGCGAAGGATCTCGGATAGACCTGGTAGAACACGGCCGACCGCCACCACGGCTGGGTGGTGCGATCCCCCGGGGCAGTTACGGCTGGTACATCACTCACATCCGCAATAGTGCCAAAGTCGAATTTCCTGCCACCGCAACGCGGTCGAAACCCACCCGGCCCGGCGCGCGCGAAGGCGCTGTCAGAACGGGGCGTTCACCAACGAGTTGGCGGCCATCTCCAGGTAGTCCAGCAGCGCCTTGCGGTGCTCGTCGTCGAGGATTTCGGGCTCGATCTCCGCGACCGCGATCCGCATGCAGCGCAACCAGGCGTCGCGCTCGATCGGTCCGATGGTGAACGGCATGTGCCGCATGCGCAGGCGCGGATGGCCGCGCTCGTCGGAGTAGGTGCGCGGCCCGCCCCAGTACTGCTCGAGGAACATCCGCAACCGGCGCTCGGCCGGACCGAGGTCTTCCTCCGGATAGAGCGGACGCAGCACCTCGTCGGCCGCTACCTCGCGATAGAACGTCGCGATGATCCGCCGGAACGTCTCCGCCCCGCCGACCGCCTCGTAGAACGACGTCGCTGTCTGCTCGCCCGAAGTCATAGACCCTCTCGATTCACCGGATGCGCCGCTGTCCATTGTGCCCGCGGCGGCGCGCGGCTGCTCTCACGCGGCCGCTCAGCGCCGGGAAACGTCGCGGCTGGGCAGCTCTTCAGCGACAGTTAACCGGACATTGTTGGAAATCACCGTGCAATACCCGACGTTCCATGGTCAACTGGGTGACAGTCTCTGCTCCGCAGATACCACATGATCCTGCCAATCATGAAATCGAGGTCGAGATGAAGCAGCGGCATAGTGCGCGGTCACACGAGGCGCGAGCGCACCGACAACTCCAGCCCGCCGACGTCCACAATCGTGGGTCGGGGGCTACTCCGCTGCACATCGTGTCCGAACATTATCCGGGTGGACATCGTGGCCATCACGACCACGGCCCCCGCCCCACCGCACCGCCCGCCGAGGGCACCAACTGGCTCAAGACCAGGGTGCTGCTGCTGAACGCCACCTACGAGCCGCTTACCGCTTTGTCCGCGCGCCGCGCGATCGTCCTGCTCATCTGTGACAAGGCCGACGCCGTTCATCACAACGACGAGGGGCCGGTGGTGCACTCCGCCGAGACGTCGGTCGCCATCCCTTCGGTGATCCGCCTGCGCAGCTACGTCCACGTGCCCTACCGCGCCCGGGTGCCGATGACCCGCGCCGCCCTCATGCACCGGGACCGCTATCGGTGCGGCTACTGCGGCGGCAAGGCCGAGACCATCGACCACGTCATCCCGCGCAGCCGTGGCGGCGAACACTCCTGGGAGAACTGCGTCGCCAGCTGCGCGCCGTGCAACCATCGCAAGGCCGACAAGCTGCTCAGCGAGCTTGGCTGGACCCTGCGATCCCCGCTGGTCTCGCCGAAGGGCCCGCACTGGCGCCTGCTGTCCACCACCACGGAACTCGACCCGGTGTGGTTGCAGTATCTCGGCGAAGGCGCGGCCTGATCGATCAGGTGTATTCGACCACCAGTGTCGCCCAGGTCGGCGACGCCAAGGCTTCGAACACATGCGGTCGATCGCCCGGGTAGGCGATGTAGTCGCCGGGATGTAGTTCGACCGGCGCATCGACGGGGCCGACCAACGCGCGGCCCTCCGCGAGCAGCACATGCTCGACGACACCCGGGATGTGCGGATCCGATCTGCGCGCATGCCCGGGTTCCGCGGTGATGCGGAACAGATCGCGCCGCGAGTTGGCCGGACCGGCGGCCAGCAACGTGGCTCGATACTCCGATTGCTCGGCGGCCACCACCGGCCCCTCGCCCGCCCGGATCACGTGCACGTGCGGGCGCGGCGGGTCGAGCAACCGGGAGAACGGCATGTCCAGTGCGACGCACAGCGCCCACAATGTCTCCAAGCTCGGATTCCCGCTCGCCGATTCCAGTTGCGACAACGTGGATTTCGCGATGCCTGCCCGATGGGCGACCTCGCTCAACGACAACCCGGCCCTGGTGCGCTCGCGGCGCAGCGCGGCGGCGATCACCGCCTGGGGTGTGGTCGTCGCGTCCTGCGGCGTCATGCCAACAGAAAACCATATTGACGAACCGGCCTGCCATGTTCACTATAGAAAACATGCGTTCGACATGGCGAACACTAGGCCGGGATGCGCTGATGGGCATCGTGGCCGTCTGCGCCGCCGTCGGCGTGATCGGGATTTCCTACGGGGCAACCGCGGTCGGTGCGGGGTTCCCGATCTGGTTGCCCATCCTGCTCGCGTGCGTGGTGCTCGCCGGAAGCTCGGAGTTCCTTTTCCTCGGCATCGTCGCCACCGGCGGTAGTCCGATCGCGGCCGTGCTCGCGGGGCTGCTGGTGAACGCCAGGCACCTGCCGTACGGGCTGTCGGTTCCCGACGTCGTCGGCACCGGCTGGCGGCGGACGCTCGGGGTGCATCTGATGAACGACGAGTCCGTGGCACTGGCCATCGCGCAACCGGACGCGCGGCGCAAGCGGGCGGCCTACTGGGTCACCGGTGCAGGCGTGCTGCTCGCGTGGCCCGGCGGTGCGGCGATCGGAGCGTTGATCGGATCGGTGGTCCCCGACACCTCGGCCCTCGGATTGGACGCGGTGTTTCCCGCGGTGCTGCTCGCGCTGGTGCTGCCCGCCCTGCGCGATCGAGCCACGCTCGGCGCGGTGGGCGCCGGCACCGCGGTCGCGTTGGTCGGCGCACCCTTCCTGCCCACCGGATTGCCCGTGCTGCTCGCTCTGTCGGGAGTGCTCGTGGCGGCGCGCGAACGGCCGGGTCCGGCCGCCACACCGGAAGGGCGATGATGCTGGCCGCCGGAATATTCGCACTCGCCGCGGGCACCTACGCCTTCCGCTGGGCCGGTCCGGCGCTGCGCGAACGGGTCCGCATTCCAGCACGCGCGGTGCGGCTGCTGGAGATCGGCGCGGTCGTCCTGCTCGCCGCGCTCGTTGCCGTCACTACACTGCCGCTCGGCACAGGCAATCTCGGATTCGCGGTCCCCGCAGGCGTTCTCGTCGGTGGAGCGCTCGCCTGGAAACAGCAACCCATCCTGGTGGTGATCCTGGCCGCCGCCGCGACCACAGCGCTGTTGCGCCTGATCGGCGTCTCCTGACCATCCCGAAAGACGTTCTCGGGCAGCGTTCTTCACCACCAAATGATGGGCGGCGCCGTCCCCTCCTACTGACGGCGCCGCCCATCCTATCGATCGTTCACGGGCGGCTATGTGCTACTCCGGAACCGCCGCAGCACCCGGCACACACTCCGGCCGCCCACCAAGGCCATCGCGCACACTGCGGCGATCACTACGCGCCGCCCCGCAGCTATGCACAGCAACAGCTTCAACGCGGCACCGACGGCATCGGCGAAGTGCCCGGCATATGCCCAACCTCGACTTTCGAGCGAAGGGAGACCCAACTCCGTTCGTGGCCACGTGGCCGCCATGTCGGCGACCAACTCGCCACCGGCAGGCACCCACCCGCACGCCTCCACGGACGGCGCACCTCGATGCCGCGCTTTCCATCTCACGCAACCACACCGGCTCCACTCCCCATTTCGAGCAAAGCAAGACCCAGCGTTCGCCGTTCGTGGCCGAGTGGCCGCCACGTCCGCGACCAACTCGCCACCGGCAGGCACCCACCCGCACGCCTCCACGGACGGCGCACCTCGATGCCGCGCTTTCCATCTCACGCAACCACACCGGCTCCACTCCCCATTTTCGAGCGAAGCGAGACCGAGCATTCGCCGTTCGCGGCCCCCGCGCCGCGCGGCCGCGGGCCCCGGGACGGCAGTCGCCAGTGGCGCTCGCTCAGTCGCGAGCCATAAGGGGGCCGCGAACACCCAGCGCCGCAGGCGCTGGCAAAACAAACACAGCTCACTGCGGCAGGAGTGTGATCCCACCGCCGAGACGGCGGGCGACCGAGCCGTAGCGGGCGTCCAGCCGCAACCATGTTCTGGTGGCGCGGACCCGGACGATCTCGGCGGGCGGGATGCTGCGCGGATCGGCCTTCTCCCCCGAGTGCGGGATGAAATCCATTGCCGTGAGCGCGAAGACGACCCGCATCGGCACCTGCACCTGAGTGCCCGCACCGGACACGGCCAGCACGGCCTGGTCGAGTAGCGAGGCGGGCGGGCCGTGGCTGCTGCCGTGTTCCTTCGCCAGCCGAGCACCCTGCTCGGCGAGTTCGACCAAGGTGCGCGCGGGCACATCGTCGACATGCGCGAAGCCGTCCGCGGGCGGCAGTGCGCCACGCCAGGCGGAGTCCATCGAATATCCGAGGTCGATCGGGCTACCGCCGGCCAGCCCGGCCAGCACCACCTCGGTGCCGACGGTGACATCGTCGACGCCGAGCTGGGCGACCACGGTGCGCACCGCCAGTGCCTCGAAACCGGTCGCCACCCATGCGGCCACGTAATGATCTCCGCGGCGGCGCAGGCGCACCACCGCCGCGGGATCCAAACGCGCTGCCCTGGTCAGGAAGGTCGCGAGATTCTCCCGCTCCGCCGGATCGGACACGTGCAGCACTCGTTGTTCCGCCATCACGGCTGCTCCGCTGTCACCACTGGACGATCACCCACGCGCGAGGGCTCACTCCATCCACTCGGACAGATAGTCGCGCTCGGCGTCGGTGAGCCTGCGCAACCGCTGCGCCCGCATGTCGAACGCCGCGATCTGGGTGGACGCGACCACCGCCGCCGGTGAATCGGGCTCGGCCCCGGAGGCACGTACCTCGTAGCCGATGGTGAAATCGACCGCGCGCACCTGCTCGATCCACATCGCGATATCCAGCGGCGTGTCCTCGTGCCGCAGCTGGCCGCGGTAGCGGACCCGCAGGTCGGCGAGCACGCAGCCCTCGCGCAGCGGGGCGGTCGGGCGGCCGTCCTCGAACAGCCACGGGATCCGCGCCTCCTCCAGCAGCGTCACCATGCGGGCATGGTTGACGTGCTGGAACACGTCCATGTCCGACCATCTGACGTCCACTTTGGCGTGGAAGCGCTTGGGCAGCACAAGGCTGCCCGCCGCCGTCCCGTCTCTGTGTAGCGACCTCGTCACCGTGGTACCTCCGACTGAGCGCCCACCCCGCTCACCATGCTCCGCACTTGCCGCGCTGCAACCGACAGCGTGGCGAGATCGTGGGTTCCGGACTCGAACAACTCCGACAGTGCCGCCCTGGCTCGGCCGAGGCGGGACTGGTTCTTCGACTCCCAGTATGCAATCTTCTCGTCCGCCGTCTCCTCGGGGTCGCCGCCGGAGAGCACGTCGAGGGTCAGCGAACGCAGCGACCCGTACATGTCGTCGCGCAACGCCAGCCGCGCCAGCGCGTGCCAGCGGTCGCCGCGTTCGAGGTGGCTGACCGCCTGCAGCAGCCAATCGATCTTGAGGTGATCGTTGAGCGCGTAGTACAGCGAGCCGACCTCGTCGCCATCCCGGTCGGTGATATCGGCGATGTCCACGATGTCCAGCAACGGGAACAGGTTGAGCAGGCCGAAGACCTCGGTGGCCAGATCGGTCGGCGCACCGCGCGCGATCAGTTCGGCGGACTGGTCGGTGAGCGTGGATACGTGGTGTCCGCGCAGCCAGCCCGGCACCTTCGGTGCGAGTTCGCGCACCTCGTTGCGGTACCGGCTGATTTCCGAACCGACCGCGATCGGCTGCGGCCGGTTGCTCAGCAGCCACCGGGACGCTCGATCCAGTGTCCGCTTGGTTTCCAGCTCGAGCAGGTCGCGCACCGAGGTGGGCGCGTCGCAGGCCCGGATCCGCGCCCACATCTCATGCAGTTCGAAGATCCCGCTGGCCGCGGCGAAGGCGCGTACCGCGTCGGTGGTGGTCGCGCCGACCTCTTCGTTCAGCCGGTGCGCGTAGGTGATGCCGCCGTAGTCCACCATCTCGTTGGCGATCATGGTGGTGACGATCTCCCTGCGCAGCCGGTGCCGCTTGATCGCCGCGGCGAAACGGCTGCGCAGCGGCGTCGGGAAGTAGTCGGGCAGCCGCGCGGCGAAGTACTGGCTGTCGGGCAGGTCGGAATCGAGTAGATCGGCCTTGAGCGACAGCTTCACGTGCGCCATCAGGTTGGACAGCTCGGGCGACGCCAGACCGGCGCCATCCTCCCGCCTGCGCTTCATCTCCTGCTCCGACGGCAGCGCCTCGAGTTCGCGGTCCAAGCCGCGGCGCTGCTCGAGATCCTCGATGAGCCGCATCTGGACACTGAGCATCTGTGACGCCTCGGTGCGCGAAATACCCATCAGGAAGTTTTGCGCGACGTTGTCGCGCAGAACCAGCTGCGCGACCTCGTCGGTCATCGAGGCCAGCAGCGGATTGCGCTCGGTGTCGGGCAGCTGTCCGCTGGAGACGACGGCGTCCAGCAGGATCTTGATGTTCACCTCGTGGTCGGAGCAGTCCACGCCCGCCGAGTTGTCCAGCGCGTCGGTGTTGATCTTGCCGCCGCTGCGGCAGAACTCGATGCGCCCCAAGGCGGTCGCACCGAGGTTGCCGCCCTCGCCGATCACCTTGACCCGCAATTGGTTTCCGTTGACACGGACCGCGTCGTTGGACTTGTCGCCCACCTCGGCGTTGGTCTCGGTACTCGCCTTGATGTAGGTGCCGATGCCGCCGTTCCACAGCAGGTCGACCGGCGCGAGCAGGATCGCGCGAACCAGTTCCGGCGGTGCCAGCGATTCGACGTCGTCGGGCAGTCCGAGCGCTGCCCTGATCTCCGGGCTGATGGGCACCGCCTTCACCGTCCGGTCCCACACACCCCCGCCGGTACTGATCAGCGAGGCGTCGTAATCGGCCCACGACGAGCGCGGCAGTGCGAACATCCGCTGCCGTTCGGCGTAGGAGACGGCCGCGTCCGGGTTCGGGTCGAGGAAGATGTGGCGGTGGTCGAAGGCGGCCACCAAACGGATGTGCTCGGACAGCAGCATGCCGTTGCCGAACACGTCACCACTCATGTCGCCGATGCCGACGACGGTGAAATCCTCTGTCTGGGTGTCGATCTCCATCTCACGGAAGTGCCGCTTGACACTCTCCCACGCACCCTTGGCCGTAATCCCCATCGCCTTGTGGTCATAACCCGCCGAGCCACCCGAGGCGAACGCATCCCCCAGCCAGAACCCATAACTCTGCGCCACATCGTTGGCGATATCCGAAAACGTCGCCGTGCCCTTATCAGCGGCGACAACCAGATAGGTGTCATCACCATCCCGGCGCACCACCCGCGCAGGCGGCAACACCTCACCGGTCGCACGGTCCACATTGTCGGTGATGTCCAGCAGACCGGAGATGAACGTCCGATAGCAGGCAACACCTTCCGCACCCAAAGCCTGCCGATCCGCCACCGGATCACCCGTAGCCGCGGGTGGCTGTTTGACCACGAACCCGCCCTTGGCACCAACCGGCACGATCACCGCGTTCTTCACCGCCTGCGCCTTCACCAAACCCAGGATCTCGGTCCGGAAGTCCTCCAACCGATCCGACCACCGCAAACCACCACGCGCGACCGGCCCGAAGCGCAGATGCACGCCCTCCACCCGCGGCGAGTACACGAAGATCTCGAACTGCGGACGCGGCCTGGGGAGTTCGGCGATCTCCTGCGGTTCGACCTTCACCGAGACGTAATCGCGTGACCTGCCTTGCCCGTCCGTCACGTAGTAGTTGGTCCGCAGCGTCGCTTTGACCAAGCCGAGCATCGCGCGCAGGATACGGTCCGCGTCCAGGCTGACGACCTCATCGATCCGTCCGCGCACCTGGATCTCCAGCTCGGCGGCGTGCTCGGCGGAGACGGTATCGGGATCGAAACGCGCTGCGAACAGGTCGACGAACAACCGCGCGATATCCGGGTAGGTGAGCAGCACGCGGCAGATGTTCGCCTGACTGTACGGAAAACCGGCCTGCTGCAAGTACTTCGCATAGGTCCGCAGGATCGAGACGGCCCGCCACGGCAGCCGGGCGCGCAGCACGAGCTCGTTGAGACCGTCCGCCTCCGCACGGCCGTACCACATCGCCTCGAACGCTTCCACGAACCGTTCGCGCAGACCCCGCACCTCCGCCTCCAGCACGTCGGCGCGCTTGGAGGACTCGAGCAGCTCCGCGTCCAAATCCCGGTCCAGCGAACTGCGCAGCAATTCCGGACGGGCCAGCAGACCGAAGTCGTAGATCCAGCGCTCACCGCCCGCTCGGCCGTCGGCCGCGGTCTCCAGCTCCACCTGGTACGGCCGCTCGTCCACCACCTCGACGCCGAGACTCTGCAACACGGGGAGCACCTGGCTCAGTGAGATGCCCCGCCCGCCGATGTAGAGGGTGAAACGCCACCAGCCCGGCTCCGAATCCGGTTTGCGATACAGGTATTGGTCGATGCCGCCGTCACGCAGCCGCTCCATGCGCACGATGTCGCCGAGCGCGCGGGCAGCGGCGAAATCCTGCTTGTAACCCTCGGGGAAGGCTTCCGCGTACCGCTGCACCACGGCGGGATCGAGCACCGCCGACGTACTCACCTCGTCGTTCAGGTGGTCGTCCCAGGTGCGGCTCGCCTCGGCGAGCAGGTTCTGCAGGCGCATCCGGTTGGCCTCGGAGGTGTCGGCGGCGGGTGCCGCCTGCCGCGGAGCGCCGGACTCGGCCTCCGGCATCCGCACCGTGAAATACACCCGCGCCAAATCGCTTTCGCCCACGCGCGCGGAGTAGTCGATGGACACGCCGCCCAATTCGCGGACCAGGATGTCCTGCATCTCCAGCCGAACCCTGGTGGTGTAGCGGTCGCGCGGCAGGTAGACCAGGCAGGCGACATAGCGGCCGTAGGCGTCCGCGCGCAGGAACAGGCGCACCTGGCGGCGCAGGCCCACACTCAGCACCGCGGTCGCGGTGCGACGCAGCGTCTCGGCGTCGGAGGAGAACAGTTCGGTGCGCGGGAAGGACTGGATGACCTCGAGCATCGCTTGACCGGAGAACGAATCCAGATCGAATCCGCTGGCCTCGATCGCCGAACGCACCCGGCGTGCGATCACCGGGATATCCAACACGTTCTCGTGCACCGCGGTGACGGTGAAGACGCCGATGAACAGGTGCTCGCCGACGATCGTCCCGGTCGCGTCGAAGTCGGCGACGCCGACGAAGTACGGGTACACCGAGCGGTGCACGGTGGCGGGAACCAATCCCTGGGTCAGCGTGAGCAGCGGACGGTCGCCGCCGTTGACCGGAACGTGGAAGTCGGTGCCGACGTCCGGCCGCAGCACGCCGAGGCAGGTGCCGGGCAGCACGGTGGACGTCTCCTGGTCTTGGTCGGCGCTCAGGCGGTAGCGGGCATAGCCGAGGACGGTGAAGTTGCCCTGCGCCAGCCAGCGCAGCAGATTGGCCGTGTCGACCAGATCGGTCGCGGCGAACGGTGCCGCCCCGGACTGCGCGGCCAGCTCCAGGTCGTCGGCCAGCTTGCTCTGCACGTCCCGGATGGCCTCGGTGTCGCCGATCACCTGGCGCACGTCGTCGACCACGTCCGGCACGGCGGCCTCGACCCTTTCCAGCAGCGCCGGGCCGGTCGACGGATGCAGTTGCACGTGCATCCAGGATTCGCGGAGCCCGGCCGCGCCGGTGCCGTCCACCTCGTGCGGTGCGGCATGCGTCAGCCGCCCCTCCGCGTCCCGCTCGACTTCGAAGATCGGGTGGATGATCTCGCTGACGCTGACACCGATCCGGCTCAACGACGAGCTGATCGACTCGACCAGCAGCGGCATGTCGTCGGTGACGATCTGCACGGCGGCGCCGATCCCGGACCCGTCATCGGGGTGGTACACCCGCACCAACGCGCGACCGGGGAGGCGAGTCACCGCCAGCTCCATATGCCGGCGGAAGATCTGAGTGATGCCGGTGATCGCACAGTCCACATCGCCCGCGTCGACGTGGCGGAAATACGCTTCCTCGAGCGTCGCGAGCTCGCCGCGCAGTGACTGCGGCAAACCCGCGGCCCACGCCGCGCTGGACAATTCGGACGAGACGGTCATTTTCGCCAACTCCCTCGGATATCGGTTCCGTAACAAAATGACGCCGGTCCGAGAGTAACTGTGCGCCGAAGACGCGTGGGTGAATTCCCTTCCGATATCCAGGTATTCACCACGACCGCGGAGTTCGCCGCTCAGGTGCCGAGGTCCAGCGGTTGACCTCGGCGCAGTACAAGATCGGACCCGCGAACGTCAGGTGAGCGCTACAGGTCGTATCCGCGGCGGCAGTGGCGCCGCATCGGCACCTCGGGTCAGCTCGGCCACCGCGTCGGTGGTCTCGACCACCGATTGCTCGAACTGCGCCTGCGCATTCACAACTCCCACCCTAGCGAGCTACGCGTGGGTAGGTGTCACTCCTGTTCCGGGTTGTCGACCAAGGTTCAGGGCGCCGCGCACCGCTGCCACTTACCCGGCCAGAGGTTGCCTCAGCCGAATCATGGCGCGGAGAACATGTCTGATGCCAGAAGCCCCCGTGCAGGACGAGCTTCGTCCGCTCCCGGCCCCATCCGGTGCGGCGCGGACGGTGGTGGCGACACCCGCCGCGAGTCCACCTGCAGCCGAGGCAATATATCCAGGATGCCGGCGCGCAGGCGAGGACCAGCGCGACCGAGTTGCACCACTACCTGGGCAACGTGCAGGCCGTCATCAGAGACGAGCGGCCCGGTGAGCGGGGTGGGTGCGGATCGGCTGCACCCACTCCGCTGTAGCCGACCTAGCCGCGGGTCAGCTTCCGGTGCGTAACCCGGTGCGGGCGGGCCGCTTCGGGGCCGAGACGCTCCACCTTGTTCGCCTCGTACGCCTCGAAGTTGCCCTCGAACCAGAACCACTTGGCGTCGTTGTCCGCGTCGCCCTCCCACGCGAGGATGTGGGTGCAGGTGCGGTCGAGGAACCAGCGGTCGTGCGAGATGACCACGGCGCAGCCGGGGAACTTCTCCAGGGCGTTCTCCAGCGAGCCGAGGGTCTCCACGTCGAGATCGTTGGTCGGCTCGTCGAGCAGGATCAGGTTGCCGCCCAGCTTGAGGGTCAGCGCCAGGTTGAGGCGGTTGCGCTCACCGCCGGAGAGCACGCCCGCCGGCTTCTGCTGGTCCGGACCCTTGAAACCGAAGGCGCTCACGTAGGCGCGCGACGGCATTTCCTGCTGGCCCACCTCGATGTAGTCCAGGCCATCGGAGACCACCTGCCACACCGTCTTCTTCGGGTCGATGCCTGCACGGTTCTGGTCGACGTAGCTCAGCTTGACCGTATCGCCGACCTTCACTTCGCCGCTGTCGGGCTGCTCGAGCCCGACGATGGTCTTGAACAGCGTGGTCTTACCGACACCGTTCGGCCCGATGACACCGACGATGCCGTTACGGGGGAGGGTGAACGACAGATCCTTGATCAGCTGGCGATCGCCGAAGCCCTTGTCCAGGTGCTCGACCTCAACCACCACGTTGCCCAGACGCGGCCCGTGCGGAATCTGGATCTCTTCGAAGTCCAGCTTCCGCATCTTCTCGGCCTCGGCCGCCATCTCCTCGTACCGGCCGAGGCGGGCCTTGTTCTTCGCCTGCCTGGCCTTGGCGCCCGAACGCACCCAGGCGAGTTCTTCCTTCAGCCGCTTCTGCAGCTTCTGGTCCTTCTTGCCCTGCACCTCGAGGCGCTCGGCCTTCTTCTCCAAGTAAGTGGAGTAGTTGCCCTCGTAGGGGTAGGCACGGCCGCGGTCGAGCTCGAGAATCCACTGGGCGACGTTGTCCAGGAAGTACCGGTCGTGGGTGACCGCAAGCACGGCGCCCTGGTACTGCGCGAGGTGCTGCTCGAGCCAGTTCACGCTCTCGGCGTCCAAGTGGTTGGTCGGCTCGTCGAGCAGGAGCAGGTCGGGCTTGCTCAGCAGCAGCTTGCACAGCGCGACCCGGCGGCGCTCACCACCGGAGAGAGTGGTGACCGGCTCGTCCGGCGGCGGGCAGCGCAGCGCGTCCATCGCCTGCTCGAGCTGTGAGTCGATGTCCCAGGCGTCGGCGTGGTCCAGCTCCTCCTGGAGCTTGCCCATCTCGTCCATGAGCTCGTCGGAGTAGTCGGTGGCCATGAGCTCGGCGATCTCGTTGAAGCGGTCGAGCTTGACCTTGATCTCGCCGAGACCCTCCTCGACGTTGCCGCGGACGGTCTTGTCCTCGGTGAGCGGGGGCTCCTGCTGGAGGATGCCGACCGTGGCACCGGCGGCGAGGAACGCGTCACCGTTGTTCGGCTGGTCCAGTCCGGCCATGATCTTCAGCACGCTCGATTTACCCGCGCCGTTCGGGCCGACGACGCCGATCTTGGCGCCGGGAAGGAAGTTCAAGGTGACATCGTCGAGCACGACTTTGTCGCCGTGCGCCTTGCGAACCTTCTTCATCTGATAAATGAACTCAGCCATAAGTGTGCAGCCTATCGGTGCGAGAGACGAGGGGACGAAGCAGAGCTACCACTGCCGCCGGGACGAAAACCGGTCATGCGATCAGGTACCGACGGGCTCGGGCGCACTGCCACGGGGAGGGGTGGAGCCTACGGCCGCGACGCCTTCCCCCGGCGCGGCGCCGACCGGCTCCCGACTTTCAGCGCTCGAACCCGCCGAAGTATTCCGCGGTGCCGGATCGGACCATCGCGTCACGTGCGCGGCACAGCGGGACAGGTCCGGGCCGACCGCGGTGGCGCGCATCTCCAGATCCCGGCGCTCGACGCCGTCCTTGCTGCGGTACTCGTGCGAGCGCAACTGACCGTAGGCGATGATCGGGTCACCGCGGCGCAGCGACGCGTCGACACCCGCCACCAGCCTGCGCCAGCAGCTGACGGTGAGGTACAGCGTGCCGTTGTCCACCCACTGCCCCGAGGTGTGGTCGAGCCTGCGGGAATTACTCGCCAGCCGGAACGTGACCACCTGTTCGCCATTGGTCAGATCCCGCTTGATCGGATGAGTAGCGATCGTTCCGATGACGGTCGCGTTCGCCTCGTACATAGTCACACCCCTTCGCATTCGGATCCGGGCTGGTCCGGATTTCCTCCCCCTCCTGGAGGGCACCTCCAGCGTGCTCGGAATCCACACCTGCCGGGAGGCCCGATCCGCGAATGTGCACAACTATCCGAGTTGTGAAAATCAAGCCTTTCGGACGTGCCGGGTCAGAACACCGCCACGTCGGTATTCGCACCACACAGGACGACGATCGGTCGCTCATCCGGCGCGGGGACGTACACGCCGCTGTGAATGGCGGCCAGTGCCGCGGCCCCCGTCAACTCGACCAAGATGCGGAACTCGCGCCACAGATACTCTCGCGCCGCGCCGATCGCGTCCTCGCTGACCAGCAACGACCGCACCCGGTTGCGGCGGGCGACATCGAGCGCGATGTCACCGATCCTGGTCGGGCCGAGCGAATCCACGGTGATACGGGACCCGGCCACATCCACGGGACGGTCCGCTTCCAGCGCCGCACGAAGGATGGCGGCACCCTCGGGTTCGATCCCGATCACCTGCTGACGGCGCCCGAGCGCGGCCGCGATCCCGGCGACCAATCCGCCGCCGCCCACCGCGGCCAGCACCGGCGGTCGCCCGCGGACCTGCTCTTCGAGCTCCAGCCCGATCACGCCGACCCCGGCGACCACGGCGGGCAGGTCGTAGGCGTGCAGCAACAGCGCGCCGCGATCGGCGGCGAGTTCGGTCGCGTGCCGCCGCGCCTCGGCGTAGCTGGTTCCGTACCAGAGCACTTCGGCGCCGTGCGACCACATCGCGGCTACCTTGGTGTGCGGCGCGGTCTCCGGGACGACCACGGTGCAGGACTTGCCCAGTCGCGCGGCGGCCAGCGCGGCCGCGATGCCCGCGTTTCCGCCGGACGCGATGACGACCTGATCGATACCCTCCCCCGACTCCAGCAGCGCGTTCAGGCTGCCGCGCACCTTGAACGTCCCGGCGTGCTGGAGATGCTCGAGCTTCAGCGTCACCGGCACCGGACCCGACGGGCTCGCGACGGACGTGTGAAAGACCGGGGTCTTGCGGATCTGCCCGGCCATCCGCCTGCGCGCGCTTCGCACATCCGACCGTTCCACCCGCCCGACCGGTCTGTGTGGGGAGACCGTGGTGGCGCGTTCACTCACTTACGCACTTCTCCATCTCGCTTGGCCAGTTCGGCGAACATAGCGTTGTGTGCGGCGAGGGCGGCGTCGTTGTCGCGTTCGGCGGCTCGATCGGTACGTTGGGCGAGCCGCTGGTCGCTGCGAGACCATTGGATCAGCAACGCCAGCATCACCACCACCAGGGGAACCTCTCCGCTTGCCCAGGCCAGGCTCCCGCCGGTGCGTTGGTCGCCGAGCAGATCGGCGTTCCAGCCGAGGCCGAGGCCGCGGTAGAACCAGCCACCCAGCACCGTTGCCATGCTCATCAGTGCGATCCCGAAGAACGCGTGGAACGGCAGCGAGCCGAACACCATGGCGAGTTTGGTCAGCGGCTGCACCTGCCGAGGTTTGGGATCGACGCCGATCACCACCCAGTAGAACAGATAACCGCTGAGCAAGAAGTGCACATTCATCAACAGGTGCGCCGCATGCGAGTCCGCGTACGTGTCGAAAATCCCGCCCAGGTACAGCGCGTAGAAGCCCGCGACGAAGATCGCCGAGGCCACGACCGGGTGGGTCAGGAAACGCGACACCGGGTTGTGCACCGCGGCCAGGAGCCATTCCCGCGGACCCGGCACACCGCCGCGGCCCGCGGGCTGCAGCGCCCGCAGCGCCAGCGTCACCGCGCCACCCAGCGCGAACAGGATCGGCGCCAGCATCGATAACGCCATGTGCGCACCCATGTGCACGCTGAACATCGCGGGCGAATACCGGCCGACCCCGGAGGAGGTCGCGATCAGCAGCACCACGCAGCCGGACAGCCAGGCGAGCGTGCGCCCGACCGGCCACGCGTCGCCGCGCGCACGCAGCCGCCGCACACCGAGCAGATACAGCACCGCAAGCACGATCGCCAGCGTTCCGAAGATCAGGTCGAACCGCCAGTCGAACAGCAGCCGCGCGAGGGTCGGTGGCCCGGCCAGGTTGTAGCCGAGTTCCACTTCGGCGGGCGTGGGGACCGAGTCCGGTGGTGGCGGCGGGGTGCGCCCGAGCCCGACCGCGAGACCGACGGTCGCGGCGAAGATCAACACCTCGACGCTCGCGTACCGGACCAGCGCGGCACGATCACCGGCATCCGCCACCAGCGCGGGCAGCGCGGCGCGGCGCTGGAGATAGCCGAGCACACCCAGCAGCACGAGCGCGGCGGCTTTGGCCAGCACGAGCCTGCCGTAAGTGCTGGTGAACAGCTCGTCCAGCGGTACCCGCACCCAGGAGTTGAGCACGCCGCTGACCGCGATCACGGCGAAGGCGACGGTCGCGGTCAGCGAGAACCGCCGCGCCGCCACGTCGGTGTACGCCCCGCCGCGCAAGGCGTGCGCCAGCACCGCGAACAGTCCGCCGACCCAGACCGCCGACGCAACCAGGTGCAGGATCAGGCTGTTGGTGGCGACATCGTGCGATCCACCCGAGGACGAATGCCCGGTCAACGCCAACGGCATCATCGTGACGATCGAGGCGCCGAACAACGCCGGCGTCCAGCCCCAGCGCAACGCCAATCTGCACCCGACCGCGACGATCAGCGCGAAGATCACGGTGGTGCGCCAGGCACCGGCCAATTCGATCTGCGCGATCGCCCGCCACAGACTCTCCGGCCGGAGGATGTCGGCCACCGGCTGGCCCGTGGTGTCGGAGACGGTCAGCGGGACGAGCAGCGCCGCGCAACACGCCCAGACCAACGCGAAATTCGATGCCCAGCGCACCGCGCGGTACCCGCCGACGTCCAGCAGGCCATTCGGCTGTGGCGGCACCAGGAACGCCGCGAACAGCAAAGAGCCGGCCGTCAGCGCCGCGGACAGATCGGCCAGCGCACGCACCGCGGGCAGGCCGTAGGTGGTCGACGCGCCCGGGTCCGGAATGCCGAGCAAACTCAGTGCCTGCGCCGCGGACAGCCCCACCACCAGCGCCGCGACCACGGCCGCGATGGCGCCGGACAACGCCGTGACCGCCGCGAACATCGCCCCGGACCGGGAAGCCTCGGCATCAGGAGCGGCGGGCGGGACAGACGCGGACGACATACGACTGAGCGTAGTTCGGCGAGTATTCCGTGGCCCGGTCGGGTTTGGGCGGATATTCTGGGCCGCGGATCACCACAGTGCGTCGACTACGGTCTCGGGGTGGCTGAAACGTTGCTACTGCTAAGAAACTTGCGACCTGGACGGTCGCTATAATTGCCCCGCTGGACAGCACGGCCAATGTCGGCCATGGTGGAACCCACTGCCTCCGTAGCTCAGTTGGATAGAGCAAGGGCCTTCTAATCCCTAGGTCGCAGGTTCGATTCCTGCCGGGGGCGCAACAGCACTGGTGACCTGCAACTATGCCGGTCCCCAGTGCTATTACCCGCTAGCCGCGAAACTCAAACACCAAGAAATCTTCACCAGGCGGACCGCTCACCGCGTGAGTGCGGCGCAGATCCGGCCCGGCTTCGCCGACATCTTCGCGAGCAGTTGCGGGCAGCACGCCGCCGCACTCGCACGGGTGCCGTCAGTACAAGATGACGATCGTCGTGGATGTCGCGGAGTACACGCCGCAGTCGATTCGAACTCCCATCCAGCAACCGGTCCCGCATCCTCGGGTGTTCTGCTTCAATCGATAGATGTGCAGGTGGATGGCTTATTCAGGTGAGCCGATCCTGGCCGAGGACCTTCTGTTCCGGCCGAACCATTCGCTGATCGACCAGAGCTTGCACTCCCGGCTGGGCGCGACGACCACGAACGGTGACGGCTTCGGAATGGGCTGGTACGGCCTGGGCAGGCGACCGGCGGTGTTCAAGAACGTCGAACCCGCATGGAACGACCGGAACCTGCGGGAAGTCGCGGGACAGGTGCGAACGCCGCTGTTCTTCGCGCACGTGCGCGCGTCGACCGGTGCCACGGTGCAACGCAGCAACTGCCACCCGTTCCGGCACGGACATTGGTTGTGGATGCACAACGGGGAGCTGAACGGTTTCCACGAGACCAAACGCGACCTGATCACCGCGGTCGAGCCGTCCCTTTTCCCCGATATCGAGGGGTCTACCGACTCGGAGCTCCTGTTCTTCCTCGCGCTGACCTTCGGACTGCTCGACGACCCGCTCGGCGCCGTCGCCCGTGCGGTCGGTTTCGCCGAGGATGTCGGCCGCGCCCATGAGGTCGCCGCCCCGGTCCAGATGACCGTCGCGACCACCGACGGCAGCTCCATGTGGTTCTTCCGCTACTCCAGCGAACGGCAGACGCGATCGTTGTTCTACTCCACCGACATCACCACGCTGCGCGCGCTGCATCCCGATGTCCCGGTGCTGTATCAGCTGGGCGAAGAAGCCCGATTCGTGGTCTCCGAGCCGCTACGCGACCTCCCCGGGGCGTGGAACGAAGTCCCGGAATCGTCGGCCGGTGTGATCTATCCGGGACACGACGAAATCGTCCCCTTCCAGCCGATCGCTCCATGACACGCCCCTGACGCGTCGCCATCCGCATCCCGCCGCCCTCGAGTCATCCGGCTCGCCGAGCCTGTCGCCACGGGCCTTCCCGAGCCGGGTAGCGTCGAAATCGCCGCAATGCCCCTGTGTCCTGCGCGGTTTCGGCTCGGTGATGATCGCGGCGCAGGGGATGGTGTTCTCCGAAACAGCGGCCAACACTTCCCCGCCTACACATCGGGCGGTAGGGTGAAATCTTTGTGCGCGGCATACCGGAGGGGGACGGACAGCGTGCCGTCGGAGAACGATTTCGCAGCGCCGTCGCCCTCTACGCAGCTCTGGTGGGCGCCGGTTTCCGCAGACAATGGCAGTACAAACTGGCCATGTTCGCCGGGTTGTTCACCAACTGCATATTCGGGTTCGTACGTGCGGCCGTGCTGGTCGCCGCGGTGGACGCCGCCGGTGATTTCGGCGGCTACGACCAGGGCAGCATCGGCGCGTACGTCTGGATCTCCCAGGGACTGCTCGGTGCGGTGCAGTTCATGGCAGCCCCCCTGGGCGAGCTGGACGACCGGGTGAAGACCGGCGACATCGCGATCGACTTCCTTCGCCCGGTCGACATCCAATACGGTTATCTCGCCGATGATCTCGGGCGAGCGGCCTGCACCTTCCTGCCGCGCGGGCTGCCGAGCGTCTTGGTCGGCACGCTCACCTTCGGCCTGGCGATGCCCGCCACGCCCGGCCCCTATCTGCTCGGCATGGTGAGTGTGCTGCTGGCCGTGGTGGTTTCGTTCCTGTGCCGGTTCGTCGTGGTGCTGATCGGATTCTGGGTCGTGGACACCCGCGGAGTCCGCGCGCTGTACTACGCCTCCGGGACGTTCCTCGCCGGACTCTTCGTGCCGGTGCACATGTTCCCGTCGTGGCTGGCCGCGTTCGCGGCGGCCACTCCCTTTCCGTCGATCCTGCAGACGCCGGTCGACGTGCTCTCGGGGCGGATCACCGGAGCGGCGGCATTCTCGGTCGTCATCGTCCAAGCGTTCTGGGTGCTGGCGATCGGGATCGCCGGGCGGGTGCTGCTGGCCGCCGGGCGCCGCAGGCTGGAGGTGCAGGGTGGTTGAGGTCGCCCCGCCGCGCTCCGGCACGTGGTCGACGCCCTATGTGGCGGTGTTGCGCTCCAGGATCCGTGCCCAGCGAAGCTACCGATTGTCGTTCGCCAGTGATGTTTTCAGCGCGTTCGTGTTCGGGCTGATAGAGCTCGCCGAAGTGTGGCTGATCTTCCGTAGCGCGCGGGTACTCGGTGGGCTGGACCTGGATGCCGCGCTACTGCTGTTCGGATTGAGCCATACGAGTTTCACGTTGTCCCAAGTGCTGTTCGGCCACCTCGACACGTTGCCCGTCCTGATCAGGATGGGGCAGCTCGACGCCTATCACATCCGCCCGCAACCGTTGCTGCTGCAATTGATCACCAGCGACATCTCGCTGCGCAGATTCGCCCGAGCCTCGGTATCGATCGTCGCGCTCGGAGTCGGGCTGGCGCGCAACGACATCGACTGGGGAGCCGGCACCGCCACGCTGCTGACCCTGACGCTGCTCGGCGGCATCGCCTTGTTCGGAGGGGTGTTCGTCTGCGCCGCCGGGCTGCAGTTCTATCTGATCGATGGTTCCGAACTCACCAACAGCTTCACCTACGGCGGCTCGTTCGCCGCTACGCAACCGGCGTCGGTGTTCCCCACGCCGATGAAGCTGCTGTTCGGATTCGCCATACCGGTCTCCTTCACCGCCTACATACCCACCCTCGCGCTCCTGCGACTGCCCGGTCCGCCCCTGCTGCCCTCCTGGCTGGCCTGGCTGACTCCGGTCGCGGCGCTGTGGGTGTGGCTGCTGGCGCTGGGTTTGTGGCGGTCGGGCACACGGCATTACCAGGGAGGCGGCGGATAAGCATGGCGCAGTCGGGGCACGCGGAAGCGATCATCGACATGAACGACCTGACCAGGCAATTCACCCTGTACCGCAAGGACGGCCGACGCTGGCGCAGGCGCCGCGAAACACTCACCGCGGTCGACGGGATGACCGTCCGGATCGAGCGGGGAGCCGCCGTCGGCTACATCGGCGCCAATGGCGCGGGCAAATCCACCACCATCAAAATGCTCACCGGCATCCTGGTGCCCACCTCCGGCAACGTGCGCACCTGCGGGCTGGACCCGGTCCGGCAGCGGCGTGAACTGGCCGGGCGGATCGGCGTGGTGTTCGGGCAACGCTCCCAACTGTGGTGGGATCTGCCGCTGCGCGAATCATTTTCGATTCTCGCCGCGATCCACCGGCTGGAGCCGGATGCCGCCCGTAAGCGCGCGCACGAGCTGATCGAGCAACTGGAGATGGCCGACACCCTCGACACACCGGTGCGGCAACTATCGCTCGGTCAGCGTATGCGCGCGGAAGTGGCAGCGGCACTGTTGCATTCGCCCGAGCTGGTGATCCTCGACGAGCCGACGATTGGTCTCGACGTGCTGTCCAAACAGCGGCTGCGCGAGTTCCTCCGCGCCGAGCGCGCCGAGCGCGGCACCACTCTGCTGCTCACCACCCATGACATGGGCGACATCGAAAGGCTTTGTGGCCGTGTGCTCGTCGTCGACCACGGACGGCTGGTGTACGACGGTTCACTGACCGGTTTGGCGGCCACGGTCGGCGCCCGCCGCGTCCTGGTGGTCGACTTGGCCGAACCCGCGCCGGACTTCGACGACCTGCCCTCGGCCCAACTGCTCAGCAGCGAAGGCAACGGCATGCGACAGCGGCTGGCCTTCGATCCGGAGCGGATCACCGCCGCACAGTTGCTGGCCGCCGTGTCCGATCGGGCCGAAGTGCGGGATCTGTCGATCGAAGAGCCCGAGATCGAGGACGTGGTCCGCCGGATATACGAATCCGCCCGCTGAGAACGGGCGGATTCGATATGGATGATCGGCATCCGGATTCAGTCGGCTTGGCGTGCCCCCTGGTCGAGCCGGAAGGGCGGGTACTCGTCGCGCATCAGACTCGCGTAGGCCTGAACGCGGATGATCCAGCGGTTGATGCCCATCACGAAGTCGTAGACGCCCTGTGGGTAGCGCGCCGTGAACAGCAGCGCGATCAGCGCGACGAGCAGCAGAATGCTCATCAGCGGGAGCGAGGGACCGCCCCAGTCGTCGCCATCGCTCATCCCGAGCGAGACGCCGCCGCTCACCATCGCGCCGACGATCAGGTAGTGCGGAATGGCCAGCAGCCACCATTTCACCAAGACCAGGCCACGGTGCAGGCTCTCGGGATAGTCGATCTCCAGGTCCGCCGGATATTCCGCGCTGGGCTGCAGGCTGAAGGGTGGGTACCGGTCCGTCCCGAGTACGGACAACGCGTAGAAGGTGACCCGCCAGGCCCAGCGCATGACGCCGACATTGAAGTCGAACAGCGCCCGCGGGTACTTGCCGGTGATCAGGATCGCGAAGAAGGCGACGATCGTGACGACCAGATAGGCGATGTGCAGGAAGAACAGCACGACGTAGTGCGGGATGGCCAATAGCCACTTGACCAGCCACATCCACCGCGACAGCCCCGGGTCCAGATCTCCTCGAACGCGAATCGGGTCGGCCGGCACGACGGATTTCTCAGGTTCCATGATCGACACTCCTTCCGGATGTTTGTGATTCAAGCCACAAACAGTGCGGTATGCCCTGATTGTGGCGTATCCGGCCATTCAGAAACGGCACCATCCGATACCGACACGCCAACGAATCGGTGCAGCACGGGTTGGCGGGTCGGCCCTGCCGGACGCCCGCGCCGTGCTACCGGCCAAGGCAGCGTCGCCAGCAGGGCCGGTGAATGCACTACGCCACGGCGACATGAATACTGGCGGCCGTTTCGACCAATCTCGTTGATAATCGGGGCAATTGGACTATGCGCAGGTCTCGTCCTGTCCTGATGCTCGTCGGTGTGCCGATGATCGCTGTGCTGGTGTTGAGCACGAGCGGATGCAAGAGCAAGAAGCGGGGCATTCGACCTCATCACGGCCCGCGGCCGCTTCGACCGCGCCACAGCATCCGGTCCGGGATTGCGCCGAGGCGTGGGCCGCGGGGAAAGCGCCGGTGCGGCGAAGCGACGCCGGCTACTCGATCCAGCAGGACGGCACAGCCTGTGCGGGACGGCCGCCGTCTCCGCTGATCATCGTGTGGGCGGCTTATTCGATCGGGTCCGCCGCCCGAACGCGACCTCCGCGGTAATCCGTCAGGCCGGTCCGTTCGACTGCGCCGAATAGAGGCTGACCTCGCCGTCCTCGCTGAGAAAAGCGTTGACCAGCATGGTGCGGGTGGCGCGGAGCTCATCCTGGTCCGGAGCGGCGGTGGTGATGGAGATCTGCGGGATAACCGCCCAGTTGACCACGTAGCGCTCCGGCGGGCCGTCGTCGTCGGACAGCCTGGCGAGCCGGAAGACCGAGACGGTTTTGCGGACGATCAGCGTGCGCACGACCTCCGCGATTCGCTCGGGGTCTTCCAGCGCGAACATGAACCCGAATGTCAACTCGGGCGATGACACGTAGGCGGGCACGAACGTCGAGGCTAGCCGATCGAACCGCGACGCGCAGCCGCAGCGCTCCACCGGGTTGCCACTAATGCGCTCGGCAATTCGCGCGAGCGCATGACCGCTCGCAGGTAACAGGTGACCGACCCGTAACGGAACATAACGATTTCCCCGCAGCTTTCGGATTCGCCCATCACCCTATTGCGCGGCTTCGACTACCGCGCTTTCCTGAAAGTGTCCCGATTTCTCGGACCGTCTTCTCTCGCATCGTCGCGGATTTCCCGGTTTCTCTGCCGTGCTGGTGGACGGTGGGATGGCCATCCGGGTGCGGGACTGCGCCGGAGCCGAGGGGCGCCCCTCCCCCAGATCCCCCTCGGCCCTGGCGTAACCAGGATTCCGATCGTGTCGCAGGGGTACACCATGCCAACCGAATACGCTCAGCGCAGTTTCCGAGCCGAAGAGCTACCGCCGGCCGCCGCACTGCTTCGCGCATTTCGTGAACCCGACGACGCCGACCGGCACCGGCACAGCGTGCTGCACGCCGCGCTGGAACTCGCCGAATGCCACGAGCGGCGACACCAGGCGCTCGAGCGGGCGCACGTCCCCGGAGCCTCCAGCACGCAGGTCGCGGCGTGCAGTCAACTGGTAGAGGACATCGACGATCAGCGCGCCGAGTGGATCGGACACATAGACGCGTGGGTCGCCGCGAACATTCAGCACCGGTCGGGCGCGTCGCTGCACACGGAGACGCTGGGCGCGGTGATCGATCGAATCGCGGAGAAATGGATTGCCGCCCAACGATCTTTGGGCGAGGAAATCACGATGCGGCCACATCCACTGCAGGTGGACTGCGAAGCTCACCTGCAGTGGACCAGGCTCGCCGAGCTGATCGACGGCTACCAGGATCTGATCACCGACGTCATCGAACACCGACGCCGGCTGCCGGTGTGGTGATCAGCGCGTCTCGTCGACCTCGGCGTCGACCACCTCGGCCTCCACGAACCCCTCCGTCTCGGCCACCGGCGGCTTCGTGACCTGGACGTCATCGGCATCGTCTTGGAGATCATGCTGCGCCGCCGCGTCCCGGCGAGCCGCGGCGGCCGCCTCGTTCATCTCGATCGCGTCGGTGACCCACTCACCGATCTCCCTCGTCACTTCCGCGACGGTGCCGGTGATGATGTTGGCGATATTGCCGACGTGCCGGGCTCCGGAGGACGTCAATTCCTGAATGAGATCTTTGTTGCTTTCGAATTTCCCGATCATTACACGCCCGCTTCGCTCGGCTTTCGCTGACGCATCACGATAACACCGGGAGACGGTTCGCTCTTCACCCAGCGCGGCGGCAGCGCGAGTTTGAAAATCTTCTTCCAAACCGAGCCGATCTGCTTACCGAGCGGGCCGGCGTTGTACGGCAGGCCGTATTTTTCACACAATGCGCGCACCGTCGGCGCCATCTCCGGATAGCGGCTCGCGGGCAGGTCCGGAAACAGATGGTGTTCGATCTGGTGCGACAAATTGCCGGACATGATATGGAACAGCTTGCTTCCGGTGATGTTGGCCGAGCCGAGCATCTGGCGGATGTACCACTCGCCCCGCGTCTCCTCCGCGGTCTCCTCCTCGGTGAACGTCTGTACTCCGGTCGGGAAGTGTCCGCAGAAGATGATGGCGAAGGCCCAGACGTTGCGCACCAGGTTGGCGGCGGCGTTGCCGGCCAGCGTGTGGAAGAACAGTGGCCCGGTCAGCGCCGGGAACACCAGGTAGTCCTTGAGCACCTGTTTGCCCGCCTTGCGCCACTGGCCGAGGATCAACTGCTTGACCTCCGGCCACTTCTTCTCGCCGCGCAGGATGTTCTCGACCTCGAGATCGTGGCCCATCACCCCCCACTCGAACAGCACCATCAACACGAAGGCGTACAGCGGCTGCCCGAGCCGCAGCACGTTCCACTCCTGGGCCTCATCCATCCGCAGGACGGAGTAGCCGATGTCGCGGTCCTTGTTGTGGATATTGGTGTAGGTGTGGTGCAGGTAGTTGTGCGAGTGCTTCCATTGGTCGGCCGGGCAGACCGTATCCCACTCGAACACACGGGAATTCAGGCCCGGTTCGCGCATCCAGTCGTACTGGCCGTGCATCACGTTGTGCCCGATCTCCATATTGTCCAAGATCTTCGACACGCTCAGCGCCGCCACCGCGGCCAGCCAGAACGGCGGAAGGAAGCCGAGATACATCAGGCCGCGTCCGGCGATCTCGAAGCCGCGCTGCGCCTTGATGATCGAGTACAGGTACTCCCGGTCGCGCTCGCCGAGATCGGCGACGATCGCGGCGCGCAGCTCGTCGAGTTCCCGGCCGAGCTCCTCGATCTGCTCCGGGCTCAGCACCAGTGGCCCGTCTTTGGTTTCTGTAAGGATGGTCATGATTGCTCCCCTTCGGTGTCAGATATCGATGTCGACGTCGCCGACCGGCGCGCTGATGCACAACTGGATCGGCTGGTCGGGATCGCTGTCGGTCTCGCCGGTGCGCAGGTTGCGGGTGCAGCCGGAGCGGCGCACCGCGGTGCAGGAGAAGCAGATCCCCATGCGACAGCCGTACTCCGGGCTCAGACCCGCGGCTTCGGCCTGCTCCAGCAGGGTCGCACCGTTGTTCTCGCCGCTTACCCCGCTCGCCGAGAACTGCACCGTGCCGTGGGCTTGCGCGGTGTCGGCGGGCACGACGGACAGCGTGAACTCCTCGGTGTGCAGCCGGTCGTCCAACTGTTCGGCTTGGTAGATCGTGCGTACCGCGTCCATCAGCGACTGCGGACCGCACACATAGGTCTGCGCGTCGGCGAACCAGGGCGCGACGCGCTCCAACTCGTCGTAGTCGAAGTACCCGCTGCCCTTCGGCTGCGCGAGGTCCACCCACGGCGCATCCGGGTCGACGCGTGCTTCGCCCGGTCGCTGCGGATGGCGCAGTTCGATGCGAAAGTTCTTGTGCCGCCGCGCGATCAGGTCGAGTTCGGCCCGGTGCGGCAGCACCGCGGGCGACTTCGCGTAGTGCAGGAAGACGACCTCGCCCGGATGCTCCTCGTCGGCCAGCGTGCGCAGCATGGACAGCACCGGCGTGATGCCGCTGCCACCACTGATCAGCAGCACGCGCTCCGGGCGCGGCTCGGGCAGCCGGAACACGCCATCGGCGGGCGTCAGATCGACCACCATGCCGGGCACGGCCTTGTGGTAGAGGTACTGCGACACCACTCCGCCGGGATGCGCCTTCACCGTGAGCTCGATGTGGCGATCGCGCCCGCCTTCCGGGTTGACCGGCGAATAGCACCGGGTGTGCCGCACGCCATCGATCACCACGCCGAGCTGGACGTACTGTCCGGCGCGATGGCCTTTCCACTGCCTGGTCGGACGCAGGGTGAGCGTCACCGAGCCCGGCGCCGAGTGGCGCACGCGGGTGATCTCCGCCCGCATGTCCCGCACGGTGAGGGTGGGCCGGACCAGTTCCAGATATCGATCCAGCGGGTGCGGCGAGGTCAGGGTCTGCACCAGGTTGACGAGATCCACCATTCGTTCTCCGCCTCCAGTTGGGCTGACGACGTGCGATCCATTTTTCAGTGCACGTCTGTACACTCAACTAGTGTGAACGATGACCGTGGGCCGGTGTCAACCAGCAAGACCTGTGACCCGAACAACAGTTATGGATAGACCGAATGGTGAACGGATGTATGCTCACCGGGATGACTGAGCAGGCAGCTACCCGAGGCGAACGCAAGGAGCGGACCAGGCAGGCACTCCTGGACGGCACCTTGGCGCTGGCCGCCGACCGCGGTTTCGCCGCGCTCAGCCTGCGGGAGATCGCCCGCTCGGCCGGCATCGTGCCGACCGCGTTCTACCGGCACTTCGCGTCGCTGGAGGACCTGGGCGCGACACTGGTGGACGACGGCGTCACCGCGTTGCGCTTGGCGCTGCGCGAAGTGCGCCGCAACACCGACGCGAGCCTGTCGGACACGGTGCGGTTCGTGTTCACGCAGGTAGGCCCGAAGCGGGAGTTGTTCGGCTTCCTCACCAGGGAGCGGCACGGCGGATCGGCGGCACTGCGCACCGCGATCGCCCGCGAGATCCAGTTGATCGTGCGGGAACTCGTCGCCGATCTGTCCCGGATCAGGGCCCTGGACTCCTGGACGCCGCGTGACCTGGAGATCGCCGCCGACCTGATGGTGACGACGGTGACCGACGGGATCGCCGCCTACGTGTCGGCCGCGGCGCGCGAGGAGCAGACGATCGTCGACCGCACCGTGCAGCAAATGCGCCTGATCGCACTGGGCATGGGTGCGTGGCGGCCACCGAAGCGGACGTGATCCGGCCACGCACGGTCGAATCTCACCGGACCGCTCCGGATTCCTCCGGGCCCGAATCGGTTCGGACTTCCGTCGGGTCCGGCGACCGCACCGGCAGCAGCACCACGAGTCCGGCCGCGAGCACGATCAACAGCCCGGCGATGCCCGCGCGATCGGCGTCGAACAGCCAGACGAACAAACCGAAAAGAGTTGGCGCCAGGAAGGACACCGCGCGTCCCGTGGTCGTGTACAAGCCGAAGAGCTGACCCTCGCGGCCCGGCGGGGCCAGCCGCGCCAGGAACGAGCGCGCCGCCGCCTGCGCGGGACCGACGAAAACCGTGAGCAGCAACCCGAAGATCCAGAACATCAGCGGCCCGGATACGACCAGCAGCGCGAGCCCGCACACCAGCATCGCGGCCAGCGATACCACGATGACGATCTTCGGGCCGGAGCGGTCGTCGAAACGTCCCGCGACGATCGCCCCCAGCGCGGCAACCACGTTGGCGGCGATGCCGAACAGCAGCACGTCCGAGTCGTCGATGCCGTAGACCCGCACGGCCAGCACCGCCCCGAAGGTGAACACTCCGGCCAGACCGTCGCGGAACACGGCGCTGGCCAGCAGAAAGCGGACCGTGCGCCGGTCGGTGCGCCACAGCTCGCGCAGATCGCGCCAGAGCACCCGGTACGAGGCGAAGAACCCTGCGCTCGCCGCGCCGGGATCGGCGTCCGTCCGAGGCAATTCGGGCACCGCGAACATGACCGGCAGCGCGAAGGCGGCGAACCACACGGCGGCCAGCACCGCGATGAGGCGGATGTTGAGCCCGTCGTCGGTGGGCACGCCGAGCAGCCCGCGATTGTCGCCCTCGCCGGCGATGAAACCGACGTAGCAGATCAACAGCAGGAAGATGCCGCCGAAATAGCCCATCGCCCAGCCGAATCCGGAGACCCGGCCGACGGTCTGCGGCGTGGACACCTGCCGCAGCATCGCGTTGTACGGGATGTTCGACAACTCGAAACAGGCCGACGCGAACGCCAGCAGCACCAAGCCGAGCCACAAGTCGTGATAGTCGTCGTGCACGAAGAACATCAGCGCCATCGCGGCGATTATCAGCGCGGTCAGCACGCCGAGGGAGTGTTTGCGTTTCGCCGACGCGTCGAAGCGCTGTCCGCTGATCGGCGCGGTCAATGCCACGATCAGACCCGCGATACCCAGCGCCCAGCCCAGCCAGGCGCTGGCGGAGACCGCGCCGGGCAGGTCGTCGCCGACCTTGTCGGTGAGATACACCGAGAAGACGAAGGTGAGGATGACGGCGTTGAACGCCGAAGACCCCCAGTCCCACAGCCCCCACGCCACCATTTGCCCGCGCCCGGCGGCCTGTCCAACCGTCGCCCGCGCGTTCGCCTCGGTCATGCCGCGCAGCTTAATGGGCGCGGCCGGTCGGCGTGGGTGGACTCAGGACTGCTATGCACCCAGTTGCATAGTACCGAATGTCACGGCTATCCTCACCGCATGGCACTCGAGCATGCGTTGCTGGTATCGCTGAGCGAGCGCGCCGGCTCGGGTTACGAGTTGGCACGCCGCTTCGACAAGTCCATCGGCTACTTCTGGAGCGCGACCCACCAGCAGATCTATCGCGTCCTCAAGCGGATGGAGGAGTCCGGCTGGGTCGACGGCGAATCCGTGGTTCAGGAGGGCAGGCCGGACAAGAAGGTGTACTCGGTGAGCGAGGCGGGCCGCACCGAACTGGCCCGCTGGATCGCCGAACCGAGCGACTCCGGCACCCCGCGCAACGAGCTGGCGGTGAAGATCCGCGCCGCCGCCTACGGCGACATCACCGCGTTGCGCGCCGAGGTGGCCCGCCACCGCGACCAGCACGCCCAGCGGCTCGAGCTGTACCGGCACATCGAGAAACGTGACTTCCCGGCCCCGGACCAGCTCGCAGGGACCACCCTGCACCAGTACCTCGTCCTGCGCGCGGGCATCCGCGTGGAGTCGGGATTCGTCGAATGGTGCGACGAAGTTCTGCAAGCACTGCATCCGCGCGCCGCAGCGCCGCACGCGGATTGACGGAGAAAGGCCACCTCACCGATGAGCTCCTTCCCCCACCTGCTCGAGCCGCTCGATCTCGGCTTCACCACCTTGCGCAACCGCGTGGTGATGGGCTCGATGCACACCGGTCTGGAGGACCGCGCCTGGGACACCAACAAACTGGCCGCCTACTTCGCCGAACGCGCACGCGGCGGCGCGGGCCTGATCATCACCGGCGGCTACGCGCCCAACCGAGCGGGCTGGCTGCTGCCTTTCGGCGCGAAGCTGACCAACAAGACCGAGGCATACCGGCACCGGACGATCACCAAGGCGGTGCACGAGCAGGGCGGCAAGATCGCCATCCAGATCCTGCACGCCGGTCGCTACTCCTATATGCCCGGCAGCGTCTCGGCGTCGTCGATCAAGGCCCCGATCAACCCGTTCCGGCCGCGCAAGCTCTCGGCCAAGGGCATCGAGCGGACCATCGACGACTACGCGCGCTGCGCGAAGCTGGCCCAGTTCGCCGGGTACGACGGCTGCGAGATCATGGGCGGGGAAGGCTATTTCATCAACCAGTTCCTCGCGCCGCGCACCAACAAGCGCACCGACGAATGGGGCGGCTCCGCGGAGAACCGGCGCCGGATCGCGGTGGAGATCGTCCGCCGCACCCGTGCCGCGGTGGGCCCGGACTTCATCATCGTGTTCCGGCTGTCCATGGCCGAGCTGGTGGAGAAGGGCCAGACCTTCGACGAGATCGTCGCGCTGGCACAGGAACTCGAAGCCGCCGGAGTGAACATCCTCAATACCGATATCGGCTGGCACGAGGCGCGGGTGCCGACCATCGTGACCTCCGTGCCCCGCGCGGCCTTCGTCGAGTTCACCGCGAAGATCACCGCCCAGGTGAACATTCCGGTCTGCGCGTCCAACCGGATCAACATGCCCGAGGTGGCCGAGGAGATCCTGACCCGCGGTGACGCCCAGCTGGTTTCGCTGGCCCGCCCGTTCCTCGCCGACCCGGAATGGGTGAACAAGGCCGCGCAGGATCGCGTCGACGAGATCAACACCTGCATCGCCTGCAACCAGGCCTGCCTGGACCACGCGTTCCAGCGCAAGACGGTGTCCTGCCTGCTCAACCCGCGTGCCGGGCACGAGACCGAGCTGAAGCTGCTGCCGACCCGCCGCACCAAGCGCATCGCGGTGGTCGGCGCCGGCCCGGCCGGGCTGGCCGCGGCGGTGAACCTCGCCGAACGCGGCCACCGCGTCGAGCTGTTCGAGGCCGACGACAAGATCGGCGGCCAGTTCGACATCGCCCGCCGCATCCCCGGCAAAGAGGAGTTCAGCGAGTCGATCCGCTACTACGACCGGATGCTCGAGCGCACCGGTGTCACCGTGCACCTGAACAAGCGGGTGGGCGCCGACGAACTCATCGCGGGCGGCTACGACGAGGTGGTGCTCGCCACCGGCGTGCAGCCGCGCATCCCCGACATTCCCGGCATCGATCACCCGATGGTGTTGTCCTACGCCGAGCTGGTCCGTGAAGAGAAGCCGGTCGGCAAGCGCGTCGCCGTGATCGGCGCGGGCGGGATCGGGTACGACGTCAGCGAATTCCTCACCGTCGACGGTCATCCCACGCTCAAGTTGGACGAGTGGAAGGAAGAGTGGGGCGTCACGTCCGACGACGAGCAGGTTCCCGGACAGCTCACCACCCCGAGGCCCGCTCCCGCAGCACGCGAAGTCGTTCTGCTCCAACGCAAGACCACACCGTTCGGCAAGGACCTCGGCAAGACCACGGGTTGGGTGCACCGCGCCGCGCTGAAGGCCAAGGGCGTCGACCAGATCGGTGGCGTGAACTACGAACGCATCGACGACAGCGGCCTGCACATCAGCTTCGGCGAGAAACGTCAACGGCCGCAGCTGATCCCGGTCGACAACGTGGTGATCTGCGCGGGCCAGGAGTCCGTCCGGGACTTGGAGGCCCCGCTGCGCGCCGCCGGTGTCAACCTGCACCTCATCGGCGGCGCCGAGCTGGCCGCCGAACTGGACGCCAAACGGGCCATCGACCAGGGCACCCGCCTCGCCGCCCGGCTGTGACCGACCCGGCGGCCGGGCATCGACGCCCGGCCGCCGTCACGGCCGCATTATGCTGCACCGGGTGAGCCTGCCCTCCCCCACTTCCGAGAACCGCGCGGTCGTCACCGGCGCCTCCTCCGGCATCGGCACCGCGCTCGCCGCCGAGCTCGCCGCGCGCGGCTACTCGCTGATCCTGGTCGCCCGCCGCGAGGAGCTGCTCACCGAGCTGGCGCAGCGGCTGACCCTGTCCCATGGCATCACCGCCGAGGTGCGCCCCGTCGACTTGGCCAACCGCGCCCAGCGCGGCGTGCTGGCGCAGGAGCTGGCCGCGCGGGATATCGCCATCCTGTGCAACAACGCGGGCATCGCGACCTTCGGTGCCGTCGCCGACCTCGACCCCGACTACGAACGCGCACAGATGGAACTCAACGCCGTCGCCGTGCACGATCTGACGCTGGCCGTACTGCCCGGCATGATCGCCAGGGGCGGCGGGGGAATCCTGATCAGCGGTTCGGCCGCCGGCAATATGCCGATCCCGAACAATGCCACCTACGCCGCGAGCAAGGCGTTCGCGAACACCTTCGCCGAGTCGCTGCGCGGCGAACTGAAGGGCTCCGGCGTGCACGTCACCCTGCTGGCCCCCGGCCCGGTCCGCACCGACACCCCTGATCCCGCGGATGCCTCCATCGTGGACCGGATGGTGCCCGACTTCATGTGGGTCTCCTCGGACCAGACCGCCAAGGTGTCCATCGACGCACTTGCCCGCAACAAAATGCGCGTGGTTCCCGGCTTGATCAGCAAGGGAATGAGCGTGGCGGGACAATACGGGCCCCGAGCGCTCACCGCACCAATCGCGGGTGCGTTCTACAAAAAGCTCGGCGGCTGAGCGACCTGCGTCTCCGTGCTCAGCGCCGCCGGGTGCCGAAGAGGGTGCGTGTGATCTCGCGGCCCGCCGTGCTGGCGGCCGAGCGCAGGAAGCTCCGCACCGCGGGGTTCTTCATGATCCGCTCGGCAGCCGACACCTCCTCCTCGCGCGTCGCGGCGCGGCCGGGGGCGGGAGCGTGCTCCGGCTCCCGCGACGCCGCGGCCACTTTCGCGGCGAGCAATTCATAGGCCGACTCGCGGTCGAAGGTCTGTCCATATTTCGCGGCCAGCGGGCTGGACAAAGCCCGTGATTTGATCACGTCCGGGCCGATGGTGTCCATGAGCGACCGCGGCGGCTGAATCCTGGTCCAGGCGACCGGCGTCGGCGCACCCCGCTCGGAGAGCACCGTCACGATCGCCTCGCCGGTGCCGAGCGAGGTGAGCGCCTCCTCCAGCTCGTAGACGTCGGTCCTGGGGTAGGTGCGCACCGTTTTCGACAGCGCCTTCTGATCGTCCGGGGTGAATGCGCGCAGCGCGTGCTGGATTCGCGCACCGAGCTGGGAGAGCACCGGATTCGGTATGTCGGTGGGCAGTTGGGTGCAGAAGAACACACCGACGCCCTTGGACCGGATCAGCTTGACCGTCTGCTCCACCTGATCCAGAAACGCTTTCGAGGCGTCGGAGAAAAGCAGATGGGCCTCATCGAAGATGAAGACCAGCGCGGGCTTGTCCACGTCGCCGACCTCGGGCAGCGTCTGGAAGAGATCGGCGAGCACCCACATCAAGAAGGTGGCGAACATGACCGGCCGCGCCGCCTGAGCGCCCAGCTCGAACAGCGTGATCACACCCTGTCCGTCCACGAGGCGCACCAGGTCGGCCGGGTCGAGTTCCGGTTCGCCGAAGAACGTGTCGCCGCCGTCGGCCTCCAGGTTCGTCAGAGCGCGCAGGATCACCCCGGCGGTGGACGCGGACACGCCGCCGATACCCTCCAGGTCCGCCTTGCCCTCGGGGCTGGTGAGATGCGTGATCACGGCGCGCAGGTCCTTCAGATCCAGCAGCGCCAGACCGTTGCGGTCGGCCCAGTGGAAAATCAGGCCGAGGGTGGATTCCTGCGTCTGGTTGAGGCCGAGCACTTTGCTCAGTAATACCGGGCCGAACGAGGTGATGGTCGCGCGGATCGGAACGCCGATCCCGCCGGTGCCCACCGAGACGAATTCCGTCGGAAACGTTTGCGGCGCCCAGTCCTCGGCCCCGGTCTCCGCGGCACGCGCGGCGACATTCTCGTTCGCCTCTCCCGGCTCGGCCAAGCCCGATAGGTCACCCTTGATATCGGCGAGCACGACCGGAATCCCCGCGCGGGAGAGCTGCTCGGCGATGCCCTGCAGCGTCTTCGTCTTGCCGGTTCCGGTAGCCCCGGCGACCAAGCCGTGCCGGTTCAACGTCCGCATCGGAATCCGGACGCGTGCGCCGGGATCCACCCGCCCGTCCGCTACAACGGTGCCCAGCTCGAGCGCCGCGCCCTCGAACGCGTAGCCCGCGGCGATCTCCTGCGCGGCACTCGCGCCCGTCGACTCGGCTCGTTTCGCGGTCGCAGCGGCGTCGGCGTCGGCGTCGGACGCCTGCTGCTCGGCCAGTTCGCGTTCCGCTGCCTCGGCCGCGGCCGCCGCCTGCGCCGCGATCCGCGCCGCTTCGTCGGCGGCCTTACGCGCCGCGGCTGCCTTCTCCTGCGGGGTTGTCATCGCACGTCCTCCGTCCTGGTTCGACTCGGACTGCTTTACGCAGTATTTGCTGTCGCACCGAAAACGCCCTGTGCCGATCTGGGAAGAACTGTATCCCCGCCGATCGGGTTCGCCACGCTCATCGGCGGCTTCCGACCGCCCCGCCGATTCGGGCGTGCAGGCGACGACGGCCGTCGTCCGCGGCGCGCGATGAGTCGGCGAACGCGCCGTACCGAGAGGCCGGGCGATTCGATCCGGCTAATGTTGCACGAGTGTCCGACAAATACATGGTGTGGATGGATTGCGAGATGACCGGCCTGCGCCTGGACAGCGACAAGCTGATCGAGGTGGCCGCGCTCGTGACCGACAGCGATCTCAACATCCTCGGCGAGGGCGTGGACATCGTCATCCACGCCGACGACGACGCGCTGGCCGCGATGCCAGCGGTGGTCGCCGAGATGCACGCACGCTCCGGCCTGACCGAGGAGGTGCGCCGCTCCACCGTCACCCTCGAGGAGGCCGAGCAGCGGGTGCTCGACTACATCCGCCAGTACATCCCGACCCCCCGCACCGTGCCGCTGGCCGGTAACTCGATCGCCACCGACCGCGGTTTCATCGCCAGGGACATGCCGCTGCTGGACGCCCACCTGCACTACCGGATGGTCGACGTGAGCTCGATCAAGGAGCTGTGCCGCCGCTGGTACCCGCGCATCTACTTCGGCCAGCCGGAGAAAGGCCTGAGCCATCGCGCGCTGGCCGACATCAAGGAGTCCATCCGCGAGCTGGAGTACTACCGGCGCACCGCGTTCGTCGCCCCGCCCGGGCCATCCACCACCGAGATCGCCGCGGTCGCCGCCGAGGTGGCCGAGGAGGTCGCCGAAGAGGTCGCTGAATCAGCCCAGGTCAACGGCTTGCCGGACACCGATTAGGGAGTCGGCGGGGTGACACGCTAATATCTAGCCCGCCGGTTCTTCACCGGCGATGGTGAGCGTAGTTCAGTTGGTAGAGCACCAGGTTGTGATCCTGGCTGTCGCGGGTTCGAGTCCCGTCGCTCACCCCATACGGGCCAGGTCAGGGCAACAAGTTCCTGATCTGGCCCGTTCTTCATTCCTCGGAGCGCAGCTCCACTTCGGCCAGCCGCAGCCCGCACAGTCGTCGGTGCCACCAAAGCTCCGGGTAACGCCGAACGGGCCACCGGGTTCCCGGTGGCCCGTTCGGCGTTCTCGTGCTGTGGCTCAGCGGTTGTCGTCCGCGTTGCCTGCCTTCCAGACCGGCCACGGAATGTTCCAGTCGCCCAAGCCGTCCACGCCCGACAGCGTGCCGCCCACGGTGTTCTTCACGATCGTGATGTCACCGCGCTTGGCGTTCTGATACACCCATTGCGCGTTCGCCGGGCTGAGGTTCAGACAGCCGTGGCTGACGTTGGTGTATCCCTGCTGTCCGACCGACCACGGCGCCGAGTGGAAGAAGATACCGCTGTAGGACAGTCGCGTCGCGTAGTCCACCGGCGTCTTGTACCCGTCCGGCGAGTTGACCGCCACGCCGTAGGTCGAGGAGTCCATGATGATCTTCTCGTGCCGGTCGGCCACGATGTAGATGCCGTTGTCGGTGGGTGTGCCCGCCTTGCCCATCGAGGTGGGCATGGTCCGGATCACCTGACCGTTCTGCTCGACGGTCACCTGCTTGGTGTTGTCGTCGGCGGTGAAGATCACCGCGTCGCCGATGGTGAAGAACGAGTGGACGTTGTCCTGGCCGTAGAGGCCGTCACCGAGATCACGCCCATAGACGTTCACGTCGATGGTGACCTTCGTCCCCGGTGCCCAGAAATGCTCCGGGCGCCAGCGCACCTCGCGGTTGTTCACCCAGTAGAACGCGCCCTCCACCGGCGGCTCGGTCGTGATCTTGATCGCGGCCTGTGCGGCCTTGCGGTCGGGGATGTTCTCGTCGAACTGGACGGCCACCGGCTGACCGATGCCGACCACCTCCCCTTCGCCCGGGACCAGATAGGGCTTGGTCTGGTTGTCCGGCGAGCTGGTGGTGAAGCTGAGCGTGGTGGAATTCGCGCCGCCGAGCCCGATCGCGTCGGCCTTCAGCCGGTAGGTCTTGCCATAGCCGAGTACCTCGGTGGTCTCCCAGGACCGTCCGTCGGCGGCCAGCTTGCCGTTCACCGTTTTGCCCTGCGGGCTGACCAAGCTCACGTTGGTGAGCTTGCCGTCCTCGACCTTGAACGTCATCGGCATACCCGGCGAGACCCCCACCTCGCCGTCCTTGACCGGAGAGAGCAGCTTGGGCTTGATCAACTCCGTGATGGGGTTGCGATCGATGGCCACCTGCGCGGCGCGCGAGGCGTCGGATGACGAGCACCCCGCCAACGCCAGTGCGGCGACGGTAACGACGATCACAGGTGCGGCGATCGTGCGTATCGACCACCGCGTGGCCGGTCTGCGCCGACCCTTACCAACGCTCATTTCAACCCCGTTTCAAGTCTCGGTGCTCCCGCAAGGCACCGATGGCTTCGGATACCAACCGCCACGCCGCTCACCCCGCCGTGTCGCGGGCGGTCGGGACCACAATCGGACATTCTGCCAGCACGTCACGCCTGGGCCAATGTGAACACCGCGCCCGTCACTGCAGCGTTACAACCGATAGATCAACTCCGCGTCCCTCCGCGTTACCGGCACCGCAAAACACGTCAGCGCCGGTCAGAGCACGATTTCACTTCTGGCACCTCGGCCTGTTAAGGTTTGTCCCGCAGCGGGAAACGCTGCGCGCGCCATTAGCTCAATTGGCAGAGCAGCTGACTCTTAATCAGCGGGTTCGGGGTTCGAGTCCCTGATGGCGCACAGCACAGACAGACCGTGCCCTTGCCAGTCGTCGGACGGCAAGGGCACGGTCTTTTCTTCTCCCCGGCGCCGGAAATCTCCGTGACCTTCGCGTGACCTGCGCTATTTCACAGAAGCACCAGTGGTCTCAATTCAGACACCTCTACCCCTGCGAGACCGCGGAAATCCAGTCGAACGGCCGAAAACTTCTGTGAAGTAGACCACATCAGGTTTATCAGCGAACTCCCAGCTCAGATGACTATTCCCCGGCCTTGTCGTGGGCCTTCCAAGATCGTCGACCCCGTTCATTCACGGTTCGTTCACCCTCCGTTAACCGAGCGTGACCATTCTGCAATCAGGTCACAAAGCGACCTGAAGTTTGGTCAGCCCGAGGAGTTGTAGACACCGATTCGGTAACGATCGCACGGATGGCAGCTGTCAGCCGACGCGATCGGCGGAGCGGATCCGGCAACGGACCCGCGATCCCCATACTTCCGCCCGTCTCTTCGCATCCAGGATGCGGAGTCCCGCGCAACACCGCGCTCCAGGCCCCATCGAGGGCGAACCGGCGCCGCACGCACGAAGCGCGTCGCGTTCCGGGGACATAGCTCCCCCACAACAAAAGCACACAACAGCAGATGGCCGTTTCGGCGAACGCCCATGAGCGTCCGCCGCAGGATCCGCGCTGCCCGAACGCGGCCGGATCGAGAAAGTCCCCGATAAAGGAACCGATTCGCAATGCCTGACAGACGCCTTTCCGCCCTCCGTCGCCCCTCGCTTCGCGAAACCATCACCGTCGCCGCCGCCGCCGCGGGTGTCGTGGCCGTGGCAGCCTGCTCCGCGGCGTCCGTGGCCGACGACAGCGTCCCGTCTCGCATCGCCATGGTGGCCGAGCAGCAGGCCGCTCCCGCTCCCGCGCCCGCCGGCCCCGCTCCCGCGCCCGCCGCCGAACCGGTCGCGGAGGCAATCCCCGCGCCCCTGCCTGCACCGGCCCCGGCCCCGGAGCCGGCCCCGGCGCCGATGCCCCCTCCGCCCGCGCCGGTGTACGCCAACAACCTGGACGGCTGGATCCGCCAAGCGCTCGACATCATGGCGGCGAAGAACATCCCGGGCAGCTACAACGGCATCCACCGCAACATCATGCGCGAGTCCTCCGGCAACCCGCAGGCCATCAACCTCTGGGATTCCAACGCCGCCGCGGGCATCCCGTCCAAGGGTCTGCTGCAGGTGATCGATCCGACCTTCCGTGCCTACCACGTCGAGGGCACGTCCTGGGATATCTGGGATCCGGTCGCCAACATCGTCGCCGCCTGCAACTACGCGGCGCACCGCTACGGCTCGATGGACAACGTCAACAGCGCGTACTGAGTCCGCCACCGCCACGCGGCCTCCCCATCCGCCGATGGGGAGGCCGCGGCGCGTTTAAGGTCGATGCATACCTCCGACCCATGGACACGCCATGACCGATTACGCACACAGCGAAGCGGCGGCCAAGAGCCGCGCCGAGAAAGCGCGACGGCTGGCGACCTACCTCTGGCAGCGCGGCATCTCCGGCGCCGAGGTGCTCGCGATGTCCGCACCCGTGCGACGAAAACTGGCGAGGGCCGCCGAGACCAATCCGCCGAGCACCCACGAGACCTGGGTGACGGTCGCGAAGCTGCTGGACGAAAAGGACGACTGGGCCGCCCGGCATCCGGAGCATCCCGCGGCACGGCGCGAACACGCCGACGAGAAACTGCTCTGGGTCAAGCCGCCGATCACGCCGTGGTCCTGAGCGTCACCGAAAAGCGTTCCGCACCAAGACTTTCCACGTCTACTACAAGATTCCGTAGACTGGCTTCATGCATCCGTCGACACCGCCGTCGCGATGACCGAGCGCAAGCCGTCGAAGCTGACCTTCGAATCGTGGATCGAAAAGCAGATCCACGAGGCGGCCGAGCGCGGCGAATTCGACAACCTTCCCGGCACCGGCAAGCCGATTCCCGGCACGGGTGCGGTCCACGACGAGGACTGGTGGTTGCGCGGGTACCTCCGTCGCCAGGGAGTGGGCGGCGACGCCTTGCTGCCGCCCTCGCTGCTGCTGCGGCGTGATATCGAGCGCCTGCCCGAGACGGTGCGCGAGTTCACCGCCGAGCGGCAGGTACGGGCGGCGGTGAACGAGCTGAACAAACGCATCGTGGAGTGGCTGCGCCTGCCGCAGGGGCCGTTCGTGCCGATCGCGCCGGTGAACGCGGATGAGGTTGTCGCGCAATGGCGAACCGAGCGCGATGCGGCGCGCAAGCGCCGCGCGGCATCCCCGCGGGGGACGCCGCAGGCGCGCGGCGACGAGGTCATCACCCACCCGCCTCGACGCCGCTGGTGGCGCCGATGGCTCGGCCGCGGAACCCGCGCCGAGTAGCGCGTTCCCATCCGACGCGATCAGGCGTCCAGTTCGGTTGCTTGCTCCACCTCGGAGACGACTTTGTCCGCGAGTGTTCGCAGTGCCCGCGCCTCCGCCGCCGTCATCGGCTCGACGAACACGCGGCGGACCAGATCCACGTGGTTCGGCGCGGCCCGCTCCAGCGCGGTGCGCCCTTCCGGCGTGAGCTGCACGATGATGCCGCGGGCGTCCTCCTCGGCGGGCCGCCGCTCGACCAGCCCGCGGGCGTCCATCCTGGCCAGATGCTTGGACAACCGGCTCTTCTCCCAGCACACCTCGGTGGCCAGTTCCTTGGCGCGCAGACAGCCGCCCGGCGCGGCGGACAGCGCCACCATCAACTCGTAGTCCGCCAGGGACAGGCCGTCCTCGGCCAGCCCGGCCGAAATCGCTCCGTCCAAACGCTGGCGCAGCCGCACATAGGCCTGCCAGGTCTCCTGCTCGTCGTCACTCAACCACCGGACCATGGGAATGAAGTGTAGTCACGGTTGGTTGACATGGACACCAACTCCCTAGGAGGTTCCCATGCCCGCCGTCACCGTTCCCGACATCATGGTCCTGCCACGCCTCCCTCGACCCGACGTCACGCTGCGCGAGCGGCCGGTCCGGAGCGTGGTCACCGCCCACAAACAGCGCGAGGGCGCGGGATTCGAAGTGCGCAGGCCCTTCCCGAGCATGGATCTGCGCGCGGCCGACCCGTTCATCCTGCTCGACCAGATGGGCCCGGTCGCCTACGAACCGCACGAGGCCAAGGGCGCGCCCTGGCATCCGCACCGCGGCTTCGAGACGGTGACCTACATGCTCGACGGCACCATGGTGCACCACGATTCGCACGGCGGAGGGGGCGTCATCGGCGAGGGCGACACCCAGTGGATGACCGCGGGCTCCGGCATCCTGCACGACGAGGTCCCGCCGGAGGAGATGGTCGCCTCCGGCGGCTGGTTCCACGGCATCCAGCTCTGGGTGAACCTGCCGCGCACACTCAAGTTCGCGACCCCGCGCTACCAGGATCTGCGTGCGGGCGAATTGACCCTGGTGAGCTCGCACGACGGCGGCGCGCTGGTCCGGCTCATCGCCGGTGCGGTGGGCGGATTCACCGGTCCCGGTTCGACATACACGCCGATCGCCTACGCGCACGCCTCCATCACACCCGGCGGCCGGCTGGAAACGCCATGGCCGCAGGAGTTCACGGCGATGGCGTATGTACTGTCCGGCAGTGGCACGGTCGGCGCCGAGCGCAGGCCGCTGAGCGAAGGACAACTGGCGGTCTTCGGTGGCGGAGACGCGATCACCGTCACATCCGATGCGCACCAAGACAATCGGACCGGCGCGCTGGAGGTTCTGCTGCTCGGCGGCCAGCCGATCAGGGAACCCGTGGTGCAGTACGGGCCGTTCGTGATGAACACCCGCGCGGAGATCATCGAGGCGATCGAGGACTACCAGGCCGGGCGGATGGGAAACATCCCGGCCGAGCACTCCGGCGACGCCACGCCGAGAGCCTGACGCCCGCCGTCTCCGCGACCCCCTAATGCCCTAGTTCCGCCCCCCTGCGGTTGACAAGAGAGCGAGCCGTCACAACAGTGGATGCGGCGTCCGGTCGGGCGCCCCATCCACCGCAGCAGACAACAGAGGAATACATGAACGTTCGCCGGCTCACCGTCAGCGCGGCCGTCGCGGGAATGACCTTTCTCGCGGCACCGGCCGCCCTAGCCGCCCCTCCGACCGGTTCCTCCGGAACCGGCTCCTCGGCCGTCGACACCGGCTCCGCCGCGACCGGCTCGGCCAATATGTCGCAGAGCGGCTCGGCTGGTGGCGCCTTCGCCAACTGCGACGATGCCCGCGCCGCCGGACGGGCCCCGCTGTTCCGCGGAGAACCGGGCTTCGGCCCGCATTTGGATCCCGACGGCGACGGCTTCGCCTGCCCGACGGTCTGAACCGACCGCGACAACGACGACACCCGGTGGGCATCGCCACACCGGGTGTCGTCGTTTTCAGCTCAGCGGAAGATCCCGCGCAGCGCTAGCGGAAGATCTTCAGCAGCACCACCCCGACGACCAAGGCGGCGGCGCCGATCAGGCTGTACTTCACCTTCGGCTCGTTCAGCTTCGCGACCACGATCTGCTTGGTGTCGTCCGCGATCCGGTGCGGATCCGCGCGTACCGCGAGTTCGTCGAGCGTGCTCGCCAGCCGAGTGCGGGCGGCCTCGATATCCCGCTCGATCCGCTCGGTATCCCTTGCCACGTTCCACCCTCCTGTTGTCGATTGCCGCGCCTGGGGCACGAACCACGCCGCATACTCGGCCGTTCATGGAGCGCCCAGGGCACGCGGACGAGTCTATCCGCCCCCACACCCCACGATCGGGCCGCGCGACGATGTCCTGTCCGAGCGTTCGGTTACCGTGCTGGAGGTGACCACCAACCAACGACTCTCCCCCGGCGACACCGCCCCCGACTTCACGCTGCCCGACGCCGACGGCAACGACGTCTCGCTCGCCGACTACCGCGGCCGCAAGGTGATCGTGTACTTCTACCCCGCCGCGAGCACGCCGGGCTGCACCAAGCAAGCCTGCGATTTCCGCGACAACCTGGCCGAACTGAACGGCGCCGGTATCGACGTCGTGGGCATCTCGCCGGACAAACCGGCCAAGCTGGCCAAGTTTCGCGACGCCGAAGGGCTGACCTTCCCGCTGCTGTCGGATCCCGAGCGCGCCGTGCTCACCGCATGGGGCGCATACGGCGAGAAGACCATGTACGGCAAGACGGTCGTCGGCGTCATCCGGTCCACCTTCCTGGTGGACGAGCAGGGCAAGATCGCCGCGGCGCAGTACAACGTCCGCGCCACCGGCCACGTCGCCAAGCTACGCCGCGATCTGTCGGTTTAGATAGAGCCGGGCATCACCTGCTGCGCGGCCCATTGCGCCATCAAGCGGAGATGCTCGTCCCACCAGTCCGCCGCTTCCGGGGTGAACGCGGCGGGCGGCGGAGCCTCACCGGGGAACAACAGCGCCTCGTTGGGCGCGCCCACCTTGCGATGGGACGGGACGCCGGTGCCCGGCATCAGCGGCTCCTCGGCGTCCGGCTCCACGTGGCCGACGGATTCGGCGATCGACAGCGGCAACGGGTCGTTCTCCGGAACAGCGCCCCTCTCACCCGAGAGCTGCGGTCCGGTCGCGGCGCCGGTCATCGAGCCGTACGGACCGGCGGAAGGTCCATCCGCCTCGCTGCCGCGCGTCCGATCCAGTCCCGACACGTCTCCAGCACCGGTTCCGTCGCGCTGAGTGTCCGCGACCACGGTCGGCATCGGGCGCGAGAAACCATTGAGCACGTATCCGCCGCCGACGACCATCCCGCTCGCCAGCACACCGGCCGCCGCGAACAACGCCACCCCGCCACGGGCCCGGTGCGGTTCCTCGACCGGCTCGGTATAGCTGTCGGATTCCATTCGCGCGCTCAACGCGGCACCCGCCGCGCAGGCGAAAGCGGCCATGGTGCACGGGATCACCGGCGCACCGAAGTCCTCGACAGCGGCCGACACCGCCGGTTCCGCGGCGGCCGAGCCGATCAATGCCACCGCGTCCGGCCTGGTCGCCGCCGCCTCCAGCTGATCCCAGGCCGCCGCCACGGCACCGCCGAGCGACTGCGGCGTCGTCCGGCCCGCCCGCCCCACCGCGGCGAGCACCCGGCGGCGCCCGCGATCGACCAGGGTGAACGCCTGGTAGCCGGGGACGACCTCGCAGATCAGCAGATTGTCGAAGCTATCGAGCCAGGTCATCATGCCCGCCATGCTCAGGTGGGCCGACTTCGCCGAAACCATGGAAGCGCTGTGCCATGGACCGGTCGCCAGCCGGGTCACGATGGCACGCCGCTCCGCGGCGTCCCGGTAGGCGACCGCCACGCCCCCGATCTCCCGATCCGAGCCGAGCCCGGCGGCCAGAGCGTTCAACACGGCCTCCACGGCCGCCGCCACGTCCGCGTTGCCGTCGCCATCGGTCCGTCCCACCCGGCGCAGCAACACGCGGTCCGCGAGCTTCTCACCGTCGGCGAGCGCCACCGCGTGCACGGCACCTCGTTCGGTGGAAACGCCGAGAGTCACCACAGATTCAGCCACCACTGATCACGCCTCCCTCTAGGCATTGACCGAGCTCACGAGCTTGCCGAAAGCCATGAGCCGCATGGATTCCCCTGCTCGGGGCACACGTCGCCAGACACGCGCGCCCGGTGTGTGTTCGGCGCCACATCACCGGGCGGATGGGTGTGGAAAATCAACCGGACTGAACTCGAACAACGGACGTGCGTGTCGCCGACGTGCCCATACCGTTAGCCTGGATGCGTGGAAGTACGCGCGGAGGCCAGGTCGAAGCACCGTCTGGACCCTGCGTTGGAGCTGCAGGACGACCCACAGGAGCTCATGCCGCGACGCCGGCCGACGCAGGAACGCAGCAAACGCAAGTTCGACGCCTTACTCCAGGCATCCAGAGAACTGCTCGTCGAGGTCGGGTTCGAGTCGTTCACCTGTGAAGAGGTGGCGGCCAGGGCCGAGGTGCCGATCGGCACGCTGTATCAGTTCTTCGCCAACAAGTACGTCATCGTCTGCGAGCTGAATCGGCAAGACCTGGTGGCCGTTTCCCAAGAGCTGGCCGACTTCCACGGCGAGATCCCGTCACTGGACTGGCTGCGGCACATGAACCAGTTCGTCGACCATCTGGCCAACCTGTGGATGACCGACCCGTCCCGGCGAGAAGTGTGGCTCGCCATGCAGTCCACGCCGTCCACCCGGGCCACCGGCGCGATCCACGAGAAGCAGTTCGCCGAGGTCGTGTCGCAAATGCTGCGTCCACTCACCCCGCGCACTCCGCGGCCGCGGCGCACCATGATGGCCGAAGTGCTGGTGCACGTGGTGTATTCGATGCTGAACTTCTCGGTCCAAGACGAACAGAGCAGCGCGGAGGCGGTCGCCGAACTCAAGCGGCTGATGGTCGCCTACCTGCTCGTCGCGGAGAAGGAATCGCGCACCGGCGGCACGAAGTAAAGGGGGTCCCGGCGCGGACCGGGACCACCGCACGACTCAGCCGGCGCTGTCGCGGCCTTCGATGAGATCGGCCAGCTCGCCCGGGTCTTCGAGCACGACCATCGCCGCCGCGGTGTCGCCGTCGTGCGTCAACGACAGATGCACCCTTACCCGGGGCAGGAATTCGGCGGCCAGGCCGTGCAGCTTGATGCTCGGCCTGCCCCACGCGTCGTTGACCACCTCGATCAGCGGATACGGGTTGTCCCCGATCTGCGGGCGGCGGGCGAACCGCGACGACGCCCAAGCTTTGAGCACCGCCTCCTTGGCTGCCCACCGCGCCGCGTAACTGCGCGCCGGGTCGGTTCCTTTGCTCTGGCAGTAGCGCCGCTCGCCCGCGGTGAAACTCTCCCGGAGCATGGTGGTTCCGGCGCGTTCGAGCTGTTCGGCGAACTCGGAGATGGTCACCAAGTCCAAGCCGATACCGAGGATCGTCATAGGCGCGCAGCCTACGACGTGGGCGAGGACGCCGTGCGGGCACCCGGCGCGGCGGGTTGCCCCGCCGCGCTTCCGGTTACGCGCATCCGAGCCCGTTCGCCCGGTATGCCCCGTCCTCGGCCAAACGCGCGTCCGGCGAGAGCAGCACATCCGCCTCCAGTTGCCGAATCCGCTTGGCGGACGTGCCCTCCCCGCCGAGGCGGCGATCCGCGGGCCGCTCGTACAGCGGCGCGCCGCCACACATGGCCTCGACGAACCGCTGCCGGCCGGACAGCTGCCGCTCCTGCGCCCTGCGCTGGTACTCCGCGCGCTTGCCAGGCTCGATGGCCTGGATGAACGCCTGCGGGTGCACCACCGCGAGCAGGCCGGACACGTGCCCGAAGCCGAGCGAGGTGACCAGACCCGCCTTGAGCGGCAGCCGGTCGCCGAAGCGCAGCGGCTCGCGCACCCACACCAGGTGCGGATACTCACGCATCTTGTCGTCGACGCAGTCCAGGCTCCGATTCGGCGGTACCACACCGCTTTCCAGCACCTGGCACAGACCGATCAGCTGGAATGCGGCCGCACCGCCCTTGGCATGGCCGGTCAGGCTCTTCTGCGAGACGACGAACAGCGGAGCGCCGTCCGACCGCCCGATCGCGGCGGCCAGGCGTTCGTGCAGCTCGGACTCGTTCGGGTCGTTGGCCGCGGTCGAGGTGTCGTGCTTGGAGATCACCGCGATGTCGTCGGGCCGTACGCCGAGTTTGCGCAGCTCCGCGGCGAACCGCGACTCCCGGCCCCCTCGGCCCGCGCCCAGGGCACCGAGGCCCGGCGCCGGAATCGAGGTGTGCACACCGTCGGCGAACGACTGGGCATAGGCCACCACGCCGAGCACCGGCAAACCGAGCTCCATGGCGATATCCCCGCGGGCCAGCAGCACGGTGCCGCCGCCCTGCGATTCCACGAACCCGCCGCGACGGCGGTCGTTGGCGCGGGAGAAGTACCGGTCGCTGATGCCCTTGGCGCTCATGGCCGCCGAGTCCGCGGTGGCCGACATGTCACCGAAGCCGACGATGCCCTCGATGCCGAGGTCGTCGTAGCCGCCCGCGACCACCAGCTCCGCCTTGCCGAGCCGGATCTTGTCCACACCCTCCTCGACCGACACCGCGGCGGTGGCGCAGGCCGCCACCGGGTGCACCATCGCGCCGTAGCTGCCGACGTAGGACTGCACCACGTGCGCCAGCGCGACGTTCGGCAGCGCCTCCTGCAGGATGTCGTTCGGCCGCGGCTCACCGAGCAGGTTGTCGATGTAGAGCGAGCGCATCGAGGACATGCCGCCCATGCCGGTGCCCTGCGTGTTGGCCACCAGCGAGGGATGCACCCAGCTCATCAACTCGGCAGGACTGAAACCGGAGCTGACGAACGCGTCCACCGTGCACGCGATGTTCCACAGCGCCACCCGGTCCACCGAGGCGGCCATATCGGCCGAGATGCCCCAGATGGTCGGGTCCCAGCCGGTCGGGATCTGGCCGCCGACGGTGCGCGACAGCTTGGCCCGGCGCGGCACGCGAATCTCCGTGCCCGCCTTGCGCGTCACCGTCCAGTCGCCGGAATCGGGGACCGGTGTGATCACCGTGTGCTCGGGGTCGGCGGCGTGGAAGGCGCGGGCCTCGGCCTCGCCACCCACCGTGAACGACAGGTCCTGGTCGAGGAAGACCGAGGTCATCAGCGGAGCCGAGCCGTCGGTCATCGAGCCGTCGTCTTCGTAGCGGCGCACACCGCAGCGGGCGACCACCGCGTCGTGGTAGCGCTCGGCCAGCTCGTGCTCCGGTACGTAGTCGCCGGAGGCGGTGTCGTACCAGCCCGGCTTGGGATCGTTCTCCCAGGTGACCATGCCGGTGGTCCAGGCAAGTTCCAGCACGCCCGCCGCGGACAGCTCGTCGGAGACCTCCATCTCGAAGCGGGTGCGCGCCGAGCCGTAGGGGCCGAGTTCGCCCGCGCCCACGATGACCACCATGTCGGCCGGGTCCGCGCTCACCTCGCCCCACTCGGGCACCGGCAGCGCCGAGGACATGGTCGGCGGCGCGGGCAGTGCCGCGATGGTCTTCTCCGCGTCGGTGGTGGCCTCGGGCTCCGCAAGCTCGGCGGCCTGCTTGGCCAGCGCGGGCAGGTCCAGCTTGGCCCTGGCCAATCCGCCGGTCAGGTCGATCTGCTGTGGACCGGCGGCGGTCACCTGCCTGGCCCGCGAGGTGCACCACTTGAGCAGCTCGTCGGCCATCTCGGTGGTGGACCAGGTCTGCACGCCCGCCTTCTCGACCGCGGCGACCATCGGGTCGTTGTGGCCCATCAGGCCGGTGCCACGCACCCAGCCGATCAGCGCGTGCACCAGCGTGACCCGAGCCGACCACGACTTCTCGGCGCGCCACTTCGCGACCACCGCGTCCAGTGCCGCCTTCGACTCACCGTAGGCGCCGTCACCGCCGAACATGCCGCGGTTGGGCGAACCGGGCAGCACCACATGCAGTTTCGCGTCCACGTCGTGGTCGGCGCCCAGCTTGGACAGCCCGCCGATCAGCCGCTCGACCGACCAGAGCAGTACCCGCATCTCCAATTCGGCGCGTGCACCCGCGTCGGCGAGGTCACCGGCCACCCGCGGCGCTGCGAACGGCAGCAGCAGGGTCGGCGTCATCGCGTCCTTGACCTTGACCTTCGCGCCGCCGGCATTGTCCACCTGCTCGGTGCCGACCCAGTCGATCAGCGCGTCGATGTCCTGGTAGGACGCCATGTTCGCGGGCACGACCCACAGGGCCGCACCGTGCCGGGCGTTGTCCCGGTACAGCTTCCGGTAGAAGCCGAGACGCTCGTCGTTCAGCGTGGACGTGGTGACCACCACCGTGGCGCCACCGCTGAGCAGCCTGCCGGTCACCGCCGCGGCGATGGATCCCTTGCTCGCGCCGGTGATCACGGCGATGTCCGAGGACCAAGGCCCGGGCTCTTCGACGCTGCGCGCCGCTTCGGCGATCCGCTCGTACAGCCCGGCGAGCACCGAACGAGCCTCGTGCATCGCGCGCCGGCGCCACCAGTCCGCCTGCCTGGCAACGGCTTCGCCCGCCCCGAGGAAACCGGTGACCGGACCGTTCGCGCTTCCGGCGTCGTCGGCGAGCCAGAGCCGGGCCAGATCCTCCCGCGCCGTGGCCCACCGGTCGTCCAGCAGCACCGCCTTGCGCGCGTCGAACACCGGCGCGACCAAACGCGGCCAGTCCGAACCCAACTCGGCCGAGACCAGGTCGACCAGCGAGTCGTCCGCCGCATCCGGTGCGGAGACGCGCTCGGACAGTCCGAGCTGCTCGAGCACCACGCGGGCGGCCGTGGCCAGCACGCCGTCGCGGCCGGTGATCTGCTCGGTGAACTCGCCGAGCGCGGCCGCGTCGACGGTCCCGCCGCCACCTCCGCCGGCGGCGGGCAGCGACACCGCGACACCGCGACGGGCCGCGACGGCCTGCACGGCGGCGTCGATGGCCGCGTCGACCGAGGCGGCGTCGCTCAGCGAGCCGGAGACCAGCCCCCCGAGATCGCCGCCACGCACGCTGGTGCCCTCTCTGGTGCCGAGCGACACTTCGGCGGTCACGTGGCTGGCCCACCCCTCGCCGAGTTCCCAGACCTTCTTCACCCGCTCGGCGATGGCGGCCGGACGCTTGCCGGACGGGCCGAGCACCTTGCGCAGATGGTCACCGATCGCATCGGTGAGGACGGATCCGAAGGGACGGTAGGTGCGGGCCAGCCGCTCCACGGTCGCGGAGAGCGCGCCCATGTCGGCGTCGGCCGCGCCGTCGATCGCGCCGAGCGAGAGCTCGGAACCGAGGTCGACGAGCAGCTGGTTACGCCGGGAGGAGACGCCGTCGCACAGGCCCTCGATGGTGTCCACCGGACCGATCTGGTCCAGCCGCAGCTTCGTCCACAGTGCGATCAGCACGCGGGTGGCGTCGGCGGCGGTGAACGCGATGTCGTCCGGACGCGGGCCCGTCGAACTCGGGGCGGGCGCGGCGACCGGAGCCGCCGCGGCGGCGGGTGCCGGGGCCGCGGCGGCCGTGGGCTCCTCGACCGGCTCGTCGACAGACGCGGGCTCGGTATCGGTGGCGTACACGATCGCGGCTTCGCGCTCGATGTTGAGCACCTCCACCTTGGCGCCGCCGAACGCGGGCAGCTTCAACGTCTGGCTCGCCAGGTTGGCCACCGTCGGTGTCGCGCCGAGGCCGATCTCCACGAACCGCTCCACGCCGAGGCCGCCCTGCGCGGCCTCGGTGAACAGCAGGTCCTGGGTCTCGATCCAGCGCACCGGGCTGGCGAACTGCCAGGCCAGCAGCTCGACCAGCACGACGCGGCACAGGTCGGCCGGGCGGGCTGCCCAGCTGTCGAAGTCGGCCAGCACCGCGGCCAGCGGCTCCGACGGCACCAGGTCCGCGATCTCCTGGACGAACGCACGCTCCAGCGAGAACGGCTTCGGCACCAGGTTCGGGATGTAGCGGCCGAGCAGGATCTCCGGGTGCAGGTCCGCTGGCAGCAGCTGCTCGAGCTTCTGCCGGAACTCCGGAACGCCCTTGCGCAGCACGGTGGAGTGGAACGGCACATCGATGCCGGGTACCAGGATGAACGCCCGCTTGCCACCGAATTCCGCACGGCGGCGGTCGATCTCCTTCTCCAGCGCGTCCAGCCCGGCCACCGTGCCCGCGATGGCGTACTGCGAGCCGCGCAGGTTCAGGTTGACCACCTCGAGGAACTCGCCGACGCGCTCGCCGACGCCGTTGACGAAGTCGACCACGTCCTCGTCGGCCAGCCCGATCTGGGAGGGCCGGATCGCGGCCATCCGGTAGTCGCTGCGGCCCTGCGCGTCCCGCGGCACCAGCTCGTGCATCGCCGAGCCGCGCTGGAACACGACCTCGAGCACCGCCTCCAGCGGCAGCACGCCCGCGACGGCCGCGAGCGCGTTGTACTCGCCGACCGAGTGGCCCGCGAAGATCGCGCCCTCCACGAACGCACCGGCTTCGCGCAGCTCCGCCACCTGGGCGACGCCGAGGGTCGCCATGGCGACCTGGGTGAACTGGGTCAGGTGCAGCACGCCGTCCGGGTGCCGGTGCTCGACACCGCGCGCTTTCAGGTAGGTCGGGTTGTCCCGCACCACGGCCAGGATCGAGAAGCCGAGCGCGGCACGGGTGTGCTTGTCGGCGCGCTCCCAGATCTCCTTGGCGGCCTTCGACCTGGCGCGGGCGTCCAGCCCCATCCCCTTGCGCTGGATGCCCTGGCCCGGGAAGGCGTAGACGGTCTTCGGCGCGGCGGTGCGACCGGTCGCGGTCATCACCAGCTCGCCGCCGGTCCGGCAGGAGACCTCGACGATCTCGCTGCCCGCGTCGACCGCGACGCGCTCCACGCGCACATCGATCTCCGCGCCGGGGCGGACCATACCGAGGAAACGGGTGGTCCACGCGGTCAGCGTCCGCGCGGGAACCGAAGCGGCCGGATCGATCGCCGACACCGCGTGCTGCGCGGCGGCCGACAGCCACATGCCGTGCACGATCGGGCTGCCCAGCCCGGCCAGCTTCGCGGCGGCATCGCTGGTGTGGATCGGGTTGTGGTCGCCGGAGACGGCGGCGAAGGCGTGCATGGTGCGCGGCGCCACGATGGTGACGTCGCGACGACGCCTGCGCGGCGTGTCGGTGGCCGCGTCGGACAGCGTGCCCGCCGCGCGCGGCGGATCGGCGAGTTCGCCTGTGCCGTTGCGTCCGCGGATCGCGAATCGTTCGGTGAGCGTGGCCAGCACCGGCATGGACATCCCGGTCTCGGGCTTGTCCAGCATGGCGGTGATCCGCACGGTGACCTCGACGACGCGACCGAGGTCGGTGTCGAGGGTCTCCCCGGCCTCCGCGCGCACCGCGAGCACGCTGGTCTCCGCAGGCAGCTCCCCGGCCAGGTGGACCTGGTGGTCCAAGTGGACCAGGTCGAGCATGCCCTCGATGACGCTCTCGCCCTTCGCCGTGCGCGCGGCGCCGAGCACCGCGAACACGGCGGGCCAGCAGGCGCCGACCAGCACGTCGGGCACGGTGCGGCCGAGCGTGCTCAAGGTGGCGGGCAGGCCGGAGCCGGTCACTCCGGCGTGATCGGCGATGAGATCCGGCGTCCAGGCCAGGTTCACGTGCGCGACCTTGCCCTTGACCTCCGGCAGCGCCTGCCCGGCCGCGACGGCCAGCAGCGCGGACATGGCCTCGTCCGCGTCGGCCTCGGTGACGACCGGGGCGCCGCCGTTGTAGACGGTGGTCGGCACGGTGATCCGGATGCGCACCGTGTTGTCCGCCAGCAACGGAACGGTCAGTTCCAGGTACGAGTGCTCCGGCTCGGGTCCGGTGGTCTCGACGAGCGTCGCGCCGCTGGGCGGATGCACCGCGCCGTTGCCGTCGACGACCCATTCGGACAGATCGCCGAGCCGGTGCACCGGGCTGATCGTGGTGCGCCCGGCCCACTGGACGTCCGGTGCGGCAAGGACGGCGTCGATCGGACCGGTGGTGATGCCCGCGGTGCGGCGCGCGTCCACCGGGGTGGGCGCCACACCCGCACGCACCAGCGAGTACGCGGTGTCCTGCTCGAAGCGGTCGAGCAGCTCGCCGACCGGCTCGTCGACCCGGGTGATGCCCGCGACCGAGACGGTGCCCGGGATGACACACACCTGATCGGCCGAGTAGCGCGGGTCATGCGCCTGCCACAGCGAATCCGAACGCCACCAGCGGCGCACGTCGGCGTCGACGATGGGGACAAAGTTGACCGGTTTGCCGGGGGTCTTGCACAAGGACACGAAGAACGGGACGTCGGCCGGGTGCAGCAGGGTCCGAGCCGCGGCGGGGTACCGGTCTTTCAGCGTGCACAGCGCGGCGACCGGGTCTTCGAAATCCTCATCGCTTCCGAACAGCGTGGGGATCTCGCCGCGGTCGGCCGGGTGCAGGCGGGATTCGGTGCGGCGCATCATCTCCGCGAACCGGTCGCGCCAGGTGATGTCCAGCCAGACCGAGCGGGTGGCCTCGGCGATGGCGTCGCCGAGGTCGCTGCCGCAGTCGAAATCCTTGCGGTGGTCCAGGCCGACCGCGAGCTCGACGTAGCGCTCCAGCCACTCCTGGTAGGTCATGGCCGCCACGTCGCCGAAGTACGGCTTGGCTGTCGCGTTCAGCGCCGCGATGATCTCGTCCCTGCGCGCGGCGACCGCGCCGGCGTCACCGGCGACCTCGTCGAGCAGGCGGCCGGTGCGCGAGGCGGCGTTGTCGATCTCGTGGATGTCGGCGCCCAATTGGCTACGGCCCGAGGCCATTCCACCGGACGCGGTGCCCGCGCCGACCCAATCCGGCGTACCGGGGGTGTCCACCAGCAGTTGCTTGACTTCCGGCGCGGTGGTGGCCTCCAGCGTCGCCATGGCGGCGGTGCCGACCAGCACGCCGTCCAGCGGCATGACGGGGTAGCCGTGCTGCACCGCCCATTCACCGGTGAGGTACTCGGTCGCGCGTTCGGGGGTCCCGATGCCGCCGCCGACGCACACCACGACGTTGGCGCGGTTGCGCAGTTCGGCATAGGTGGCCAGCAGCAGGTCGTCCAAGTCCTCCCAGGAGTGATGGCCGCCCGCCTTGCCGCCCTCGATGTGCATGATCACCGGGTAGTCCGGCACCTCGTCGGCGATGCGCAGCACCGCGCGGATCTGCGCGACGGTGCCCGGCTTGAACGCCACGTGCGCGATGCCGGCCTCGGTGAGTTCCTGGATGAGCGCGACGGCTTCCTCCAGCTCCGGAATGCCCGCGGTCACGATGACGCCGTCGAACGGAGCGCCCGCCGCACGGGAGTGCTGCACCAGTCGCTTGCCGCCCAGCTGGAGCTTCCACAGGTACGGATCCAGGAACAGCGAATTGAACTGCACCGCGCGACCCGGGTGCAGCAGCTTCTTCAGCTCGGCCACCCGGTCGGCGAAGATCTGCTCGGTCACCTGACCACCGCCGGCCAGTTCCGCCCAGTGGCCCGCATTAGCCGCGGCGGCGACGATCTTCGCGTCGACGGTGGTGGGAGTCATGCCCGCGAGCAGGATCGGCGAGCGGCCGGTCAGCTTGGTGAACGCGGTCTCGACGACGATGCGCCCGTTGGGCAGCCGCACCGGTCGCGGCGCGAACGCCGACCACGGTGCCGCCGGTTCCGGCGCCGCACCCGGGGTGAGCAGGCTGCGCTGCCCGGCGCGGGTGGCGGCGGCGACCATGCCGACGCCGGTGCCCTTCAGCGTGCCGGAGGTGATACGGGACAGCAGATCGCCCGGACCCAGGTCCAGAATCCATTGCGCCCCAGCCGAGATGACACCCTCGACGATGTCGACCCAGTCGATCGGGTCCACCAGGATCTGTCTTGCCAGCCCGCCCGCCAGCTCGGCGTCCAGTCCGCACTGGGTGGCCCAGCTGCTCACCAGGTCGACGGTGTCGGCCAGGGCGGGATGGTGGAACGCGACGTCGACGGACACGTCCTCGAAGACTGGAGCAAACACCGAGCCACCACGCACCTTGGCGTCTCGCTCGCGCGCCTGCTCGTCGTGGATCTGCGCACACCGCTGGCGCACTCGCTCCAGTTGCGCCGGCGGGCCGGACAGCACCGCGCGACGGCGTCCGTTGCGGATCGAGACCACCACGGCAGCGGCCGGGTCGAGCCCCTCGCACACCTGGGCCACCACGCCGCGCAGCCGCTCGGGATCGACGTTCGACACCGCGACCATCGGCGACCGATCGCCCACCGGCATCAGCCCACGCCGCCGCGCGACCAAACCCGCTGCGGCGCCGATCATCTGGGCGATCGCCAGCAGCTCAGCGTCACGCGTGCCGCCCGCCTCGACCGCGGCCGCCGCCAGCAGTCCCTGCGAGTGCCCGACGACCGCGGCCGGCGCGTGCTCGGCTGCGTCCAGGCCCTGCAGCCGCAGTGCCCGCACCGCCGCCACCTGGGTCAGCAGCACACCCGGCATGGACACCGCGGCCGAGCGCAGCACCTGCTCGGACGGTGCCGCGGAGGTTTCGCCCTCCTCGGCGTCGGCGAGCTCGTTCTCCAGCATCCAGCCGATCGGGTCGAAGCCCACCGGCCGCACCACCAGCAACTGCGCGGCAACCGGCTCGAGCAGCGTGGCCGCCTCGTTGACCAGTGCGGTCAGCTCCGGCTCCAGCGCGCTGTCGCGCCCGATCTCCTCCAGTTCGTTCAGCCACTGCGCACCCTGCCCACCGAAGGCGAGCGCGTACGGCACGCCACCGAGCAGACGATCCAACAGCGGCGACCGCGCCCCGCCCGGCGCGGCCTTCCCGGCGGTCGCGACCACCTTCGCGCTCCGTCCGGTCCCGGTCTTGGTGCTCTCGTTGATCGTCAAGGCGCTTCGACTTCCTTTTCCATGCGACATGCCTCGGCGACACGCCGGTCCCTCTCGGTACACGGGTGATCGCGGGCGATCGGCCTGATACCGGCGAGGATGGCACAAAATCATGAGGAAATCCTCACGTTTGCCCCCCGGCGTGGCCGCTACTTCGCGGTATTTGAGTACTTACGTACCAGAATGATCAGGAACATGACCCGGCCTCATGTTTGAACCCCCTGGTCCATGGGTTACCAACACGTAGGAAACATGAGCGCCCCTCATGTTGGCAGTTTCCAAATCGTTATAATCCCAGGTAAGGTTACTGGCGAGTACGCCACGCCCACCCAATGCTTCGCTATGGCCGAAATGCCCGGTAGAGTTTGGACGGTCGTACCATCAAGCGCGAGTGGCGAAATTGGCAGACGCGCCAGATTTAGGTTCTGGTGTCCACGGACGTAGGGGTTCAAGTCCCCTCTCGCGCACAGATTCCCGTCCTCGGTGTCGCGCCCGGGTGGCCGACCTACCTCCACATCCGGACGTCCGTTAGACCGCCTTCGCGTCGTGCCGGTCGCGCTGGGCGACCGCACCGCTGGCCGCTGGCCAGACCCGCGCCAGATCGAGCAGGTGCCGCAGGTCGGCGTCGAAATCTTGGGCAGCCAACAAGGAACGCGACACCGCCTCCGAACTCGTCGGTGGCCAACCTGCTTTCCTGGCCTGTACCGCATGCGCGAGATGACACGCGTAATCCGTATGCCCGAAGGCCTTCCGTCCAGGTGACCATTCGAGCCACCTGGAGCCTGCGGGAAATACGGGCGCAGTACGCGTTGTCTTACCTGGGCGCCGGAGTGAACGGCTGATTGATCGTGGTGAAGTATTGGGCCAGGGCGGCGATGGCGACCGGGGCCGTGACGAAGAGTTGGCCGGCGAGGGTGCCGAGTGCGCCCACCGCGATGATGCCGCCCAGGCAGCCGACGGCGGCGGCGGGAATGAACGGCCCGAACATGCCGACGATGGTCGCGGCGGCGACGGTGGCGCCTGCGATGCCGCCGAGTACACAGCCGACGATGCCGCCGCCGATACCGCCGACGGTGGTGCCGATCGCGGCCCCGGTTGCGATGGTGTCCTTCAATCGAGTGAAGGCGGCGACTTCACGTTCGTACGGCGTTCGCCACAGCGCCTGGTCTTCGAAAGGAAGCGCGACCGGCTGGTACACCGCGTGCTCGAGGTCGAATCGTGGTGTCAGCGTGGCGGTTCGGCCCTGAATGTCGGCGGCGATGGGGAAGATGAAATCGTCGACACGAAATTCCAGCGGGGTGCCCGCGAGTACGGTGCCGTTGGCTGCTTTGACTTCGAAAACCCCGTTTTCGACCGCCATCGAACCCGAGTCGATGTCGACGACCATGCTCTCTTCGGAAGTGGTCGCGGTGTAGTTCACGATTCCGCTGTCGGCGGCCTGCGGAGCGGCGCCTGCGGTTCCGGCGGCGATGCCGGTAATCGCCACGGCCAGCGTCGATATTGTCGCGAGCGCGCGGCCCAGATTGGCATCCATGGTGAAACCTCCTGCGGGAGTCGTGGTCTCGAAGTCGGTCATCACCGTCGCAGGATGTGGCTGAAGGCAGCCTGAAGTCCCCTGAAATCCGTTTCAGGAACGGTCGCCAGTCGACTTGCCGGGCGATCAGTGGACGAGCTGATCGGCCCAGGATGATGGCAGGGCATCGGCCGAGATGTCGGCGATCTCTTGCAACCGTGTCGGCGGAATCCCCAAGCGGCTCAGCTGGATCAGGCCTTGAGCGACCACCACGATGTTGGCGCTCAGAGCTGACAGTACGGCTTCGTCGACATCGCCCGCGCGGTGCATGGCGGGACGCAGCCCTTCGGCGACACCCTGTTCCATCGCCGTGGTGGTGCGGGTGCCGATGGCGGCCACTTCGGGAATGCGGGTGCCGAGGTGGGCGATACTGTTGATCATCAGGCAGCCACGCCGGTCCGGATGGGCGGCGCAGTCGTCGATGATCGCCTGGAACAACGCACGGACCGCGGAACGCGCCGATCCGGCGGTCGACCCGATGGCCTCGCGGACGAGGCGAGCACGCCGCTCGCAGTAGCGTTCGAACGCCGCGAGAAAAAGGCCGCGCTTGCTGCCGTAGGCAGCGTAGATGCTGCCGTTCCCGACGCCGGTCGCGAGCGAGACATCTTCTACCGATGTGCTGTCGAAACCCTTCGACCAGAACAGCTCGGTCGCGGCATCGAGCAAGTCCGATTCGTCGAACCGTCGCGGCCGTCCCATGGCCCTCACCGTACCAATCGACCTGCGAGGTCGCGCACACCCGCTTGTTCTGGAGTCTCGCCTCCATAATAATGGTGGACATGTCTTCCAAATACCGCGACCAGCCCCGCAGGCGGGTGGGCGTCCTTGTCTTCGACGGCGTCAAGATGCTCGACTTCGCCGGGCCCGCGGAGGTGTTCGTCGAGGCGAACCAGTCGCTGGCTGGTTACGAGGTGGTCTTGGTCTCGGCCGACGGCAAAGACGCCCAGACCTCGATCGGTGCCCGCGTCGCGGTGAGCTGCGCGGCCGTCGATGCGGGTCGCTTCGACACCGTGGTGATTCCCGGCAGCGAACTTCACCCCACGAAGTTCGTGACCCCCGAGGTATTGGCGGCGGCGCGGCATCTGTCCTGCGCTACGCGGCGCCTGGCATCGATCTGCAGCGGCGCGTTCGTGCTGGCCGATCTGGGGCTGTTCGACGGCAGACGCGCGACCACACATTGGAAATTCGCGACCGATCTCGCGCGGCGGTTCCCAGCGATCGAGGTGGAACCGGACGCGATCTTCGTGCGCGACGGCAATCTGTACAGTTCGGCCGGCGTGGCCGCCGGTGTCGATCTGGCGCTCGCACTGGTCGAGGAGGACCACGGCGCCGACGTCGCCCGGCGGGTGGCGCAGTCGCTGGTGGTCTACATGCAGCGCGCGGGCGGGCAGTCGCAGTTCTCGGCCTCGCTGCGCGGACCGGTGCCGCGCAGTCCCCTGGTCCGCGGCGTAGTGGATCTGATCTGCGCGGACCCGGCATTCCCGCACACGGTCCAGACCCTGGCCGCCCACGCGCGGGTCAGCGTCCGTCATCTCACCCGGCTGTTCCGCGCCGAACTCGAACGGTCCCCCGCGGAATACGTCGCGTTCATCCGATTCGGCATGGCCAGGGACATGCTGCACGCCGGATACGGCGTCACCGAGGCCGCGATGGCCGCCGGGTACGGCAGCAGCGAGGCGCTGCGTCGCGCCTTCGTGGCGCGGCTGGGGATTTCGCCGCGAAAGTACCAGCAGCGCTTCCGGTCGACCGGCTCAGCCGCCGCGACAGACCCGGCGATCGAGCTAGCGGTGTCCTGATCGGAGGCTTTTGCGGCCCGTGGTGAGGGGCGTGGCATCCAGTGTCCGGCCGACACTGTCTCAGGCACAGCGCCGTCGGCGTGCCGCAGAAAGGAACGTCATGTCCCCCATGGCAAGTCCGACCATCGTTCTCGTGCACGGCGCCTTCGCCGATGCCTCGAGCTGGTCCCCGGTCACCGAGCGGCTGCTCGGCCAAGGCCACCAGGTTGTGGCTCCACCGGTCTTCAACCGCAGTCTGTCCGCCGATGCGGCCTACATCCGGTCGGTGGTGGAGCAGATCGACGGACCGGTCCTGCTGGCCGGGCACTCGTACGGTGGAGCCGTCATCACCGTCGCGGGTGTGGCCGACAATGTCGTCGGGCTGATCTACGTGTCCGGCTACGCCTTGGCGGAAGGCGAGAGCCTGGGGCAACTGCAGGGCGGATTCCCGGACTCCGACCTGGCGGCCAACCTCGTCTACGCGCCCTACCCGGTCGAGAACGGCGAGCCCGGCACGGATGTCTCGGTCGGCATCGACGCCTTCCCCGAGGTATTCGCGGCGGGCCTCGACCCCGCGAAGGCGAAGGTCCTCGCGGTCTCGCAGCGGCCGTTGTCGGCGATCGCGTTCAATGAGCCCGCCTCGGCGGCCGCATGGAAGACCAAGCCGGGCTGGGGCATCGTGTCCAGCGCCGACCGCACCATCAACCCGGACGTCGAACGTTTCGGCTATCGGCGGGCCGGGCTGCGGGCGGTGGTCGAGATCGACGGACCACACCTGGTGATGCAGACCCACCCGGACGAGGTCGCGGCCGTGATCACCGGCGCGATCGCCGAATCGGCCTGAGCCGCCGTACTTTCACCACCACTCCACACCTTCCCGGTACGAGAAAGGCACCCACATGTCAGGAAACCCGCTCGGTATCTCGCTCGAGCAGGCGGCGCAGGAGTTCGTCGACGCGACCGCACAGCCGCCGTTCCTCTACCAGCTCCCGCCGGAAGAGGGACGCAAGGCCGTGGACGCGGTCCAGGACTCGCCGATCTTCAAGCCCGACATCGACGAGGAGTGGATCACCGTCGAGGGCGGGCCCACCGGCTCGGTGCGGGCCCGGATCGTCAAGCCGCAGGGCGTCACCGGAACACTCCCGGTGATCGTCTACACCCACGGCGCGGGATGGGTGTTCGGCGACGCGCACACCCACGACCGCCTGGTCCGGGATCTCGCCGTCGGCGCGCATGCGGCCGTGGTGTTTCCCGAATACGACCGGTCGCCGGAGGTGCGCTACCCGGTGGCCAACGAGCAGTCCTACCGGGTCGCCCAGTGGGTCACCACCAATGGCGCGGAGAAAGGCCTCGACTCGTCCCGGATCGCCATCGCGGGCGACTCGGTCGGCGGCAACATGGCCATCGCGTTGACGCTGATGGCGAAGGAGCGCGGAGATGTCTCGTTCGTCCAGCAGGTGCTGTTCTATCCGGTGACCGACGCCAACTTCGATACCGGCTCCTACCAGCAGTTCGCCGAAGGATACTTCCTGACTCGCGAAGGCATGAAGTGGTTCTGGGACCAGTACACCACCAACCCGGACGAGCGCGCGCAGATCACCGTGTCGCCGCTGCGGGCAACCACCGAGCAGCTGGCCGGGCTACCGCCCGCGCTGGTCATCACCGCCGAAGCCGACGTGCTGCGGGACGAGGGTGAAGCCTTCGCGGGCAAGCTGCGCGCCGCGGGCGTCCCGGTCACCCAGGTGCGCTACGGCGGGATCGTCCACGACTTCGTGATGGTCAACTCGTTGCACGACACCCACGCGGCCGAAGCAGCGGTGGCGCAAGCTGTCGCGACGCTGCGGGCCGCGCTGTATCCGGCGTGACTCGACCCGCGCCATACCCATCGACCGAATCCGAAGGAACCCACTCGTGAGCACCGAGCCCACCAATCCTGCCGCCGCGCCGACGATCGTGCTGGTCCACGGCGCCTTCGCCGACTCGTCCAGCTGGAACGGGGTCATCGAACAACTACGCGCACAAGGACATCCCGTGATCGCCGCAGCCAACCCGTTGCGCGGTCTCGACAGCGACGCCGCCTACGTCTCGTCGGTCCTCGACAGCGTCGAAGGACCGTGCGTCCTGGTCGGCCACTCCTACGGCGGGAGCGTCATCACTGTCGCGGCCGCGGCGAAAACCACTGTGAAGGCGCTGGTCTATATCGCCGCCTTCATTCCCGATGAGGGCGAAAGCGCGCTGCAACTGACCGACAAGTTCCCCGGATCCACCCTCGGACCGACCACCCGGCCCGCGTCCTACCCACTCCCTGACGGCGGCACCGGCACCGAGCTCTACATCCGGCAGGATGAATTCCATCAGCAGTTCGCCGCCGACGTGCCCGCCGCCACCGCGGAGCTGATGGGCGCGACCCAGCGGCCGGTCGCCCTCGACGCCTTGCAACAACCGGCGACCGCGACGGCGTGGCGGAATGTCCCGGCGTTCGCGCTGGTCACCACCGAGGACAAGAACATCCCGGTACAGGCCCAGCGGTTCATGGCCGAACGTGCGGGCGCCGACGTCGTCGAGGTCTCCGCCTCGCATGCGGTCTCGGTTTCCCGGCCTGACGCGGTCAGCGATCTGATCATTCGGGCTGCGAAACAGTAGGAACGAACAATCCTGGGAGGCCGCACCGCCATCAGGACTCCGTGCGGCAGGGAATTCCCAGCGGCACGGGCTCTCGATATGCCGCGCGGCCTCCTTCCTGCTTCCGCGGCTTGTGCACCGCGCCTCGTATCGAGATGCCACCGGCCGTTGGGAGCCAGTGTCGGATATTCGACGCCTATCCGCCGTCGCGCGAGGCGGGCCCGACCGAGCAGATTGTCTCCGCGACCACGCGGGAAGTACCGCGTTGGCCGCGATTACTCGCCGATTCGGGCTATCGTCTCCGCCACCCGCTCCAGGTGTTCGGCCATCGCTTGCCGTGCGGCCTCCGGCGAGCCCGCCTCGATGGCCCGGACGATGGCCTCGTGTTCCCGATCGGAGTCGGCACGGCGATCCTGGGTGAGATTGAGGAATTCCGACTGCGGGTCCAGCGCGCGGCGGGTATCGGCTACCACCGCGGTCAGCATTTTGTTTCCGCTCGCCGCCGCTATCGCGGTGTGCAACTCGCCGTCATAACGGACCCACTCGCGGGCGTCGGTGGCCGATGCCAATTTGCCGAGTAGCTCGAAAAGCCGCCGAAGTTGGTCCGGCGCACGGCGTTGCGCCGCGAACCCCGCGGTGGGGATCTCGATGAGTTGGCGAGCCTCGATCAGATCTCCGGCGTCGACACCGGCGAACGTCAGTTGCGGCCTCTCCTTCTTGGAGACGACGAAAGTACCTCGGCCCGTTCGTGTTTCAGTCAAGCCGAGGGTCGCACAGGCGTGCAGCGCCTCGCGGACCACCGGACGGCTGACGCCGAACTGTTGGGCCAAGGCGAGTTCGGCGGGCAAGCGGTCGCCTACCGCGTATTCGCCGCTTTGGATCAGGCCCTTCAGCCGACGAAAGACCGCTTCCGTGGCGCCGATGCGCTGCACCCGGCCTTCTTCGACTGTCACGTGACCAAGTATGGAGATCCGCCGAAAGGGCGTCAAAACGCTCGGTCCAGCGAAATTCGTGTCGTCCCGGCGTTGACAGCGGTTGTGACCCGCATTACGGTCAACCTGTCTTACAGCCTGACCGCATGGCAGCCATACTCCTCCGTCGAGCAGCGCGCCGCCATGCAGGCTGGATTTCGGCCCAAGGAAGGTTTCCATGACGCACCCCGATGAACTGTCGGCCCGGCCAGCCACGCGAACACCAGCGGCGAAGCTCGATATCGGCGACGTCGGCTACCAGAAACAGCTACGCAAGCGCCACATGCAGATGATCGCGATCGGCGGCTCCATCGGCACCGGGCTCTTCCTGGGGGCCAGCGGCCGCATGGCGCTCGCCGGGCCGTCGCTGGCCATCGTCTACATCGTGTGCGGCGTCTTCACGTTCATGGTCGTGCGCGCGCTCGGCGAGCTGGTGATGTACCGGCCGTCATCTGGAGCGTTCGTCTCCTACGCCCGCGAGTTCCTCGGCGAGCGCGGGGCCTATTCCGTCGGCTGGCTGTACTTCCTGAATTGGTCCACCACATTGGTCGCCGACATCACCGCTGTGGCGCTGTACGCGCATTTCTGGTCGCCGTTCGTCCCGATACCGCAATGGGTCCTCGCGCTGATCGCGCTGGCGGTCGTCGTCGGGCTCAACGTCGTGTCGGTGCGCCTGTTCGGCGAGTTCGAGTTCTGGTTCGCACTGATCAAGGTCGGCACCATCGTCGCATTCATGCTGCTGGCCGTGGTGTTCCTCGTCACCGGCACACCGGTCGACGGCAACGTCCCCGGCTTCTCGACGATCACCGATAACGGTGGCTTCTTCCCACACGGCCTTACGCCAATGCTCACCATCGCGCTCGGCGTGGTGTTCGCGTTCGGCGGGACGGAGATGATCGGCGTGGCCGCGGGCGAATCCGACAACCCCGGCGCCGTGGTTCCGAAGGCCGTCAACTCCATCATGTGGCGGATCATCCTGTTCTACGCGGGGTCGGTGGTCCTGTTCACGCTGTTGCTGCCGTGGACCGCGTACTCCCCCAGCGAGAGCCCGTTCGTCACCGTGATGAGCTCCATCGGAATCCCGCACGCGGGCGATGTCATGAACCTTGTCGTGCTCACCGCCGCGATGTCGAGCCTGAACGCGGGCCTGTACGCGACCGGTCGTACCCTGCGGTCGATGGCCGTGGCCGGGGCGGCGCCACGCTTCGCCGCCCGGATGAACCGCAATGGCGTTCCGTACGGCGGAATCCTGATCACCAGCTCGGTGGGCATCGCCGGTGTCGTGCTGAATCTCCTCTTGCCCCAGAAAGCGTTCGAGATCGTCCTGAACCTTGCCGGACTCGGTATCGTCGGGACCTGGGCTTCGATCATGATCTGTCACTGGATTTTCGTGCGGAAGTCCCAGCGGGGTGAGTATCACCGACCGGACTTCCGGCTCCCGTTCGCTCCGGTACTCAACATCCTGACCCTCGTCTTCCTGGCCGGTGTCGTCGCGCTGATGTTCTTCGACGACGAGATCGGGCGCATCACGCTCGCGGTGTTCGCCGTCGTCGTCGCGGCCATGCTCGCGGGATGGTTCCGGATCAGGGGCCGTCTCGATCCGGACGTGCTCGCCCCGATGGATCGCCCGGACGCGACCGCCGAGGGAGCGAAGGGCGCATGATCGATTGCGGAGCAGCACATCCCCATGCGTTGCGGGTTCACGTCCTCTACACCGGCGGCACTTTCGGAATGGCCGACCAGGGCGCCGGTATGGGACCGCGTTCGGGAATCGGTGCCGAAATCGCGGAGGTCATCGCCCGATACGAGGAGGTGACGGGCCGGTCGGTCGAGTTCCGGTATGCCGAGTTCGACCGCGTCATCGACAGCGCGGCCGCCGACTCGGGCACCGCCTTCCGGATAGCGGAGTGGGTCCGACACCGCATCGAATCGGAGCGCCCGGACGGTGTCGTCGTCATTCACGGAACCGACACCATGGCCTATGTCGGCGCCCGCGTAGCCTTCGAACTGCGTGATCTCGCTGTGCCCGTGGTGCTGACCGGCGCCCAGGTACCTCTTGGCCATCCCGGCAGCGACGCGCAGCGCAATGTGCATCTCGCGCTGGATTCGATTGCCACTCAACCAGGTCCGGGAACCTACATCGCGTTCGGCTCGGCTTTGCATCCGGCCGTGCGGGCGAGCAAACGCGCGTGTGACGACTACGACGGCTTCACCACCGTTCGGGAATTCACGCCGCCCCTGTCCCCTGCGGCATTGCTACCGCGACGACACGGCACGGCAACCCGCCTTCCGGTGGGGCTGCTCACCGTCTTTCCCGGTCTGCACGCCGACCTGCTCGCCGCGGCGATTCGGCAGTATCCCGGTGGAATAGTCCTCGAATGCTACGGCTCGGGCACGATGCCGCACGGAGCCGAAGTAATCGAGACGCTCCGGACGGCGACGCGGCGCGGAACCCCGGTCGTCGCGATCACCCAATGCGACAGCGGTTCGGTCGATCTCGCGCGGTACCTGCCCGGACGGGCCCTGCTGGACGCGGGGGTGATCAGCGGAGGCGACATGACCAGGGAGGCGGCGCTCGCCAAGCTGGCCTACCTCGTCGACCTCGGGTTCTCCGGCGGGCAACTGCGGGACTGGATGACGACCAACATGCTCGGCGAGCTGTCGAATCCTGCCACGCCGCCCCTGGTACCTGCCCGCGAAGACGCCCTGACCGCCCGGAGCCGATGATGACCGAGAACACCCGGACCGAACGAGACTCGCTCGGCACCCGCACCGTGCCCAGCGACGCCTACTGGGGCATCCACACCGCACGCGCGCTGGACAATTTCGCCATCACCGGCGACAGCATCGGGCGATACCCCGCGCTCGTCGCCGCACTCGCCACGGTCAAGCAGGCCGCCTGCCGTGCGAACCGAGAGCTCGGCATTGTGGACGCTCGCCGCGCCGACGCGATCGAATCGGCCTGCGCCGAGATCAGGGGCGGCGCGCTGCACGACCAGTTTCCGATCGACCCGATCCAAGGCGGCGCGGGAACCTCGACGAACATGAACGCCAACGAGGTGATCGCCAACCGGGCGCTGGAGTTGCTCGGCCACGATCGCGGGACCTACACCGAACTGGACCCGCTCGACCACGTCAACCTCGGCCAATCCACCAACGACGTGTACCCGACCGCGGTTCGCATCGCCGTCGTGCGGCACATCCGGGAACTCGTCGCCGCCCTGCGCCGCCTCGCGGACGCGTTCGGCGCCAAGGCGGACGAATTCGCCGACGTCATCAAAATGGGTCGCACCCAGTTGCAGGACGCCGTGCCGATGACCCTCGGACAGGAATTCGGCACCTTCGCGGTCATGGTGCGCGAGGACTGCGACCGGCTCGAGGAGGGCATCGCCCTGCTGTGCGAGAGCAACCTCGGCGGCACCGCGATCGGCACCGGAATCAACGGCCATCCCAGCTACCCCGCGCTGGCCTGCGCCCACCTCGCCGAGCTCACCGGCGAACTCGTCACGCCCGCGGCCAATTTGATCGAGGCCACCCAGGATTGCGGCGCCTTCGTTCAGGTCTCCGGCATCCTCAAGCGGGTCGCGGTGAAACTGTCCAAGACGTGCAATGACCTGCGGTTGATGTCCTCTGGTCCCACAACGGGATTCGGTGAGATCAATCTGCCGCCGGTCCAGGCCGGGTCATCCATCATGCCGGGGAAGGTCAATCCGGTCATTCCGGAGATCGTCAACCAAGTCGCCTTCGAGGCCATCGGCAACGACCTGACCGTGACCATGGCCGCCGAGGCCGGGCAGCTCCAGCTCAACGCGTTCGAACCGATCATCGCCTACGGCATGCTGCGCACGACCACGCATCTGACCGCAGCGGTCGACACCTTGGCGACCAAGTGCGTCGCGGGCATCACCCCCAATCGCGACCATCTCGAGCAGGGCGTTCGGCGCTCCGTCGGCATCGTCACGGCCCTGACCCCCTACATCGGCTACGCGGCCAGCGCCCGCATCGCCAAACAAGCACTGCAAACCGGGCAATCCGTCGCCGAGATCGCAATCGAACTCGGCTTGCTCACACCCGAAGCGATCGACGAAATCCTCGGAGCTCGCCGGCTCGCGGGCCTCTCGCATTCATCGGCCGACACCGCACCGCTGCGCCGCGCGCCAATGCGGCCGGCGGGGATACGAGTCGAGCGGAGCGGTCGTCTCGCAGCGTCCGATTGACGGCTCGTCGCCGACCTCGATCAACGCTGTTCTGTCGGCGGGCTCGACTTCGACGTGTCCGTCACGGCGATCTCCGGCGGTGTCTGGAAAGCAATGCGCCGCCATGTTTCCCGGCCGATGCATCCGATGCTAACGGGCTCAGCACCGAGCATTGACTATCACTGCGGGGATGACCGGGCCTGCCGGTCAAGGGGTGTCACCCCGGTCCGTGCCGTTGTTCCGGGTGCCCTTCCCTTCAGTCGCAGACGGCGCCGACGGACGCCGAGCCCACCAGCTTCGTGTACTTCGCCAGCACACCGCGGGTGTAGCGGGGCGGCAGGGGTTTCCAACCCTCGCGTCTGCGGGTGAGTTCTTCGGCGTCGACCAGGAGGTCGAGAGTTCCAGCGGCGACGTCGAGGCGGATGGGGTCGCCGTCGCGGACGAACGCGATCGGGCCGCTGTCGACGGCTTCGGGGGCAACGTGGCCGACGCACAGACCGGTGGTGCCACCGGAGAACCGTCCGTCGGTGAGGAGCAGGACGTCTTTCCCCAGGCCCGCGCCTTTGATGGCCGCGGTGATGGCCAGCATCTCGCGCATGCCGGGACCGCCCTTCGGGCCCTCGTACCGGATGACCACCACGTCGCCCGCCGAGATCGTGCCGTCTTCGAGCGCGTCCATCGCGGCCCGCTCACCGTCGAAAACCCGTGCGGTGCCGGCGAAGACATCGAAATCGAAGCCTGCCGACTTGACGACGGCGCCATCGGGCGCGAGTGAACCCCTGAGGATGGTGATGCCGCCGGTCGGGTGCATCGGCGACGCGATGGCCCGGATCACCTTGCCGTCCGGGTCGGGCGGGGCGATGTCGGCCAGGTTCTCCGCGACCGTCCGGCCGGTCACGGTCAGGCAGTCGCCGTGCAGCAATCCGGCGTCGAGCAGCGTCTTCATCAGCACCGGCACGCCGCCGATCCGGTCCACGTCGGTCATCACGTGCCTGCCGAAGGGCTTGACGTCGGCCAGGTGCGGCACCCGGCGACCAATACGGGCGAAATCGTCGATCGTCAAGTCGACGTTCGCCTCGTGCGCGATCGCCAGCAAGTGCAGAACCGCGTTGGTGGAACCGCCGAATGCCATCACGACCGCGATGGCATTCTCGAAGGCCGGTTTGGTGAGGATGTCGGAAGGGGTGATCCCCTGCCGGATCAACTCCACCACCGCCTCGCCGCTGCGCCGGGCGTAGCCGTCGCGGCGGCGGTCGGTCGCGGGCGGCGCCGCGCTGCCCGGCAACGACATGCCGAGCGCCTCGGCCGCACTGGCCATGGTGTTGGCGGTGTACATCCCGCCGCAGGCCCCCTCGCCCGGACAGATGGCCCGCTCGATGGCGTCCACATCGTCACGGCTCATCAGGCCGCGCGCGCAAGCGCCGACCGCCTCGAACGCGTCGATGATCGTCACCTCGCGCTCGCTGCCGTCGGACAGTTTGGCGATACCGGGCAGGATCGAGCCCGCGTACAGGAAGACGCTCGCCAGGTTCAGTCTGGCCGCCGCCATGAGCATTCCGGGCAGCGACTTGTCGCAGCCGGCCAGCAGCACCGCACCGTCCAGCCGTTCGGCCTGCATCACCGTCTCGACGCTGTCGGCGATCACCTCACGCGAAACCAGGGAGAAGTGCATCCCCTCATGCCCCATGGAGATGCCGTCGGACACCGAAATGGTGCCGAACTGCATGGGAAAGCCGCCACCGGCGAACACGCCGTCCTTACATCCCCTGGCGAGCCGCTCGAGCGAGAGATTGCACGGGGTGATCTCGTTCCACGAAGAGGCCACCCCGATCTGCGGCTTCTCCCAATCTTCATCACCCATGCCGACCGCGCGCAGCATCCCGCGGGCCGCGGCCTTCTCCAAGCCGTCGGTGACGTCGCGGCTGCGTGGCTTGAGATCGGACACCTTCGAATTCTCCGGCACGATTCCCTATCATCCTCGGTCGGGCGCGCGAACGGCAGGGACCACGCCGAACTGCATCAGTGCGGGCGCGCTGCCGCGGACGTGCGTCGCGCCAGAGGTCGTACGCCCTGAGCGTAATGGCGGGCAGGCCGGGGATCCCGGACCGTACGCTCGCACCATGACCGAGCATCCGAGACTTCACTCGATCCCGGGAGGACGCGACGACCGGATTCCGGACCCGCAACCGCGGACGGCTCCGGAACCGCTCTGGCGCGAGGCGCTCGGCGAACAATTGCGCACGCTGCGCCAGGATCGGCGCGAGACGCTAGTGGAAACGGCCAAACGGGCGGGCATTTCCCCGCAGTACCTGTCCGAGGTGGAGCGCGGTCGCAAAGAGCCGTCGAGTGAGATGATCGCCGCTCTGGCGGGATCGCTCGGCACCACGCTGGGCGAGCTCATCGGACAGGTGGCCGATGACCTTCGCGCCCAGCGTCGGGTCGCCTTCCTTCGCCGGCCCGGGCAGCGGTCCGGTGCCGGGCCAACGCTCATGGCACTGGCGGCCTGATCAGTCGCGGGCGCCGAGCACCTGGTCGACGAGGCCGTAGCCGACCGCCGCCTCGGCGGTGAAGACCCGGTCGCGATCGGTGTCGTGGCGCAGCCGCTCCACCGACTGCCCGGTGTGCCGCGACAGGATGGACTCGATCTCCGCGCGCATCCGCACCAGCTCGTCGGCCTGCAGAATCAGGTCGGGTATCGCACCCTGGCCGCGGGCGGCGGGCTGGTGCAGCACCACCCTCGCGTGCGGCAGCATGGCACGGCGGCCGGGTTCACCGCCTGCCAGCAGGACCGCACCGACCGCGATGGCTTGGCCCACGCAGGTGGTCTGCACCGGGGACTTGATGTGCTGCATGGTGTCGTACACGGCGAGCATCGAGGAGAGATCGCCGCCCTCACAGTTGATGTACAGGTTGATCTCCTGCTCCGGGCTTTCCGACTCCAGGTGCAGCAGTTGCGCGATGAGCGCGTTGGCCACGCCAGAGTCGATCGGCGTGCCGAGGTAGACGATCCGCTCGGCGAGCAGGTGGGAGTAGATGTCGGTGATCCGCTCGCCGCCGCGCGGATGCTGCGCGATCACATTGGGAATGGTGTAAGTACTCATGACGAGATTCCGATCCGTTGCCGCTGGGGAACGATCTGTCCGAACGAGTCGACGATGTGGTCGACGAAGCCGTATTCCTTGGCTTGCACGGCGGTGAACCAGCGGTCGTGCAGCGAGTCCTCGTAGATCCGGTCGAACGGCTGCCCGGTGTCCTCGGCGATGATGCCGAGCACCGTGTCGACGGTATGACGCAGATCGTCGGCCTGGACTTCGACGTCGACCGCGGTGCCGCCGATCCCCGCCGACCCCTGATGCATCAGCACCCGGGCATGCGGCAACGCGAAACGCCGACCCCGGCTGCCCGACGACAAAAGGAATTGCCCTGCGCTGCAAGCCAATCCGAGTGCCAGCGTGGAGACCTCGCACGGCACCAAACGCATCACATCGCGGATGGCGAGCATCGAAGGAACCGATCCGCCCGGGGAATGGATCCACAGCGAGATGCCCGTCTCCGGGTCTTCCGCGGCGAGGGTGAGCAGCTGCGTCATCAGCAGCGTCCCGTTGTCGTCGTCGAGCGGACCGTCCAGTACCAGGATGCGGCGGCTGAGCAGTTGCTCTCGGGCCCGCCAGCTGAACAACGGGGTCTTGTCATCGTGAGCCATGCCTCCACCGTGCCCCAGTCACCCCGCGAAACCGGTACCACGCTGCCTTCGGCAGATCTGCTCTCAGCAGTCGAGCCGCGAGTGCCCGTGCCGGTCACTACGTGGTAGTCACCGAACCCTCATCAGCACGCCATAGTTCGCGGCCAGTTCGCCGCGAAGGTGCTCAACCCTGTGCCACCTGGGATGGATGGCTAGCGTGCCTGCACGAGTTGCGCGAATTCTCGCGGTGGCCGGGGCGGTGACCGCAGGAACACTGCGCCAGACCCCGTTCGGTTCGTCGCTGTGTGGACGCGATAGCCAGCGAATTCCTCGTGGTCGCAACATCTTCGATGCGGACATGTCGAGCGCGAAGACCAAGGGCTGGGCGGCTGCGGCGACGGGAAAGCCGCCGATGCGTTCATCAGGGCGTTCGCCGATTGCGCGGCCTGAACACGTTGCCCGGGCGGCAATCGCCCCGAGTCCAGGCGCGACAACTCCGCGATGTGTTGCTGGGTCAGCAAAACGACGATGCCCGTCGGCGTGGCATGCGCCGACGGGCATCGTCGTGGGAAAGGCGGCTCGGCTAGGACTCGCGTCCCGCGGTCGAGGCGGACCGCTGCCTGTTGGTGCGGGCGCGGCGGCGTTCGGCCTGCAGTTCGGCGAGTTCCTGCTCGAGGATGTCCGCGACGCGGAACGAACCGGTGTCGTAGATGTCCGGGGGGCGGACCGTCGGGGGCTGCAGGAGATCGGGCTTGGGAGTGTCCTTGCCGTTCTTCGCTTCCGCCGTGACGGTGTCGCTCTTCGGGTCGGCCGCCGGGCGCCGGGACGCGGCGGCGATCTCCGACAGCGCGGCGGTCGCAGTCTCGCTCTCGGACATCGCGGTCCGCGGTGTGGCCGAGGGCGTCTGCCGCACAACCACCTTGGCCGGGGCAACCTCTTCGGTGGGCACCCGCGTCGCGGAGGGCTCGTCGGCATTGGTCGCGGAAGCCGCCAACGGCGCGACGGTCTCGCTGTCCGGGGCGGGCTTCTTGCCGTTGGCCGAAGCGACAGTGCTCGTCGCGGCAACCACGGCATCGGAGGTCTTGGCCCTCACCGTCGCGGCGGGGCGCGTCTCGAAGCCGTCCATCGCGTCGAGTGCCTCGATGGTCTCGGGCAGCACTGGCTTGCGGGGCGTTTCGGCCGGTGCGTGCTTCTGCTCGGCCTGGACCGGAGCGGGATGCTCCGGTGCGACAGCGGCTTCCGCGACCTCCTCCGCCACCTCCTCGACCACCTCGACCGGTTGCGCCGCCGGATACTCGTCGAGAGCCAGCTGATCGTGCGGCACGCCGGACGTGGTCACCTCCTGCGGAATCGGCATCCGGTACCTGGGCAGCGTGAGCCGGATCTGCTCGGCCGGGTCGGGGAGGTCGCGGACCTGCTCGGTGGCCCTGGCGATGGCGAGGCCGTAGCGTGCGCTGGCGGCGTCGTGGATGAGCAGCGCCACGCCGATCATGACCGGTGCGATGGCGTGCACGGCGGCGTCGTACCACGCGTCCGCGCGCACGTACGGGTAGGTGTTGAGACTGACCGTCAGTGCCAGCAGGGCGACTTCGGCCGAGGCGACTTGGCGGCGGTTGTCGACCACGCCCCATTCGGCCACCTTGTTGGTGCCGATCATGATGATGATCAGGCAGACGCTGATCATGCCTTCGAGCAGGTAACTGAACCAGTACAGCGGATCGGTCGGCCCGCCGGGTGCGATGTTCTGCTGCACGTTGACCGCCGACCACAGCATGCCCGCCGCGACGACACCGGCCAGCGCGCGCAGCGACCAGGATCTATGCCGATAGAGCGAGGCCAGCTTCGCGTGCGGGCTGGATTCGCGTCGCTGCGCGGCAATCGCCTTGCGGGCGAGCAGGAGATCTCGCATGTCGGCCTTCTCGATCGCTTCGGTGGTCTGCCTGGCCCGGTCGGAGGCCGCGGCGGCCGCCTGCGCCTCTTTCCAGCGCTGTCCGCGCTCCTGGGTGCGAATCCGTTCGGCGAGTTCACGTTCGGCATGCAGTTCGTCCTCCGACAGCGCTTCGGTCAGCGCGGGATCGAACTGGTAGGCGAGCCGTCCACGGGCCTTCTCGACCCGTCTCGCCAGCTGTGTAACCTCGTCCTCGATGGGATGTTCGATGACCATCAGCGCTCCCCGCACGGGAGAGTCGATGGCAGACAAGTGATCACGAATGGCAACGGCACACCCCATTCATAGTCGATGCACCGCTGCCGGCGAAACCTATTCATTTGCCATCTCGTAAAACTATTCGGCGTGCCGCGGATGACACGCGTCGGCCTGCCGGCATACCCTCCGCATCGAACCGAGCGCCGAACCATTGATCGCTCTATGCTGGGGTGGCGTGCTTTCCCTTCGCGGCGGCGCGTGCGCTCCCGGGGAGCGCTCGGATACGCCGGTGTCGCCGAGATTCGCCTCTCGGCGGCATCGGGCCGGCCTCGCACGTCGATCATCCGCGGGCACCGCGCATTTCGATGCCATCCGCGGCGACGATGCGCGAGCCGATCAGCGCCGCCCCGCCGCGCGCTCGGCGTCCACCGAATCGAGCACCCGAGACAGCGTGTCGAACAGCAGCCGGTCCAGCCGGTGCTGGTCGACATCGTCGCGGGCCAGCCACTGCACCGTCAGATCTTCGGCCATCGCCCACCACGACCGGACCACCAGACGCTGGGCGGTCGTCGGCTCGTCCCGCCCGAGCGCGGCGAACACACGATCGGTCAATTCGTCGTGCAACTGCTCCATGATCGACTCGAGCACCGGATCCTGCCCCGCCGCGCGCAGCAATCCCACCAGCGGCCCGCTGCGCCTGCGCATGTAGCCGACGAAGTTGGCGATCATCGACGCGAGTGGGTCGGCGGCGTCCTGGTCGGGCCCGGTTGCGCGCAGGAATCGCTGGGTGGCGGCACGGACGAGCTGTGCGTAGTAGTCCTGCTTGGTCGGGAAGTAGTGGAAGAGCAGCCCGCGTGAGATACCGGCCTGCTGAGCGACGGCGTCGACGGTGATCTGGTGCCAGGGCCGGTCGATCAGCATGCCCAGCCCGATCCCGATCAGTTGTCCGCGCCGGTCCTCCGCCGAGCGACGGCCGCCGGGCTGCACGGCAACGTCGGTCATTCAGCCTCCTGCGTCGTGCGGGACACCCGCACCCGGTCGGCGCGATAAGGCGCTCCGCAATGGTTCCTCACCACACCTCCTCTATTGAGCAATGCTCAACAATATGCTACCAATGACCCGACCGGGAGTTGAGCAATGCTCAGCACAGCCTCGAGGATGGGTATGGACTTCACGCATTCCGACCGAGCCGTCCGTCTCACCGACCAGGTGCGGCAGTTCGTGCGCGACGAGATCGAGCCACGCGACGCCGAGCACGCCGCCTTCCTGCGGGAATCGCCGTGGGCGGTCCCGCCGGTGGTCGAAGAGCTCAAACAGAAGGCGCGGGCCGCCGGACTGTGGAATCTCTTCCTCCCCGATCCGGAACTCGGCGCGGGTCTGAGCAACGTCGACTACGCACCGATGGCCGAGGCGATGGGCGGCTCCGGCTGGGCGCCGGAGGTGTTCAACTGCAACGCACCCGATACCGGCAACGCGGAGGTCCTGCTGCATTACGGCAGCGCGGAACAGCGCCGGGAGTGGCTGCACCCGCTGCTGGACGGCACCATCCGCTCGGCGTTCTGCATGACCGAACCCGAGGTCGCCTCCTCCGACGCGACCAATATGGCCGCCACCGCCGTGGTGGACGGCGAGGAGATCGTGCTCAACGGCCGCAAGTGGTGGAGCACCGGCATCGGCCATCCGAACTGCGCGTTCGTGATCTTCATGGGACTCACCGACCCGGCGGCGCATCCCTATCAGCGCCACTCCATGGTGCTGGTCCCGCTCGACACGCCCGGCGTGCGGATCGAGCGCATGCTCAGCACGTTCGGCTACCTGGACGAACCCTACGGACACGGCGAGGTCACCTTCACCGACGTGCGGCTTCCCTTGGACGCCGTGATCGCCGGGCCGGGACGGGGATTCGAGATCGCGCAGGGCCGCCTCGGCCCCGGCCGCATCCACCACTGCATGCGCGCCATCGGCCTCGCCGAACGCGCGCTCGAGCTGGCCTGTCGTCGCAGCCTTTCGCGCACCGCTTTCGGCAAGCCGCTGGCCAACCTCGGCGGCAATCGGGAGCGCATCGCGGCCGCGCGCGTCGCGATCAATCAGGCCAGGCTGCTCGTCCTGCACACCGCCTGGCTGCTGGATACGAAGGGACTGGCCGGTGCGCGCAGCGAGGTGTCCCAGATCAAGGCGGTCGTGCCGAGGATGACCCAGGAAGTGCTCGACATGGCGATCCAATTGCACGGCGGCGCCGGGCTTTCCGATGACTTCCCCCTGGCGCGCGCGTTCGCGGGCATTCGGTCGCTGCGCTTCGCCGACGGTCCCGACGAGGTACATCTCGGTGTGATCGCCCGCCAGGAACTACGCAAGTACGGGAACGACCGGTGAGCGCGCCGGGGGCCGGCACGGTTCGCGCCGAGGACGCCTTCGACGTCGCGGCCATGCACGCCTGGCTCGCCGATCAGGTGCCGGACCTCGGCGGTCCGCCCGAGGTGCGCCAATTCTCCGGTGGCGCGTCGAATCTCACCTATCTACTGCGCTATCCGGACCGTGACCTGATCCTGCGACGGCCACCGAGCGGCACGAAGGCCGCCTCGGCACACGACATGGGCCGCGAGTTCCTGGTGCAGCAGCGGTTGCGTCCGCACTACCCGTACGTGCCGCGGATGGTCGCCCGGTGTGCCGACCACGGTGTGATCGGCAGCGAGTTCTATGTGATGGAGCGGGTGGCGGGCACCATCCTGCGCGGTGATCTGCCGGACGGGATGAGCCTGTCAATCGATCAGGCGCGGCGACTGTCCACCACGGCTTTCGACTGTTTGATCGAACTGCACGAGGTGGACCCCGTAGCCGCGGGACTCAGCGAAATCGGCAAAGGATCCGGCTACGTCGGCCGCCAGGTATCGGGCTGGTCGCGCCGTTTCGTCAATGCGCGCACCGACAATGTCAGCGATTTCGCGGCGGTAATGGCCTGGCTGGATCGCAACCAGCCGCCGGACGTCGCGATCACCGTCATCCACAACGACTTCCGCCTCGACAATCTCGTGCTCGACCCGTCCGGTTCGGGCGCGATCGTCGGCGTACTCGACTGGGAGATGGCGACCTTGGGCGACCCGCTGATGGATCTGGGTGGCGCGCTGGCCTACTGGGTGCAGGCCGACGACGACGAGGCCATGCTGTCCATCCGCCGCCAGCCGAGCCACCTGCCCGGCATGCTGACCCGCGCGCAGATCGTCGACCACTATTGCGAGCGCACCGGCCGTTCGGCCGAGAATTGGCCGTTCTACGAGGTTTTCGGGCTGTTCCGCCTGGCCGTCATCGCCCAGCAGATCTATTACCGCTATCACCACGGGCAGACCACCAACCCGGCGTTCAAGGACTTCTGGAAGGTGATCAACTACCTGGAATGGCGCTGCCGGAAAGTGGCCGGAATCGACTAGCGGCCGAGTGCTATCGAGGCGACGTTCGTTGTGGTGCAGCCGCTTCCGGCCGGAATTCCGGCGAATCGATCGCGCAACCAGGCGACCACGCTGTGCTCGGCGAGCGTGTTCAGCGTCAGATGTTCGCTCAGGTGGTCGCGGATGTGGGTGACCCGGGCGGCGGGGTCCCGGCAGTAGGCGGCGGCGAGCTCGTCGGCCGGGCCGATGGGTACCAGCCAGTCGGCGGTCGCGTGGTAGAGGTAGACCGGGGCGTCGGGGACCGACTTGCCCATCCTGGTGCGCGCGAACACGTCCCGCATGATCGGCCGATGCAGCAGCCCGCCCCGCACCAGGCTGTCGATGTCGAGAAATGGGTCCGTCATGGCCTGTTTCAGCACACACATGCGGTCCTTCGCCGCGAGCAGCTCGCGGCCGCGCGGCGTGGCGTTCGCGCGCAAAAAGGCGTCCAGCTCCGGTTCCTCGCGCGCGAGTCCGATGATCGCGGCAGCGACCAGACCGGCGCCGGGTCCCTTGTTCGCCTCCCGCGACAGAATCTCGAGATCGACATCGGTGCCACCGGAGACAACGCCGACGAGATCGACCTCCGGTGCGTAGACCGCGCGCAGTTCCGCCCCGTGCAGGGTGGGGATCGAGCCGCCGGAGTAGCCCCACATCGCCACCTCGGTGTCCGCACCCGGCAGCCCCAGCGGACCGAAACGCTCCGCGGCGCGAATGCCATCCAAGGCGATCCGCGCGGCCAGCGGACCGTGGGCGAACGCCGCGTTCGGCCCCTGATGGTCGGGCACCACGACGCTCCACCCCTGCGCCAGCAGCGCCGCCGCGCCGCGCAGCGGATCGATCTGGCCGTCCAGCAACCCCGCCTGCATCGGGCGGCGCACTGTATACGACGGCGCGCAGAACAGCCCCGTGGAGTCCTCGGCGGGGTGCAGCGACACCAACTTCCCGGTGGCGGCGCGCGGTTTCAGCAGCGTGGCCACCGCGGCGATCGGCTGGTCGGCGCTGTTGTTCGACCGGTACGACACCTGCCACGCCCCGGCATCCAGCGATGCGCCGAGTTGATTGGCGATCTCGATCGGCCGCGCGGCGAGGATCTCGCCCGCCCGCTTCGACGCGACCGAGTGGGCTGGTGGCCGATAGAACGCGTCCTCCTCCGGCCGCACGGGCTCCGCCACCACCGAACCGTCCGGCGACGCCGCCGACGGCACCGGCATGGCCAGAAGAACCGAAAGCGCCACTCCCACAACCGCACCGCATCGTGCGAATCCCACGGACGACCTCCCCTGAACCGACCCGCATGCATTGCATTTCGTCGCCGATCGACCGCTCCGGCAGTGAAATCGTAGCGAGATTCCCTGTGCTCGAGTGGCATAACGCAGACGCGGCCGCAGCTCGGCGCGAATCAGTTCGGTGCGGCGATCTTGATGATGGTGGATTCGCCGCCGCTGGTGGCCACGGTGACGAACTGGCGATAGGTGCGGTTGGCCGCGTCGGGCCGCAGTTCGGTGATGACCACGTCGTAGCGACCGTCGAGCATGGAGGTGATCATGACGCAGTGCTGGGTTCCCAGGGGGACGGAAGCGATTCCCGCGTCGATCACCGTGACCGGTGGGACGGCAGCGTCCGGTGCGGTCAAAGATCGGGCGACCGCTCCCGAGCGGGCGACGTAGTACGCGTGCTGGAAGGCCAGGATCACGTCCGGCCCCGAGTCCACCGAACCGGTGCCGTTGCCGCGCACCAGCTGCTCGCCACGGATCGGCTCACAGCCAGGTCCGCCCCCGAGCACCGGGTCGGCGACGGTGGCCGATTGCCGTGGTGCGGACGCCGCGTCCGTGTACACCAGGACCAGCGCCGCGGCGGCGAGGGAGGCAGCCAAGCCGACGCCGCCGACCAACCAGGCGCGACGTGGTCCGCGCCGAGCCCGGCGCCGATCGCGGGGCGCCCGGAGCCGGTCAGCTGCAGCGCGGTGCGACGGACCCTGCGGCGCGATCATCCCGGGCCACGTGGGCACGCGCTCGGGCCGTGCCCGGCCGGAGCGGGCGGGCATGCCGCCCGGCTCGGACGTGTTCGACGACATGATCTCGCCGCACCCCCTTTTACCGGTGCCTACTCGGCCACCGTGGATTCCCTCTCAATGCCGTTGCGCAGTAACAACATTGCATATTTCGGTGGATTCTGTCGGTCGAATGGTCAACAGGCAAGGCCGAGGCGTCGGCGAGAGCGCTCGCGACGGTAGCAAGGCGTGCACGAAGTGACCCACCTCGCAAAGCTTCGACCCAGCGGATGTATAGTTGCCCAAAGCAACTAGTTATCCTTGCTAACTAATCTGTTGTCGGGAACATCGAGGTGACTGCCATGTCCGCTACCGCTCCTGACGGCGCCTCGCTGGCGCTCGGCTCCGCCATGCGCGATGCGCGCTGTGTTGATGGTTCGCTCGCTGCGCTCGCTCACGAGCGCACCGTCACGGCGGCCGAACTCGCGGCCGCCGACGAGCTCGGCAAGCAGCTCGTCCGGTTCATGCGAGCGGTCAACCGGACGAAGTCGCAGCTGGCCAAGGCGGGCCCGGACGGACTGGAACGGCTGGCCTACTCGGTGCTGTTCTGCCTGGTCCACGAGGGACCACAGCGCGCGGGCAGGATCGCCGAGCTGTTACACGCCGAGGCCTCCACCATCAGCAGACAGAGCAGATCGCTCGTGGCACACGGGCTGGTGGAGCGCCGGGCCGATCCGGTCGACGGCCGTGCGTGCGTGCTGGCGGCCACCGCGGAGGGCGTGCGCGTCTTCGAGGAGAACCGCGCGTTGCGCAACCGGTGGCTGGCCGACATCCTGGCCGACTGGTCCGCGCGGGACCGGGACACCCTGACCGGTCTGCTCGACCGGCTCACCGCAGGAATCGAGACAACTTCCCGACAGCCAGCCGATTGGAAATAAGGGTCATCCATGACGAATTCCACCACCCGGGCACCGCGGGACCTGGACACAGCCACACCCCTGTCGCACCGGCAGATCCTGACCATCCTGTCCGGCCTGCTGCTCGGAATGTTCCTGGCCGCGCTCGACCAGAACATCGTCAGTGTCGCGATCGTGAAGATCTCCAACAGTCTGCACGGTTTCGACGAACAGGCCTGGGCGACAACGGCTTACCTGATCACCGCGACGATCACCACGCCGCTGTACGGCAAACTGGCCGACATCTACGGCCGCAAGCCGTTCTATCTCGTGGCCATCGGATTGTTCGTCATCGGTTCGGTGGCCTGCACCTTCGCCACCTCGATGTACCAGCTCGCCGGGTTCCGCGCCTTCCAGGGCCTCGGCGCGGGCGGGCTGATGTCGCTGGCGTTCACCATCATCGGTGACATCGTCCCCGTGCGGGAACGGGTGCGCTACCAGGGCTATTTCATGATGGTCTTCGGCACGGCCACCGTGCTCGGCCCGGTGCTCGGCGGCTTCTTCTCCGACTACCAAGAGCTCGGCGGCATCGAAGGCTGGCGATGGGTGTTCCTGGTGAACGTCCCGGTCGGCGTGCTCGCCATGCTCGTGGTGGCCAAGGTGCTCAACACGCCGCACCAGCGCCAGCACCACCGCATCGACTGGTTCGGCGCGCTGGCGCTGACGATCTTCGTCGTGCCGCTGCTGATCGTCGCCGAGCAGGGCCGCCATTGGGGCTGGTCGTCGGAGCGTGCGCTGATCTGCTACGGCGTCGGGGCGGTCGGGTTCCTGCTGTTCGTTCTGGTCGAATTCCTGATGAAGGACGCGGCGCTGATCCCATTGCGGCTGTTCAAGAATTCGACCTTCAGCGTGACCATCCTGGGTGGGTTCATCGTCGGTGTGGCGATGTTCGGCGCGATCACCATGGTCCCGCAGTACTTCCAGGTGGTGCGCGGCTACTCGCCGACGAAGGCGGGGCTGCTGATGCTGCCGCTGGTGCTCGGCATCATGCTCGGCTCGCAGACGGCCGGGCGGATCACCAAGAAGACGGGTCGCTACAAGATCCTGCCGGTGACCGGCACGTTCATCGTCGCGATCGGCGCGACGCTGTACGCGCAGGTGCACTACGACAGCCCGCTGTGGCAGCCGCTGGTGTACGGCGGCGTGATCGGCCTCGGGCTCGGCTGCTGCATGCAGACGTTGATCATCGCCGCGCAGAACGCCGGACCACGCTCGGACATGGGCGTTTCCACCGCGTCGGCCACCTTCTTCCGGCAGATGGGCGGCACCCTCGGCGTCGCGGTGTTCCTGACGATCCTGTTCAACCTGTTGCCGCACCGGATCACCGACGCGTTCGGCGGCGCACTGCCGCCCGGATTCGGCCCCGACCAGCTCAGCGGCATGCAGTCCAACACCAGCGGTATCGCGGCCCTGCCCGACGAGCTGCGAATACCGATCCTCACCGGGTTCACCGACTCCATGCACGGTGTGTTCTACGCGGCGGCCGGAGTGGCTCTGCTGGCCTGCGTGGTGCTGATGTTCATGAAAGAGATTCCGCTGCAAGACAATCCGGTCCCGGCGGCGGCGCCGAGCGACGAGCCGGAGGAAGTCGAGTCGCGGTGGGACGCGGATCAGGTCTGGGAGGGCGCCGCGCAAGCGCTGTCGGAACCGGAGCCGGTGCTCGCCGGGGCGGGCAAGCATGCGGCGGGTGATCCCGCTGGCAACGGCGCGCGGCGCCCCGAGCTGCGCGCGAGTTTCGACGCGGCCGACGGCGCGGAGTACGAAGGCCGTTGCCTCAGCGGTTATGTCCACCGCGAAGACGGGCGCCCGGTGCCCTCCGCCGCTCTGACCCTGATCGACCAGCGCGGACGTCAGGCCGGGCGGGCAACCGGGGGCTCCGACGGTGGTTATGTCGTCGGCGCGGCCGATGCGGGCGATTACGTGCTGATCGTGTCGGCCGTCGGCCATCAACCAGCGGCGGTCAACGTCACGGTCGGGGATCGGCCCCAGCAGTTCGACATCACCCTGCTCGGCTCCGGAGAGGTGTCGGGCGTGGTCCGGTCGCGCACCCGCGGCGAGCCGCTGCCCGGCGCGACCGTCACTCTGACCGACCCGGACGGCGAGGTCGTCGGGTCCGCCACCGCGGCGTCCGATGGCGCCTACCTGTGTCATGGCGTTGTCCCCGGCACCTACACCCTGGTGGCGATCGCTGAGCACATGCGTCCGAGCGCGACCACGCTGACGGTGCCGGACAGCGGGCCCCTGCACCATGACATCGAGCTCGCCCCGATGGCGGTGCTGGCCGGGACGGCGTGGTCGGATGGCGGCCGGGCGGTCTCCGATGTCCGGATCAGCGTGCTCGACGCGGCGGGCGTGCCCATCGCGACGACGCGCAGCGACGAGAACGGCCGCTACGTGGTCACCGATCTGGCCGAGGGCGACTACACGATCGTTGCGCGCGGCTATCCGCCGGTGACCAGCCGGGTCACGGTGTGCGGCGGCGAGGCGGCGCACGACGTGCGGCTCGGCTATGACGTCGAGGACCAGGCGGCCGACAAGGTTTCGCCCGAGCACTGACCAGCGGTCTCCTTGCGGGGACCCGAGGGACCGTGGTGACCGAGCCAGCCCCTCGGCGTTCGAAGGCGTTGACCGGTGGGGCGGACATGATCACGAGCAGCCAGTGGATCGTGACGCGGACGTCGGCGACAACCACGTGCACGTCTCGGTTACGCGCGTCGGCCGCGCCCGGAGGATTTTATCGGTCGGACCGCTCGCGTTTGTAGTCGCCGAACGGCTCGTCGCGTTCGCGGACCGCCTCGCGGAAACCGACTGTGCCAGCACGGTTCTGGAAGGCATAACCCTCCCTGGTGTGCCGGGCGATGCCGTCGAAGACGGTGCTGATCATGCCGGAGTTGGCGACGCCCTGCGCGTACAGCGCCGAGTTGAGCGCCAGCTTGGCCATCATGAGCTGGTTGACCGGCATGCGCGCGATCCGGGCGACGAATTCCTCGGTGCGCGCGTCGAGTTCGTCGGCGGGCCAGGACTCGACCGCGAGGCCCCATTCGACGGCCTGTTCGCCGGTGAGGCAGTCACCGGTGAACAGCAGGCGCTTGGCGCGCTGGTCACCGAGGCGATGCGCCCACATGCCCGCGGCCGGGACACCCCACACGCGGGTGGGCGGATAACCGATCTTGGTGTCGTCGGCGCAGATGATCTGGTCGGCGAACAGGGCGATGTCGCTGCCGCCCGCAACGGCGAAGCCGTGCAGCTTGGCCACGGTCGGCTTGTTCGCCTGCATCAGGCTGGCGAACCCGCGGTTGAACCGGCTCATCATCGCGTAATCGATCATCGGGTCCCATGTCTGTGCCGGGTCGTGGTTGCGGCCCTGCACCACCGGATCGACGACCGTTCCCGCCACGTCGCCGGGTCCCCCGGTCACCGCGAAACCCTGCTCGGCGAACATGCTCAGGTCGTACCCGCCGCAGAATCCCTTGCCGCGCCCGGACAGCAGGATCACGTGCACCCGCGGGTCCAGATCGGCGCGCTCGACCGCGCGCGCCAAATCGTGCGGGGTGTCCGGGGTGATCGCATTGCCTTTCTCCGGGCGGTTGAACGTGATACGCGCTATCCGGCCGTCCCGTTCGTAGGTCAGCGTGCGGTACTCGCCCGCGTCGTCCGGTTCGGGGCGGCCCGCCCAGGGCGAGTCCGGGGTCTCGGCCCAATTGCGGTACCACGCGGCCGCGCCGTCCTGGAATTCACTGTCGGTCATCGTCTTCCCTTTCGACGTCGGCCGGAACCGGGTATCGGCAGTCTGGCTCACCGAGCGTTTGACAGTCAATACTGACTGTGAAATCGTCCTCGGCGACGAAAGGAGCCCGATGGCCGGACGACGCGAGGAGCAGAAGCGGGCGACTCGCGTCCGCATTCTCGACGCCGCCGCGGATCTACTGGCCGAGCGGGGCTACTCGGCGCTGTCCACCCTGTCGGTGCAGCGAGCGGCGGGCGTCAGCCGCGGTGCCCTGCTACACCACTTCCCCACCATCGACGCCTTGGTTTCGGGTCTGGTCGCCCATCTGGTCGCCCGCAACGAAGCGGCCGTCCGGGAGGCCGCGGATCGGCTCGGCGACGGCTCCGACCCGGTGATACGCGCCCTGACCGCGTTGTACGAATCGATGGCCCGCCCGGCGGCACAGGCCGAGTTCGAATTGTGGGCGGCCGCACGCACCGATCCGTCGCTTGCCGAGGCGTTGCGCGCGGCCGAACGACAGGCCGGTCGGGATCTCCATCGCGTGGTGGACGCGCTGTTCGGCCCGGAGTTCGTCGCCCATCCGCGTTATCCGGCCGTCCGCGATCTCACCGTCGCGGTACTGCGCGGCACCGCGATGTCGCGGCCACTGCGCTCGACGGAGCGCGCTGCCGCGACAACCATCGACCGATGGGCGGAGGCCATCGCCATCCTGCTCACCCACAGCCCATAGCAATCGTCCGGCGTGAACACAGGTGAATCGATTGTGATGCGCGTCACTCAGCCGGTCGATTGTGCCGTCTCACACAGTCTCGCTATTCTGGCTGCACTTTGAGACCACCGAGTCTCAATGCTGCCTTCGACGGGGCCGGGTCCGACCACCGCGCGGCACCGGCGGAGGCCGATTCCTGCCGGGGAGCGCCTGCGGCGCGTGGACTACCAGGAGCGAACGCATGCGATCGAAGTTGATCTCGGCGGCCATCGGTATCGCGGCGATGACGCTGTCCTGCGTCGGCCCCGGCAGCGGGCCGGCCGTCGCGGCACCGGAGTGCCCGAGCCTGTACGTGGTGGCGATCCCGGGAACATGGGAGACCACCGACCAGCCGGACGGCGACCCGCCCGGACCCGGAATGCTCGCGGGGGTCACCGACGGACTGCCGGACTCGGCGCGAGTGGACTACGTCAGCTACGCCGCGACGGCGTTCCCGTGGGAGAGCGAGGTCTACGGCGCCTCCAAACGTGAGGCCGTGGACAACGCGCGGGGCATGATCGCGGCGATGGCCAGGGAGTGCGGTGCGACCAAGATCGCACTGCTCGGCTACAGCCAAGGAGCCGACGCGGCCGGGGATCTCGCGGCCGAGATCGGCACCGGCCTCGGCGTCGTGCCGCCGCACCGGATCGCGGCGGTCGGACTCATCTCCGATCCGCGCCGCTCCCCCGCCGACGCGATGGTCGGTCCGCCGGTGGGCGGTGCGGGCGCGGGTGGGCCGCGGATCGGCGGGTTCGGTTTCGTCACCCCGCAGACCCGCACCATCTGCGCGGCAGGCGACCTCTACTGCGCCACGGCCGCGGACGATTTCGTGACCCGCTTCGCGGGCTTCCTGGCCCAGACCTCGCATCCGGACCCCGCCTACATCTGGCGCTACCAACTCGAAATGAACGCCATCCTCGGCGATCTCATGTCCAACGGCGGTATCGCGCTGCTGCAGAGCCAGCTGTCGGAGTCGGCCAACCAGGAACGAGCGCGGCTGCTCGACGAGTTCTACCGCTCCCAGGCCCACACCGCCTACGGCAGCTACCCCGTCGGCGGCGGCAAAACCGCGCTGTCCTGGATGCACGACTGGCTGAGTTCGCTGGCCCGAACCTAGGTAGTCGGCTACTCCACCACGGGCGCCGCGCCCAGTTCGCAGGGGCTTTCCCGGCCGGACCGGCACCTCGACGTGCGTGTGACGCCGCCGACCGGCCGCCGCCACATCCGTGACACCCGTCATCGGATGCGCAGAGCGGTCAGCCGCCAGCCCGCCGAGCGGGTGCGGACGATGCGCGCCGCCAGCGCGAAATGCCTGGCGCCACGGGCGTATCCGGCGTAGACCTCGGCGGTCTTGGCGTCCACCAGTACGACGCTCACCCGGATCGGCACCGCGCCGCCGAGGGCACGGCCCGGCACCAGATCGGCGGCGATCAGCGTGCGCATCGCGGCGATGACCGTGGCGTCGGCGACCACGGCGAGCTGCGCCACCGGTCTCCTGCGATCGAGTACCTCCAGCACGATCCGCACCGCTGAATCGGCGAACCGCCGCGCCGCGGAGAGCGTTTCGTCGTCGGCCCGGGTTCCCTGCGGATGACTCCGGCGCAGCGCGCCGCGCACGCCGGCGCTCGGCCGCCCGGACGCGGCGAGGTGCGTCCGCGGGCGGCACGGTAGCGCCCGCGCTGCCGCCGGATCGCTCGCCGTCCGGCCGGCCTCGGCGCGGCGACGACTGTCCAACGGCGGCTCCGGATTCGGAGCGGGTGCCATCCAATCGCGATATCCAGCCATCCCAACCTCTTCCCAACCACTGTGTCCGAAATCACTGTGGCGACCGATTCTGCGGACCCGCCGCCGGATGTCGTGCGTAGTCGGCTACCCGAGTGCTTACACATGCGCCGCGAGCGGGAAGGGGTGCGGCACATCGACAGATCTATGTTGGAGTCGACCCGAACCGACTGCGAAGCGGAGAGCCCGAATGAGCGAGGAGCGAGGAGCGGATTCAGCCGCGCCAGGAAGGCCGGACCCGCCACGGCGCCCGGCCCGGATCGGGTTGCTGACGCTCGCGGCGGCGCTCGCCGTGTACCTCGTGGTCAGCCAGCTGATCGCGGTCGTGCCGGTCTCGTGGGTCATGCCGTTGCTGCGCAACGCGATCATCCAGTCCGCTCTGCTCTTGCTCGGCGCGGTGCGCGACGCGATGGGCTCATGGAACGTGGTGCTGGCGGTGGTCACGGCCGGACTCGCGCTGGTAGCGCTGCGCCGGAGTGCGACGGGCCGGCGCATCGCGGGGACGGTGACCGGGGTGGCCGCCGTCGGTCTGGTTCTGTCCGTGGCGACGAGCGCGGCGCTGGTGTGCGCGGCGCGTGACGCGGCGGGCACGTGGATTCCGTTCGCTCCGGCCGTTCCGTTCAGTACCGTCGGCGACGCGCCCGACGAGACCGTCACGTACGCGACCATCGACGGGCAGCCGATCCAGGCGGATCTGCACCTGCCCGCACGCGGCTCCGCACCGGCACCGCTGGTGGTCAGCATCCACGGCGGCGCGTTCGTCGGGGGCAGCCGCGGCACCAATGCCTACACCACGTGGCTGGCCGACAACGGGTACGCCGTCCTCGATGTGGACTACCGCCTCTCCGACGACGCCGACCACCGCTGGGACACCGCGGACGCCGACGTCGCCTGCGCACTGACCTGGGCCGCGGCGAACGCCCGGCGATACAACTTGGACCCGCGCCGCCTCGCGGTGTTCGGTAACTCCGCGGGTGGCAATCTCGCGATCAACGTGGCGAACCAGATCAACGCCGGTGTCCTGCGGCCCAGCTGCGGCAGCGCCGCCGACCTGCCCCGGGTGGGGGCGGTGATCGCGCTGTATCCCGTGGTCGACCTCACCGCCTCCGGCACCGAGACCTCGATAGGGTCCGACGCGGCTCGGCAGTATCTCGGCGGAACGCCCGAGCAATACCCCGATCGATATGCCGCGACCGACTCCACGCCGCACATCACCGACAAGTCCGCGCCGACGCTGTTGGTCCAGGGCGCGAACGACCACCTCGTGCTCGCCGAGCACACCGCGGCCTACGCTGCCGCGCTCGACGCCGCTGGCATCCCCCACCGCTACGTCGAGCTCCCCTTCCTCGACCACGCTTTCGGCACCACCGAACTCGACACCGGCGCCCAGGTGACCCGCCTTCTCACCCGCACCTGGCTAGCGGAATACCTGACGTAACCGAGGCCACACCGCCGCCTCGGGAATAGCGGGGCGTCCACCGCCGTTCCATTGGTTGCCATATCCACCAATTTGGGCCAGACTGAGAACGAAGGAGGCGTCGTGCAGTTCGGAATTTTCACGGTCGGCGATGCGACGACCGACCCGACCACCGGGCGGACGCCGAGTGAGCACGAGCGCATCACGGCGATGGTGACGATCGCGCAGAAGGCCGAAGAAGTCGGGCTGGACGTCTTCGCCACCGGCGAGCACCACAACCCGCCGTTCGTGCCGTCGTCGCCGACGACGATGCTCGGCTACATCGCGGCGCGGACCGAGCGGCTTCAGCTCTCCACCGCGACCACGCTGATCACCACGAACGATCCGGTGAAGATCGCCGAGGACTTCGCCATGTTGCAGCACCTGGCCGGCGGCCGCGTCGACCTGATGCTCGGTCGCGGCAACACCGGACCGGTCTATCCCTGGTTCGGCAAGGACATTCGCGACGGCATCCCGCTGGCGATCGAGAATTACCACTTGCTGCACCGGCTCTGGCGCGAGGACGTGGTCGACTGGGAGGGCAAGTTCCGCACACCGCTGCAATCGTTCACCTCGACGCCGCGTCCGCTGGACGGCGTACCACCGTTCGTCTGGCACGGCTCGATCCGCAGCCCCGAAATCGCCGAGCAGGCCGCCTACTACGGTGACGGATTCTTCGCCAACAACATCTTCTGGCCGAAAGAGCATTTCCGGCGACTGATCTCGCTGTACCGCCGGCGCTACGAGCACTACGGGCACGGCTCGGCCGACCAAGCCATCGTCGGACTGGGCGGGCAGGTGTTCATGCGCAAGAACTCCCAGGACGCGGTGCGGGAGTTCCGGCCATACTTCGACAACGCGCCGGTCTACGGACACGGCCCATCGCTGGAGGAGTTCGCCGAGCAGACCCCGCTCACCGTGGGTAGCCCGCAGGAAGTCATCGACAAGACGCTCACCTTCCGCGAGTCGTTCGGCGACTACCAGCGTCAGTTGTTCCTGATGGACCACGCCGGCCTTCCGCTGAAAACCGTGCTGGAGCAACTGGACCTGCTCGGCGAGGAAGTCGTGCCGGTGCTGCGCAAGGAGTTCGACGCCATGCGCCCCGCGCATGTTCCGGACGCGCCGACGCACGCTGCCCTGGTCGCCGCCCGCGACGCCGCGCCGGAGGTGACCCGATGACCCGCATCGCCGTCGTCTCCGCGGGACTGTCCCAGCCCTCGTCGACCAGACTGCTCGCCGATCGGCTCGCCACGGCCACCGGCAAAGCGCTGGCGAACTCCGGCGCCGACGCGGCGTTCGACGTCGTCGAGCTGCGCGAACACGCCCGCGATCTGGCCGACAACCTGGTGACCGGATTCGCGGCGGGAGCGCTGCGCGCGGCGATCGACACCGTGGTCACCGCCGACGGGCTGATCGCCGTCACGCCGATCTTCAACGCCTCCTACAGCGGCCTGTTCAAGACGTTCTTCGACGTGCTGGAACCGGATTCGCTGAGCGGGATGCCGGTGCTGCTCGGTGCGACCGGCGGCTCGGCGCGCCACTCCTTGGCCTTGGAACACGCGTTGCGGCCGATGTTCAGCCATCTGCGTGCGGTGGTCGCGCCCACGTCGGTGTACGCGGCGTCCGAGGACTGGGCATCCGCCGACTCGGATGGATTGAGCGCCCGGATGGACCGCGCCGCAACGGAATTCGCCACGTTTCTGACCAACACGCCGCGATCGCGTGCCACCGATTCGTATGACGAGCCGGTACCGTTCGCACAGCTTCTCGGCACCCACTGAGTTTCCCGCAATGCCCCCGATCCAACCCCCACTCACATAGTTTAAATCTCAACTATAGGAGGAGAACACCATGACACCCGAAGCGACCAAGGGCCTGACCGCAGGCACCTGGGCCATCGATCCCGTCCATTCCACCCTCGGCTTCTCGGTGCGTCACCTGATGGTCAGCAAGGTGCGGGGCCGCTTCACCGACTTCTCCGGCAAGCTGGTCATCGCCGAGGACGGCAGCGCCTCGGCCGAGGCCGAAATCCGGGTCGACTCGGTGACCACCGACAACGCACAGCGCGACGCGCACCTGCGCACCGCGGACTTCTTCCAGGCCGAGCAGTTTCCGGTGGCCACCTTCAAATCCACCGGGTTCCGGGTCGACGGCGACGACTTCCTGGTGGACGGCGACTTCACCATCCGCGGCGTCACCAAGCCGGTATCGCTCGACGTCGAGTTCCTCGGTGTGAATCCCGGCATGGGCCAGGGGCCGGTCGCCGGCTTCGAGGCCAAGACCGTGATCAATCGCCGCGATTTCGGTATCACCATCGACATGCCGCTGCCCGACGGCGGCGCGGTGATCGGCGACAAGATCACGCTCACGCTCGAGGTCGAGGTCGGCCTGCAGTCGCACATCCCACTTGATTCCTCTTCACCCTGATGCTGATGGGCGAGATTCCTGGCTCAAACTGCCTGGACGCTCGGCGAGCGGTCAGGGCTTACGTTCTCGACACCAGCAGGGGTGAAACCAGCCCTGTTTCGTACGACCAGTGCGGCGTTACGGTCTCGGTCAGCGACGAACCCGCACGCCGTGCAGGTATAGATGCGTTGGGACAGTGGTAGCCGGTGCTTGGCTCTCGCACCGCAGTTACCACAGTCCATGGTGGTGTGCGCGGGATCGACCAGCACCAGCTGACGCTGATGCTTGGTGGCCATGTGTACCAGCTCGGCCTTGGCGGACGCGATCGCGGCGTCAGCGGCCTTACGCGCCATCGTCGAGCGAGCGAGAAACCTCGGCCGGAAGTCCTCGACCGCGATCGCGTCGAAACCGCGTACGACCGCTTTCGCCCACTTGCGGGCACCGTCCTGGCGTTGCCGTGCGACCTTCGCGTGCAGCTTCGCCACCCGCTTCTTGGCGGCACGGTATCCAGCCGAAGCAGCCCGGCCGCGACCGGGCCTGCGGCGGGCCATCATCCGCTGATAACGGGCCAGTTTCGCCGACGCGGACCTCCCGTACTGGGCGTGGGGTAGGTCGTGACTGAGGCTGGTAGTGGTGGCAGTGGTGGTCACGCCCCAGTCGATCCCGATCGCCTGCCCGGTCGCCGGAAGCGGATCGGGTTGGGCGGCAACCACGAACGAGGCGTACCAGTGGCCGAGGCTGTCGCGGTAGACACGCACACTCGACGGAGCAGCGGGCAGTTCCCGCGACCACACGACCCGCGCGACGATCCCCCCGGCCAGATGCAATCGGCCGTCACGGATACGGAAACCGCGCAAGGTATACTCCAGCGACGGGGCAGCGAGATCCTTCTTCTTCAACCGCGGCATTCCAGCCCGCCGCGCCACCGGCACCCGCGCCTTGATGTCTTTCAACGCTTTCGCGCGGGAGCGCCCGAAGTCACGGATGATCTGTTGTTGCGGCACCGATGCCCCTACACGCAGCCAATCATGCTCAGCTCGCCAGCCAGTCAGCTCCTTGCCCAACGCGGCCGGGCCGATCACTTTCCCTGCGGCGCGAGCGGCGCGGGATTCGACCACACACTGGTTCCACACCCACCGGCAACGATCCCACTCGGCCAGCAGCGCCTGGCGTGCCGTGGCGGACAGCCGGAGCCGGAATGTGTACCGGGCACTGACCGCCGTGTCGCTCACACGTTCGAAACTATCAGTGGTTCCAAGGCAACTCAACCGATCTATCCCACTGGCAGACATATGGCGCCTGGTGAAGCCGCATAACTACGACGCTAACCCAGTTGCCCGACACAAGACCCGTCACGGTACGCGGCTACCGAGCCCGCGGTTTCGATCGCACCCAGCCGAAGGTCAGTTCGACCGCGTGCCTCCACTTCTCGTATTCGTCCTCGCGATACGCGGGGTCCATGCGCGGAATCCATTGGGCGGCAAGGCGCCAATTGTTGCGCAGCCCTTCCAGATCCGGCCAGTAGCCGACGGCGAGGCCGGCGGCATACGCCGCACCCAGCGAGACGGTTTCGGCGACGAACGGACGCATGACGGGAACGTCGAGTACGTCGGCCACGATCTGCATGAGCAGGTTGTTCGACGTCATGCCGCCGTCCACGCGCAGAGTGGCGGCCTGCAGGCCGGAGTCGGCGTTCATCGCCTCGACCACGTCGCGGGTCTGCCACGCGGTGGCCTCCAGCACGGCGCGGGCGATGTGCCCCTTGGTGATGTAGGAGGTCAGTCCGGCGATCAAGCCGCGGGCGTCGCTGCGCCAATGCGGCGCGTACAGCCCGGAGAACGCGGGAACCACATAGCAGCCGCCGTTGTCGTCGACGGTGCGCGCGAGGGTTTCGATCTCCGGCGCGCTGGTGACCAGGCCGATGTTGTCCCGCACCCACTGCACGAGCGAGCCGGTGACCGCGATCGGTCCCTCCAACGCGTACACCGGCTCGGGGCCGATCTGGTAGCCGATCGTGGTGAGCAGGCCGTGCTCGGACCGCACCAGCTCGCGTCCGGTGTTCATCATGAGGAATCCACCCGTGCCGTAGGTGCACTTGGTTTCCCCACGCGCGAAACAGGTTTGGCCGAACAGCGCGGCGTGCTGGTCGCCCAGCGCGGCGGCGATCGGGATGCCGGGTACCACCCGGCGGGTGACGCCGTAGGACGCGGTGGAGCGCTGGATGTGCGGCAGCATCGCGGCGGGGATGCCGAAGAACGCCAGCAGCTCGTCGTCCCAGGTGAGGGTGCTGAGGTTCATCAGCAAGGTGCGGCTGGCGTTGGTGACATCGGTGAGGTGCAGCCCGCCGTCGACCCCGCCGGTGAGGTTCCAGATCAGCCAGGTCTCCATGGTGCCGAACAGCACCTCACCGCGCTCGGCGCGCTCGCGCAGCCCCGGGACGGCGTCCAGCATCCACCGCAGCCGCGGCGCCGCGAAGTACGTGGCCAGCGGTAGGCCGCACAGCTCGCGGATCCGGTCCGCGCCAGGACGCTCCCGCAGCTCGCCGACCAACTCCTCGGTGCGCACGTCCTGCCAGACGATGGCGCGACCGATCGGCATCCCGGTGCGGCGGTCCCACACCACGGTGGTCTCGCGCTGGTTGGCGATGCCCAGCGCGGCGATCTGGTTGGCGGCGACGCCGGAATCCCGCATCGCCTGCGGCACGATCCGCTCGACGTTGCGCCAGATCTCCAGCGCGTCCTGCTCGGCCCATCCCGGGCGCGGATAGTGCTGCTGGTGCGGGCGCTGCGCGACGCCGACCAAGCGGGCGCGCTGATCGAACAGGATGCAGCGGGTGGAGGTGGTGCCCTGGTCGATGGACAGCACGTAGCGTTGCGTCATCGGCGGCCACCTCCTGTCGAAGTCCGCCGGTCATCCCGGATCTCAGTGCGCGGCACCGAGATCCCTCGAGACCGCCCGCGCGGCGTCGAGGACGTAACCGACCAGCGCCCGCCGGTGCCGCAACTGTGCGTCGCACAGCCGATCCACCCGGCCGGTGATGCCGATGGCGCCCACCACGAGACCGCCGGGCGCCCGGATCGGCGCCGCGATACCCGCCTCGCCCGACCGGAATTCCTCGGTCTCACCGGCCCATCCGGCCTGCCGAACCCCGGCCAGCGCCCTGGCCAGCGCGGCTCGGTCGACGAGGGTGCGGTGTGTGAGCGGGGCCAGTTCGCCTCCGCGCACCGTGGCGGCCAGGTCGGTGTCGTAGGCCAGCAGGACCTTGCCCAGCGCGGTGGCGTGCGGGGGCAGGAGTTCGCCGAGCTCGAGCGCCTGCTCGGTGTTGTCCGGCCGGAACACGTGGTGGACCACCACCACCGCGCCGTCGACCGGGGCGCCGATCCGCACCGACTCTCCGGTGCGCGCCGCCAGCGCGTCGGCCCAGTTGATGGCCCGTGAACGCAGCTCGTTGGCGTCGAGATACCTGGTGCCCAAGTGCAGCACCGCCGCGCCGAGCTGGTACTTGCCGGTCGCCGGGTCCTGCTCGACGAAACCGACGCCCTGCAATGTGCGCAGGATGCCGTGCGCGGTCGGCTTGGCCAGATCGAGCGCACTCGCGATGTCGCCGATGCCGAGACGACCGGATCCACGGGCCAGCAGCCGCAGCACGGCCGCCGCCCGCTCGATCGATTGGATCGGACCCGGCATGTCGGGAAACCTATCCGCCAAGTCGCGATTCGACAATGTCGAATCCTCGGTGATACCTGGGCTACATCATTGAAACCCAGTGTGAGCTGCGCCATACATCCTCCTAGCGGGTCGGACGGTAGTGGCGCCGGGTTCCGGCAACCAGCCGAGCCGTTCGACATTGTCGAACGGGAACTATGTCCGACTCGGAAATCCCGCCGTAATTTCCGTTTCACGCACGGTCGCGCCCGCGACCTGCGGGGCGAAACGGAGGCTCAACGATGAACTTCGGCTCAATCTTCCTCAGCGAAGCACTCGGTACGGGAGTACTGCTGCTGCTCGGGGTCGGTGTGGTCGCGAACGTACTGCTGGCCAAGTCCAAAGGACAGGACGGTGGCTGGCTACTGATCAACGTGGGATGGGGGTTCGCGGTGCTGGCCGGCGTTTATGTCGCCTATAAGACCGGCGGCCACCTCAACCCGGCGGTCACCATCGGCATCCTGTTCAGCGGCGCCGACGAGTACGCCTCCGGTATCGCCATCTCGGGCGGCACCACGCTCGCCTATCTGAGCGGTCAGCTGGCCGGCGCGTTCCTCGGCGCGACCGCTGCCTACCTGGCCTACAAGCGCCACTTCGACGAGGAGACCGACGAGGAGAAGAAGCTCGCGGTGTTCGCCACCGGTCCCGCGATCCGTGCCTTCCGCTGGAACTTCGCCACCGAAGTTATCGGCACCTTCACTTTGGTCCTGGTGATCCTTGCTTTCGGACACACCCCCAGCGGGCTCGGCCCGGTCGCGGCGGCGTTCCTTGTCGTCGGCATCGGCGCCTCGCTCGGCGGTCCGACCGGATACGCCATCAACCCGGCTCGCGACCTCGGTCCGCGCATCGCGCACGCACTGCTGCCCGTCAGCAAGCCGGTACCGGCCGATGCGGCCCTGGTTCCGGTGGGTGTCGGCGCCCGCTCGTCGGTCGAGTCGCCCGAAGTCAGCGCCGAACCGCGCCGCAAGAACTCCGACTGGGCTTATGCCTGGGTGCCCGTGCTCGGCCCGCTGGTCGGCGGCGCGCTCGCCGGTCTCGCTGCCCAGTTCCTGTTCTGATTCCGTTTCCGACAGCAGTTTCTCGAAAGGACCGCGATGACCAAGTTCGTCGGCGCCATCGACCAAGGCACCACGAGCACCCGCTTCATGGTGTTCGACCACAGCGGCAACGAGGTTGCCCGCCACCAGCTCGAGCACGAGCAGATCCTGCCGCGCCCGGGGTGGGTGGAGCACAACCCGACCGAGATCTGGGAGCGCACCCGCGCGGTCATCCAGAGCACCCTCACCAAGGCCGATCTGGTGGCGAGCGATCTGGCCGCGGTCGGCGTCACCAACCAGCGCGAGACCACCGTGGTGTGGAACCGCAAGACCGGGCGGCCGTACTGCAACGCCATCGTGTGGCAGGACACCCGCACCGATCGCATCGCCTCCGATCTGGAGAAGGCCGGGCACGGTGACACCATCCGCCGCAAGGCGGGCCTGCCGCCCGCCACCTACTTCTCCGGTGGGAAGCTGCGCTGGATCCTGGACAACGTCCCGGGTGTGGCCGAGGACGCCGAACGCGGCGACGCGCTCTTCGGCACCACCGACACCTGGTTGCTGTGGCAGCTCACCGGCGGCGTGGACGGCGGGGTACACGTCACCGATCCGACCAATGCCAGCCGCACCATGCTGATGAGCCTGGAGACGCTGGACTGGGACGACGAGCTGCTGTCCATCTTCGGCATCCCGCGCGCGATGCTGCCCGCCATCGCACCGTCGTCCAACCCGGAGCTGTTCGGCACCACCCGCCCCGACGGTCCGTTCGGCGGCGCGGTCCCGCTGTCGGGTGTGCTCGGCGACCAGCAGGCGGCCACGGTGGGGCAGGTCTGCTTCCGTCCCGGCGAAGCCAAGAACACCTACGGCACCGGCAACTTCCTGCTGCTGAACACCGGAACCGAGATCGTGCGGTCGCAGCACGGACTGCTCACCACGGTCGCCTACCAGCTGGGCTCGGACAAGCCGGTATACGCGCTGGAGGGTTCGATCGCGGTCACCGGCTCGGCGGTGCAGTGGCTGCGCGATCAGCTGGGCATCATCTCCGGTGCGGCACAGAGCGAATCGCTGGCCCGGCAGGCCGAGGACAACGGCGGGGTGTATTTCGTCCCGGCGTTCTCGGGACTGTTCGCGCCCTACTGGCGCTCGGACGCACGCGGCGCCATCGTCGGCCTGTCCCGTTACAGCACCAACGCCCATCTCGCGCGCGCGACGCTGGAATCGATCTGCTACCAGACCCGCGACGTGGTCGAGGCCATGCAGGCCGACTCCGGCGTGAAGCTGGACACGCTGCGCGTGGACGGTGGCGTCACCGCCAACGAGCTGTGCATGCAGTTGCAGGCCGACTTCCTCGGTGTGCCGGTGTCGCGTCCGGTGGTCGCCGAGACCACCGCGCTGGGCGCCGCCTACGCGGCGGGGCTCGCCGTCGGATTCTGGAGCGACACCGACGAGCTCGAACAGAACTGGAACGAGGCCAAGCGCTGGCATCCCACCTGGTCGGAGGAGCAGCGCGAGCGCGGTTACGCGCGCTGGAAGAAGGCCGTCGCCCGCACCCTGGATTGGATCGACGTCGACGAATGAGGGGCGACGTCGGCCAATCCCAATAACACCGAAAACAAGGAGAGATACCGCTGTGTCCGCACGATTGGACTCCCAGTACCGCGCCCGCGCGGTGAACTCACTCGGCGACACCGAGATCGATGTGCTCGTCATCGGCGGCGGCGTGGTCGGTGCGGGCGCCGCCCTCGACGCCGCCTCCCGCGGCCTGACCGTGACCCTGGTGGAGGCCAGGGACTTCGCGGCAGGCACCTCGAGCCGCTCCAGCAAGCTCATCCACGGCGGCTTGCGCTACCTGGAGCAGCTCGACTTCTGGCTGGTACGCGAGGCGTTGAAGGAGCGCAGCCTGTTGCTGCACCGCCTCGCGCCGCACCTGGTGCGGCCTGTGTCGTTCCTGCTGCCGTTGCGGCATCGGGTGTGGGAGCGGGCCTATATCGGAGCGGGTGTCGCACTGTACGACACCATCGGCGGCGCCCGCGCGCTGCCGATGCACCGGCACTTGTCCCGCACGCGCGCGCTGGAACTGGCGCCAGCATTGCGCGCGGACGCGCTGACCGGCGCCATCCGGTACTTCGACGCCCAAGTCGACGACGCCCGCCACACCATGATGATCGCCCGCACCGCCGCCCAGCACGGCGCGACCGTGCTCACCCGTACCAAGGTGACCGGGCTGCTGCGCGATGGCGAACGCGTGGTCGGCGCGGAGGTCACCGATCTGGAGACCGGCCGGGTGCACACCGTGCGCGCGCGCCGGGTGATCAGCGCGACCGGCGTGTGGACCGACGAGATGAACCGGATGACCGGTGTCGATTTCCCGTTCCATGTCCGCATGTCCAAGGGCGTGCACATCCTCGTGCCGCGCCACCGCCTGAACCTGGACACGGGCTTGATCATGCGCACCGAGAAGAGCGTGCTTTTCGTGATCCCGTGGCACGCGCACTGGATCATCGGCACCACCGACACGGATTGGTCGCTGGACAAGGACCACCCGGCCGCCAGCAACGCCGACGTGCAGTACCTGCTCGACCACGTCAACCGGGTGCTGCGCGATCCGCTCACCCATGAGGACATCGTCGGCACCTACGCGGGGCTGCGCCCGCTGCTGTCCGGCGCGTCGTCCGACACCGCGACGCTCTCCCGGGAGCACGCGGTCGCCGAACCGGCGCCCGGGCTGTTCGTGATCGCGGGCGGCAAATACACCACCTACCGTGTGATGGCCGCCGACGTCGTCGACGCGGCCGCGGCGGGGCTCGGCCGGGCGGTCGCCCCGTCGGTGACCGAGCATCTGCCGATCCTCGGCGCGGTCGGCTACCAGGAACTCGCCGCCGACCTGGACAGTCTCGCCCAGCGCGCGGGGCTGCCGAGGGCGACGGTCGAACGTCTGCTCGGGCGCTACGGCTCGGCGATCACCGACCTGTTCGACCTGATCGCACGCGAACCCGAACTGGGCAAGCCACTGAGCGGCGCACCGGACTACCTCGGCGCCGAGGCGGTGTACGCGGTGACCCATGAGGGCGCGCTGCACCTGGACGACGTGCTCACCCGCCGCACCCGGATCTCCATCGAGGCGGCCGACCGAGGACTGGCCGCAGGCCCGGAGGTCGCCTGGCTGATCGGCGGCCATCTGGGCTGGGACGCCGCCGGCACCGAGCGCGAGATCGCCCGTTACCGCCAGCGGGTGCATGCCGAGCTGGCGGCCAACCAGGCGGCCGACGACGAATCCGCCAACGCGGCCCGGTTGGTCGCCGTCGCCTGAGCCCGTGCGTGGCACGGTTCCCTGCGGACCGTGCCACGCCGCGCTCACCGGTCCACGCCGGGTGCCCGTGAGGAGTCGACCAATGCCTCGTCCGGAAAGGTGTAGGAGGCGATAGGCCATGACCGCCGAGGGATGGTCCCGACCCGTAGGTGATGTGCACCTACGGATCTGGCTGTCCGGCGTGGCCTTCGACTACGCGGCGACCGCTGCGGCGGCAGCCAATTTGGTCCAGGATTGGACGCGCAATCGTTGGTGCACGATCGAAGTGATCCGCAGCACCATCGAGGACCGTCGGCTGCTGCCGCGCCTGCCGTGCGAACGATTGTTCCTCGGGCCGTGACCGGGCTGGGACGCCATCGCTGAGTGCGCGATCGCCCAGGTGCATACCGAGCCAGCAGCCCACGACGAACCCGCCGATGCGGCCCGTGCTGCCACTACGGAGCCCGAGATCATCCGCTACTGCCAGCCGGGCGCATGCCGAGCCGGGCCGACGACGAATCCACTGTCACCGGCCGGCGCCGCCTGGGCGCGGACGTGGCACGGTTCCGCTCGACCGTGCCACGCCGTGCTCACTCGTCCATGCCGCTGTGCCCGCGCGGCGTCGACTCGTCGGTCTCCAGCTCTTCGTCGGCGGGATGCTCGTCGGCGTGCGTGGGCTTGGTGTGCTCGTCGGCGAAATCCGCGTCCTGCCGCATCGACTCCGCCGTGGTGGGATCGATATTCGGTGTGCTCATACCGGGCGCGTACCCGGTCATGGGCTGTCGACGCACGGGTCGCTGACCGTAGGCGGTCCCCGGGGTGCGGGCATTTCCGATCTTGACCTCGAGCGCGGTTGAGGATGGACCATGGAGTCATGACTCGTCCCGCTGATTTCTGGAACTCCGTCTACGACAATGACACCGCCCCGTGGGTGATCGGCGAGCCGCAGCCCGCCATCGTCGAGCTCGAACGCGAGGGGTGGATCACCGGGCGTGTGCTCGATCCCGGGAGCGGTGCGGGTGAGCACACGATCCTGCTGACCAGACTGGGGTACGACGTGCGCGGGATCGACATGTCGCCCAGCGCCGTGGAGTATGCCCGCGCGAATGCCGCCGCCAAGGGCGTGCCGAGCGCCGCGTTCGAGGTGGCCGACGCGCTGGCGCTCGGCGACCGGCCGGATCTCGCCGGTGACCCGCCCGGCTCCGCGCCCGCGTTCGACACCATCGTCGACAGCGCGTTGTTCCATGTTTTCGGGACCGAGGACGCCGAGCGCGCCGCGTACGTCCGCAGCCTGCACGCGGTCTGCAAGCCCGGCGGCACCCTCCATGTCCTCGCGCTCTCGGACGCGGAGCCCGGGTTCGGTCCCCGGATCAGCGACGCTCTGATCCGGGACTCCTTCCGCGACGGCTGGACGGTGGAGGACCTGCGTCCCACGCGCTACCGGGGACGGGTCACCGACGCGGTGGCCCAGAACACGGAAGGCCTGGAGGTCTCCGAGTCCGGCAAAGTCGACCTCGCCGCGTGGCTGGCCAGGATCCGCCGCCGATAGCGCAGGCACGCTGTTTCCGGCGACACGCTGACCCGTCTTGCCGAGGTGCGACGGCTGCACTAGCGTCCTGCTCTCGCGAGACCACTCGGTCTCCAACCCCGGTGCGACGTGCCCGCGGCACGACGTGGGACCCGCGTTCATGATCGGAGCCGATTCGATGGCGATGCTGCTGTACTACGTCCTGCTGCCGCTCTATCTAGCCGAAGCCTTCTTCCGTCCGCTGGACTGAGCGGGTCAGTTCCAGCGCATCGCAGGCGGATCGGCTCCGGCGGTCTCGGCCATCAGACCGGCACTGTTCTCGGTGTCCGCCCGCTGTCGTGCCGACAGCGGCTCGAAACAGGTGATGGCCAGTTCGTTCTCGGCACGCCGGTACCGCCAGGTGCCGATCACCTCACCGGCGGACAGCACCGCACCGGGCGCGGCGAGGGCACGCCACACCTCATGGCGGCGCGCACGATCCGGTACCAGTAGTTCACGATCGACCTGACGGAGATAGCCGTCGTTCGGCGGTACCAGGACCACACCCTCGGCCTCGGGCGCCGACCGCAGCGCGTCCAGCAGCGGCTCGGGGAGATCGAAGCCGCGCCCTTCGATGCGCACGCGCACGAGGTCGGCGCCGAGTGTCTTCCACGCGGCGGTGGGATCGCTGCCCAGCCAGTCACGGAACTGCGTTCGCGTGGTCGGGCCGTTCACCCGAAAGTACGCCTCCAGCAATGCGAGCCGCGGATGCCCGACCTGCCCGCGCTGATGTTCCGGAGCCGGGTGGAGCACGGTCGCCCGCTGCCGGGTAGCGAGGACTATCCGGGCCCGGCATCCGGCGGCACGGAACAATCCATCCGGCACATGCGTGGCCCGGCAGCGCTGACACCAGGTCACCAACCCCGGGCGGACCCGGGCGGTGACCTCGGTGCTGGCTCGGCCTTTGGTAATCGGCGCGGTCACCACCGCCGTCAGCGCGGCCGCGACCTCCTCGACGGTCGCGAGATACGCCGACCCGCCCTCGTCCGCCGCCACCGGGGCAACCGCGTCGCACACCGTGTCCAGGCTGGTCAGCGGATGGGCATGCGGAGCACCCCGCACTGACCAAACACTCACCAGCGGGCCTTCCGGCCGGACCGCCTCGGTGACGGGCGTACCGCCGATCACCGCGGTGCGCTGGATCAGCGACTGCTCCGGCCCGCCGCCACGTCCACCTTGCACACCGAGCAGCAGGAGATCATCGAGCGCGTCGGTACGGTCCGCGCTCAAACCTTGCCCCTGCCAGCGGAATCCGAGCCAATGAGATCGGTCGACGGCGATCGCTTGCGCCATAGGCCCACTCTATTGCCTCCTACCGCCGCACCCGGTGCGCTCGACACCAGCTGCTACGTGCCCCGTGTATGCCGCCCGTGCGCCTCAGGTCCAGGCACCCAGGTGGTTCGAAACGCCGGGCCGGTCACGTCGGCCACATCGACGCCCTCAGCGCGTTACGGGGCTACGCCCTGGTCAACCGGCCCGTTCGGCGCCCGGCGGCTGATGGAAGCCCGGCCCGGCCTTGGGTTCGACCTCGCGCGGGTCGAGCGGCTCGCGGCAGTGGTCGCAAACCAGCAGCGGTGCGGTCTCGTGCCCGCACCGGCGATGTTCGAGGACGATCGGCGGGCCTTCCGCACCGACCAGGTGCTTGTCGCCCCAGACCATCATCGAGATGACGATCGGATACAGCTCGCGGCCCGCGGCGGTGAGGTGGTAGTCGACACGTCCGCCGCCGTGGTCGGTGCGGGTGAGGATGCCCGCGTCGATCAGCATGCGCAGGCGGCTGGTGAGCAGGTTGCGGTTGGTGATGCCGATGTTGCGGGCGAAATCGCTGAAGCGGTGCACTCCGAAGAACGCCTCGGCGATCAGCAGGATGGTCCACCGGTCGCCGAGCAGTTCGACCACGCGGGTGACCGAATCGTCGACCGGGCGCCGGAGTGTCATGGCGACATTTTCGCATCCCGCGCCGGTATTGCCTTCCTACCGTCGGTATCGGAATAATACCAACAAGCCCGGCGCCGATTCCGGGACGGACAGCTGGGAGTGTCGATGACGACCACGAACCACCCGACCGATGACTATGTGCGGCTGCTCGACCCCGCGGTGCGGGCGGACCCGTACCCCCTCCTGGCCCGGCTGCGCGAGTCCGGTCCGTTCCGGATCGGCACCGCACCCGTGGTCGTACTGACCCGCTATGACGACTGCGCCGCCATGCTGCGCGACCCACGGGCCAGCGTCGACCGGTCGCTTGCGCGGTTGCAGCTCGGTTCCATGCCCATCTACGACGGGACGCGCGAAGACGGTGCCGCACAGGCGAAACCCTCGTTCCTGTTCCTCGATCCGCCGGACCACACCCGCCTGCGCCGGCTGGTGTCGAAGGCGTTCACCCCGCGCGTCGTGCGTCGGCTGGAGCCGCGGATCGCCGAGATCGTCGACGATCTGCTCGACCAGCGCGCCCACGCGGGCACCTTCGACGCGGTCGACCACTTGGCCTATCCGCTCCCCGTGACGGTGATCTGTGAACTGCTCGGCGTGCCGCTGGAAGACGAAGCGCGACTCAGCAATTGGTCCGCGCTGCTGTCGCGCACTCTCGACCCGACCTCCCGCGCGGCTCCCCAGTTCCGCGCCGACCCGGCCGAAATCCAGCGCGCGGGCATCGAATTGCACGCCTACTTCGAAGAACTCACCGAGCGCCGCCGCCACACGCCGGGCCAGGACCTGCTCTCCGAACTCATCGCGGCCGAGGACGCCGGTGACGTGCTCACCCACGCGGAGCTGATCTCGACCTGCGCGCTGCTACTTGTGGCGGGACATGAGACCACGGTCAACCTCATCGCCAACGCGACTCTCGCCTTGCTGCGCAGGCCACACGAACTCGCCGCACTACGCGCGGACCCGGGCCGGGGGCCCGGCGTGGTCGAGGAGACGCTGCGCTTCGACCCTCCGGTTCAGCTGATCCCGCGCATCGCCGCCGACGATCTGACCATCGGCGGCATGGACATCCAGCGTGGCGATCTCGTGGTGCTGCTGATCGCCGCCGCACACCGCGATCCCGCGGTGTTCGCCGACCCCGACCGATTCGACCCGGCACGCGACAACCGCCACCTGGCCTTCGGACTCGGGGCCCACTTCTGCGTCGGCGCGCCGCTGGCCCGCTTGGAGGCGCGGGTAGCGCTGACCCGGTTCGCCCAGCGCGTCGAATCCCCATCGCTACCCATGGACCCTCCGCGCTACCGGGAACACGTCAATCTGCGTGGACCCGCGCAGCTACCAATCGAATTCGCGGCCATCCGACCGCGGTAGCACCAGGCTCAGCGACGGCCTGCCCTGGTTCGTGCAAACGTCGGCTCCCGCCGCTCCGTCGCACTTTCGGTAATGCGTCGATCTGCGTGGGCCCGGCCTGCCGGATTCAGCGCACGAGCCGGGTAGACGGAACTCAGCCGTCGTAGGAGACGTGCGGTGTCCATGCGTCGGCGGGCCGGGTGGCCGCCGCGTGCAGCGCCGCGGCGACGCGATCCCGGGTGAAGGCTCCTTCGCCGAGCATGCCGTTGATCTGCACGGCGGCGGCGCGGATGCCCGCGGGGGCCAGTGTGGTGTCCAGGCTGGTCACCAAGTTGCGCACCGCCGCCTTCTGGACGCCGAGCGAGGCGGCCTGATGCCACGGCTCGTCCGCGGCCGCGCTGCCCGTGACGAGCACGCGGGATCCCTCGCCCAGGAAGGGACGTGCGGCCTGGACGGCGGGCAGCAGCGCCGCGGCGCCGACGGTGAAGTCCGCGATCAGTTCGGGAACCGACAGGTGCAGCGGATCGGCCTGACGGAAGACGCTCGGGTTGAAGTGCAGTACGTCGATGCGACCGTGGCGCTCACCCACTCCGGTGACGACGCGGCCCACGTCGACGGGATCGGTCAGGTCCACCCCGACGCCCTCGGCGTCGAATCCCTGCCCGCGCAACTGCGCCGCCAGCGGTTCCGCCTCCTGTGGAAAGCGACAGGCCAGCACAGTGGCGAACCCGTCATCCGCGAACAAGCGGGCAACCGACAGCCCGAGGCCGGGACCGGCGCCGAGCACGAGAAGCACAGGAGCAGTCATGGTTGTCGAGCCTAGGTCCGCGGCCTCGGCCGCGCCGAACGGCGCTGTGCCGAGCGGTTATTCGGCCACGGCCTTGATGCGGTTCAGCGTCTCGCGCATGCCCTCGACGTTCGTCTTGCCGCGCGTCCATCCGGCCAGCAGCCAGTACAGCCGCAGCACCGGGCTGTCGTGCAGCTGGAACGACTCGGTCACGTCGGTGCCGCCGTCCACCGGCTCGAGGACATAGCGCCAGGTGTTGACCTGCATGCCGCCTGGACCGAGCACGGTGAACGCGAATTCACGGCCGGGCTCGCAGGCGACGATCCGGCACACCGTCCAATACTTCAGTCCCCAGCCATTGCGGTTGACGTGCCCGCGGAACTTCACGCCCACCGCCGGGCCGGTGGCGCCACCGAGCCACTCCGCCGCGAACGTCTCGGGACTGAACCGCCCGGTGTTCTCGATGTCGCTGATCAGTTCCCAGATCTTGTCGGCCGGGGCGGCCATCCGGACCGTCACGCTGTCGTGCATGCGCCGAAGCCTAATGGGGGCTGAGCGAAGGCGGAGGTACCGCCCAGGAGGCAGCCGGTTCGGCGCCGATGGTCCGGGAAGCGCCGATTCCAGGCGGGCTGCCCAGCCGGCCACGTCGGTGAGCCGCTCACCCGGCTGCAGCACCCAGCAGGCGGCGAGCAGGTCATGGCCGAAGTGCGCGAGGGCGGCATGCTCCGGCCAGTACTCGCGGGTCCACTCAGGGTCATCGGTCGCCGAGTCGATACCGCTGCGGACCACGCCGACCAGCTCGAATTGCAATCGCTGGACCAGCATCCACGCCTCGGTGTCCATCGGCTCGCGTCGCAGCCTGCCGAGCAGAGCGCGGGCGTCGGCGACCGCGCGGCGTTCCATCCAGTGGAAGGTGCGCCGATGCCCGTGCGGCGCGACGCAGTACAGCGCGAACACCGCCACCACGACACCGAGCACCGTCTCCACCAGACGATCCCGGATCACCGGCCCGATCGGTCCATCGGTGGTGGCGACACCGCCCGCGATCAGCGCGACCGGGGTGATGAACACGACGGCCAGCGCGTAGTTGCGCGGGACGAACAGCTCGATGCAGAACTGCAGCATGGCGATGAGCACGACCAGCGCATAGCCGGTGGGCCCGAGTTGGTAGATGAGCGCGAACAGGCCGAGGCCGACGACGGTGCCGACGAAACGGTGGACGGCGCGCACCTGCCCGTGCACCCGATCCGGCCCGGTCTGCAACACGATCAGCGCGCTGAGCACCGCCCAGTGCGGCCGCTCCGGACCCAGCCACCCGCTGAGCGCACCCGCGCCGAGGCAGCCCACCGCGACGCGCATCGCGCTGATCGCCGCATGCGAGGAGAACGACAGCGAACGCCGCAGCCGGAAACCCACACTCGGACGGGCGAACGAAACCAACGGATCGACGAGCAGATCGTCGGTGTCGTCGGCGGGGGCGAACCCGGCGAGCGTGCGCCGCGCACGCTGCAAGGTGGCCAACAGCGTCGCTTCCCCGGGGTCACTCGGCACGCCACCGTCGTAGACCGCGGCCCATGCGTCGGCCATCGCGGCGCCGGCTCGGTGACGTAGATCGATAGCGGAGCCGCCCGTCTCCCTGGCCGCGACATACGCGTCCACCGCGCGCACGGCCTCCTCGACCGCCATGCGTTCGGGTTTGCGGTGATCACCAAGCATTCCGGCCATCGAAACGATGATCGAAGCGAGCACACCGGATGCCGTGCAGAGCAGCAGTGTCACCAACGACGCGCCGGATTCCACGGCTTTCATCGCGCCCGCGCAGACCAATGCGAAGAACAGCGCGCCCGGCGGACCGAGCCGCAGCGCGTCGATCACGAAGACGGCGACCACCGCGACCGCCGACACCACGACCACCATGACCAGCGAAGCGCCGAATCCGGTGGTGAGCAGTTCGCCGACCAGTCCACCCAGGCCACACGAGGCGAGCAGCGCCAGACCGGCCGCCAGCACCACCCGGCCGCGCACCCGGAACGGCCGTCCCTCGCCGTAGAGCACGGCGAAGGCGCCGAAGATGACGAACACCGCCGCCTCCGGATTGCCGAGTCCGGTGACGAGCGCGGCGGGGAAGGCGAACGCCACGGCGGCACGCAGTGCCGGGCTCCACCGTCTGCCCGCGGGTGGCAGAGCGAACGGCTGTGTGCCGACACGGCCCTTCGGCGGCACCGGATCCGGATGTGTCGCTGGCACCTGCTGTCCTTTCTGATCTGGAGGACCTGGTGCACAGACTAGATTCGGTACATGACCGCCGGCGCTCATATTCCGCTACCCACGCGCGTCCACGCCTTCGGCGACGACGCGCTCGGCGAGCACGACGCGGTCGCACTCGCCGCGCTGGTGCGCGACGGAGCGGTCTCGCCGCGCGAACTCGCCGACGCCGCGGTGGCGCGCGCCCACCAGGTCGAGCGGCTGGCCGCGGTCGCCTACCCGAGCTACGCGAAACCGCTGATCCCCGCCGAGCGGACCGGCGCCTTCTACGGCGTGCCCACGTTCGTCAAAGACAACACCGATGTCGCGGGCATGCCGACCAATCAGGGCACCGCGGCCTTCCACGCCACACCCGCCCGGGCGCACAGCGGCTACACCCGGCAGTTCCTCAGCACGGGCCTGACCGTGCTCGGCAAGAGCGCCATGCCCGAGTTCGGCTTCAACGCCAGTACCGAGCCGCCGCACGCCCCGCCCACGCGCAATCCGTGGCACACCGGGTTTTCGGTGGGCGGGTCGTCCGGCGGGGCGGCCGCACTGGTGGCGGCCGGGGTCGTTCCGATCGCGCACGGCAATGACGGCGGCGGGTCGATCCGCATTCCGGCCGCCTGTGCCGGATTGGTCGGTTTGAAGCCGAGCCGTGGACGACACGTCGCGTCGGGGCTGGCACGTACGCTGCCGATCGACATCGTCAGCGAGGGAGTGCTGACCAGAACGGTGCGCGATACGGCGGCGTATGCCGCTGCCGCCGAGCGCTATTGGCGCAACCCCGCACTGCGGCCGATCGGCCGCGTCGAAGGGCCCGCGACCCGGCGGATGCGGATCGCGCTCGTGCTCGACAACATCGCGGGGCCGCTCGCGGCCGGTCCGACCCGGGATGCCGTCGAAAAGGTGGCCCGCACCCTCGAATCCAGTGGTCATTCGGTCGAGCCTGTGCGGCTGCCGTTCGACGTGGCGATCGAAAACGCCTTCCTGCACTATTGGGCGCTGCTCGCGGCAGCGATCACCACGACGGGAAAGCTGCTCGATCGGCGTTTCGACGCGCGGCGCGTGGACGATCTGACCATCGGCCTGCGCGGCCTCTTCCTGCGCCGGGCCCTGCACGCTCCGCTGACGCTCTACCGACTACGCGCGGCGGCCGCCACGTACGAGCGGGCGCTCGGCCCCTACGACGCGGTGCTGCTCCCAGCGCTCGGCCACACCACTCCGGAACTCGGGTACCTCAGTCCGACCGTGCCATTCGACGAACTGATCGACCGGCTGCGCGCCTACGTCTGCTTCACCCCCATCAACAACATCACCGGAACACCCGCCATCACGGTTCCGGCGGGCCGCACCACCGCCGGGCTCCCCATCGGCGTCCAGTTCGCCGCCACCCGGGGCAACGAACGCACCTTGCTGGAATTGGCCTACCTGGTGGAGTCCGAGCAGCCGTTCCCTCGCCTGCATCGCTGACCAAGCAGAATTAGGTTAGGCTTAGTTGAATTTGGTTTTCATTATGTAGGCGGCCGAAGGCCGGGGAGGACGAAACCATGAACGTCCAATTGGCGGGAGTCCCGGAGACAATGCTGTGGACGCTCTACAACCGAGCGTCGGAAGCGAAACGGGCGGACGGCATCCTGCGCGACCCGGACTGCGTCCGGATCTTCGACGCACTCGACTACGACTACGAGCGGGCGTTCGGCGCTCCCGACGGCACGCACGCGGTCCGGTCGCTGCGCTTCGACCAGGGGCTGCGCCCCTGGCTGGCGGCGCACCCCGGCGGGACCGTCGTCGAGCTCGCCTCCGGGTTGGAGACCCAGTTCCAGCGGTGCGACGACGGACAGGTGCGCTGGCTGTGCGTGGACGTCCCCGAAGGCATCGCGCTGCGGGAACGATTCCTGCCGCCGAGCGCGCGCTGCCGCCACCTGCCGATCAGCGCACTCGATCCCGCCTGGCTCGACGAGGTGGACACCGACCGCGGCGTGTTCGTCACGGCGCAGGGACTGTTCATGTACTTCGAGCCCAACGACGTGCGGCGCCTGTGCGCCACGATCTTCGACCGCCTGCCGGGCGTGGAGTTGATGTTCGACATAATCCCGCCGTGGTTCTCCCGCAAGACTCTCCGGGGGTTCGGCAAGACGTCGCACTACACCGCTCCGCCGATGCCGTGGGGCGTCCAGCGCAGCCGGGTGACCCGGCTGCTGCACGAGTGGAGCCCGCGGGTGGCCGAGGTGACCGTCTCGTCCTTCGGACCTTCCCGCGGGCCGCTCGCGGTGAGTCTGCCGCTGTTCGAACGTCTTCCGGTGCTGCGCGACATTCCGCCCGCCATAGTCCACGCGCGTGGTGTGCGGTAGGTCAGGGGGCGCTGATACCTGCCGCGGACGACGGACGGTCGCGGTGCACCGGACCGTGAGCGTCGTCGCAATGGCCATCCAGCACCGGAAGGAGGCGCTGCGCGGCCGGGGCCGCCGAGGAGGTGACGCCGTGACTGTGGTCGACCTGCAATGTGGTGTGGGTGATGCCGTAATCGTGGTCGAGCAGCCGCTCGATCCGCTGACGCAGCCCGTGGCAGTCGGCGCCCGGGCGGACCAGCACGTGCGCCGACAGCGCGATGTCGCCGGAGGTGATCTGCCAGACGTGCAGGTCGTGCACCTCGTCGACGCCCTCGATGTCGACGAGCCTGCGCCCGAGCACATCCGGATCCACACCCGCGGGTGCCGCCTCCAAGAAGATCCGGCTGGATTCGCGCACCAGCCCGAGCCCCGCCTTGACCATGAGGGCGACGACGACCAGCGTGGCGATCGCGTCCGCCCTGGCGAATCCGGTGGTCAGCACGACGAGGCCGGCCACGGCGGTGGCGATGAATCCGTAGAGGTCGTTGAGCACGTGCTGGAAGGCCCCCTCGACGTTGAGGCTGGACCGGTTGGCCTTGCTGATCGCCCAGGTGGCCGCGACATTGACCGCGACACCCGCCAACGCGGTCACCAGCACGAGCCCGCCGGTCACCTCCGGCGGCTCCAGCAGACGCCGCACCGCCTCGTAGCTGAGCCAGCCCGCCAGCACGAGCAGCGTGACACCATTGGCCTGTGCCGAGAGGATCTCGGCACGCTTGTAGCCGTAGGTGTACTTGCCGTTCGCGGGACGGGCGGCGAGCCGGATCGCGGCGAGCGCGAGCACGATGGCCGCGGCGTCGGTGAGCATGTGCGCCGCGTCGGACAGCAGCGCCAGCGAATTCGCCAGCACACCGATCACGACCTCGACCGCCATGAATCCGGCGATCAGGGCGAGCGCGACGGTCAGCCATCTGCGGTCGGCGTCACGGGATACCCCGTGTCCGTGTGCGTGGCCATGCCCGTGCTCGTGTCCCATCGACCCAACCCCTTCCCGTCACCGTAATGTATGCGCATATCTGCATTAGTCTGGGTCAGCTTAACGCAGCCCGACGGGCTAGTGGTGAACCAACCGAGTGACCTGGATCACGTCACAAACGGCTTTGCCAGCGCTGCAAGAAGATGACCACACGCGCTCCTCGACGGTTCACACGTCTGCGCCGGCAACGTTTCGTCAGCCGAACATGGCATGCACCAGAGCGTAGGAGGATACGGTGGCGGCCAGCCCGGCGGCCACGCCGACCACGACGTTCATCGCCGCGTAGAAATAGGCGCCGCGCTCCGCCAGCCGCACTGTTTCGTAGCTGAAGGTGCTGTAGGTGGTCAGTGCTCCGCAGAATCCGGTGCCGAGCAAGACGAACAGCGGCGTCGCCAGCGCGGTCCCCGCGCCGCTGAGCCCACCGAGCACCAGGCAGCCGATCAGGTTGACCAGGAATGTGCCCCACGGGAACAGGCTGTCGCGGCGATCCTGTACCGCGCGGTCGATGAGGTACCGCAGCGGCGCTCCGATCGCACCGCCCATGAGAACGAGCAGCACGCTCACGCTGTGCCCTCCTCGACATACGCGATCCTCAACTGGCCACCCGCACCGCCGCCGAACTCGGCACTCAGCCTCTCGGCGGTTACCCGAGGCGCGACATCGCGCCCGGCGCTCATGCCGACCGCACCCGCGCGCGGCGCAGACGCTCGTACCCGGCCCGGGTGAGCCACATCGCCGCGGCCGTGGCAAGCAGAGCACAGATCAACGTGCCCGCCGAGTAAGCGAAGGCGACGGCGATGGTGCCGGGCTGGAGGAGACCGCGGATCTCGTTGGCGTAGGTGGAGAAGGTGGTGAATCCGCCGAGGACGCCCACGCCGAGAAAAGGGCGCAGCAGCCGATGCGCCGCCCAGATCTCGGTGACCGCCACCATGAGGACGCCGATCAGAAAGCAACCGCTGACATTGGTGACGAATGTGGCCATGGGAAAGTGTCCAGGGTGGCGGCAACCCCTGGGCGAGACCATACCGAGCCAGCGCGCCGATCGCGCCGCCCGCGGCGATGACCAGCAGTACCACACCGTGGGTGCGCCAGAAGTCCCGCCATGGAGCGCGATTACGCGCGAGGGTATCGATCTCGATCGGTTCTTCGGTCAGTTCACCGGTCATAGATGTCTCCTACACGAACGGGTGTGGTGTTCGGGTAGGGACTGTCGGCGACGAATGCCGCGGTTGTTCCGGATGACCGGAGCGGCGAGCCCCACCGCCGCGTGGACGCCAGGATAGTCAACCGGCGACGCGACCCGAGTAGCGGCACCGGAGTTCGCGGGCGCGCCGAAGCCGGATCCCACGCATGCTCACCGCTGCTCATGCCCGTCGCCGTCGTGCGCGACGAGAACCGAGCAGCCCGCGTGCCTGGCGGCCTTCTCCGCGGTGCTGCCCATGAATCGGCCCCAGATGCCCGAGTGCCCGCTGCGCCCGAGAATCAGCAGGTCGGCATCGTGTTCCTCGGCGGCGGTAGCCAGTTCCCGCGCGGCCTGACCCGCGCGGATCTCCGCCTGCACCGCGATGCCGCGCTGTTCGGCGACCGCGGCGGCGGCGTTGAGCCACCGTCGGCAGGCCTGCTGTCCGATCGAGCGTTCGTCCTCGATCTCGCCGACCACCGGACCGTAGTGCGGCAGATACTCTTCGACGGCCACCACGGTGAGCGCGGAACGGTGCACCGCCGCCAGGTCGAGCGCCATCGTCAAGGCGGCTCGGGCGCCGGGTGAGTCGTCGTAGCCCACCACGATCCGCTGGAACACCCCTTCATTCTGGTCCCTCGGCCTCGGCCCGAGCCAGCATTCGGGCTACCCGGACGATCACGCCGCGGTCACGGATCGATGTACCGCCAGTACGTCGGCCGCCGCTCGCTCGCCGGAGCGGATCGCTCCCTCGATGTAGCCCGACCATTCCGTGGCGGTTTCGCTGCCTGCCCAGTGGATCGCTCCGACCGGTTGCCGCAGCGCCGAGCCCAAGGTGGTCAGCACGCCCGGCGGGAAGTAGGCGCCGTAGCCGCCGCGGGTGTACGGGTCGTCGGCCCAGATCTTTTCGTGCCACTCGATCGGGTCGCGGGCCGCGTGGCCGAAGGCGCGCACGAGCGAACCGACGATCATGACGCGTCGCTCGGACGCGGGCAGCGCGGCGAGCCGCTGTGCGGCCCGACCGGGAACCAGCGCGCCGAGCACGCCCGGCCCGCCGGGGCGGGTGGCGTCGAAGGTCACCGGCACCGGATCGTGCGGATTCAGCGATTGGCCGGTGAGCCCGTCGTCGCGCCAGAACGGCCGCTCGTAGACCGCGAAGGATTTCAGCACCGACCCCATCGGCACGCGCTGGGTCAATTGGTCACGGGCCCCGGGCAGCGGCGGATCGTAGGCGATGCGTCCGGCGATGGCCGGTGGCACCGCGACGATCACGTGTTCGGCGTGCACGTCACCGAATGCCCCGCCGACCTGGACCCCGTCGGCCTGCTGCCGGATCGACGTGACGGCAGCGCCGAGACGCAGCGCCTGGCCCAATTCCGCACCGATGGCCAGCGCGGGCGCGTCGGCTCCGTCGACGAACAGCCGGGTCACCGTCTGGGCCGTGATCCCGGCCTCGACGCCGCCGGCCGAACGGATCGTGGTCAGCAAGCCGAGCATCGAGACGCTGCCGACATCGACGCACAGTTCTTCGCCGATCATCACCTCGGCCAGGTGCCGGGCGCGCCGCTCGGGCAGATTCCGGCGCAACCAGGTCGCCGCCGTCATCGCGTCCAGGCGATCCGCGCCGGGCGTGGTCCACGGGCGCGCGAGATCCACGCGGGCGGCCATGCGTTCCAGCCGCCACATCGCCTGGGCCAGCACCACCAGGACGAGCGTGGGCAATGGCGGACGCGCGCCGGTGAACGGCCGCCGGACCACGCCTTCGACCAATAAGTCGACCCCGGTCGGCGGTGCATATGTCGCGGCGCCGTACTCCTCGGCCAGCGCGGCGAACCTGGTGTGCGCGCCCGAGATCCACTGTCCGCCGAGGTCCACCGCCCATCCGTCGCCGACCCGCGCGGTGAGCGTCCGGCCGCCGACCCGGTCAGCGGCTTCCAGGACGACGACGTCCCGCCCGGCCGCCCGCAACGCACGCGCCGCGCACAGCCCTGCGTACCCTGCACCGACGACAACCACGTCCGCGCGGTCCATGGTGGCCTCCCGTCGCCGCACCCCTGACTCGACAACCACTGTCGATCACGTACCGCCCGTGCGCAACCGGTCTGGACATCCGGCCGCGCGGGTAGCGACTTCCGCCGCCCGCGATGCCCACCAACGCGTGCCGAACCGGCGCAGTCGCGAGTCTTGCTGTCACAGCGCCGAGTCCGACAACCATCAGCAAGACACGGCGGCTCTCGCAGACAAGACGCGCAATCGGCCTGCGCGCTCTTGCTCCGCGCACCCTGTCGACCACGTCGATCCGGCGGCGACACCTACCCTCGACTGCTGAAACATGCTGCCACCGTTCGCGCCTCAGCCGCGTGGTTCCCGACCGGCTATCGCGTCAGCGCCGCGAGGGCGGCGACGGCGGCCTCCTGAAAGGTCGGTGCCAGCGTGCGCGGAGGCGCGGTGACGCGTCCGCGCACCCATTGGCGGCAGTACTCCTGCGCCGGTCCGACGCAGATAGCATGCGCCACCGGATAGCCGTGATCACCCACGTCCACCTCGCCGAGCAATTCTCGGTACCGGCGCTCCAACGCGGCGAAAAAGACCCGATTGTGCTGGGCCAGTTCGGGTTCCGCGGCATGCGCAACCTCGTCCGGCAGGGTGGCGAACAGGAAGCGGGCGAGGTCGCGATGATCTTCCACCCAGCCGAGATGAGCATCGAGCATCGCGCGGATCGCCTGCTCGGCGTCTACGCCCGGAGCGTCGAGGCGGTCGAGCACCGCGCGCTGATAGTCGAGCATGCCGGAGACGTAGACCGCGGCCGCGAGTTCTGCCTTGGAACCGAACGCGTGGAACATGCTGCCACTGGACAAGCCGAGCCGGTCGCGCACGCCCGCCACGGTGAACGCCGGATAGCCCTTGGCCAGAAGCTGTTCGGTAGCCTCGGCCAAGATCCGCTCGCGGGTGTCAACGGCCATTTATACCCCGAACTCGGAATCGATCCCGGACCGCACCGCCGCGAGCACTTGGGCGCGCACCCGCAGCTTGGTCCCCACGTGCGCCCCCAGGTCGATTCCGGTCAACCGGTGCGCTTCGGCCGTGGCGCGCGCGTGCAGTTCGTCCGCGTCGGCGACGAGCACATCGAGGAATCCCCATTCCCGTGCCTCCTCCGGACCGATCAGGATTCCGGTGTTCGCGGCCCGGTCGAATCCCGGCGCGGTGAGCCGATGCCGAGCTACTTCCACACCGTAGTGCGGAATGGTCAATCCGATCGCGACCTCGTTGAGGCCCACCTTGAAATCCCCCGCGACGCCGAAGCGCACGTCCGTCGCCAGCAGCGTGAACGCGCCCTGCGCGATCGCGTGCCCCGGGCACGCCGCGACCACGGGAAACGGAAATCCGAGCAGCCGATGGACGAGGTTGCCGCCTGCGCGCAGGGTCCGGCGGACGTCGTCCATCGAGCGGGAGAAAGTCGCCAGGTCATAGCCGGCGGAGAACATGCGGGGCCGCCCGGTGAGCAGAACGACCGCCCGATCCTCCTCGGCCCGGTCCAGCGCCGCCGCGATGTCGCGAATCATGTTCTCCGACATCACGTTCGCCTTGCCGTCGTCCAGCGGGATCGTGGCGACACCGCCATCGAGCCGGTAGGTGACGAGTCGAGTCATGACAGCCTCCTCTAGAGCAGGGCTCTAGAGTATCACTCTAGACGCGGGCCAGCTATCCGTGGGCGTCGGCGTCGACGCTTGGTCGCGAGCAGGTGTCGTTGTGGCAACGATCCGAAACAGCACCGCTCGATTGCCCGATAGAGGGCAGAGGGTGATGGTGCCGAAAGACCCTGGCGCGTCCTGGCTTCGGACTAGCCTCTCCGACAGGCTCAGGTGGAGGAAGCGACATGACCGCAGCAACCGTCATCCGTCCGCTGGCGCCGAGCGAGGCGATCTTCGCCAACAGCGAAGTCCTCGTCGGCTATTCGATCCGGGTGGCCGGTCGGCTGGACCTCACCGCGCTGTCGGCCGCGTTCGAGGCCGTGGTCCGCGCCAGGCCCATCCTCGCCGCCCGCCTGGAATCCGATGGGCTCGGCGGGCATCTGCTGCTCGAATCGCCGGGCGCGCCGCCGGAGATCTCGGTCGCCGACGGCGATCCCGAGCAGTTGCTCACCGGCGCCCGGTTGGATCAGCGCAGAACGCTCGGGGCGCTGTGCGTGGTGCTCGACGGCGACAAAGCGGGGATCACCTTGGTGACCCACCACAGCATCGCGGACGCCTATCATTCGCTGGCCGTGCTCGCCGAGCTGTGGTCCTGCTACACCGATCTCACCCGGGGCTGCCTACCCGAGCTCGCTGCGCGCGGATTCCCCCGGTCGGTGGAAGACCTGCTGCGCGAGCGCGGCGTCGAGAAGATCGACACGCCGGCGCTGCCGCCCCGTCCCGTCGGCGTCGCTCAGATCAACCCCGCCGACGATCCCGACTACCAGCTGCCCCGCACGGCCCGCTGCAGGCTGACCCGGGAGCAGACCGCGGCGCTGGTCGAACTCGGGCACCGGGAGAAGACCACGATCAACGGCCTCGCCTCCGCCGCGATCCTGCTCACCGAGGCCGAACTGCGCGGGCTGCCGCTGACCGAGCTGAGCTACACCTACTCGGTCGACCTGCGCAGCCGGGTGCGGCCGCCGATCGGCATGACCGAGGGCACCAACGTCCTCGGCTTCGCGAATTTCGTGCCGCCGCCCGGTGCGACGCTGGTCGGGTTGGCCCGCGGCATCAGCGACGCGTTGCGCGCCGGGATCGGCTCGGGCATCGTGCAGCAGACGCCGCTGCACATCCCGGAGATCGCCGCAGGGCCTCCGCCGAGCGCGCCGGGAATCGTGCTCGCCACCAACTGGGGCCGGGTACGCAGGCCACGGGTGCCGGACGCGCTGCGGATCACCGATTTCCGATCGATCATGCTCGGCAAGCCGGACAAGACCGGACACCGGCTCCAGCAGCCGAGCGGCACCATCATCATCAGCACCTTCGACGACCGGCTGAGCATCGAGATCCACCATCCCGACGAGACCACCGCCGAACAACGGGTGCGCGTGCGATTGCTCGCCGCGCACCTGTCGGCGTCCGGCCCTGGCACGCAGTGCCCACCGCCAAAGGCGCGCGGTCGGACGCTGCCGCTGCACAGCCGGGGCCATATCGAAGCGAAAGGCAGCGCGGAACACTCGGACGTACCGCGGTAATGTGCGCTGGACCGAAACCGGAAGCGGCCGAAAAGCGAGCGCAGTCGGACAAAGCCGCCGGTACATGCACTCCACCACAGCAGCCGGAAACAGCCGCATTGTCCATCGACGGCGTGCACCGGCAGTAGCGTGGCCGCGGAAGGACACAGTCGGACGTAGGTCCGTCGACAGCCCACGCCAGCGACGCCGGATGGCCGCTTATTCTTCGAGGACGACGGCAGTGAGGTGGGTTGGTGCGGACGATCGGGACGGCGGCGCGGGAACGGCGGGACGAGCACGCGGGCTGGCGCGGCGCGGTGCGGCACGCCGAACTTCCTGGTGGGCAACATGTTTGGGTGATCGCCGGATACGACGAGGTAGCCGCCCTGCTCGCCGACGAACGGCTCAGCCTGGACAAGCGGCACTCCGGCGGAGGCTACGCGGGTTTCGCGCTGCCGCCAGCGCTGGATCGCAATCTGCTCAATATGGACGGCGACGAACACGGCCGGATCAGGCGGCTGGCCGCGCCCGCGTTCTCGCGCGGCGCGGCCGCGAACCTGCGGCCCGTTGTGCGCCGGATCGCCGACCGGACATTCGACGCGCTGGACGCGGCGCCGGGCGAAGCGGTCGATCTCCTCGATCGTCTCTGCGTCCCGGTACCCGCCCTGGTCATCGGCGAATTGCTCGGTGTGCCCGCAGATCTGCACCCCGGCCTGCGTGACGCCGCCACGACCATGGTGACGTTCGACGCGGCGTCACCCGAATCCGGTCGGCGGCTCGTCGCGGCAATCGGCTGGCTGACCGCGACGTTCACCGATCTCGTCGCCACGAAGCGCGCCGCACCGGGCGATGATCTGGTCAGCGGATGGCTGCGCGCCGACGACGCCCGAACGTTGTCCGAGGACGAGCTTGTTTCGCTCGCCTTCCTGATGATGCTGGCCGGTTTGGAGAACGCGGTGCACCTGTGTGGCAATCTGATCGCGGCACTGCTCGGCTCGGGCGGCATCACGGCGGCGGATTGGTCAGCCCGCCGCCGCGACCTGATGGAGCGAGCCAACCCCCTCCCGTTCGCCATTCGCCGTTTCGCGGTGACCGATCTGACCGTCGGCGGCCACACCATCCCCCGCGGCGACACGGTCCTGCTGTCGATATTCGGCGCCGACTCCGATCCCGCCCGCGCGGGCAGGCCGAGCCTCATGTTCGGTCGCGGACCGCACTATTGTCTCGGCGCGCAGACCGCCGACCTCATCGTGGACGCCGTCGTCCCGGAATTCTTCGCGCGATACCCGAAGGCAGGACTCGCCATCTCCGAGACCGAACTGACCTACCGCGATTCATGGCGCGCCCACGGTTTGACCGCGCTTCCGGTGACACTCGAAACCGACTGAACTCCGACGGAGTCGACAGGAACTCGCGGAGGACGAGCACGCCACACTACGGACCGGGCCCGGAACGCAACGTCAGGCGCGAGCGGCGGCGGTGCGGGCCAGCGTCTGCAACGGATCGGTCAGCACATCGGTGAATGCCAGTTCGGCGGCTCCGATCAGCGTTGCGTCGCCGCCGAGTGCGCTGGTGCGCAACCGGACCCGTTCACGGACGGCCTGCAGGCCGTTCACCGCCACCCGGCTGCGCACCTGCGCCGCGGAAGCGAGATAGATTTCGCGCAGCACGCCACCGAAGACCACCATGGACGGATTGAAGATGTTGACCAGGTTGGCGACGCCGTAGCCGAGCCATTCGCCGACCTGGTGCAGCGCGTCCCTGGCGGCCGCGTCGCCGCGGGCGGCGGCCTCGACGATCTCCTCGACCGCCGCCTGCCCCGGCGGATCGGTGCGTCCCGCCGCCGAGATCAACCCGAGTTCGCCCGTCTCGGCCTCGAAACAACCGCGGGAACCGCAGGCGCAGGGTCGCCCGCGCGGGTTCACGATCATGTGCCCGACCTCCCCGCAGTAGCCGCCTTCGCCGCCGAGCAGCTCGCCGTTCATGATGATGCCGCCGCCGATGCCGACGTCGCCGTGCAGGTAGATCAGATTCGCCAGGCCTTCGCCCACCCCGCGTTCGCGTTCGGCCAGCGCGCCGAGGTTGGCGTTGTTGCCGACCGCGACCCGGAGCCCGAGATCGAGTTCCTCGGTCATCTTCGCGCCGAACGCGACGTCCACCCAGCCGATGTTGGGCCCGTACCGGACGACGCCGTCCTCCTCCCGGACCATGCCGCAGAACGCGACGCCGACGCCGACGCAGACCGAATCCGCCGCGGCCGCATCGATCATCGCGCGGGCCATCCCCACCAACGCGGCGATCACGTCGTCCGGGTCGAAAGCGCCGCTGGGCCGGGCGGTCTCGCTGCGATCGAGCACCGTACCGCCCAGCCCGACCCGTGCGGCGGCGAGCCGGTCCGCGCCGACGTCGAGCGCGACGACGTACACGCCTCGCTCCCGGGGCCGCACCACCAGAGAGGGCCTGCCCGCCCGGCCGGTCTGGCCGGGTAGCTCCTCGCTCACCAAACCCGCGGCGGCCAGGTCGGTGGTGAGGGCGAGGATGGTGCTGCGGTTCAAACCCATTCGCTCGGCGAGGGTCGCACGCGACACGGCGCCGTCGCGGTGGACGTGCCGCAGCAACGTGGCGAGATTACGCGTGCGGATCTCCTCGGGAGAAGGTGCTGCTCGCATTCACCGGGCTTTCGTCGCGGGACAGGGGATTCATCGATGCTGGAGTGCGCGCCTACGGGAGAGCGCGTCCACTCCGGCGGCCAAAAGCAGCACGAATCCTGTCACAACGAATTTCGTGCCCGCGCTGTAGCCCATCAGCCCCATCCCGTTGTTGATCACCGCGACCACCGCCGCGCCGAGCACCGCGTCCAGCATCCGCCCGCGTCCGCCGAACAGGCTGGTGCCGCCGATCACCGCCGCGCCGACCGCGGTGAGCAGCACGTCGCTGCCACCGGTATTCGGATCGACGGAGTTCGCCCGCGAGGCCGCGATCAGTCCGCCGACCGCCGCCATCGTCGAACACAGCACGAAGGCGGTGATTTTCACGCGGTCCACCGCGATGCCGGCCCGCCGGGCGGCCTCCGCGTTCCCGCCGACGGCGTAGATGTGCCTGCCGAACGAGGTGCGGTCGAGCAGGAACGTCCACAGCAGCAACAGCGCGGCGATCAGCGGCACCACGATGGGCATCCCGGTCAGCGAATGCAGCTCCGGATTACGGCTGCGCTCGCCGTTGAGCACCAGCACCGCCGCGCCCGCCACGACGGCCAGCACCGCGACGCGCACCGCGACCGCCGACGCCGTCGCTCCGGTGAGCCCGAGTTTCGTGCGGGCCCGCAGCTTCCGGTACTGGACGATCGCGAACCCGGTCACGAGCACCGCGTACAGCGCCCAGCCCAGTAGCGGGGGCACGTTCTTGTTCGCGATCGCCACGATCGTCTCGTCGCGGATGGCGATATTGCGGCCGTTGTCCATGATTTTCAGGGCGACGCCCTGGAGGGCGAGAAACGCGGCCAGTGTCACCACGAACGACGGAATGCCGATCTTCACCACGACCGTGCCGATCAGGAGTCCGATCGCCACACCGGTGAGGAGCGAGACCCCCACCGCCAGATACCAGGGCCATCCCTTGTCGGTGAGCAGCACGGCGAGCACAGCGGCGCAGACCCCGCTGGTGAACCCGGCCGACAGATCGATCTCGCCGAGCAACAGGACGAAGATCAAGCCCATCGCGATCACCGCGATCGCGGCGCCCTGGGTGAACAGATTGGCGAAGTTGGCCTCGGACATGAAGACCGGGCGCGCTGCCCAGAAGACCGCCGAGAGCACGACGAGCGCGATCACCGACGGCAGCGCGCCCATGTCGCCGCCGCGCACCCGCCCGACGTAACCGGTCACCAGGTCGGACACCGGCGCCACCGCCGGTCGCTGCTGGGTCGCTACCGCGTTCATCGGGTGACTCCGCTCGCTTCGAGACCGAGCGCACCGCTGCGGCCTGCCGTGATCAATTCGACGACCTGCGCGTGCGTCACGTCGGAGGTCCGGACCTGGGCCGCCATCCGGCCCAGGTAGAGCGCGGCGATCCGGTCGGACACCGCGAAGACGTCGTTCATGTTGTGCGAGATCAGCACCACCGCGAGGCCCTGGTCGGCGAGCCGGCGAACCAATTCGAGCACCTGCTGGGTCTGCGCGACGCCCAGCGCGGCGGTCGGCTCGTCGAGGATCACCACTTTGCTGTTCCACAGCACGGCTTTCGCGATGGCGACCGTCTGACGCTGGCCGCCGGACAGGCTCGACACCTGCTGACGGACCGACTTGACGGTGCGCACCGACAAACTCGCCAACGTCTTCATGGCGAGCTCTTCCATCACGTACTCGTCCAGGACGAGGCCGTGTGTGCGCTCCCGGCCGAGAAACATGTTCTGGACGATGTCCAGGTTGTCGCAGAGCGCGAGATCCTGGTAGACGATCTCGATGCCGAGCGCCGCCGCGTCGCGCGGATTGTGCACCTGCACCGGCCTGCCCTCGAACAGGAACTCGCCCGCGTCGATCGGATGGGTGCCGCCGATACACTTGACCAGCGTGGACTTGCCCGCGCCGTTGTCGCCGACAAGCGCGGTGACCTCGCCTGGATAGGCGCTGAAGGCGACTTCGTGCAGGACGTGGACGGGGCCGAAACTCTTCTGTACTCCCCGTAATTCGATGACCGGCAGTTCGGGCATGGGGTAGCTCTCCTCGATAAGGGGTGGGGCCCCTTCCGCCGTCCCCTCATCGAACCGCGGAAGGGGCGTGCGGTATCAGATCCCGTTGTCCGCACAGAGTTTCGCGAACTCGCCCGCACACAGCTCGGCTCTGGTGACGTAGCCGTCGGCCACCACGTCCTTGACGTTCTGCGCGTAGATCGGCTTCGGTTCCAGCAGCACGGAGGGAACGTCGGCGTTCGACTCCGGGTCGCGTACCGTGCCGTTGGTCGTCCCCTGTTCCCCCTTCGCCAGGGCGACAGCGAGTTTCGCGGTCGCCTCCGCCTCTTGCCGGATCGCTTTGTAGACGGTCATGCACTGATCGCCGGTGAGCACGTTCTGCAGGCCCTGGACGGTCGCATCCTGCCCGCTGACCGGGACCTGGCCGTTGAGCTTCTGCTTCTTCAGCACCGCGATCGCGGCGTTGGCCAGTCCGTCGTTCGCGGCGACCACGCCCGCGATGTCCGGCCGTCCGGTGAGCATCTGCTCGAAGATGGTGCCCGCCGTGATGTTGTTCCATTCCGGGACGGCCTGATCCGGGCCCTTCAGGTATTGGCCCGCGTCGAACCTGGGCTTCAGCACGCCGTCGTAGCCGGTCTTCAGCAAGGTCGCGTTGTTGTCGGTGGGCCCGCCGTTCAGGTACGCGACCACCGGACGCACCGCGTTGCGGTCGGTGAGGCACTTCGCGACGCCCTCGCCGAGCAGGGTGCCGACCTTCACGTTGTCGAAGGACACGTAGTACTGCGCGCCGCCGCCGAGCGTCAGCCGGTCGTAGTCGATCACCGTGACGCCCTGCGCTTTCGCCTTCTGGATCACGGCCTTGCCGGTGCCGCTGTCCAGGTTGGTCATCACCAGCACCGAGGCGCCGTTGGTGATCATCTGGTCGGCGATGGTCTGGAAGGCGTTCTTGTCGCCTTGGGCGTTCTGGATATCCGCCTTGACACCGGCGGCGTCGAATGCCTGCTGCAAGTACTTCCGGTCCGCCGTCTCCCAGCGTGCGGAAGTCTTGCTGTCCGGGAGGATCACGCCGATCTGCGCTTTCCCGGAATCCGCTGAGTCGTCGCCGCAAGCGGTGAGTGCGGCCATGAGCGCGACCGATAACGCCGCGGCGGTGAACATGCCCTTACGCATGAGTGGGCCTTTCATTCACCGGCCGGGCAGTGCTCCGGCCGGTCGGAGTGGAGCGAATGTTGTTCACGGCAACATATCCGACTGTGACCCAGCGCACAACAGTCAATTTGTTGTTTGCCATAACAATCTCGACATACGCGCATTTGCGCAGGTGACCGCGGTCCACCGGAGTGGCGAGCGGTCCGGGAAGGGTTCATGAACGGGCCCGTCGATCGACCGTGCCCGCTGTCGCCGAGGGATCGGACCGTGCTCCGCGAATCGAGAACCGGACGTCCGGCACGTCGTCGGGTGGAACGGACCACCCAGGATCGGGCGCACAGTGGCGAGGCGGCACAGTACGCTTGACGGTGAATCATGGCGCGGCAGCGACAGACTGGGATCCGGGAGGGGAACAGTGAACACGCTCGAGCTCGACCCGGCGGCAGTGGCCGCCTACACCGCGATCGCGGACGCGGTATCCAAACAATTGGCGTCGGCGGCGGCGGTCGCCTCCGGCGCGGTGAATCCGGACCAGCTGGCTTCCGACCTCGGGCTTGTCGGCGCGGAATTCGCGGCGCGGTTCACCGCGGCCGTGTCCGAACACGCCCAAGCGCTGTCCACCGCGGGACAATTGGTCAGCGCATACGGCCAGGTCCTGCGCGGTTACAGCGAGCAGGCACAGGGCGTCGACGCCGCCACGGCGGGCGCCATCACGCAGGCCGGGGAGGCACTGGCATGAGAAGCCTGATGGGACTGCGGAAACGCTCGCACGCCACCCAGCCCACGACCGAGACCCCCAGGACACCGAGCACCGAACCGGGCGTCGATCCCCCGATCATCGCCGCACTGGTACGTCCACTGCTGACGTTGCGCTCCTCGCTCGGCACCGGTGCCGGCGTACCGAATGCGGCTGCGACCAGCGCGCTTTCGGCCGCCACCACGCAGGCGGCCGACACCGAAGGTCCACACCGCGAAGGCTTACACGCCTTGGAGTCGACGTGGACCTCACGCGGCGCCGACGCAGCGGTGCCCGCGCTGCGCACGACGCAAACCCAGATCGGCGATATCTCCGATCGCGGTCCCGCCTACCTGTCCGTCCTCGCCGACGCACACGCGACCTCCGGGCGCGCGGCCCAGCGCGTCGACCAGATCATCGCGGAGTTCCGGCGCGACGCGCGCGAGATCCTGGACAACGCGAGTTCGGCGCCGGAGACCGACGCCGTCATCGCGCGCGCCACCCAGGCGCTGCGCGACGCCATCACCACGGTGACCGCGGCGCGCACCGAAATGACAGACCACACCAGAAGACTCGATGAAATGGGACCGCTCACGGTGACCGCGCCATCCGGCGTCGCACAGGGCGGGACCGTACAGCCCGGCACCACAGGGCACTTCGTCCCCGGCACCACCACACCGGCCACCACGCAGCCGATGGACCCGGCCATGGCCGCGCAACTCCAGTTGCAGCAGCAGCTCATCGCCGCGGGGGTGCAGCTGGGCAGCACGGCCATCAACGCGGGCGTCGATATCGGCACGCATATCATCGACAAGATCGCCGAGGTCGGCATGCACACCATCGACACCGTCGCGGCGTCGGCGGACAAGGCGATTCCGGAGCTGATCAACCCCGGCTCCACCACGAACTCCGGCACGAACGGCGACGAGTCGAAAAACTCCTCGAAGCTGTTCGACTTCGGCGGGTCGCAGGACAAGCCCTCTTCCAGCGGCAACAATTCGGTGCTCTCGCCGAACAATTCAACCGCTCGATCGGACGCGCCGAAGCCGGAGAGCAGGCCCGCGCCCGCCGGAGCACCACCCGCCTTCGACCAGCCCGCGCCCGCGGGCCGTCCGGACCACCCTGGCCATCCAGGTCAGACCGGCGGCATGATGCTGCCACCGGCGCCGCCTCCGGCCGGTAACGACCAGGAACACAAGCCGCGCGACGGCCAGCTCGGTGTGACCATTCCCTCCGCAGTGACGGCGGTGGTGCCGGTGCTGGGCGAATTCGACGATGACGCCCCCTGACCGGGAGCATCCCAGTCAGGCTGCGAGCCAAGACAATCCGTTCGACACGGGTCTGCCGATGCTGCGCATTCCGGTGGCCAAGCCGTCGAAACGGCGTCGTCCGCACGGCCGCCGCAAGATGATTCGCCGGCGCGAACCGGAATTCGCGGCCGCGGAGCCGCCGCGTGCGCCGGACAAGGAGAGCACGCGGCCGCGCTTCGGCGAGTGGGAAGAATGGCTCGACCCGGTCGCACCCGCCGGACAGCAGCCGGAAATGCCTGTCCCGCAGGCCAGCGCGCCCGCCGAGCCGGAACCACCCACCGCCGAACAGAGCAATGTCAAGGTGCCCGCGATCATCAACCGATCGGGCATCCACCCTGGCACTCCGGTGCGCCATCCCCGGCGGAACGGGGATCAGCCGCGCGGCAACCGGTCGCTGACCGTGCTGATCGTGCTCGGTATCGCGGTCGTCACCGTCTCGATCGGCCTGACCATCGTCTACGGTTCCGACACGAAGACGCGCACGGCGGCGACGTCACCCGCACGCGCGCCCGGTTCCGCTCAGTTCACCTCGACGTCCACGACGTGGGCCAAGCCGCCGTGGGCCATCGCGACGCCGGGATGCGAGCAACGGCGCACACCCGACGTCGTCTCCGGCACCGACCCGGGCGGCACCGGCAACGGCCCCGATGCCATCCTCGCCTTCGAGTACGCCTATTACGCCGAGCGTTCCGGGTACCGAGCCCGTGCTGTGGTCGCGCCGGACGCGGCGGTGGCGCCCGCCGAGCAGATCCAGCGCGGCATCAACCAGGTGCCGGCCGGTACCCGCTATTGCGTGCAGATCACCCGTGCGGGGGACAGTCCCGCCGGACAGGATCGGTGGGAAGTCCGGCTGACCCAGCAGTTTCCCGGCGAGGAGACGAACACCTTCACCCAGTTCATCACCACGCGGACCGGCGCCGATCAAACCCTGATCACCGGGATCACGGCAGGCTGACCATTTCCGGCTCTACTCGTAGCGGCTCGTGCAGTTGAGCAGCCTCTAATGGCGGCGGGCTCAGTGCGGCGTGAGTTTGACGACCGGAATGATTCGGTCCGTCTTCTCCTGGTACTCGGCGAAGCCGGGCATCACCTCCACCATGGCGGCGAAGAGCCGGTCGCGCTCCGGACCGTCGGTGATCGGAATCGCGGTCGCCTTGATGGTTTCGGTGCCGATTTCGAGGGTGACCTCGGGATGGGCGCGGACGTTGTGAAACCAGTCCGGGTTGGTCGGTGCGCCCGCTTTGGAGGCGATCACGACGATGTCGTCGCCGTCGCGGATGAAGGCGAGGGGGTTGGTGCGCCCGAGCCCGGACCTGGCGCCGGTCGTGGTGAGCAGCAGCAGCTCACGACCCGCGAAAGGGCCGCCGACCTTGCCCCGGTTGGCGCGGAATTCTTCGATGATCCGGGTGTTCCAGTCGCCTGCCATGCCGGTTTCTCCTTGGCGCTCGGTTGCTGCTCGTGCGCGAGCCTACTCGGATCCATCCCGCCGAACCCCGGACTAACGGCCACCCAACGGCGGCAGGGGGCACGATGGCGGGGTGCGGGTACTTGTGGTCGAGGACGAGAAATTACTGGCCGACGCGATCGCCGACGGCCTGCGTCGGCACGCGATGGCGGTGGACGTGGTGTACGACGGCGCCGCGGCGCTGGAGCGCGCGCAGGTCAACGACTACGACGTGGTGGTGCTCGATCGAGACCTTCCCGAGGTCTCCGGCGATTCGGTCTGTGGCACTTTGGTCGAGTCGAATGGCGAGACTCGGATTCTGATGCTGACCGCCGCAAGCGCCGTGGCCGAGCGGGTAGCGGGCCTTGGGCTCGGCGCCGACGACTATCTGACGAAGCCGTTCGCGTTCGCCGAGCTGGTCGCCCGCATCCAGGCACTCGGTCGGCGTGCGCGCAGCGCCGCTCCTCCAGTGCTGGAACGGTCCGGTATTCGCCTCGACCCGCATCGCTTCGCCGTGACCCGAGACGGCGAACCGGTCTCGTTGTCGCGCAAGGAGTTCGCGGTGCTGGCCGAGTTGCTGCGCGCGGACGGCGGCGTGGTGTCGGCCGAGCAGCTCTTGGAGAAGGCGTGGGACGAGCACGTCGACCCGTTCACCGGCGTGGTGCGGTACACGATCATGAACGTGCGGCGGAAGCTGGGTGATCCGCCGGTGATCGAGACCGAGCCCGGCGTGGGGTACCGGATCCGATGAGCGGGCGCACCATCCGGCTGCGGCTCACGCTGCTGTACGCGACCGCGTTCTTCGTCGCGGGCGCCGTGCTCATCGCGTTGATGTACTTCTATCTGAACCAGTCACTGGAGCGACGGCCCGGAGCCGCGGCACACAAAGTAGTGCAGGAGTTTCTCGCCAACCGTGCCGAGCGAACCCATACCCGGGTCTCCCCGGAGCTGTACCAGGCGCTGGCCGAGCAGGCCGAGCAGAATCGGCGGGACACGTTGCGCGCCATGCTGATGTGGTCACTGATCTCCTTGGGCGCGGTGGGGATCGCCGCAGGAGGATTCGGCTGGTTGATGGCCGGACGCGCCCTGCACCCGTTGCAGCGGATCACCGCGACCGCGCGGCGGGTGGCCGACACCAGCCTGCACGAGCGCATTGCCCTCGACGGGCCGCAGGACGAGATCAAGGATCTCGCCGACACTTTCGACGCGATGCTGGAGCGCTTGGACCGCGCGTTCGACGGTCAGCGCCGGTTCGTCGCGAACGCCTCGCACGAACTGCGCACACCGCTGACCATCAACCGGACGTTGATCGAAGTGGCGCTGGACGATCCGGACGTCCCGGAATCCACCCGCAGGCTCGGCTCCACACTGCTCGAGGTCAACCACCGCCACGAACGGCTCATCGACGGCCTCTTGGTGCTGGCCACGACCGAACAGCGGCTGACCGAACACCACCGCGCCGATCTCGCCGACATCGCCAGGGACGCGGTCGCGACCCACACCGACCGGGTCGGCGTCCGGATCACCGCCGACCTCGAGCCTGCCCCCGTGGTCGGCGACCCGCTGCTGCTGGAACGCCTCGCGCACAATCTGCTCGACAACGCCGTGCGCTACAACCTCCCCGAACAGGGTTGGGTCACCGTCCGTTCCCGCGCCGTCGACGACCATGCGGAACTCACCGTCGAGAACAGTGGCCCACCGGTCCCGGCCTTCGAAGTGGACGGGCTCTTCGAACCGTTCCGGAGGCTGGCCGCCTCCGAGCGGCTCGCCGACGGCTCGCGCGGCGCCGGGTTGGGTTTGTCCATTGTTCGCTCGGTCGCGCAGGCTCATGGCGGGACCGTCCGTGCGGTGGCGCGCTCGGACGGTGGGCTGGAAGTGACGGTGGATCTCCCGCTTGCCCCGGAATAGCGCGACACGGGCAATGGAAGGGTGAGTCCGGAACCTCGCCCGTCCGGTGCTCACAGCACATCGGTGAGCTCGGAGGCGAGGTGAACCAGTGCCTTGCCATGGTGAAAACCGCACTGGACCAGCGACGCAGTGGCCTGGACGTGCCGGTGCCCTGGACAAAGTTCAGCCTAATCAACGCGTTCAACACCTGGAAACGCAGTGAGGCCGCCGGACGGGTGATCGCCGTGGACAATAGTGGGGTGGCCACTGTGACGGTGACCGGCTTGCGATGGCGGCACGAAGTGTCGGCGCAAGTATTCGAGGAAGCCGCCGTCGACCTCGGACAGGGTCTGAAAGGGTTCACAGATTCGCGCACCGGCGCCTGACACGGCCGCCGGATCGGGTTCCCCCGCTGGAAGTCGAAAGCCCGCAGCACACAGTCATTTCGGCTGCGCACCAAGACCAGCCGCAGCGGACGGGCACCGATCCGCGTCGGCGACGACCAGATCCCACGATCGGTCACCCTCCCGAGCCTAGGACTGATCCGGGTCCGGGAGGACACCCGTCGGTTGCGGCGCATGATCGCTGGTGGGCGGGCAAAGATCCTCTCCGCCACCATCACCCGCCGCGCCAGTCGCTGGCACATCTCCCTGGCCGTGGAGGCCGCCGACCTGCATGCCGGTCACCGGCACCCGGTCCGCTCCGACGACGACACTGGTGGCTGGGTGGGAGTCGACCGCGGGCTGTCGGCATTCCTGGTCGCCGCCACCGCTGACGGGGTCGAAGTGGATCGCATCACCGATCACCCGAAACCCCTCGCCGCCGCGTTGCGGAAGCAACGCCGCCTGGCGAAAGCGGTGACCCGCAAAAAGAAGGACTCGATGTCTCGCGCCCGGGCGGCTGGGCGGCTGGCACACCATCACCGCCGAGTCGCCGATAGTCGCGCGCATTTTCTGCATCAGGTGTCCAACCGGCTGGTCCAGACCCACGACCGGCTGGTGCTGGAGGATTTGAACATCACCGGCCTGATGGGCAACCGGCGTCTGTCGCGCGCCATCGGCGACGTCGGCTGGGGCGAGCTGGCGCGCCAACTGCACTACAAGCAGTCCTGGCGCGGCGGACAGATCCACGTGGTGGATCGCTGGTTTCCCTCCAGCCGGACCTGTTCACACTGCGGCGCCCACAATCCCCGGCTGCGGCTGGGCGATCGCGTCTTCGCCTGCGGGTGCGGGCTGGTGATCGACCGTGATGTGAACGCCGCGGTGAACCTCGCCGTCCGGGCCGAGCAGGATCACGCCCGGGCCCGGGAGCCCGAAACACGAGCCCCGGTTATCAATGCTCGCTGACGGGACGGCGCTGACATGCCAGCTTCTGGTGTGTGAAACCGGCCCGAGTGACGCGGGATCCGACGCCTGCACCACACCCGGTGCAGGCCGAGGACGTCCGAGAAGGACGGTGTCCGAGAACTCCACAGGTTCCCGGACGCGTTGTCAGTAGTTGTGGCAGGTGTCGAGGATGACCCGCATCTTGTCCCGGTGCTCCTGCGCGCGCGGCGAATCCCGGTGTTCCTCGAACTTGCGCTTGGCGTCCGGGTGCGTGTCCAGGAACTCCTTCGCCCGCTGCTTGCGCTGATCGACCGGCAGGCCGAGGAACTCCTGGAGCTTGGCCTTCCGGTCGGGGTGCGCGTCGAGCCGGGCGGCGAACTCCGGGAACTGGGCGTGCACGGCGGCATCGATCTGCGCGAAGCTGCACGTCGTCTCCAGCAGCGCGCCCCCATGCCCCGGCTGCGCTGAGGCGGTCGCCGGAACCAGCAGCGCGCCCGCGGCGACCAAGCCGCCGAGTGCGACGGTTGCTCGGAGGAATCTCGTCATGTCGCATAACCCTTTCCGTTGAACGTCGGGCCACCGCGACGTGACCCGGCGCCTAGTCCATCAGGAAGGGCGTTCGGTCAGCGCTAGGAAACGGATACCGGCTGGCGAACCGCCGATTTCGGCGTCGCGCTGAGCGTCTTGCCCAGGTCCGTGCGCAGGGTGGTGGCCGAATCGAGCAGATAGTTCTGCCGGACGCGCCACGGATGGCGGGCGCCTTGGCGTGGGAACTGGCCGATCGAGCGCTGGATATAGCCGGAGGCCAGATCCAGCAGCGGACGCTCGTCCAGCGTGCCCCGCGGCTCGGGCACCACGGCGGCGTAGCCCTTGCGGTCCATGTGGCCGAGCACCTTGCAGACCAGCCGGGAGGTGAGATCGGCGCGCAACGTCCACGAGGCGTTGGTGTACCCGATGCACACGGCGAAATTGGGCACGCCGGTGATCATGGTCCCCTGCCAGACGAACTGCTCGGACAGGGCGACCCGCGCGCCGTCGACACTGGGGGCGATGCCGCCGAAGGCAAGCAGTTGCAGACCCGTGGCGGTGACCACGACATCCGTCTCCAGCACTCGGCCGGACTTCAGCCGAATGCCTTCCGGCACGAAGGTATCGATGTGATCGGTGACGACTTCGGCCTTGCCCTTCTTCATCGCCTTGAAGAAGTCCGCGTCGGGCACGGCGCACAAGCGCTGATCCCAGGGGTCGTAGCTGGGCGTGAAGTGCTCCGCGACGAGCTTGTCGTCCTTCAGGATTCGCGTGGTGAGACTGGTGAGCAGTTTTCGCGCGGCTTCCGGGCGGCGACGGCAGTACTGATAGAAGCCGATCGCGAACAGGATGTTCTTGGTGCGAATCGCCCGGTGCGCCAGCCCTGCCGGAAGCAGGGCGCGGATCCGGTCGGCCAGCTTGTCGCGGCCGGGTACGGCGCTGATCCAGGTGGGTGTGCGTTGCAGCATCGTCACCAGTTCCGCCTGCTCGGCCAGCGCGGGAACCAGCGTGACCGCGGTGGCGCCGCTGCCGATCACGACGACGCGCTTGCCGCGGTAGTCGAGGTCCTCCGGCCAGAACTGCGGGTGCACCACCGTTCCGGAAAAGGAGGAGATGCCAGGGAATTCCGGCGCGTATGGCCGCTCGTAGTCGTAGTACCCGGCGCAGGAATACAGGAATCCGCAGGTGAGGGTGCGTGTTTCGAGGGCGCCCGCTTCGTCGCGGTGCTCGAGCGTCAGCGTCCAGCGCGCGGACCGACTGTCCCAGTCCGCGGCGAGCACCTTCGTGCGGTAGCGGATGTGCCGGTCGATGCCGTATTCCGTCGCGGTCTCGGTGATGTAGCGCAGGATCGACGGACCATCGGCGAGCGACTTGGAGCCCCGCCACGGCTTGAACGGATAGCCGAGAGTGAACATGTCGGAGTCCGAGCGAACACCCGGATACCGGAACAGATCCCAGGTGCCGCCGAGCGCGTCACGCGCCTCCAGAATGGCGTAAGTCTTTCCGCGGCACTCGGTCTGCAGCCGGTAGGCCGCGCCGACGCCGGACAGGCCGGCGCCGACGATCACGACATCGAGGTGCTCCGGCGGTGCGGCGGTCTCCGTCATGCCCTCCAGTGTGCGAGCCCGACGGACCGCATCCTTGACTTCGCGCGACAACTATTTGATCCTCGACGACATGTCGGTGATTCGGTCGGCGGGCCTGCGCGGGTTCCGGGCCACCGTGGCCGAGCTGGGCGGGGACGCCGAGGCGCTGGCCACGGCATGCGGCCTGCCTCTCGCCGCGCTCGACACCGACGACCTGCTCGTCCCCGACGAGCAGGTGGCCGCCGTGCTGGAGCTGGCCGCGCATCAGCTGCACTGTCCCGATCTGGGCCTGCGGATTTCGCACCGCCAACACCTCGACATGCTCGGTCCGCTGGCGCTGGCCATCCAGAACTCGCCGTCGGTGACCGACGCGCTCGAGTGCTCCGCGCGGTACCTGTTCCTGCACGCGCGTTCGCTCAGCCTCACGCTGGAACCGGACCCCTATGCCGAGCGGGGTGTGGTCGCGCTGCGGTACGGAGTGCAGCAGCCGGGGCTGCCGACGTCCGTCCAGGGCACCGACCTGGGACTGGCGTTCGTGCATCGCACCATCCAGCGGCTGGTGGACGACCGTTACGGCTTGCGTTCGGTCGAGCTGCCCTACCGGCCGGAGGCGCCGGTCGCGAGCTACGAGGAGTTCTTCGGCGCACCGGTGCGCGTGGAGCGGCCGTCCGCGGCGCTGCGGTTGCCGAGCAGCCTGGTGACCCGACCGCTGACCGGCGGCGACGAGAACCTGCATCGGCTGGCGATAGCGTTCCTCGCCGAGCAGTCCGGCGGCGCGGACGCGGCGATCGCGCCCAAGGTGCGCGCGGCCGTGCGTCAGTTGCTCGGCACGGCGGCTCCCGGGATCGGCGCTGTCGCACGGCTTCTGACGGTGCATCCGCGCACGCTGCAACGGCGCCTGGCCGCGGAGCACACCTCGTTCGCCGCCATTCTGGACGAGGTCCGCCGAGATGCGGCTCGGCGCTACCTGACCACGACGGATATGCCGATGAGTCAGGTCGCATCGCTGATCGGTTTATCGGAGCAAGCCACATTCACGCGGTGCGCCCGAAGATGGTGGGGGACAACCCCTACCGCGGTGCGTCGTGCCGGATCGCACGGAATAACACAGCAGCACAACACTTTCGGGTGACAGGACGACAACGTTCCGGCGTCCGATCCGCCCATTTCGGTAACGGTTGGCCAGAAAAACCGCCGACCCATTCCTTCCTCGACGCCCGGTCTTTACCGTCGAATACCGGGTAGGTATGCGCCGGAAGGGGGACCCCATGGGCGAGCGCAATGCCAGCACAGCCACCCCGGTGGTCATGGCGGAGCCGAGCGTCAGCGAGGCGGCGGCATGAACCCCGATATCTGGTCCGGGCGCGTGGCGGACGCGCTGAGCCGCATCTCCGGACTGACCGCGCAGCAGCAGTCGTTTCTCGCCGAAGCTTTGCCGGAGCCGGACCGGCGCCTCCTCGTTCATCGAAATGTGGCGCATCCGCCGGACGACCACGCCCATGCGCTGCTGATCTCCGGCACCGGGCTTTTCGCGTTGCGGTTCGCCGAGGACGTTCCTGCGGGGCTGGACGGAATCCGCCGCCATGCCGAGGCGAAGTTCGGCAAGCTGCAGTTCGGGCGCGAGAAGGTCGTGGCCCACGACGTGCAGATCGTGCTGCTCGTTCCCGGCGAGATCGGCGTCCGCGAGGACGGCAGGTTCGCCGTCGCCGGACCGGCCGAGCTCGATCGGGTGATCCGCGCACGGCATCGGCAGTTGCGGCCGAGCCGGGTGCAAGCGATCGCGAGCACGGTCGCCCACCAGGCCCTCGAGTACGACTTGGTGGAGATCGAGGAACCGCGGGACGAAACTCCAGCCCTGCTCGACCGGTCGGACGTCACCGCCGCACAGCGCGACGCGGCACTGCACCGGCCGTTCCAGCACTGGATGACCTTCCTCGATCCGGACCAGGAGGCGCTGGTCTCCCGCACGTACACCGGTCCCGCGCGCCTGGCCGGTCCGGCAGGCACCGGCAAGACGGTCGTGGCGCTGCACCGCATGGCCAGGCAGGCGAAGCGATCCACCGGACGTCAGCTGTACACGACCTTCGTCAAGACGCTGGCCAACTGTCAGGAAACCTACTTCCGCCAGCTCGCCCCCGGGACCGAGGGACGTGTCCAGTTCGCCGGTTTGCATTCCTGGGCGATGGATTTCCTCGCGCAGCGGATCGCGCCGCCGAAGCTCGACCCGGTCGGCGCCGATCGCGTTTTCGCCCGAGTCTGGGAGCGGGTGAGAACCGATTTCGAGGCCTTGGAACCGCACGGCAGCTACTGGCGCGAGGAGGTCGACCGCGTCATCAAAGGGCGCGAGATCAATGATCTCGACGTCTATCAGCGCGCGGAACGCCACGGACGCAATGGGATTCGCCTCGACGACGACCGACGCGCCGATGTGTGGCACAAGCTCTACGTCCCGTACGTGCGCGAGATGCGCGAGCGGGGCATCTCCGACTACAGCGACGTCATCGCCATCGCGCTGGCCGAGATTCGCAACGAACCGCTTGCGCAACCGTACGACGCGGTCGTGGTCGACGAGGTACAGGACATGACGCTGGCCGGGCTCCGGCTGGCGCACGCCATCGCCGGTGGGAACGGATCGAGTCCGCTGCTGCTGCTCGGCGACGGCCGGCAGCAGGTGTACGCGGGCGGCTGGCGGATGGCCGACGCGGGCATCACCTTGCGCGGCCGTGGCGAGATCCTCCGGGTGAACTACCGCAATCGCCGTCGGATCTGGGAAAACGCGGCGGGAATCGACGCGGTGAACGCCCTCGGCGATTTCGACGGCGATTCCGGGGTGGCGCTGCGTGACGCAGATGTCACACTGCCCGACGGCGCGGTGCAGATCTGGCGCGGACCCGACCAGTACCTGGAGAGCGCACTGGTGACCGGCATTCGCGAGTGCGGCCGACCGCTGTCCGACATCGCGGTGCTGACCAGGACGAACCTGGAGGCCGACCGGCTCATCGGCGCGCTCGACGCGGTCGGCATCGCGACGCTGCCGCTGACGGAGTTCGACGGAAAACCTTACGCTGCGGTCAAAGTCGGCACCGTCCACCGCGCCAAGGGCCTCGACTTCGCGGCCGTCTTCCACCCGACCTGGTCCGGCGGCGCCCAACCGCCGACCGGCGCGAGCCGCGAACGAGCCGAGCTCGCCGAGCGCCAGAAGCTCGTGGCGATCACCCGGGCGCGCGACTACGCGTGGATCGGCGTCCGGGACGACCGCCTGGAGACCGGCCGCGCCTGACGACGGCAGCCTCGAATCCCTCCTGGGAAGGCGCGATTCGGCCGCTAGACTCTCCGGGATCGACTGGGAAGGGGGCCGCATGGACGCGGTTGTCAAGGAGGTCGCCGAGGAGGGCAAGCGCCTGATCGACCGTGCCTGGCTCGGCGAACTCAGCCGCGACCAAGCGGTGCACATGTTCGTCCAGGTCGGTGACGGCATGGTGCGCTACGAGACCGCGCTCACCATCATCGACGACGGTGTGCGGCGGCTGACCGTCAACGCGCGGCGGCTGCGGATCCTGCGCTGGTGCACGCTGCTGGAGATTCCGGTGTTCGGCGCGTTCGCGGGGCTGGCCGTGCTGTTCGGCGACTACACCACCGCGGGGCTTTCGGTGTTGTTCCTGCTGATCCTGCAGGTCATCCACCGCGCGATGCTCCCGCATCCGCAAGCGGTCCCCCGCCAGCCGGAATAGCCGTCCGAGGGGCGTCTCGAACGCCTGGTGGGTCGGCCGCAGTGACATAGTCTGCGTTCATGGACGGCACGATCGGCAAACCCGGCCCCCATCCGCACGAGCCACACGAGGTCGGCTTCGCGTCCAAGCTGAACTGGTTGCGCGCGGGCGTGCTCGGCGCCAATGACGGCATCGTGTCCACCGCGGGCCTGGTCGTCGGCGTCGCCGCGGCCACGACCGACACCGCGGCCCTGTTCACCGCGGGTATCGCGGGCCTGTCCGCCGGAGCGATCTCGATGGCGGTGGGCGAATACGTCTCCGTCAGCACCCAGCGCGATTCGGAGCGTGCCCTGCTGGCCAGAGAACGCAGGGAGCTGCGCGAGGAGCCGGACTACGAGTTGGCCGAACTCGCCGGGATCTACCAAGCCAAGGGCCTCACGGCGGAGACCGCGCGCAAGGTCGCCGAAGAACTCACCGCGCACGATGCGTTCACCGCGCACGCCGAAGCCGAACTCGGCCTCAACCCCGCCGAATTGACCAATCCCTGGCAGGCGGCGTTCTCCTCGGCGGTGTCCTTCATCCTCGGCGCGTTGCTTCCACTGCTGGCCATCCTGTTGCCGCCGGTCACCGCACGCATCCCGGTCACGTTCGCGGCCGTGCTTGCGGCACTCGCGCTGACCGGTTCGGTCAGTGCCCGGCTGGGCGGAAGCCCGCGCGGACGTGCGGTGATCCGGGTGGTGCTCGGCGGCGCGCTGGCCATGGGAGTCACCTACGGCATCGGACAGCTCGCCGACCTGGCCGGAATCTGATCCGGTGCCCGCGACGGCTCACCGCCTCCGCGTGACACCGGCAGATCCCGGATCAGCGCCGGAACGCGTCCCGCAGCTTGTCCGCGGCGCGCTCCAGGTTGCCGCGGGCCTGCTCACGACGCCCCCTGGCCTCCAGCCGGGAGTTTCCCGTTGTCCTGCCGAGAATTTTCTTGACCCTGCCCCGGGTGGCCCGCGCTTGGCGCGCTAGGCGATCTTCGAACTTCATGACCATTCCTTGGGTGCCGAGGCCGCTAGTAGTACCAACGGCGGCCACCGACCGGACGGCCCACCGAGCCCGCGACCAGCAGCACGAGACCGATGATCAGCACGATGATGCCCGCGGTGGTGAGCAGTGGAATTCCGAGCAGCCAGCCGAGGACCAGGAGGATGAGGCCGAGAATAATCATTGCCGTATTTCCTTTTCTCGATAATTATTTCGCGGTCAACGGTTTCGAGGTGGAAGCCGTCGCCCCGCGCTCGCCCCGCGCGGGGGTATGCAGCCACCGCCGCCACGCCGGCTCGCGTGCGGCCTGGTCACCTGTCTCAGGAGTGTCTGCCGCGAGATCACGCCGTACCGCCGCCATCTCGCGACGAGACTGCCTGAGCTCACGACGTGCCGCCGCGCTGCGCCGGGTGACCCGCCAGGCGCCGGACAGCACGAGCGCCAGCCCGAGCATCCCGATTGCGCCCAGCACGATCCCGTAACCGAACAGCGCGCCGGTAGAGCCGTGGAACTGGTAGTCGAATACCGCGAATTGCTGGACGTCGCCGGTGTTGCCAACCACTGCGGCAACCCCGATGATCACTGCCGCGATCAAGACGACGAGCCCGATGATGATGATCATGACAATCCCTGTTGCCTCGATTCGTTATGACAACTCGGCTATTCCCGCGGCCGGAGCGATCAAACCGGGCAAAACGGACCGTTTGCATCCGGCAAATCGGTCAATGCGAAACGCATGACGTACACGATTACTTTGCACAATGTGACCCGGGAGTCCGCGTCGGCGATCGAAGCGACACTGCGCGGGGTGAACGGCATCGATTCGGTCGACATCGATGTGCCGTCCGAGCGCGCCCTGGTGAACTCCACCCTCACGCACGGCGAGGTCCTCGACGCCATCCGGCAGACCGGAGTCGCCGCCTCCTGATCCGGGCCGCGCGGGCCACCGGCCGGAATGCGCGCACCCGGACGCATTCGCTCGGCTGGTCCGCGGGCAGTCCACGCATCATGCGCATCCATCGCGGGCCGTGCGGGATGATGACCGGGTGACGGACGTGTTCGACTCCGCCTTCGCGCGGGACCCGTGGCCAACACTCGATCGGTTGCGCACCGCGGGCGGCGTGCACCGAATCCGAACACCCGACGGTCCCCCGGCCTGGTTGGTAACCCGATACCGCGACGTGCGCGCCGGACTGCTGGATCACCGGCTGTCCACCCGGGTCCACTACGCGAACGCGGAAGACTATCGCGGCTTCACCGTGCCGCCGCCGCTGGACAACCTCCTCAATGCCGCCCCGGCCCACCACGCGCGGTTGCGCGGTCTGATGACCGCCGAGCTGTCGCCGCGGCGTCTGGCGGAGTGGACCGAGCTGGCTCCCGTCCTGGTGAATTCGCTACTGCGCGATGTGGATTCGGGCGAGCCGATCGATGTCGTCGAACGCCTCGCGGTGCCGCTGCCCGCGGCGGTACTCGGGGAACTGCTCGGTCTCGACGAGCCGACCCGGGAACGCCTGCTGGGCTGGGCGAATTCGACGCTGCTCCCCTCGGCGTCGCCCCCGCGCGCCCGCGACACGCTGACCACGATGCTGGCGATCATCACCGATGCCACCGCACACGCGCGTACGCACCGCCCGGACACGGTGCTGGGCCGCTTGGTGGCCGCACACGCCGACGCCGGATCTCCTAGCGCCGACGAACTGGCCGGACTGCTGTTCTACCTGCTTTTCGTCTGGTATGAGGTGCTGGTCGATCTGGTCGCCGGATCGGTGCTCACCTTGTTCGGCCGCCCGGATCAGGGAGAACTGCTACGCGCGATGCCGGACAAGCAGGCGGCCGTGGATGAGCTGCTGCGCTATTTGTCGCCGCAAGTGCTCGCCGGGCCGCGTTTCGCGACGACCGAGCTGACCATCGGCGAGACCACGATTCAACCGGGGCAGACTGTGCTGCTGTGCCTCGCCTCCGCCAATCACGATCCCGAAATCTTCGATCGGCCCGAGGAATTGGATCTGACCAGAGACCGCGGCGCGCAGCTCGCACTCGGTTACGGAGTGCACGCCTGTTTGGGCAACGCGCTGGTGCACACGCTGACCGCGGCGGTGCTGGACCACGTCCTGACCCGGTGGCCGGATTCGGTGCTACTGGTGGACGAGCGGGATATCGCCTGGCGCTCCGGATTTCGGCATCGCGGACCGCTCACGCTGCCGATGAAGCTCCGTTGAGATGGGGCGAGCGACGATGATCGCCCCACCTGCTGCCGCTCTCGGGAGCCGGGCCTCTCGTGGTCGCCCGGCTGTGCGGGGCGACCACACCGGCATGTGCTGGCGGAGCACGGACGAGTATGATCTACGACACACACCCTGTCAACTACAGGAGACACACTGACCATGGGGGAGGATCCACACCCGTTCACCCGGGCTCTCAACGCGCTGATCAATGGGATGCACCCGCCCACAAGCAAAGACGGACGTCCCCTGGAGATCACCCACCGAGCCCTGGCCGAGGATATCCACCGCACCACCGGAGCGCGCCTTTCCGCGAACTACCTCTGGAAGCTGCGCACAGGGCAGGCGGTGAACCCGTCCTACGAGACGCTGGAGGTGTTCCGCGGCTACTTCGGGCTCGACAGCCTCGACCCGTTCACCGATCCGCAGCTGGCCGCGGCGCGGGGCAGCGAATTGGCATTGATCAACGCGCTCAAGGGAAATGCCGAACACGAGGTGCTGGAACTGGTGCTGCGCGACGGGCTGCAACAAGGTACGGTCCGCGCGGAGTCGGTGCTGGCGATGCTGGACATCCTGCGGCGCATCGAGAACGAAGACCGCGAGTGAGCGATGCGGATCGCGGCGTGGAGCAAGGACGGAGGTGACTCGCCGGTGCTGGATCGTCGATGGCTGCGGCGCGAACTGCGCGGCCTCGGACTACCCGGCCGGTTCACCGTCGGCGAGCTCGCCGAGGCGGTGGCCGCGCGCCGCGCCCGGCCGCTGCGGCTGCGCGCGGAAAGCTTCCCCGTGACCGGCCTCACCGGCGGCCTGCTGGTCACCGAAACGATCGACTTCATCGCCTACCAGCGCAATACCTCGAAGGTGCACCAGGACCACATCGTCTGTCACGAGCTCGGCCATCTGCTGGCCGGGCATCGCACCGTCGACGTGCGCGGCGCGGAAGCGGTGCGGCTGCTCGCCCCGAATATCGACCCGGCGGTCGTGCGGCGCATGCTGGGCCGCACCAGCTACGCCCAGCCGCAGGAGCAGGAGGCGGAGGACATCGCGAACATGCTGATGGCCCACCACATCACGCACTGGACCGCCCGGGAGGAGTGGGTGCTGCCCGACTCCGCGCCCGTCGCCGCGCGCCGGCTGCTGGACGCGCTCGGTCCGGGACAGGGCTGAGCGATGTGGTTCGCGGCGGTGTACGGCGGCATCGGCGCCTTCGCGTTCGCGGCGTTCGTATGGCGCGTCGGTCTCGCCCTTCGCAGCCCGGATAATCCCGCACGCTGGGCCGTCGCGTTCGCGATCCTCGCGGCGGGCATCGGGTTCGAAGCCGCTGTGCCGCAGACTTATACCTGGCTGGGAGACGTTTCCGGCATCCCGAATCTGGCTTCGCTTGTCGTGTACGGCGCCATCGCGACCGCTGTGCTCGCCCAGATCGTTTGGACCGGGTTCATGGTGGCGCCCCAGGAGCCGGACAATCGTGCCGGGCGGCGCATCCTAGCGCTGCCATTGCTCGTGCTCGCGGTGCTGGCGCTGCTGTTCATGGTGGCCCCGGTGCACGACGAGAGTCATCCCACCGACTTCGACGATCATTACGCGAAGGTCCCGCTCGCGGTGGCGTTCCTCGGCGTCTATCTCACCGTGTACTCGGCGGCGCTGATCCGGATCATTCTGCTGTGCCGCAGGTGGATCGGCGAGGTGGACCGGATCTGGTTGCGGCGCGGCCTGCGGCTGCTCGCGGTGGGCAGCACCATCGCGCTGGGCTACAGCGTGGGCAAGGTGATCGCGATCGTCGCGGCGTGGTCCGGCATCGGCCTGCGCCGCCTCAACACCGACATCGCGCCCGCGTTCGCCAGTCTCGGCGCGACCGTCATGCTGGTCGGCTACCTGTGCCCCTCGCTGGCGCCGTGGCTGCTGCATACCGTCGCGCGACTGCGGGCGCTGCCCCGGCTGCGTCCGCTGTGGCTGGCGCTGCACGAGGTTGCCCCGGAGCTGGCGCACACGTCGTCCCGGCGCCGTCCGGCCGCGCGGGACCGGGTGTACCGCAGGGTGATCGAGATTCGCGACTGGCTGCTGCGCCTGCAGCCGCATCTGACCGCCGAGGCGACCGCCGTCGCCGAGCGTCTTGCGACCGAACTGGCGGTCCCGGAGCGCACACGGCCGGCCGCGATCGAAGCCGCACGCATCGCCGCCGCGCTGCGGGCCTACCGGCTGGGTCTGCCACCGACTCCCGACGACGAATCCTTCACCGAGCCGCACCAGTCCACGCTGGCCGGCGAACTGGCGTGGCTGGTCGAGGTCGCCATCCAATTCGACACCGCACCGCTGGTGCCCGCCACGCTGGCCGCGCTGGAAACCGGGGCGGCCGCGGTCAATACCGGCGGCTCGGCACCCGCGCCCGACGGATCGGCACCACCGTCCACCAAGTAACACACCACCACGCCCATTCGAGCGGACCGTAGTCGAAAAACCGCAGCCATACGGCGCTGAACAGCGCCTGCCCCACGGTGATCGCGACCGCCGCACCCAGCAGCGCCGCATAGTCGGCGGAGCCGGACAACCCGAGGCGCGGTTCGGCGAGCAGGACCAGCGCGGTGGCGCCGACGTAGTTGGTCACTGCCATCCGGCCCAGCGGCTGAAGCACCTCCGACAGCACCTGTCCCGGTTCGATGCGCAGCAGCAGCAGAAATCCGGTCAGGTAGGCAAGCGCGCCGAGCAGACCCGCCACCGCCGCAGCGGGGGTCGACCACAAATCCAGATACGGGGTCCGGTACTCCCACCTGCCCGCCACCACCGCGGCGGGCAGCGCGAGAACGAAGACCACACCGATCTGCCAACCCCGCTCGCCCAGGGTCTCGACGATTCCCGCGCGGGCGACGGCCAGGCCGAGCAGGAACAACCCGGGCACCAGAGCCAGGTCGCCACCGAGGGCCACCGCCACGCCGATGGTGCCTGCCAGGCCCGCGATCAGGACCATCCAGTTCGGCAGCACAGCCGCGGGCAGCAGGATCGCCAACCCGACAAGCGCATACGGCAGCAGCGCCTCCCCCGGCTGGAACTGCTGATGGATCAGGCCGATGACGCCGAGCGCGACCAAATGGCGGACCAGGACAAGTCGCGGACGCTCGCTCCGCTCGGCCGCATGGTCCAGCAGCAAGGCGAAGCCGAGCCCGAACGCGAACGAGAAGATCGGCAAGAAACGTCCTTCGAACACCACCGTCAGCGCATGCCCGACCGGGATCACCACGCCCGTCTCGTCCGTCGCGGCCATGCCCGCGATCTGCCGGATGGTCACCACCAGCATCCCGCACAGCGCGAAACCCCGTACCGCGTCCAACTCGGGGATGCGTAGCGGGCCTGCGTCGTTGTGCATGGATCTCACGGTATCGAGCAGCCGCGCCCGCGCCGGGATCTCGCGAGGAGATGTCGCTGGAGCCGCTGGGGCTCTGGCCGAGGCCGGAGCCGCCCTGCGCGAGCAGGCCGAGTGACGCATGCCATAAATCTCAGTGCCGCACTACCTCTCTGCGCATCGGGACCCGGCTGACGATTTCGCGCGCCTCCGCATCGGTTCGAAAGCAACGGATCGCCCGCGGCGGCGTGCGCCCCTGGTACGGGCAACGGAAACCACCTATCCGGCCTGCGATTTCGCCTGGCCGCGGCAAAGTGGGACGGCCGACCGCTCGCGGGTGGAGCGCGAGATGGTAGCGCCGAAGCGATGTCGTTACCGAAGAACATCCGGTAAGGAATCGACCCCGCGCCGGTCGATAGGTGAGAATTTGGCGGTGCGGACCCAGTTCACTGCCGAGCTCATCGCGTTGACCAAGGACTTGACGCTGATGTGCACGCTCGCCCACGACGCCGTCGAGCGTGTCACCGACGCGCTGGTCGACGCCGACCTCGCCGCCACCTACGAGGCCTTCGCGCTCGACGAGCAGTTGCAGAAGATGTACGGCGCGTGCGAGGCGCGCACCGTGGTGCTGTTGGCGTTGCAGGCGCCCGTCGCCCGCGACCTCCGGCACGTGGTGACCGCGATCCAGATCGCCGGTGAACTATCCCGGATCGGATGGCTGGCCAGCCGGGTCGCCGACCAGGTGTACCAGCGCCACCCCGGGCACGTTGCTCCGCAACCGATTCTGGACATCCTTGCCGCGATGGGAAAGCTGGCGGCCGAGCACACGGCATTGGCAGGGCGGGCGGTCTCCGGTCACCAACCGCTGTCCGAGGAGACGCCCGCCGCACCATCGATGGAAACGCTCCACGAGCAATTGCATTCGGCGCTGCGCGACCCCGCGTCCCAGCCGCCCACCGATATGGCGATCGACAACGCCCTGCTCGGGCACCACTTGGAACGCTGCGTCGATCACACCGCACGCATTGATCGGCTGATCCGCTTCCTCGACACCGGCGTTCCCCCGACCGCGCAGCCCAGCGACGACGAGTGAGCCCAGGTCCGAGTGCCTCGACCACAGGCGCTCGCCGGTTACGTGGGCTGGTGATCCGGCCTCAAAGCTGACCGCTTGGGGTCGGATCAACGCGATCGGCGCTAGAGCCGATAGTGCCGCCTCCCGATCCCGGCGCGGGCATCGGTGTACTCCAAAGGGTTCCGATGAATTCCAGCATGCGATGGCACACATCGTTCCCGTAGGACGGATTGTTGCCCGCGATGGCGATGGCCACGAAGTAGGCCGAACCGCGGCCGGTGCCACGCAGCACGGCCGCGCTGGACGACATCGGCAGGTAATGCTTGCCGGGAATGTTGTTGTGCCCGCGAACAGCGACCGCCTGGATCGTGATCGACTGGAAGAGCGCATCCCAGTCGGCATTGCTCGATGCGGTGGCGAAGTCGTCATTCGTGGTGAGCGTGATGCCCTGGGAGCCCAGGGTCGCCGCCAGATCGGCCCAGCGTCGCTTGACGGCGGTGATGCGCGAATCGTCGCCGGTGTATCCGCGCACGAAGTCCACGATCGGAAGATAGGCGACACGGCCGGTGGACTGGATGGCGCCACGGCCACGGAACTTGTAGAAGTCGGACTCCTGCAGGAACGCCGTGGAGCCGTCGATCGTGGTGGGCACACCAGTCGGCCAGACAGTGCCTTTCCATTCCGTGCGGTCGCGCACCGCCCGCGCGGTGGGCGCCAGCGTCCCGAACACCGCGAGATAAATCGGATCGTGGAAGCAGGCGCAAGCGGTGCGGTTGCCATTGCTGGTGTTGTAGCTGCCCTTGGTGAAGGGATTCTCGCCGGGGCGGTGGATGACGAAGGAATCGAACGCGTACGACAGCCCGGGATGACCGTGACCGCCGACGGTTTCGGCGCCACGGAACAGCAGCCGTCCACCGGTCTCGTGCAGGAACGTCGCCATCAGCGTGGCGAATTCGGGCAGCGTGATGCCGGGAACTCCGGCGCCGCGGTCGGTGCCGACGATCGCCGGGAAAGCGTTCCAGGTTTCGGTGAACCGTTCGAGCGTATCGATGTCCATCGACATCGATAGCGGCCCCCAGCTGCCGCGCCCGGCCAGGGTGGCGCTATACCATCCAGCGAAGTTTTTGCCGGTGGTGTCGAGGAAGTAGTTGTCGACGTCGGTGGCATCGAAGAATTCGACGGCGGCGGATTGGCCGAGCTGGGTGTCGTCGGCCGCCGTGATCGGCACGGTTGTGCCGGGCGCCCGGGAGCCGACCGTGACGTAGTCCTGGTCGTAGCCGCGCTGTGCGGCCTCGGTGAAGGCGAACACGCCGCGGGTCGGCATGGTGATCAGCCGTTCCGCCTGTGCCTCCGGCGGCGGATCATCGACCACCACGCCGACAGCAGTCAGCGGATAGGCGACATGGTTGCCGAACACCTCCAGCGGGGTCGGCATCGCGACATCCGCGAGTGTCTTGCCGCCCTGCCACGGCAGCGATTCGAAGGCGACGCTGATGTCGGCGGTCCGAGTAGCCAGCATGATCGCCCGGTTGTAATAGGCGTTGTCGGTGTTGACGTGATCGATCAGGCGCTGCGCTGCCTGATACTCCGCCGGTGTCAGCGATTTCTCCGGGGACCAGGTGGGCGGCAGGTCGGCCGGGCGGGGGCCTGGTCTGCGGATGAAGGTAACGGTGTTGGACGCGCCGTTGAGCGGGAAGTAGAACTCGACGTCGGTGTCGTCGAGCAGCGCGACGGCACCGCCCGGATGGAAGGCCCTGATGGCGAGGCGGTCCATCCGCCATTCGTCATCGTCGTGCAGCACGAACTCGAATCCGACCAGATCCCGCCACGCGACCGGGCCGCTGGACGGCTTCGCGATGAACCAGCACATCGCGGTGTCGCTGAGGCGCTCGCCGACATTGACGTTGTCGGTCTCGGAGCCCTTTTCCCATCGCTCGAGCAATGGCCGGGTTACCGTCGAATTGCCGTCCACCGCGATCAGATTCACCATCATCGGCTCGTCGGTCTTGTTCCGCAGGCCGTCGGAGGTCCGCACACCGAACTCGAAGAGCGCGAACCGGATGTCCCCCTCCCAGAACTGAGGGATCGGCTTGTCCAGCTTCGTGGGGTCGACATTGTGCAGCGTCTGGATCCTGGCGACCTGATCCTGCTTGGCCAGGGCCGTGAACCCGGGCGAGAGCGTCGGATCCACCAGGACCGGTTCGAGCGCGGCCCGATGCCGCAGCAGTTCCGCCATGCCGAAAGTGGTGATCGCTCCTGGATACTTCACCAGCACCGCGGCACGTCGGCGAAGGAACTGCACCGTCACCCGATAGTGGCGCAGCACCTCGTAGTACAGGATGGTCAGCGTGCGCGCGCTGTTGTAGTTGGAGAAAGTGCGGGTCTGAATCGACTCATTCACTTCCTGCCCGGCCCGGATCACCACCGTCGAATTCAGTTCGCGCTGTGCGGCACCGGCCTGCCAGAAGCTGTCGCTGAGTCGCTGCACATTCTGGGCGGTCAAGTCGCGGCTGCCCGCGCTGGTCGCGGTGCAGCCGCCCATGCTCCACGCGTCGCCGACGGTCGCACCGAGGCCGGCAACGCCGAGATTCCCGCCGCCGCCGGAGTGCGCGACGCCGCCCAGGAAACGGGAGCCGTACTGCATTTCGCGCAGCCCGGCCTGGACGGTTTCGCTGATGGCGCGGTCGCGGTGCGTCTGGTGCAGTATGTCCTCGGTCAGTTCGGTCTTCTCATCGCGTTTGGCGATGCTGTCCCAGGACCAGTCGATCACGGCGAGTTTCACCGACTCACCGGGAGCCAGCGGTATGCGGTAGCGGATCTCGCCCAGGGAATGCCCGAGCGCGCTCCAGGTGACCTTGTACTCATCGATGTAGGCGGCGCGATAGGGGTCAGGGATATCGCTGCCCGGTGGGTCGTCGCTGAGCCGCACCACCTGCCCGGTGACGAACTGGTGCAGCGAAAGCGTGGCCGGAGAGAGGTTATCGCAGCAGTGCTCGCCGATCAGCTGGTTGGGGTCGGTCGCGAACGACGACGGGGACAACTGCCAGTCGGTGAGGCTCGGGTTCTGCATGGAGCACATGCCCGCCTCGTAGTGCGGCGGCCGCAGACCCGGGTGCGGCACCACCAGCCTGCCGACCACCGCGCCGACGGTGAACCGGCTCTGGTTCAGGACGTCGATCCACGCCGAGCATCCATAGGGCAGAGCGCGGATGCTGACGGGCTCCTCGCCGCCATCGCCGTCGCGGCGCACCACCCCAGCGCGACGGCGGCCCGCCTCGCTGTCGAGTTGGTGGCAGACCGGTGACGGCAGCCGGGTGAGGTCGTAGGACACATATCCCACGTGGTCGGTCCACAGCACACCGAGCGGCGCCGACCACGAGACGGACCGATCCGAGGCCGGCAGCGCCTCCACCCCCGCCGAGACAGCCTCCTCGATCCGGCCACCATCGGAACCGGGGTCGTACTGGGTGACAACGACTTCGGCGTAGATGGGGTGGCGGGTAATCGGTCCGCCGGTTTCCTTGTCGATCAGATAAAGCCCGAGATGGGTGAGAGAACCGAATTGCTGCATCACTCGATCCATTCGCCGCAGTATGGGGCTTCGGACGGTATCCCCGCGAATCCGTCCTGGTCCCGCGTAGTTCACTACGCGAAATCCGCCTCGAACCCCAGAAGCTGTGGTGTCGCTCGTACCGCCGGTACTCGTTCCACCACGCGGCGTTGCAGTAGACCGGATCAGCGGCGATACCGTTGCTTCCATCGCTGCGAGCGGTGTATCCCGGACCCGGTCTCGACGAAGCGCCGCGGACTATCGGAGACACCGGGGCTCGGCTGGCGTGTCGCCAGCGCGGCGTGCACTCACGGTCGAGGCACTAGAGTGGACCCGTGCTGTTCGACCCCACGTCGGGGGTGCTGATCTCGGACGGCGGCTTGGCCACCGAGCTGGAGGCGCGTGGCCACGACCTGTCCGACGCACTGTGGTCGGCCCGTCTGCTGGTGGACGATCCCGCCGCGATCGAGGCCGTACACGCGGCGTACTTCCAGGCGGGCGCCGATATCGCGACCACCGCGAGCTACCAGGCTTCGTTCGACGGGTTCGCCGCGCGCGGGCTGAGCCGAGCGGAGTCGATCCGGCTACTGCGCCGCAGCGTGGAGCTGGCCCGCGCGGCGCGCGAGGCTTGCGCTGAAGAAAGGCCCCGATGGGTCGCGGCCTCGATCGGCCCGTACGGCGCGGCCCGTGCCGATGGATCGGAATACCGAGGACGCTACGGGCGCAGCGTGGCCGAACTACGGGCGTGGCATCGGCCGAGAATGGAGGTGCTCGCGGACGCGGGCGCCGATCTGCTCGCTCTGGAAACCATCCCCGACATCGACGAAGCCGAGGCATTGGCCGACCTGGTGACCGACATCGGTGTGCCCGCGTGGCTCAGCTACACCATCGAAGGCAGCCGCACCCGGGCAGGGCAGCCGCTCACGGACGCCTTCGCGGTGGCCGCCGCATCGGACTCGATCATCGCTGTCGGCGTGAACTGCTGCGCGCCCGCCGATGTCACCGCCGCGATCGAACTCGCCACCAGCACCGGCAAACCCGTGATCGCCTACCCGAACAGCGGCGAAGGCTGGGACTCCGCGCGCCATACCTGGACCGGGCACGCCCAATTCGCCCCGGCACAAGCACGCACCTGGGTCGCACGGGGCGCACGCGGCATCGGCGGCTGCTGCCGCGTCGGCCCGGCCCACATAGCCCGCCTCGCAACAGAGCTTCGCGGAACGTCACCCTCGAGCGACCGCAATGCGTCCGCCCCTTCCAACCGAACTTCCGGTTGAGCACCCCTGTCCGGCGGACGAGAGTGCGGCCCGACGGCACTGCCATCCACGGCGACCGGTACTACGTGGACTTCTCCAAGCCGCAGGCAGCGCAATCGAACTCCGGCAGCGCCGGATCGTCGTAGCGGCGATGCTCCTAGAGGGTTCCGAGCGGGTCAGCCCTCACCCAGCATGGGGAAGCGGCCCGAGCCGAGCAGGTCGGTGATCGCCTCCATTTTCGCCTGGGGCGCGGCATAGTCCGGGTGTGCCCGCAAGACCGATGCCGCGTCGTGCAGGCGGATCATCTGCTGTTCGGCCTCGGCCGCGGTGCGCCCGCCGGAGCTGACCGGATGGCGTGCGAACACCGGTTTGCGCGGGTCGACGCGGCCGAGGGCCAGCGCCTTGTCCACCCGGCGTGAGCAGCGGCAGAACGCCGCCGGGTCGACCAGGCCACAGGTCGCGTTCATGAAGTTGCCTAGCCGCTTCTTGGCGCGTTCCCGCCGTTTCCGATAGGCGGCGGGGGTGATGCCGAGAACCCAGGCGGCCTCGGTGGAGCTCAGCTCGAAAACATCGCCCAGCACGAAGGCGATCCGCTCGTCGCGGGCCAGGCACTGCAGCATGCCCTGACTACACGTGAGCCGCACCTCCGCGGTCAGCAATTGCGCCTCCGGACCCCGGTAGTCCGCGTCCGCGAGCCCGTCGGCAAGTCCTTCCCGGTAGGCGTCCAGACTCAGCTGCGCGGCCTCCTGCGGGGTCTGCCGTCGCAGATTCAGCAGGTAGTTGACGCCGATGCGGTAGGCCCAGGTGAGCAGCTTCGCCTCGGCGCGCCAGGTGTGCAGGTGGTCGAGGACGCGCAGCAGGATGTCCTGTGTCGCGTCCTCGGCCTCAGCGGGTCGCCAGACCATGCGCAGGGCCAGCCGGTAGAGCGGGTCCTGCAACTGGCGCACCACCTGCGCGACGGCGTCCCGGTCGCCCGCGACCGCACGGGCGACCATGTCCTTCTCTTCCGCGGCGACCAGGTCCTGCTCCGTGCCCATCCGGCCATCATTCGGCCTGCCTCGCCGCCGGCGCAAGCGGCGCCGGTCACATCCGGCTACCGCCGCCACATCCCACGAGTGGCACACCACTGCAGCAAAACGCGAGTAGGCCCCTCCATGGTGTGCCACTCGCGAGACCCGCAGACCGGGCGGGCACGGTCGAGTCGATCGGCGAGGAGGCCACGTCAGGACCGTGCGGCCGCGCCGAGCAGAGCGTGCCGGTCCAACCAGTCCGCGACCGCGCGGCCGATTTCGTCCGGCCGGTCCTCCGGCGCGTGGTGCCCGGCCGGACCGATCGGCGCCACCTCGGCGCTCGCGAAGGTGGTCGCGGCCCAGTCGATCACCTCCGGCGAACCCAAGCCGACGCCGTTCTCCAGCGCCATCAGCAATTTGGGCACCTCGGGCGTGGCCGCCGCCCATGCGCCGTACTCGCGCACGATGGCGACCACATCGGCGGGTTCCCCGTCGAGCGGGAACTCCCGCGGCCACACCAGCAGCGGCTTGCGCGACGCCGGGGTCGGATACGGTGCGCGGTACACGTCGTGGTCCTCGACAGCGAGGTTTGCGACGCCCTTCGGCAGGTTGAACTCGATGAAGGTGTTCTCCTCCAGGATCATTCGCTCGCCTTCGGCGGACCGAAACTTGCGGAACAGCTCAGCGCCGAGCGGGGGCAGTTCGTCCCAGGCCATCGGCCGCAAAAAGGTCTCGATCAGCGCGATGCCACGCACCCGGCCGGGATGCCCTGCGGCCCAATGCATGCCGAGCGCGCCACCCCAGTCGTGGCCGACCAGGACCACTTGGTCCAGCCCGAGCGCGTCGAACCAGGCGTCCAGGTATGCGGCGTGATCGGTGAAGCGGTAGCCGCTGTCGGGCTTGCCCGACTCCCCCATCCCGATCAGGTCGGGTGCGAGCGCTCTGGTTCGATCGGCGACGTGTGGAATCACGTTACGCCAGAGGTACGACGAGGTCGGATTTCCGTGCAGGAACACCACCGGGGTGGCACCCACGCCGGTGTCGCGGTAGTTGAGAAACGAGTCGAGTACTTCGACGGTGGGCATGATGTCGTCCTTCCAAGGTCCGGCTTGCTTGCCTTCACCTGGTTTCGACACACGATCACGGCCGCTTGTGACCGACCATGTGGTGACACTCATCACAGTTGTCGATGCTCCACCGCGGCGCGCATATCCGTAGTCATGCAGTAGATACATGGCGGAAACTGAAGATCATCTGAGAAATTTTCCGGAACATCCGAACGAACTTGCCAATCGACGTCCCGGCTATCTACTGTCTCGATACGTAGAATCAAGCATGATCGAGATGGAGCGAAAAGGTGCTGGTGCGCAAGCGACTACAGGTCGCCCGACGCACCGGCCCCGCCGGATCCCGATCATCCCTGATCGTCACGAGTGCGTCCGGAGCAGGCGCGGCTCGACACCTCGGGACCTCCCCCTCATCAGCCCCGTGGTGTCGTCCCAGTGCGGTCTTCGGAGTGGACAACCATCCGCACAACCGCGCGGCTCCCCCGGTCTCCTCGTGACAGACCGCCCCCGAGTCGGCGCCGGCACGGCGATTCGGGGGCGGGCCCACTACTGCTGCCCAACCGCCTTGGCGCACCAGTCCGATCCGGGCAGCTGTGCCGAATCTCATATGCGCCGTTCGTCTGTGTCGGCGCCGTCAATGGATACTTTGACGCCGGTTACAGTTTCCGGTGGGTTCGGCGTTAGGAAGTTCGATGAAATCCACAGCACACCGCCTGGCCCTGATCAGCGTTATGGTCGCGACTTCCCTCGGACTGGTCTCCTGTTCCTACGTCGGAACCAGCGAGTCGACCGCGGCGACAGGTTGTGGTTCCGGCGGCAAGGCGTGCATCGCCGCCATACCCAGCCGCGACGCCCTCGCCCTCCTGAATTCCCTGCGCGTCGCGGACCGCGCCGCCAAAACCGGTTACAGCCGGGAGGAATTCGGCCCGCCTTGGTCCGACAACGTGTCGGTGCCCGGCGGCAACAACGGCTGCGACACCCGCAACGACATCCTGCAGCGCGACCTGACCGACGTGACGTTCAAGTCGGGCAACTGCATCGTCGCGACCGGGACGCTCGACGACCCCTACACGGGCAAGACCATTCACTTCAAGCGCGGCGCGAAGTCATCCGACGATGTGCAGATCGACCATGTGATCGCGCTCTCCGATGCCTGGCAGAAAGGCGCTCAGAAGCTGTCCGCCGAACGCCGCCGCGACCTGGCGAACGATCCGCTGAACTTGCAAGCCGCGGACGGCCCCACCAACCAGTCCAAGAGCGACTCCGACGCGGCCGAGTGGCTGCCGCCGAACAAGAACTTCCACTGCGCCTACGTGACCAGGCAGATTCAAGTGAAGGCGGCCTACCAGCTCTGGGTTACCCAGTCCGAAAAAGACGCCATGGCCCGGGTACTCAGCGCCTGCCCGTAAACCGTCGCGCGTGCGTGGGTTGCACGCTCGGTCGGCAGTCGCGTGATCGCTCACGCGACGTTGCCCTCGTGGGCTTCCCGTGGCGGTACCCGCTGTCAGCAGGGATGGTCTTACATGGGGTTTCCAGCGGGCTCGTTTACCGTCTCCCCGCAACTCGGGGAGGACGCGCAAAACGCTCAATAGGCAACGGCATTCATCATGCGACCCCGATGTACTGGTGGTCCCACTGAATCCGGCCGGTGTCGTCCAGCGCGATGACGTCGTATCCGCCACCGACCACCGCGCCATCGGACTTGGTCACCATGTGCCAGGTGATACCGATCAGGTTCACCGACAGGCGCACCGCCGGCCCCTTCGCCGCGAACACGTGCTCGCCCGGGGCGACGAACTCGTCGTACGCGCGGTCGACGCGGCGATCCAGTGCTTCGTAGCCGCGGATCTCCACGGCCGGGATCGGAAAGGACAGCGCGGCCAACGCGTCGCGCATCGCCTGCGGCGGGTCGACCAGCACTTGGGCGCCGTCCGCCGACCACAGCTGCCGAATCCGCTGATGCCTGGCCTCGGTGTCGGGCTCGTTCCACAGCGCGACGTACCGGTCGGCGAAGTGCGTCAGTTCCTGCTCATCGAATTGCTTGCTCATGCGGCACAGCTTTGCCGGTCGTGGCGGTCGTGTGCGATTCCCCGCAGGGTATGGCGAGTGACCGCGCGGCGACCAATACTGCTGCCATGACGACGGCGACGGAACCCACCGGGTTCGCTCGGCAGCTCAGGCATTGGCGGACGCTGCGCCGGGTCAGCCAACTCGACCTCGCGATCCGCGCCGACACCACGCAGCGCCACCTGAGCTTCCTGGAGCAGGGACGCTCGCGACCGGGACGCACGATGGTGGTGCGCCTGGCCGAATCGCTGGACCTCTCACTGCGCGAGCGCAACGGACTCCTGCTCGCCGCGGGCTACGCGCCGATCTTCCCCGAATCAGAGCTCCAGACCGCGGAATTGGCGCCGGTGCTGGAAGCGCTGCGCGCCATCCTGGACGGTCATCTGCCCTACCCCGCGCTGGTCGTGCGGCCCTACGGCATCCTGCTCGCCGCCAACGCCGCTTTCGACGTGCTCACCGAGGGCACCGCGCCGTGGCTGCTGGAACCTCCGGTCAACGTGCTCCGGCTCGCGCTGCACCCTGATGGCTTGGCCGCCCGAGTGGTCAACCTGCCGGAATGGGGAAGGCACGTCACCGAGGCGCTGCGCGGCCGGATGGCGCGCAGTCCCGACCCCTTCTTGGACGAACTGATCGCCGAGCTCGAAGGCTATCTGCCGCAGGCCTATCCGGGCCCGGACCACCTGGGCTTCGCGGTGCCGCTGCGCCTGCGCTGCGACGACGGCGAGTTGCGCTTGATCACCACACTCACCTCGTTCGCCACCGCCGTCGACATCACGCTCGCCGAACTCCAGCTGGAGGCCTTCCTCCCCGGCGACGAGCAGACCGCGCGCATTCTGCGCGACCGCGCCGCACGACGGTAGCGTCCGCCACCGAGCGCCACCGCCAGACCGACGCCACGATCAGTCGGACGTGCGGGTCGGGCCACCACACCGGGCTGCGTCCCAGAAACGCCGTATTGATCGGCGGATCGGCCGGGTCCGACAACGCCACCAGTCCACGCCGCACAGCGATAACGCGGCAGCACATGGACGCCCGCGGGCGGCGCTCATGGCCGCTCACCACTGCGGCTGGAGGTGCGAGCGGGCCGCCACATCCGGGCAGCGCACGAGCAGCGCGGTGTCGATTGGCGGTCAGCCCGGTCCACCAGCGCGGTCAAGATTCCGAACCCGACTCGGCGGCATAGCGAGAACGCGGCAGGCTCAGACGTCCGCAAGTGCCGCGCTCATCGCGATCACCACTGCTTGGCCGCCGCGATCAGTCGCTGGTACACCAGCTCGACGTGCGGGCGGGGCGCCGCGCCGGGTCGGCGCACCAGGAATCCCGTATTGATCGGTGGGTCGTCCGGTTCCAGCAGCGCGACCAGCTCCCCCGAATCCACCTCGGCCGCAGAGAGATAACGCGGCAGCACGCTGATACCCGCGCCCGCCGCGACCGCCGCGGTGACCGCGCGCAGGTCGGCGACGACGAGCGCCGCCTCGGCGGTGAGCCGGATGCCGAAGACGTGTCGCCAGTACCTGCGCAGGATCGGCAGATCCGGCGCATAGCTGATCAGCGGGACATCCGACAGCGCGACCGGTCCCTTGTCACGCAACAGCCCGGTGTCGATCCGCGCGGCGACCGACGGCGCCGCCACCAGGATGAATTCCTCGTCGAACAGCGGTTCGGCGACCAGTGTCCGGCCTCTGGGCCGAACCGTGGACAGCACCAGGTCGTAGTGTCCGGCGCGCAACCCACCGAGCAGGTCGTCGGTCAGTCCCGCGTCGACCATCAGCCGCACACCCCGGGCGATCAGTGGCGCCAACGCCGGGAGCGCCTGCACCGCAAGGAGTTCGGCGGGACCGGCCAAGCGCACCGCGGGCTGGGGCGCTGGCTCGGCACGACGGGCCGGACCCGCCACGGTGTCCAGCGCGTCCAGCGGTGCGGCGATCCGCGCCGCCAGCTCGGTCGCGGCGGCGGTCGGCGCCACCCCGCGCGGCAGTCGGTCGAACAGCCGCGAGCCGAGCCGCTTCTCCAACGCCTGCAACTGACCGGTGACCGTCGGCTGGGACAGCCCCACCAACCGCGCCCCCGCCGTGATCGACCCCGCGCGGTGCACGGCCAGAAAGGTGCGGAGTTGATTCAGATCGACATTCCCATCGGAATCCCTATCGTCCACCGCACAAGTCTATTCCCTGCCCGATACCACCGGCTTGTCGAAGTCCTGCCGGTCCGGTGAACCGGCAGGACTTCGCCACTAGGCCGCCGCGAGTTCGCTGGCCGCGGGCGCGTCCCAGTCGATCCGGTAACGCTGCTCGGGACCCATGGTCTTCTCCGGGTTCATCACCGTCTTGACCATGATCGGGGCGAGCAGCTGCATCATCTTGCGCGTCACCGGCCCCGGCGTCTTGCTGTGGTTGATCTTCGCCGCACGCGCCGCGACACCCTCCACCCGGCCGCGCCGCAAACGCTCGTAGACGGCGAACGCCTCCGGAGTGGGCAGATCGCGCAGGCAGCGGGCCAGCTGCACGGCGCTCTCGATGGCCAGCGATGCGCCCTGGCCGGAACTGTTGGACGGTGCGTGCACCGCGTCGCCGACCAGCACCATTCGTCCGCGGTACCAGTGCGGCACCGGCGGCATGATGTGCAGTGCCCCGACCACCTCCAACTGCTCCTCGGTGGTGCGCCGGGCCAGTTCGCCACCCGGGGTGTCCTCGGCGTAGGTCTCACGCAGAATCTTCAGCCACTGCGCGCTGGGGATGGCCCGCGCCGCGGTGAGCGACAGGTACTCCTTGTGCGGCAAGTTGGCGCCCCATGCCACTCGCCCGTCCCCGAGCGACCAGTACAGGTAGTACGCACGCTTACCGAACGCGAAAGTCATCGTGTCCGGGGGGATGTCGGCGTCGCACTCGGTGATCGCGCCGAAGCCGAGCATGCCGGTGTAGTCGGGGCCCGGCGCGTTCGGGTCGATCAGCGTGCGCACGGTCGAGCGGATTCCGTCGGCGCCGACCAACACGTCGGCGGTGGCCGTGCTGCCGTCGGTGAAGCGCGCGGTGACGCCCGACTCGTCCTCGCGCACGTCGACCAGGCGCTTGTTGTACTCGAACGGGACGCCCGCCGCGACCGCGTGCCGGTGCAACGCCTGGTGCAGTTCGCTGCGATCGACCAATTGCAGCGGCGGCACATCGGACAGGGCGGGCAGGGACAGCAGCTTGTCTCCCATGGACATGGTCATCCCCGTGACCGGCAGCGCGATATCGCGCACCGGATCACCGGCTCCGATGATGTCGAGCGCGGCGACGCCGTTCGGCGCGAGCGCGAGCCCGCTGCCGATGCCGTAGGACGGGCCCGGATAGGCCTCGTAGACGCGGGCGTCGATGCCCGCTTTGCGCAGGGCCGTCGCGACGACGGGTCCGGCGATGCCGCCTCCGATGACCAGGGCGGTACGTGTTGTGGACATAGGTGTCTCCAGGATTCGTGCGATACGGGTTTCGGTTGCCCGAACCGACCCGCGCGCCATCCACCCGGTTATCCTGTGGTTGCCAGCCTTGTAGCCGGGTGCGCGTTCGCGGGCGCGGTTCGAGACTGTTCGATCGGGCCCGGCGGTGGTGTTGCCGCACCTCGCCGGGTCCGGTCTCGGCTAGCTCTCGGCCATCCCCCTCTCCACCAGTTCGGCGACCTCGGACGGTCGCATGCCGCGGTCGTGCCACTGCCGCCACTGCGCCAGCCCGGGGAAGGTGCCCTCGGTCAGCTCGTCGCGCAGGGAACGCGTCCATGCCACTTCGGCTTCCAGCATCGCCACCCCGAACTCGGTCTCGACGATGAACAGTCGCGGCAGCGTCGTGCTGAGTTGGTCGAGTTCGCGGCGCACCGTCGCGATGGTCTGATCCAGCGCGTCGATGCGTTTGCCGAGCAGCTCGATCACTTCCTCCGGGGGCAGCACCGCGAGAATGGACAGGCCCGCCAGGAACCGGTGGTGTTCCGGCTCCGGCGTGGACAGCAGTTCCCTGGTCCAGTCGGCCATCTCGGCGCGGCCCGCGTCGGTGATCTGGTAGATCACCCGCTCCGGCCGCGCGCCCTCGCGTTCACTGCCGACGACCTCGAGGAAGCCGACCTTCGCCATGTTCTGCACGACGGTGTAGAGCGAGCCCCACTTGATCGCCATGTCGTGCTCTTTGCCCCGCTCGCGCAGGGTCTGCGCGATCTCGTAGCGATGCATCGGCCGCTCGACCATCACGGACAGCACCGCGAGCGCCAGCAGGTTGTCGACCTTGCGTTTCTTCATCGCGGCACCTCCTTACTCGTCTACGAATATACGTGCGCGAGTATTAATCCGCAAGAGGGCTCAGGCTGGTACGGATTCCTCCTCGCGCGCCTGGTCTTCCAGCAGCTTGGTGGCAATGTTCGTCAGCGCCTGATCCAGCAGCGCGCGGTCGGTGGGATCGGCTGCGTTCCAATCGTCGAGCCTGCTGTCCAGCCAGCGCCGCCACGCGGCTTTGATCCGGTCGAGTTCGGCGGCGCCGGAATCGGTGAGCCGCAACCGTTTGCCCTCCCTGCTCAGATAGCCCTCCGCACCGACCTGGTCGTAGATCGGTTCGATCACCTCGTCGGGCAGATGGTGCGCCCGCGCGATCGCGGCCAGCGTGGCATCGCCCGTGATGCGGTCGCGCAGATACACCTGACCGAGCGCCCACGCCTCACCGGGCGTGAGGTCGCTGTCCGCGTCGGCGAGAATGCGCGGGCCGATCGGCTGCTCGTCCCGCGCTTTGCGCATCGCCACCGCCACCGCCCGTTCCAACTGCACCAGTCGATCGGGCGAATCGGGTACCGAAAACCCTTCGCCCACATCACGCGCGCCAGCCCGTGCGCTGTCCCGCAACGGCACCTCCGGGAGAAACCAGGCGATCACGAATCCGGCCAGCGCGACCGGAACCACCCAGAAGAACACGTGATCGATCGCGGTCGTGTACGCGTCGATGATCGGTGCCGACTGCTCGGCGGGCAGTGCGCGCAGCGCCTGCGGGTCGACCGCGACCTCCGGCGGCACCACCCGCACCCGCGTCAGCGCGTCGGTCAGGTTCGGGCCGATCTCGTTGCTGTACAGCGTGCCGAAAATTGCCGTGCCGAACGCGCTTCCGAGCGTCCGGAAGAACGTGACCCCGGAAGTCGCGGTGCCCAGCTGGGCATAGGGCACGGTGTTCTGCACGACGATGGTGAGCACCTGCATAGCCAGGCCGATACCGAGTCCGAGAACCAGCATGTACAGCGATTCCAGCCAGACGCCGGTGGTCCGGTCCATGGTGGACATCAAATACAGCCCGATCGCCATGACCAGCGTGCCCGCGATCGGAAAGTACCGGTAGCGCCCGGTCTTGCCGACCACTTGACCGGACAGGATCGAGGTGGCGAGCAGACCGGCCACCAGCGGCAGCGTGCGCACGCCGGACATGGTCGCCGAAACCCCGTCGACGTATTGCAGATACGCGGGCAGATAGGTAATCGAGCCGAGCATCGCGAAGCCGACAATGAAGCTGAGGACCGAGCACACCGTGAACACCCGACTGCGGAACAACCCCATCGGGAGCATCGGCTCCCTTGCTCGCAATTCCACGGCGACGAACGCGCCCAGCAGGATCGCCGCCGCGACGAACAGACCGACGATCATCGACGAACCCCACGCGTATTGCTCCCCGCCCCACTCCAATCCGAGGATCAGACAGGAGACACCCAGCGCCACCAACCCGATACCGGCGTAGTCGATGATCGGCTTGGCGGCGGCGCGCACCCGCGGGATGGTGCGTGCCGCCAGGGCGATCATGAGCACCGCGACCGGCACGTTGACATAGAAGCACCAGCGCCAACTGGCGTGGTCGGTGAACAGACCGCCCAGCGTCGGGCCGATCACCGTGGTCACGCCGAATACCGCGCCCAGCGCACCCTGGTACTTGCCGCGCTGCCGCAGCGGAATGATGTCGGCGATCAGCGCCATCGAGGTGACCATCAACCCGCCGGCACCGAAACCCTGGATCCCGCGGGCGACGACCAGCACCAGCATGCCACCCGCCAAGCCCGCCACCATCGAGCCGACGATGAAGATCAGCCCGCTGATCTGGAACACCAGCTTGCGCCCGAACAGGTCGCCGAGCTTCCCCGCCAGCGCCGTGGCCACCGCCTCGGCGAGCAGGTACGACGTGACCACCCACGCCATATGTCCCGCCCCGCCCAGGTCGGCGACGATGGTGGGCAGCGCGGTGGAGACGATGGTCTGATCCAGGGCCGCCATCAGCATGCCGAGCACGATCGTTCCGAACACGATGTTGGTCTTGGCCCTGCTCATCGGAGCAGCCGGGTCATCGGCGACAGCAACCGCACCGGTCATCAGCCCAGTATGGGACGTTGCCGCCGAGGTGGCATCCCAGCGACACGACAGCGAATCAGCCGAGCATGCCGTCGAGTGCCTTGGCCCGCGCGGGCTGTCGCAGCTTCGCCATGCCTTTGGCCTCGATCTGGCGAGCGCGCTCGCGGGACACTCCGTAGGTCTTGCCGACCTCGTCGAGAGTTCGCGGTTCTCCGCCGCGCAAGCCGAAGCGCAGCGCGATCACTTCCGCCTCGCGGACGGTCAGCGAGCCCAGCACCTTGTCGAGCTGGCCGCGCAACGCGGACTCGGCGACCGCGTCGGACGGGTCCGGCGCGGTATCGGCGATGAGTTCGCCGAATTCGGTGGCGCCCTCCCCGACCGGCGTGTGCAGCGAGAGCGGATCGCGGCCGAGGTCGAGCAGTTCGCGTACCTTATCCTCGGACAGCTCCAGTTCGGCGGCGAGTTCGGCCACCGTGGCCGCACGGCCCTGCTGCTGGGCGAGCGCCCGCTGCGCGCGGTTCACCCGGTTGAGCACCTCGACGACATGCACCGGAATGCGGATGGTGCGGCCCTGGTCGGCCAGCGCGCGCCCGATCGACTGCTTGATCCACCAGGTCGCGTAGGTGGAGAACTTCAGTCCGCGCCGGTGGTCGAACTTCTCCACCGCGCGCATCATCCCGAGCGTCCCCTCCTGGATCAGGTCCAGCAGCGACATGCCCGCCGGTGTGGGATACCGCTTGGCGATCGAGACGACCAGGCGCAGATTGGCTTCGACCATATGGTCTTTGGCGCGTCGACCGTCCGCGATCCGGCGGCGCAATTCCCGACGCTCCCGCGCGTCGAGTTTCGCTGGATCGCCGGAGTTTTCGAGACGACGGGCGGCGCACTCACCCGCCTCGATCCGCTCGCCGAGCTCGAACTCCTGCGCGGCGGTGAGTAGTGCGGTACGGCCGATGAGCCGTAGGTAGTCCTTGATCGAGTCCTCGCTGACGGTGCCTGTGAAACGGGTCGAATGGGTGCACAACTGGGTCACGGAACGTCCTTCCTGCCGGGGCGGACCGTTCGGCGGCGCGCCGAGCACGCCGCCGAACGGCGGGTTGGGGAGCGGTGGTCAGCCGCGCCCGGGAATCCGCAGCGGTCGCCGCGGCTTGGCGCGATAGGCCGTTGCGGAGTGCATCGGCTTGGTTTCCTTCCGTCCTCGGCGCACTGCACTCGGGAAGGAGTGGGGGCGCTCCGCGGCGATCCGGGAGGTGGGGGTTTCGCCGACTCCTTCGGTGCGGAGCAGGCGAACCGCGGCCTCGATGGCGGTGTGAGCGCTGGTCTTGTCGGGCATGGTGGCTGATCCCTTTCGGTCGATGGTGGAACTGACGCGAGCCGCAGCTGCTTCGACAAGTCCTTGGTTCATCCGCGCTGACCCTCCTTCGTTCTAGTGACGACCGCAAACTTATGTCGCACCTAAAAATATGTCAAGAAGATTTTTATGTCGATATCAGCTATCGTGGCGGCATGACCTCAGCGGACCTCGGACTTCGTGCCAGAAAGAAGCAGCAGACCAGGGACAACATCTCCCACCACGCGACCCTGCTGTTCCTCGAGCACGGCTTCGACAAGGTGACGATCGCCGACGTCGCCGACGCGGCGCAGGTCGCCAAGATGACGGTGACCAACTACTTCCCCCGCAAAGAGGACCTCGCCCTCGACTTGCGCGACGTGTTCGTCGACCAGCTCGCGCGTGCGGTGCGCGAGCGCGAAACCGGCGAGTCCGCGCTCGCGGCGCTGCGGCGGGCCTATCTGGACGCGGTGGCGCGGCACGATCCGGTGGCCGGCTTCTCCGGACCGGAATTCGCCCGGATGATCACCGACAGTCCGGCGTTGGTGGCCCGGTTACGCGAGTTCCACGACGAGCGCGAGCAGGCGCTCGCGACTACGCTGGCCAGCGAAACCGGCTCCGCCGCAATCGATATCAGGCCCCGCGTGGTGGCCGCGTTACTCGGCGGAGTGCATCGCGTGCTGTTCGACGAAACCCTGCGCCGCACCCTCGACGGGCAATCCAACGACGACATCGCCACCGCCCTCACCGAATACATCGGCACCGCGTTCGACACGCTGGAACAGGCCATCGGCGATTACGCCGTTCGCGGCGGTTAGCTCTCTTCCGGCCGCTCCAGCAGCGACATCGCGATCGGGACGAGCAGATCCACCAGTTCGGCGGCGGCCGGGCGCGGGTCGGCGAGCACCCACTCGTGCGCGAGCCCGTTGATCGCGCCGATGAGAGCGCTCGCGGCCCATCCGGGTGCGCCGCGTACCCGTGCACCGGGCGCGACCACCGGCACGACGTGGGACTCCAGCACGGACGCCCAGGCGTGGCGTCGCCGGCGGCGGTGCCGCTCCATCCGGTCGCTCACCCCGACCACCTCGATGAAGGCGAGCTTGGCGCGATAGGGGTCGGAGCCGATCGATTCCAGATAGGCGGTGACCACGGCGGTCATCGCGGTGGTCAGATCGAATCGGGGGTCGAGTTCCCGCATCCGCGCCAGCACAGCCGCGGCGGCCTCGTCCTGGATCCGGTCGTAGGCCGCGACCAGCACGTCCTCCCTGGTGTGGAACTCCTCGTAGAACTGCCGCTTGGACAGGCCCGCGGCGGCGCACACATCGGCCAGCGAACAGTCCGCGTAGCCGCGCTCGGCGAAGATCCGCGTCGCCGCCTCGAGGAACCGCTGACGCCGCTCGGCCTTCCGCTCCACGACGGCGCGCCCGCCGTATTGCCTGCCCACTGTGGCCGTCACATCTTCCACCGTAGCGAAATCACAGCGACCGCGACCGGTCCGTGCGATCACCCGATCCCAAGCGCTGGCGACCGACATCTGCACACCGCCACCCGGCGGTGTGGCGGAGACAGTGGAATCTGTGCGCAGCCGCCCAACGCAGCCGATCGACAGCTCGACGACCACGCAAATCCCCGTGTCGCGGCGGCGATCCCCGGAAACTGGCGCTCGCGTCTGAGACGATCTAGGCCGAGTACCGCACACACCTTCCCCAGAAACTTACTCCAAAGTAAGGTTGGCCCATGGCGTGGAAACCTACTGAAATCCCGGATCAGACGGGACGCACCTTTGTCATCACCGGCGCGAACGGCGGTCTCGGTGCCGTGACCACCGAAGTCCTCGCGGCCAAGGGCGCGACCGTGATCATGGCCTGCCGTAACGCGGCCAAGGCGAAGGAGGTCGCCGACCGCATCGACGGCGATGTCCGGGTGGCCGAACTCGACCTTGCCGACCTGGCCTCGGTGCGCAAGTTCGCCCACGACAGCGGCGAATTCGATGTGCTGATCAACAACGCGGGGCTGATGAACCTCCCGTTTTCCCGGACCAAGGACGGGTTCGAAACCCAGTGGGGAGTCAACCACCTGGGGCACTTCGCGCTCACCGGGCTGCTGCTGGACCGGATCACCGATCGTGTGGTGACGCTGTCCAGCATCGCGCACAAGCAGACCCCGAAGCTCTGGATCGATGACCTCGACTACACAAAGCGCCGCTACCAGCGCAATCTCGCGTACGCGCAGGCAAAGCTGTGCAACCTGATGTTCGCGCGGGAACTGCAACGCAGGCTGACGGAGTCCGGGTCCGCACAGCGTTCCTACGCGGTCCACCCCGGTGTCTCGGCCACCGACCTCTTCGCGCACACCGAGACGCCGCTCGACCACATCGCCAAGCCCTTCATCCGCCTGATCGGCCACTCCCCCGCCAAGGCGGCCCACTCGACGCTGTTCGCGGCGACCATGCCCGACGCCGACCCCACGGTGTACTGGGGCCCGACCAGGCTCTTCGGCACCCAGGGCCCGGTGCGCCCCTCCTCGTCCACCCGCCTGTCGAAGAACGAAGACCTGTGGCAGCGGCTGTGGACGGAATCCGAGCGGCTGACCGGCGTCATCTACTCGTTCTGAGCGCCACCGGCCCGCCCGCGTTATCGGCAACCAGATCAACCGCAGACACTCGGTGCCGCGTGTACCACTCAGCGCCACCACATCGGCCCCACTCCCGATTTCGAGCGAAGCGAGATCGAGCATTGCTCGTTCGCGGACCGGCTCGCGTCCGAGCGGCCGCCGCGTCCGCGACGCAGTCGCCAGCGGCGGTCGCTCGGACGCCCCCCCCAAAGGGGGCGGGCGAACCCGGCGGCCCGGCGGCCCCCGCACGACGCAGCCCCACGGCCCGCGCGGGAGGAACGGGGGCACAAAAGGGGGGGGCG
>NZ_CBDIMS010000010.1:0-260855 GCF_965283145.1 Nocardia sp. Marseille-Q1738 | reverse complement strand
GGCGGGCGCCCACACCGGTGGCGCGCAACTCGCCGGCCGCACGGTCGGACCAGGGAACCGCGCCGAGCCGGTCGAACGTCTCCATGGCGGCCTGCAGGTGGATACGCGCTTCGACGCGACGGCGGTGGCGGCGCAGCCACTCCCCGTAGACGAGGTGGGTGCGTGCCTCTTCGAACGGCTGTCGCCCCTCGGCATGCAGGGCTAGTGCTCGCTCGTACGAACGCTCGGCCGCATCGCCGGAGGCGACCAGCCCACGGAGCCGATGGAGCACGGCCAGCGGCACGGCCCGGCTGGTGGCCTCGGCCCACTCCGCGTAGCGTCCGAGCCGGTCCTGGGCGCATTGCGGATTTCCCACCCGGACGGCGGCCTCGATGTAGTCCGGCCACAAGTACCGCCACAGGAAGGCGTGCCGGGTGGGTCCGGTCAGCGCCCGATCCATCCGGTCGAGCACCGCGTCATAGCGACCGAGTCCGAAGTCGAGCACCACCCGTGCGCATTCGGCCCAGCAGGCCCCCGGCATCCACCAGTCGGAGTCGGCATCGAGGATCGCCTGCCCGGCCATCGTCTCGCATTCCGCTTCCGCGCCACTCACCGCGGACAGCCAGGCGTGCACACCCGCCAGGTAACCCCGCCACATCGGCTGGCCGACATCGGAGGCCAAGGCAAGGCCGGCAGTCACCGTGGCCTGCGCGGACCGGTGCCGGCCAGCGAGGAGTTGAGCAATGGCCAGCAGCAGCATGGCCTGCGGCATACGCCCCAGCCGCCCCTCTGCCCGGCAGTCCTCGACGAGTCCGGTCGCACCGTCGAGCATGCCACCGATATCGGCTCGGGCGAGGCCCTGAAAGTTGATGAGGAATCGCAGCTCGGGCGGCAAGTGTACGGCGCTGCCCGGCATCGGGTAGGCGAGCGTGGTCACCTCGTCGCCCTCCAGGATCAGGCGGAACGCGCGGACGATCGACCGCACCAGCGCCGGCAGCCCCTCGCCTTCCGGGCATAGTTCCTCGATCCGGCGGGCCAGCACCGGCTGGTCCGGGTGGGTGGCACTGGCCCAGGCGTAGTAGCTCGCCATACCGAGCAGGGACAACCTGGTGGGCAGATCGTCGACCGCCTCGACCCCCTCGACCAAGAGCCGCACACCCTGTAGCGGCCGCCCCGCCGCGACCGCCAACTTCGCGCGCACATGGGCGAGTTCGGCCAGCACAGAGCCGTCCAGCGGTGTCGCCCCGGTCCGCTCCCGGGCGCTGTTCACCAATTCGCCCGCACGCTGCCACAACCCTGCCTCGATTGCGGCGTCGGCCGCCGCGGTCCACCGGTGTACGGCCCGGCCGGGATCGGCGGACAACTCCGCCGCGCGAGAAAGCGCCGCCGACACCGCGGCCTGCCCGCCGCGCTGCCGTGCCCGCAACGCCAGGCTCTCCAGCTGTGCGGCCACTTCCTCATCGGGGTGCAGGGTGAGCGCCGCCAGGTGCCAGGCGCGCCGGTCTGCGCCGGATGCCTCGGCCAGCGCCCGGTGCGCGGCCATCCGCGCGGACACATCGCAGGCTGTTACCACCGCCGCGCGCACCAGCGGGTGGTGGAATTCGACACTCTCCGGCCACACCCGGATCAGCCCCGCGCGCTCGGCTTCAGCGAAGTCGGCCAGAGTGGAGCCGAGCCGGCCGACCGCGTATTCGAGCACACGTAGCTCGTCGTGGTTGGCGAGGGCAGCGACCAGTAAGCAGAAGCGAGTGGCAGGGGCAAGGACCGCGATCCGGTCACGGAAGCCGCTCAGTACCCTGTCGCTCACCGGCGCCGTTGTAGCGAACAACATCGGAGCCAGGGCGCCGCGGCGCTGCCCGGGCGTGAGCATTCGGGGCATCTCGATCAACGCAAGCGGATTGCCCGCGGCCTCGGCGAGTAACCGGTCGCGTACCGCCGGCGGCAGATCCGCCGCGTGCTCGGCGAGCAGCAGCCGGGCCGCACTGTCATCCAGCCTGCCCAATCGCAGCTCGGGTAGCCCCCGTGCGTTGAATCGATCTCCCCGTGCGGCGAACAGCACCACGACGGGCTCGCCATGGAGGCGGCGGGCAGCGAACAGCAGCGCATCCGCCGACTCGCCGTCCAGCCACTGCGCGTCGTCGACCAAGCAGACCACCGGACCTATCGCCGAAAGCTCCACCAGCAGGCCGAGCGTCGCGAGCCCGACGAGGAAGCGGTCTCCCCGGGTGGCGTCCGCGAGGCCGAGCGCACCGCGCAACGCCTCGGCCTGTTGCCGCGGCAGCGTCTCGATCTGATCGAGCACCGGCCCGAGCAGCAGATGCAAAGCCGCGAACGGCAGATCGGCCTCGGACTCCACCCCAGTCACCCGCAGCACCCGCGCCTGGGCTCGCGCGGCGGAAGCTTCCAGGAGCGCCGACTTCCCGATACCGGCTTCGCCCCGCACAATCAGAGCGCCACACCGGCCTTCCAGCAACTCCGCGAGGACGGTCAGCTCCGCCCGACGCCCGTACAACATGGCACTCCAAAAAGAAACAGCTATCGGAAAAATGGCGCACCGGACGGTACCGCGTGCGGGCCCCGCACGGTCGCCACCGCACAGTGTCTCCGGTGGGGCCGGAACGGTCGCCGACCGCGGCCGGTGCCCTCGCGACGTGTTCGGTCCGATCCGCCACCCGCCGTTGCCTGGGCGGCGGATACCGGCCGGGCAGGTCAAATCGCCACCGCCTGGCCCGATAGAGCCAGCGTTCATGCTCGGCGGTGTTCCTCCGCATCGACCCGGTGCACGGGAGCGGAGACAGCCCGATCCAGGGCGTCGAGCAGCTCGGCGAACCTGGCTCGGCCGTCCTCGCCCAGTGCGTCGAGGACGAGGTCGTTGATCACACCGAATGTCTGCTGTGCACGGGTTGCGGTGGTGACTCCCCGGGGCGTCAGGAACAGCGCCGCGGCGCGCGGATCGTGTTCGCTGGTACGTCGTTCGACGAGGCCGGCACTCGCCAGTCGACCGATCGCGGCAACGAGGGCGGACTCACCGAGACGCAGCCGCTGGGCGACTTCGCGTTGCGAGCACCCTGGATCGTCCGCGACAACAGCCAGGATCCCGGCTTGCGCGGTGGTGACACCCGCAGCATCGATGAGCAGCCGATCGGACCGCTTGCGGAACGAATGCGCGACCTGCTGGACGCGCCCGATCAGCCGGTATGGGTCCCTGGCCATCCGGGCCACCTCCTCTAATACTTTATTAGTGAAGTATGGCCCCGGGGTTTCCTGGCGGTCCGGTGCCCGAGGTGGCAGGGGCATGAGGCGTGTGGAAATCGGTTCGGCGATCCAGGTCGGCTCGGGTGTACTGACAATATGACGATCACACCTCCCGTGGTGCGTGCCGCTGGTCCCGTCGATCTGTCGGCGGTGTTGGAGTTGGCGGTCGCGTTCTACTCCGAGGACGGTTTCACCACCGGCGAAGCCGAATTGCGTGACAACCTCGCGATGTTGCTGGCCTCGTCCGCGGCGCGGGTCGCCGTGGCGCATGCCGCGGATCAGCTGCTCGGCTTCGCTGTCACCACTACCGTTTTCGGATTGGAGAACGGACTGATCGCCGAACTACAGGATCTGTTCGTGGTGCCCGCCGCGCGCCGCCGGGGGGTGGGCGGCCGGCTCATCGATGACAGCGCGGGGTGGGCGCGCGAGCGAGGTTGCCGGTCTTTGGAGTTGGTCATCGCGCCGAACGGTGGCGAGGTCGGGCACTTGTTCGCCTACTACCTCGCGCGCGGATTCCAGGACGAGGGCCGTCGCCTGATCAGCAGGCGGCTGTGATTCGACCTGCCCGCAGCTATGCTCGACGTCCGGCGGTCAGGCAGCCGGGCGCAGCAAGACGGCGAGACCCGGTGGGGTGGGCATAGTTTGCAGGAGCCCGACGTGGGCGCGGGCGGTGCTGCCCTCGCGGTAGCGGCCGGTCAGTGATCCAGGTGCGGCCACGATGATCCGCACGAGTTGACCGACGGCTTCGCGGCGGTCACGTCGACGCAGCGCGAGGGCCAACATCGCGGCGTGGTTGCGGGTGTGCAGCCACGGGTCGGGCTGGGAAAGGATATGCGCGCGTTCGAGGTGACCTCAGCGCTGCTCGGCGGTGCGAGCACGTTGCCCACCAACATCTTTGATCGAAGTCACTTCGAGTGATCCGCAAAAATCCGTGCTGGCAGTCGGTTTGGTGCAGGTGGACGCACCCGGGAGTCCGCCCGGTGAGTGAGGTGCCGGGCGGGCCCCTGGGCGTCTAGCCATCCTCTGTGCTGTCACGAGCGGAGCCTGCCCGTGACAGCGGCAGATCATAGAGTCCCGCCGGTCGGGGTGCCTGGAACCGCAACTCACGCGTGTCTCGTGGTGTTGTGGGTCCCCGCCCGCCCCGCGGGTTGACACCCCACCCCCAGGGCCCCGTACGGGGACTGTATCTATGCCGGGATCCGTCGCGCGGCGAGCGCTCCGGGCGTGAATCCGCAGCTACCGTGCTATAGCCATAAACTATAGATCTTGATATGGGTTGTCATGTTCGGATGTCCATGCGGCCGGGCCCAGGGTGTCGGTGCTCGGGCGTAGGGTGGCCGACCATGCCGTACTGACTCCCAACCCGGCCCAGGCGTTCTTTCGCAACCGCACGACCGCCGATCACCGGATGCTGAGACCCCGCCTGCGGTGTTCGTGCGTATTGCGTTGGACAAAGGGTAGGCCGTATAAGCACCTACTTCGACGAATGGAGGCGTCATGAGGGACGTCGACAACGATGTTTCTGCAGGCCGCGGCCGTCTGCTCCGAATTCCACGTAGCCGGGGAGCCCTCGGCGGGCTTGCGGTGCTACTCCTGGGCGTGTGGGGTGCGCTGATCCCGTTCGTCGGGCCGTACTTCAACTTCGCGTTCACTCCGGACGAGCCATGGGTGTGGACCGCGGCGCGTGGGTGGCTCCAAGTACTGCCTGGTGTCGCCGCGATCATCGGCGGATTGCTCATGCTGGCAAGCCGCAACCGGCTCGTGGCGAGCTTCGGCGGGTGGCTGGCAGTGGCGGCGGGCTTGTGGTTCGTGATCGGGCCGATACTGGCGGACCCCCTGCGAATCGGGGATGTCGGCGACCCTGTCGCCACGTCCGACCTGAAACGTGCCGTGCTACAACTGAGCTACTTCTATGGTCTCGGTGCGCTGATCCTGTTCTTCGCGGCGGCCTCGCTCGGCCGGTTGTCGGTGCGAAGCACTCGCGATATCGCCTTCGCGCGACACGAGCTCGATGCCAGAGCCGCCGCGGGAGCAGACAATCAGCGCCGCGTAGCCGACGCGCCAGGATCTGAGGAACCCGCCACCCGGGCCACTGCGCGACCGCAGCCGAACAAGCCCGGGCTGCACCGCGGCTGAAACAAACCCGTGCTGGGCGGCGTGTCCCCGTTGAACCGTCTCGGGTTTGGGGCAGCTTCCTGGCGCTGGTCTGAAACCGAAGCCGGTCCCTTACCCGAGACGGTTCAAGACGGTGACGGCGTTGGTTTTGATGATCTGGGTGCTGAAGTCGTCGCCAATGTCGAAGCCGAAATCTGGTGGTCGCGGCGGGGCGAAGGAGTACGTGCAGGCGTGGGCACAGCGCGGTACGTGGCGGCCCGTGCCGAGCAAGACTTCCGGCAGGTCGACGCCCTCGCGGAGCAGGTTCACGCCGACGAGCGCGTCGAGTTCGCCAGTGCACAACCTGGTGAGCGGTGAGGCGCGGTCGCGGGTGAGGACGCGGCGGCGCAGATAGCGCGCCGCGATCCCGCTGTCGCGCAGGTGGTCAGCGACGTGTTCGGCGTCGGCGCGGCGGACATCACCGGCCAGATCCATGATCACGTCGTGGGATGGTTCGACGATGATGCGTGGATACGCCAGCATGGTGGGCCGGACGATGGTGTCAGGGGGAGGGGTGTCGGGTGAATGCGGGGTTGCGGTCGTAGACGCTGGTGGTGACCAGACCGAGTGCGATGCCGATAAGGCCGCCGATCAGCTCGATGGCTTGGGCGTCGACGCCGTCGGTGACGGCTGCGCGGACCTGTTCGGCGGCGTCGAGGTCGGTGCTGGTCTGGGGTTCGACAACCAGGGCGATCGGCAGGTCGCGTAGGTTGCCGTCGGGATTCAGTGTGCCGCCGAGGTAGACGGCGGGTAGCGCGATCGACAGCACCAGCAGGACGAGCAGCGGCGGCAGCCAGGTGCCGGGGTGGCGCCCGAAGTCACGGGTGAGCTTCACCGAGTCTCGGAATTTCGTGCTCATCGGGCGGCTCCTTGGTGCTGGACGGGCAAGAGGTGCGGGCGTTTGGCGGTGCGCCCGTCGCCGGAGGAGCGTCCGGTCAGACGCCTGCCGATCCAGGGACCGAGAAAGGTCGCCGCCCAACGTAGTTCGTTCACCGCGGCGATGGCGGTGTGGCGCTGCGGCAGGGCGGGCGATAGCGGATGGGTCCAGCTGTCGTCGGCGCCGGGCAGGTGCAGGGCGTGGGCTACGGCGTCGGCGATGCGCTGATGCCCGATCGGCCCGGCGTGCAGGCGATCCGGGCTCCACAGTCGGGGATCGGTGACGACGGCGTGATCGGCGGTTTCGGCGACGAGGACGCCGTAGCGGGCGGCGGATTGCCGGATGCGCCGATTGAGTGCGGTGACGCGGCCGCTGATCGGCCGGGCCAAGGCGGTGATGCGGGCGACATCGGGGAAGGTCAGCGTGGCTACCACCGTCCCGGCGGCGGTGAGCGCGGCGAACATCGCGTTCACGTGCCCGCCGACCTCGTCGGCGTCGAACCCGGGCCGCAGCAGGTCGTTGACGCCGACCAGGACGGTGACGAGGTCGGGTTCCAGGGCCAGCGCCGCGTCGAGTTGCTCGGCACGGACCTGGTGGGCGAGTTTGCCGCGCACGGCGAGGTTCGCGTACCGCAGGTCGGGGTTGACCACCGCGAGCCGTTCGGCCAAACGGTCCGCCCAGCCGCGCAGCCCGGTCGAGTCGTCGCCGTCGCCCACACCTTCGGTCTGGCTGTCGCCCAGAGCGACGTACCGCGCATACGCGCCGCGGGCGGTTGTTCGATCATGGTCGGCAGGCATAACGCCAGCGTAGGCGTATAGACAATTAGTTGTCTATTCGTGGTGTTGGGTATCACTATGGGGGTGGAGCCGCGTTGCTCCACCCCCATTACGCCCTTGGACCTCAGAGGGCGGCTTCGCTCAGCGCCATCAGGTCGTTGTCCAGCTGGGACAGCACGACGCGGGTGGCGTCGAGGGTGGGCAGGACGGTGCGCGCGAAGAAGCGCGCGGTGGTGATCTTGCCTTGATAGAACGCCCGCTCCGGTCCGTCGGCGCCCGCGGCCACAGCTGCTGCTGCGACCTCCGCCTGCCGCAGCAGCTGCCACCCGACGAGCAGATCGCCGACGGCGAGCAGGAAACGCACCGAACCGAGCCCGATCTTGTAGAGCTCGGTTGGGTCCTGCTGCGCGGCCACCATATGTCCGGTCATCGCGGCGGTCATGGCCTGGACGTTCGCCAGCGCGGTACGCAGCAGCTCACGCTCCGCTACCCCGGCCCCGGCCCCGGCCCCGGCCTCGGCCTCGATGAACTCCTCGATCTTTCCCGCGATATGGCCGAGCGCGGCACCCTGGTCGCGGATTATCTTGCGGAAGAAGAAGTCCTGCGCCTGGATGGCGGTGGTGCCCTCGTAGAGCGAGTCGATCTTGGAGTCACGGATGTACTGCTCGATCGGGTAGTCCTGCAGATATCCCGAACCGCCCAGCACTTGCAGGGACTCGGTCAGATACTGGTAGGCGCGCTCGGAGCCGACACCCTTGACGATCGGGAGCAGCAGATCGCTCACCCGCGCGGCCAGCTCGGCGTCGGCTCCCGACACTCGCGCGGCCACCACCGGATCCTGGTGTGCGGCGGTGTACAGATACACCGCGCGCAGTCCTTCGGCATAGGCCTTCTGTAATAGCAGCGACCGCCGCACGTCCGGATGCCGGATGATCGGCACCCGCGGAGCGTCCTTGTCGTCCTTGCGGGTCAGATCCGGTCCCTGCACCCGCTCCCGCGCGTACGCGAGCGCATGCAGATACCCGGACGACAACGTGGCGATGGCCTTGGTGCCCACCATCATTCGTGCGTGCTCGATAAGCCGGAACATCTGGGCGATACCCGTGTTCGGATCTCCGACCAGCCAGCCCTTGGCGGGAACACCGTGCCCGCCGAAGGTGAGTTCGCAGGTGGCGGAGACCTTCAGACCCATCTTGTGCTCGACATTGGTCACGAAAACACCATTGCGCTCACCCAGCTCACCGGTCTCGGGATGGAAGTGGAACTTCGGCACGACGAACAGCGCCAGCCCCTTGGTACCCGGTCCCGCGCCGTCGGGCCGGGCCAGCACCAGATGCACGATATTGTCGAACAGGTCGTCGGAGTCGGCGGAGCTGATGAACCGTTTGACGCCCTCGAGATGCCAGGACCCGTCCGGCTGCGGGACAGCCCGGGTCCGGGCGGACCCGACATCGGATCCGGCATCCGGTTCGGTGAGTACCATCGTTCCGCCCCAACCGTTTTCGACGGCGACCCGGGTGCGGTGACGCTGGTCCGGACCACCCTCGTGGAACAGCGCGGCGGCACCCGGCCCGAGCGCGTAGATGAAGGCGGCGGGCTGGGCGCCGAGGACCATCTCGCCGAGTGCCCAATACACCGCACGCGGCACCGGAGTACCGCCCAATTCGGTGGGTACGCCGATCTTCTCCCAGCCGAGCTCGCGCAGGGCGCGGTAGGAGCGCTTGAACGTGTCCGGCAGGGCGACAGTGTGGGTGGCCGGATCGAATACCGGTGGATGACGGTCGGCGTCGGCGAACGAGGCACCGAGCGGGCCCTCGGCCATTCGCCGCATCTCGTCGAGCATGGTGCGCACCGACTCGCTGTCGAGCGCGCCGAACGCGCCGCGGTCGAGAAGCGCATCCAGGCCGAGCATCTCGAACAGGTTGAACTCGAGATCCCGGACATTGGCCCGATAGTGGCCCGAACTCACAGGTCGAGCTCCACATCGCTGATCGGATAGGCCACACAGGAGTGCGTGTAGCCGAACCGTGCGTCCGACAGCCGCAGTCGGGCCTCCTCAGCGGTGTGCACCTCGCCCTTCACGACGCGCACACGGCACAGGCTGCATTCGCCGGAGCGGCAGGCGGCCTCGGGGCGAATGCCGTTGTCCTCCAGCGCGTCCAGTAGCGGGCGGTTACGCGGGGTGCGGAAGGAGGTGCCACTCACGGTGACGGTGACTTCCTCCGTCGGGTCGACGCCGATCGGCCAGTGCGGTTGCGCCGTCGGGTCGCTGGGTGCGCCGTTGGCCTCGAAACGAATTCGCTTGCGCGGCTGTCCCAGTGCGGTGAGCTGGTCGAGGGCGTAGGGGTAGAGCGCCTGAGGGCCGCACACGTACACCATGCGTCCCTTCAGCGCGCCGGCCAGGGCGGCGATGGTGTCGGCGGTGAGGTAGCCGGTGGCCCCGGTCCAGTCGGCATCGGGTTCGGCGATCACATGGTCGACCGTGATACCGGGATGCGCCGCCGCCAGTGCGTCGAGCTCGGCGCGGAAGATCACATCGGAGGCGCGGCGGGAGCCGTAGATGAGGTGGAGGGAGCGGTCCAGGCCGAGCTCGGCGATCTCACGCAGCATGCTCATCGCCGGGGCGACACCGGAGCCGCCGGCGAGGAAGACGACGTCGTTGCCATGGAAGAGCGAGTTGTGGTGGAAGGTGCCCACCGGGCCGGTGGTGGTCAGTACCTGCCCGGTCTGAACGGTGTCGATGAGCAGGTTGCTGATGCGGCCGCCGGGAACGCGGCGGACGGTCAGGTCGTAGTGGCCACGCTGGGTCGGGGACGAGGAGATCGCGTACGGGCGGCTGGTGCCGTCGATGAACACGTTGACATACTGCCCGGCCAGGAACGGCGGCAATTCGGCCTGATCGAGGCCCTGCATTCGGAATGTCTTGGTGGTGGTGGTCTCGTCGACGATCTCGGCGACAATTAGTTGCAACCGTTTGGGGTGGTAGGTGTCGATGGTGGCGCGGGTGTCGGCGAGGTGGTCGCGGGTGTCGGGGATGCGGGCGTCGATCTCGGCGAGGATCTCGGCCGCGCCGTCGAATCGTTGGGCAAGAGGATGTTTCACGAATGGTTTCCGTTCACGCGGCTTTGGTGCGCAGCAGTCGACGGGCGACACGCGCGCCCGCTTCGAGGGTCGGTTGGAAGCCGCCGATTCCGGACCAGGAACCGGCCAGGTGCAGTCCGGGCACATGGGTGCGGCGTTCGCTGTTGCGGAACAGCCAGCCTTCGGTGGCATCCTGGTCGTAGCCGTAGATCGCGCCGCCGGGGTGGCCGAGGTAGCGCATCATCGTCAAAGGTGTTGCGACGTCGACTTCTTCGATGGCGTCACGGATGCCCGGGGTGATCGTCTCGCACAGGTCCAGCAGCGTCTCGGCGTAGGCGAACTTGGCGCGCGCGTACTCAGACGGAGCCACGTTGCGCCAAATGTCGGCGTACTGCAGCGTCATCAGGCTGACGTGGGTGGCTCCGGTGGGGGCGAACCCGATGGGCGCGACATCGTACGAGCTGACGCAGATTCCGCGCGCGGGCTCGAACGACCTCCATGAGTCGTAGGTGCGGTCGTCGTCGCTGTCGCGGTTGACGAAGGTGGTGCTGGTGGTGAACCCGAGCTCGGCGGGGGTGGCGTCCAAGCCCATGTGCAGCACGAACCCGGATACGCCGATCCGGCGGGTGGACATGTCGTCGCGTACCGCGGCGGGCACGTGGATGCCGTCGAGCATGCCGTAGGTGGTGGGCAGCGAGGCGTTGGAGATCACGTCGGACGCGGTGACCTCGGTGCCGTCCTCGAGCCGCACTCCGAACGCCCGCCCGGCCGCGGTGAGGATTGCCTCGACACCGCAGTTGAACCGCACCTCGCCGCCGGCATGCAGGAAGGAGTCGAGGATGGCGGTGGACATCGCCTGCGAGCCGCCGCGCACATGCCAGGGCTTGAACTCGAAGTAGGCGAACAGTGTCAGCGCCAGATCCTGGAACGCCAGCCTCGACGGCGGCTGCCCGAGGTAGGTCCAGTAGATGCCGAGCGCGGTCTTGAGCCGCTCGTCGTCGAAGTACTCGTCGAGCACGTCCTTCAGCGGCCGCACCCCGTAGGTGAACAGCACCGGATCGATCTGCTCGACCGGCATGCCGCGCATGGCCGCGATCTGCCAGAACGTCACCTGCTTGAGCAACTCGAAGAATCGCGCCGCCCGGTCACGGTTGCCGGGGAACTCGGCCTCGATGGCCTCGATCGCGCCGTCCCAGTCCGCGGGCAGGGTCAGATCCAACTGGCCGGGGATCACGGCCCGGTACAGGTCGTGCTCTTGCACGAACTCCAGTTTGTCGGCGATACCGAGCTGCTGAAACAGCCCCTCCCGCAACGAGAGCGCCTGGCCCTCGACGCCGACACCGGACAGCTGATGCAGCGCCACCTCGAACTCGAAGCGTCCACGCCGGAACGAGGTTCCGCACCCACCGGGCACATTGTGCCGCTCCAGCAACAGGGTGCGGGCGCCCGCGCGCTGCAGAGTGGCCGCCGCGGTCAGCCCGGCATTACCCGCGCCGATGACAATCGCGTCGTAGTCGTTCACGCCCCGGCCCCCTCACGTGCGAGCTGCGCGGTGGCCTCGGCCTTGATCCGCTCGAACTGCTCACCCATCCGCGCCGCGAGCGCCTGCGCCGCCGACAGCGGGCGCACCATCACCATGAAGTCGTCGATCCTGCCCTCCTCGTCGAAATGCAGGAAGTCGCAGCCGGTGATCTGCTTGCCGTCCACGGTCGCCTCGAACACGAACGCGTGGTCGCGCCCGCCCGCGTCGGCGATCTCACGCACGTAGCGGAAGTCCTCGAACACACGGATCACTCCACGAAGGATGGCCGCGGTGATCGCCTTGCCCGGGTACGGCTGGAACGCCACCGGGCTGGTGAACACCACATTCTCGGCCAGCAGCGCCTCGATGGCGGCCTCGTCGCGGGCCTCCACGGCCGCTCGGAAGGGATGCATACCCTCACCTTTCATACCCAATTTTTTGAATAGGTGACTATGACCGTAACGGCGTCCAGTCGATGTGTCCAGGCCCACGAAGACAAATATTTGAATAATCTCTTCGCGTGCTAGATTGGGTGGATGGCGCTACGTAACGCGGTGCTGGCCGCCCTGCTCGACGGCGAGGCGTCCGGCTACGACCTGGCCAAGAGCTTCGACGCCTCGGTCGCCAACTTCTGGATGGCCACCCCCCAGCAGCTGTACAAGGAACTCGAGCGGATGGCCGCCGACGGGCTCATCGAGACCCGGGTCGTTCAGCAGGAGCGCCGACCGAACAAGCGCCTGCACACCATCACCCCCGCCGGGCGCGCCGCCTTGCGCGAATTCATCGCGACGCAAGCCAGACCGACCGCCATCCGCGACGAGATGATGGTGAAGGTCCAGGGCATGGACGTCGAGGACGCCCCGGCGGTGCGCGCGGCGGTGGCCGAGCGGATGCAGTGGTCGAAGGCGAAACTGGCCCGCTACGAACGCCTGCGCACCCGGCTTCTGGACGGCCGCAGCGAACAGGCCTACCTCGCCGAGACCGAACGCATCGGCCCCTACCTGACCCTGCTGCGCGGAATCTCCTTCGAACAGGAGAACATTCGCTGGGCCGAGTTCGCCTTGGCGGCCATCGACCGGCGCATCGCCACGCCCGCGTAGGGCCAGTACCCGCGGGCCGCGTTGCCGCCGACCCGATCGACGAGCCGGCGGCAACGGCCACGGTCAGTGCGCGGCTTCCAGCCGGCGCAAGTCCTTACGCAGGATCTTGCCGGTGACGGATTTCGGGATGGCATCGACGAACGCGACGCGGCGGACCTTCTTGTAAGGGGCGACACGGTCGGCGACGAAGTCGATGACCTGCTGGGAATCGAGGTCTGTGTCGGGCTGCGGCACGACGAACGCCTTCGGAATCTCCTCGCCGTCGGCGTCTTCCACGCCGATCACCCCCGCGTCGGCGATACCGGGATGGGTCAGCAGCACCGCCTCGAGTTCGGGGACGGCGGGGCGGATCGAGAACTGTCAGCTGGGCGTGTTCTGTGCCTACACCAGCAGAAGGGGGCGCACGCTGATCGATCGGGAGTTGTATCTGCCGAAGTCGTGTACCGAGGATCGGGACCGCTGCCGGGCTGCGAGTGTGCCCGACGATGTCGAATTCGCGACCAAGGCGACGCTGGCGAAGAAGATGCTCGCGCGCGCTCTGGACGCGGGGGTGCCGGCGCGGTGGGTGACCGCCGACGAAGCCTACGGTCAGGACTCGAAGTTCCGGGCCTGGCTCGAGAACCGCCGCATCGGATATGTGGTGGTGGTGCCGTCCAGCCAGCCGATCCCGTTCACCTCCGGCAGCTCGCGCGCGGATCATCTTGTGGCACAGGCGCCTTCACAAGCCTGGAAGCGCCGCAGCTGCGGCGCGGGTGCGAAAGGCCCCACGCTAGTTCGACTGGGCAGTGGCCTCGCTGCCGACCTACCCCGACACCACGGCCGCGGGCTGGCAGCGATGGCTGCTGGCCCGTCGCGCGCTGGCACCGAACGCCAAAGGCGAACTCGAGATCGCCTACTACCTGTGCTGCGCGCCCACCGGCACCACCGACGCCGAGCTGATCCGCGTCGCCGGATCCCGGTGGGCAGTGGAGGACTGTTTCCAGACCGCGAAGACCGAGGTCGGGCTCGACCAATACCAGGTCCGTCACTACGACGCCTGGTACCGGCACATCACCCTGGCCATGCTCGCCCACACCTACCTCGCCGTCACCGCCGCGATCGCCCCAAAAGCTTTGGCAGTGGCCTCATCTCATTCACTATCGGCGAAATCAAACGTCTCCTGGCACACCTGATCACCACCCGCCCGGACCCGGAACAGGTCTGGCAGTGGTCGATCTGGCGACGCCGACACCAATACCCGCGCCCAGCGGGCGCACTACCAGCGCCGACACGCACTACATAACGAAGGGGACTGCCCCCAGCTTGGTTGACTCCTGATCTGTGAGGATTCGTCCTCGCTGGAAGGATGTTCACCATGCCGAAGCCCTATCCCGAGGAGTTCCGTCGCGACGTCGTCGCTGTCGCACGCAAGGGCGAGTCTCCGTTGCGGCAGGTCGCGAGGGATTTCGGGATCTCCGAGGGTTGTCTGCACAACTGGCTCAAAGCCGCCGACATCGAGGAAGGCACACGGCAGGCCACCACGGCTGCGGAGTCGGCCGAACTGCGTGAGCTGCGTAAACGCAACAAGCAGCTGGAGCAAGAGAACGAGATACTGCGTCGGGCAGCAGCGTTCTTCGCCCGTGAACTACCCCCAAAATGAGCTACCCGCTGGTCCTCGACTTGGCCGCCGACGGTATCCCCGTGGCGGTGACCTGCCGGGTGCTGGGATTCACCACCCAAGCGTTCTACAAGTGGCTCAAAAACCCTGTATCTCAACGCGATTGGGATAACGCGCACCTGATCGACGCCGCCCGCGACATCCACCATGACGATCCCGCGTTCGGATACCGGTTCATCACCGACGAACTGGCCGATCGCGGGATCCGTGCCGGGGAGAACCGGGTACACCGACTGTGCTCACAGCAACGCATCTGGTCGATCTTCGCCCGCCGACGCGGCCTGAACAGGGCTGCGGGTCCGCCGGTACACGACGACCTCATCAAGCGTGAATTCACTGCACAAGCACCGAACCAGATATGGCTGACCGATATCACCGAGCACCGCACCGGCGAAGGAAAGCTCTATCTGTGCGCGATCAAGGACTGCTATTCCAACCGGATCGTCGGCTACTCCAGCAACGACCGCATGACCGCCGCACTCGCGGTATCGGCACTGCGGAACGCGGTCGCGCTGCGTGCACCGGTCGGCACCATCGTGCATTCGGACCGGGGCAGCCAGTTCCGATCTCGAAAATTCGTACATGCATTGTCCGTCAACGGATTACACGGCTCGATGGGCAGAGTCGGAGCGTGCGGCGACAACGCCGCCATGGAATCGTTCTTCGCACTGCTGCAACGCAACGTCCTCGACCGCAAACACTGGCCCACCCGTGAAGAGTTGCGGCTGGCCATCGTCACCTGGATCGAACGGACCTATCACCGACGCCGCCGCCAACGACGACTCGGACGCCTGACCCCGATCGAGTATGAGACCCTCAATCGGGCCCCACTCGCTGCCTGAACTACACACCCCGCGAGTCAACCGACACGGGGGCAGTCCCATCCACACTCGGCCGTGTTTGAAAGTTGGTGAGGGCGGGTGGGTGCCCGCCCTCATTCATGTCGTAGCCATTGGTTGATTGCGGCGATGTGGACGGTGGTCAGGTAACGGATGGCGAGTTTGTCGAATCGTGTTGCCACGGCCCGGTTTTGCTTGAGGAGATTGATTCCTCGTTCGACGGTGTTGCGATCGCGGTAACGCGTGGTGTCGAATGCCGGTGGCCGGCCACCGGCCGAGCCGCGGTTGCGGCGGTGCCCCGCCTGGTCGGCAGGGATCGGGATAGTGGCTTTGATCCCGCGTCGGCGCAGGTGAGCGCGATTCGCGCGAGAGGAGTAGGCCTTGTCGGCCAGGACACGCTCGGGCCGTACGCGTGGGCGTCCGAGCCCGAGACTGGGCACAGCGATAGCACTGCGGACTGTGGGCGGCCTGGCCTGCGGTGAGCAGCAGCGCCACTGGTCGGCAGCCCTGCTCGCAGCCCAGGTGCAGCTTGGTCGTCCACCCGCCGCGGGAGCGACCCAGCGCGTGATCGGCGGGCTCGTCGCCGACCGGTTCGAGTTGGGTGTCGGGCTCACGACGCGCGCCGGCGGCATGCTGATGAGCGCGCACAACGGTGGAGTCCACGCTCACCTGCCAGCCGATACGACCGGCCGCATCAGCGAAGGCCTGCAACATTTTCAGGATGAAAACCCAGGTCCCGGCACGCTGCCAGCGGCGGAACAGCCCGTAGATCGTCTGCCATGGCCCATAGGACTCCGGCACGTCACGCCAGGGCGAGCCGACGCGGGTGCGCCACCGGATCCCGTCGATGAGCTGTCGTTTGCTCCACTTCGGTGGGCGGCCGGTCTTCTTGCCCCGGGGCATCAGCGGTGCCAGCCGTGCCCACTGGGCATCGGTCAGATCCGCGCGACCCGTCACCGCTACGCTGGCCTCAGTGTGAGACTGCCTGTGCCGCTGTTGAAGTGGTAGACCGGCTTCGGTTGCGGGGTGACTCTTACGCTGGGTGCCGCCGAGCAGGTTGGCTTTCTCGTGAATCGTCCACCGCGGCCGGAACCGGTTCGGCCGGTGTGACTTGATAGGAGAACGAGGCGCATCCTCCCGACTGAGACGTGTCCACCGGCCGAACCTTAGTCACCACGATATGAGGAGACACAGGTTTGGTCATCATCGGGATTGACCCTCACATGCGCAGCCACACCGCCGTTGCTGTGGATGGCGCCGGTCGCAAACTCGGTCAGGTCACCGTCGGATCGGCAGCCCCCGATATCGTTCGGTTGCTGGAGTGGGCACGTCAATGGGATGAGGCCCACCGGTGGGCGATCGAAGACTGCCGCCAGGTCGCGGGCACATTGATGCGCACGTTAGTCGGTGCCGGACAGGCGGTCGTCATGGTGCCCACCAAGCTGATGGCCCAAGCCCGCAGCTCGGCCCGCACGCGCGGTAAGTCCGATCCGATCGACGCGCTGGCCGTAGCACGCGCTGCGTTACGAGAGCCAGACCTTCCTCAAGCTCACCTCGATGACCAGGCTCTCGATGTCAGGCTGTTGCTCGACCACCGCGAGGATTTGATCGCGGAGCGAACCCGGATGATCAACCGGCTGCGGTGGCACCTGCACGACCTCGAGATTCCGCTGCCTGCCGGTCAGGCGCTCAAGAGCCTGACCGCGCTGAGGGCGCTGCGCTCCCGCCTTGAATCATCGTCGGAGAGCGTCCGCGGCGAGATCGCCATCGAACTCACCGGCTGGATCGCCACGCTGACCGAGCGGATCAACGAACTCGAACACAGAATCCGGACACGGATCCAGACTCTGGCGCCTCAACTGCTGGACCTGCCCGGTTGCGCCGGATTGACCGCCGCGAAGATCGTGGCCGAGACCGCCGGCGCCGCACGGTTTCGGTCCTCGGCCGCCTTCGCCATGCACGCCGGTGTCGCACCGATCCCGGTATGGACCGGCAATCGGACCCGGTTCCGCCTCAATCGGGGCGGAAACCGGCAGCTCAACGCCGCCTTACACCGCATCGCCGTCACCCAGCTGCGTGTCCATCCACCTGCCCGCGAACTGGTCGATCGGCGCACCGCACGCGGCAACTCCAAGACCGAGGCCCTCCGAGTCCTCAAACGACACCTCGCCGACGTCGTCTTCCACCGACTCCGACAACCCGAACCCCGAACGACTTGCCAAACCGTTGCCGCTTGACATAGGAGATTCACGAGGTCTCCGGTGTTCAGTTGAATCTTGGTCGATCAACTCCTCTACCGGAGACCTCATCTATTTACCAACGCGGACAACACCTTCCGACTCACCAACCACTTTCAAAACACGGCCTAGTCACCCGTGTCTCCTCTCGCTTGCCAGCGACACCACCTCTGAGCAGGCACGACACACCGATGCGCCAAAGTGATTGCAGCACAATGCCTTACAACATGCCCTACCGGCTTCGTACTTGTGGTGTCCCAACCGATCGGCGTCGGCGTGCTTCAAGCATTCAAAACGAACACCCGGCGCGTCAATATCAAATGGGCACCCACGTTGTACGACTTTTCGGCGGAATACACCCAGCGTGGGTGCCTTTTCGCTGGCGATAGATAAAAAGGCACCCATGCTGGGTGACTTTCAGCCGAAAGGTACCCCACTGGTGCACTATTCGGCTTCAGCAGACGCGGTCGAGGACGAAGGCTGCCGTACAGACCGCCGCGACGGCAACCAGCAGGCCGAACACCGACAGCCCCGACCTGGACCACCCCTCCCGCGGCGATCGCAGCGCCGTCCCGTAGACCCATCCAACCGGGGTCCATAGGCGCACTCCGAGATCGTCGAGCCGCCCCTGGAATCGGCGGGTGTTGCCATGCTGCGTGCAATGATAGAACGGTGTGAGATCCCGCAACGGAAGGAACCCAATGGGGCGAACAATTCCCGCGACTGCCGCGCCGGTACGCCGCACCCTGGTTGTAGCGCTGATTGCCGCGGCGATCGGGGCGCCGAGCGCGGTGACGGCGACTGCCGAGGCGCCGCCGACTCGGGATGACAGCTTTTGCATCGATGAGAAGACGCGCGTGCGCAACGGGTTGCGCGTCAGTGACCCCAGTTGCATTCATGACCACGGCCGCTTCCACAATCACGAGCGCTTCCATATTCCGCCGACTCATTCTTGAACCCGGCTACCTCCCGAAGGTTGGGGCTTCATGACCACAGACGCGCACGCGGTGCAAGGTCAGGTGCCCGTGCGTCGCGGCCACCTCGGCAGTCACTTCGAAGCCGAGCCGCCGGTAGAACCGTAGGTTGCGCTCATCCGAGGTTTCCAGAAACGCAGGGACACCGGCCTGCTCGGCGGCTTGCATGCCGGGCAATACGATGGCTTTACCAAAACCCTTGCCTTGCGCCGATAGCCGCAGCCCCGTCCGTGTCGGGATGCGTCCACACCGCCACCGCGTCACCATCGTCGGCGACCCAGACCCGACCGTGTTTCAACCCGACGTGTCCCACCAACAGCCGCTGCATCGCGCTCACTCGTTCGGATGCCACCACATGACGTAACCAGGGATAGTCGCAAATTTCGTGATGTCGCATGCCGGGTTATTCAGTCGCTCAACAGAATTCGTTTCCTGAGAAGGTCGGTTTTCGCGCGGCCGAACATCTGCCGTTTGAGCATCTTGAGGCGGTTGACGTGCCCTTCGACTGTTCCGCTGCTCCAGGACATGGTCAGCCCGGCGGTGACCGCGTCCTGGTCGCGGCGCAAGCCTCGGACGAACGAGTGCAGGGCTGGCTGGTCATCGTTGTCGACGGCGGTCATCCACTGTTCGAGATCTCGCCCGCGCCGCTGGGCCATGATCTCGGCGAAATCGCGGACATGCCCGGTCAACGCGGCAAGTTGCGGACTGGCGGCCAGGATCGCGTCGAGGCGGGCCCGATGCTCGGGAGCGAGGGCGTCGGGGTTGGTCATGATCCAGCTGACGACTTTCCGGACGGTCGGTGGCTTGGGTGGCGGGGCCGGGATGTGCGCAGGGGCGCGGAAGGGCTGCAGGTAGTTGCGCACCATCTTGTCGCTGCCCCGATAGCCGTGTGCCCTGATCTCCTCGAATAGCTGAGTTGCGTTGGTGCAGCCCTCGTTCCACCGTCGATGCAGGTCGGGTTGTATGCCTCGAGCAGGCTGATGCGGTATCCGGTGCGGTTGTGGACCAGCAGCTCATCGGCCGATTCAGCGCGGGCGAAGCGGCGCGCGGTGCCGCGAGCCAGCCCGAGCTCGCGGCTGATCGCGCGGATCGTCGTGCCCTCAGCCAGCAGTGCATGGACCTGGGCCCACCGCTGTCGAGTGCGCACCGCTGTGCGATCCTGCCGTTGGTCGGGCGCGACAGGCCCGCAATGTATTTCGGCGGCGATCTCGGTGATGTCGGGCCGGTTCTGTGGCTCGGGATCGGCGGTCGCGGCGGCCAGGTCGGCGCGGTGACGTGCCACGGTGCGCTCGACCGCTTCGCCGAGGGTGTGCCAGATATGCCATCGATCGGCCACCTGCAGCGCCTGTGGCGCTCCAGCGGCAGCGCCCTCGGCGTAGGCACCGGCCCGGTCCCGGCAGACGATCTCCACGCCCGGGTGGGCTCGCAACCACGCCGCGAGGGTCTCGGCGGTCCGATCGCCGAGTACCTCGATCAGGCGGCGGGTCTGCATATCTATCAGGATCGTTCCGTAATGGTGCCCGCGACGCAGGGCGAAGTCGTCGACGCCCAGCACCTGCGGACCGAATACAGCGGATCGGACAACGCCCGGATCTGGCGCAATAATGTCATCCGGCTCACGGTCGCGGCCAGCTGCCGGGTCAGCCGCGCTCCAGCGCGGCCGCCCAGTGCCAGCGCGACCGCGCACAACGCCCGCTGCAAGATTAGTGTCCGGCGAGCGTGCCTGGCCGCCAGCCGCGGTATCGGCTCGGCGAAAGTTGTTTTGCCGCAATCGAAGTTGTCACAGAACAGCCTGCGGACCGCAGCTCGATCAGGACCTCGCGGCCGGTGATCGAGGTGTCGGACAACCGCCGCTGATAGCGGCTGTGGACTCGCCCGGACGGCGTCCCGCAGGCGGGGCAGCCAACCGGATCCACACCGGTAGCGGCCTCGATCCGTACCGTCGAACCCGCCGCTCTGATCACCTCGATCTGCAGACCGTCAAGATGCGGGAACAGGACCCTCAGCGGAGCAAGATCAGAACACCCGCGACATGATGAACTATCAACCGCCCCTCCGCATCCCGAATGGGTCAATCACGAAGTCTGTGCCAGATCCAGGATTCAACCGACGTTGACACTCGCGCGAGAAGTGTTCCGCGCCTTACGCGCCGACTACCGGGTGATGACCGCTTGACATCTATAGGAGCGTCCTTGGCGATCTCCCGCAACGCGTCCTTCTCCAACTCAGCCTCGGCCAGCAACCGCTTCAAACGAGCGTTCTGATCTCGCAGCTCCTCGTGGTGGCGACGGTCAATGTTGTGCGGATAAGGCTATCTAGTGCCTCGTCCAAGTAGGTTGCCTCGGTAACCGGGTGTCGGGTTGATCGGGGGGCATGTGGTCGGTGATGCTGCCGGTGGAGGTGGTGTCGGTGGCCCGGAATCCGGAAGTGTTTGTGCGGGCGGTGACCCCGGAGGAGGGGCGCCGGTTGCAGAAGATCACCAAGACGAGCAAACAGCCGATCAGGACGCGGCGAGCGATCGTGGTGATGGCTTCGGCGCAGCGGCAGCTGGTGCCCGCGATCGCAAGGTTGATGCAGGTCAGCGAGGCGTATGTGCGGCAGGTGATCCATGAGTTCAACGAGCGGGGGTTCGAGGCTCTGGACCCAAAATGGAGCGCGGGCAGGCCGAAGAAGGTCGATCGGGCGACGCGTGAACGCATCGCCTGTATCGCCCGGTGCTGCCCGCGGGATCTGGGCTGGCCGTTCTCGGTGTGGAGCCTGTCGAAACTTCGAGAAGTGTTGCTCAGCAACGGGATCGCTGATGTCAGCCGCGAGACTTTGCGCAAGATCCTCAAAGCCGAAGGGGTGTCGTGGCAGACCACGAAGACCTGGAAAGCGGGCACCGACCCCGAGTTCACCGCGAAGATGAACCGCGTCCTGGACCTCTACGACCATCCACCCACCGATGGACGGGTGGTCTGCGTGGACGAGTTCGGGCCGCTGAACCTGCAACCCCGCACTGGTCGTGGCTGGTCCCCGCGACGAACCCCGAAACGGCTGCCGGCGACCTACCGGCGCCCCCAGGGCGTGCGGCACCTACTCGGCGCGCTGGATCTGGCGACCGGCAAGATCCACTACCGGATCCGAGATCGTAAACGATGGCAGGAGTTCCTGTCGTTGCTGAAATCGCTGCGGGCGCGCTGGCCCGGACAGAAGCTCTACGTCATCATCGACAACTTCTCCCCACACAAACGAGCCGAGGTCCGCACCTGGGCTGCGGCCAACGACGTGGAACTGGTCTTCCTACTGACCTATTCATCGTGGTTGAACTGGATCGAGTCCGAATTCGCGGCTCTACGCTACTTCGCCTTGAACGGCACCGATCACCGCAGCCACGACGAGCAAGACGCCGCGATCGGCGCCTACATCCGCTGGTACAACCAGCACGCCCGCCCCAAACGCGACTTCGCCGTCAACTCCAAGATCCGGCACCCTGATTACCTACCGAAGGTTGCTTGACGGGGCACTAGTTGCAGGCCGCAGCGGACCACCGGCGTTGTGTAGCGTCGACGGTGCCAGCCTCAATGCCATATGCCGTGACCAGTCGAAGACGAGACTTCACCACAACCCCTCAATGGACACCGCGATGATCATGGTTATGCCTGTGTAGCAGGGTATAACTCCGAGTCCGGACAGAAATTGGATCCGCGCGAAATTCCAGCCACGAAAGTGCATACGTACGGCACTGATGGCAACGATCACAATCCAGATTGCCAGGGCCAAGAACGATCCCACTGGCACGGCCCAGAATGAAAGGTATTCACCCAGGGCCATCACGCAGAAAAAGAACAGGGCGGCGCCCGATGCGACACCAAGGATCACCTGCCAGCAGCACCTGAACCAGGTCAAGGCCGTATTGCGGACGTTCATTTGCCTGCCCCTCTATCTATATCATTCCCTCTCGGTCCGTTCATCGACGGGCGGTGAATGCATCGAGGCCGGGTGTAGAGTCCGGCGTAAGAGTATTCAGTTCGGCCGGGCCGAATGGGCCCGGTGTTCGGATTCATCAGTTCTCCCGGGAGTGATCGGTGGCCAGGAATTGATCCACGGCCTCGACGTCGTCGTCGGTGGGTTCGAGGAGGCGCTCGTTGAGCACGGGAATTGGGCGGTCCAGCCAAGCGGGGTGTTCGCCCTCTGCGGGCAGCAGTTGGTGTCGTTCGGCGAATTGCTCGGCGAGGTGTCGGACCGACTCGCGCAACGCGCTGACCACCACTCCTTCCGCCAGGCTGGTCAGCTCCTCCAGCAGCGCTCTGACCCGGTCGAGCTGATCGGTTTCGGTGCTGTCGGCCTGGATGTGTGGCCACAGTGTGCGTTCGAAGATGTCGGCGAAGTCGGCCGCGATCTGATCGGTGTGGTCACGCAACCGGACGACTTGGTCGAGCACCTCACTCGCCGGTATTTCCAGTTCAGCGACCCGGAGTCCGCTTGTCAGCGCCCAACGTCGCGCCTGCGGGCGGCCGCGCCGCCAACGGATCAACCCGAGCTGAGTTGCCTTGCGCAGCAAGCTAGGCCGCAGGTCCTTCGACTTGATCATCAGTCGGATTTCGCGCAGGCCGAACGGTACCCAATCCTCGGGGCCGCCGGGCAGCGCGAGCAGATCGGCAACTGACGCACCCTGCGCACGGGCGGTCAGCAGTTCGGTGATCGAGGCGAGTGAGAAGCCGCGATCCTGTAGTCGCTGCACCAGCTCGAGGCGCTGCAGGTGCGAGCTGTCGTAGCGCGCGGTGCGGCCGACCTTGCGAGGCGCATGTAGCAACCCCTTCGACTGATACATCCGCACAGTGCTGGTCGGCACACCGGCTCGCGCAGCCAGCTCCTCCACGGTGAGATCACCGTCTGTCCTTCGCATGAATCGAGCGTCACAGCTCTGAATCATCTAGTCAATACTCTTCTAGTAAATGCTCGAAGTATCATGAACTGTGCACTTGAGGACGGGTCTGGCGCCGATCAACTCTCAAAACCCAGGCCGAGGCGACACTGGCATCGGATTTCGGTACCGCAATCCCTGACCTCGAAGGCCGCCGGGGAACGCCGCGGCGAACCGGGCCGACTACCTGGCGAAGTCGCAGCGGGTATCGGGTTGGGCGTTGCGAGACGCAGTCGCCGATGGCCGCACGGCATGACCTGGCGGTGGATGGGGTTTCCTGCCAGCTGCCAGTCGGCGCCTTGCACCGGCAGTCCAAGGCGGTCGGCGGATCGTCGTCCGTACAACGTCACTCAGGAGCTGGACTACGCAGATCCGGAGCAGCCTGTCGAGAACTGACCGTTCTCGGTTCCCAGCCCACGATCAACCCGCCACTCCGGCGATTACCGCATCAACCTTCCTGGACGCGGCACTAGTGTTCCGCGCCTGAAATCCGTTGCAGATATCGTGCGAGGGAATCGAGGATCTCCTCGGCCGTCTTGCGCCAGACAAACGGACGCGGGTTGGTGTTCCACTGGTCGACCCAGTTGCGGACGTCTTTCTCCAATGCCGCAACGCTTTTGTGGACACCGCGGCGCAACAGTTGCTGGGTGAGGAAGCCGAACCAGCGCTCGGCGGGTAGCGAGGGCGTGTTACCACGCCCTCGCCCCCTAAGAACCGGCCGTGCCCGCTTTCCAGGCAACCGGCTCAAGCAAGCCCTGAAGGCTCACAGGTCGGCAGAACTGCGGTGCCCGCCAACGCTTCTGGTGTGATTGCGGTGGCAGTGGGCGTGGACAAGACGCGTTGCGGTGTAGCCGTCCGGCTGGTGAGCGCTCGCGGCGGTGATCGCCTGTCGGCGGATCGCGGTGTGGGCGGCCGTGAGCCACTGCTGCCACTGGTGCGGCGTTTGTGGTTCACGATCGGTGTGCAGCAGCAACCCCCGGCAGAGTGGGCATCGGCCGTTCTGCGCGCGCAAACGGCGCAGGGTGTCCTTGCCCACCGGGAGTGTGCGGCGGCGACGCCGCTCGGTCCAGTAGTCGCCCAGCGCGGGATCGTCCGGAGACGCCGCGCCAGTGACCATCCGGTGCCGACGATCGGTGTCCGAGCGAACTTGCGCAGGTAGAAACCGCTATCGCGGCTCCCGAACACCCACTTGTCCGCTCGGGCGGGGTTGAACGCCCCGAAGTAGCGGGCTTTGACCCAATACATCGGTTTGTTCGAGTGACGGAATCTGGCCCATTTGTAAACCACCCGCCAGACGTGGGCGTCCAAAGCGGCGAACGCCCGTTTGGAAACCCCGATCCGGTAGTAGGCCGCCCATCCGGTGATGATCGGATTGAGAGTGGCGGTCACCGCGTCGGCGTTGGAGCCACGTAGCCGCTTCATCTCGGTGGACAGCTTCAGCCGGATGCGCCGCAGCGCGGCGTTGCTCGGCTTGGTCAGCAGTTTCCCGTTCGGGTAGCGACGAATGTTGAACCCCAGAAAGTCCACGCCCTGATCCAGGGGCGTGATGCGGGTCTTGTCCTCGTTGAAGACGAGCCCTCTGGGAGCCAGCCACTGCGCCAGCCTCGCCTTGACCTGTTCGGCCTGCTCGCGTGAATAGCACAGTGCGAGAAGGTCGTCGGCGTAGCGGATAACCGCCGGGCAGCCCGTCACCGTTTTCCCGGCACGGGTGCCGGTGGTGTAGTAGCGGACCCCGGCGGCGGCCTCCATGCCGTGCAGAGCAACGTTGAGTATCAACGGACTGACCACCCCGCCTTGGGGAGCACCCTCCTCAGTCGGCGCGAAACGACCCTGATCGACCACGCCGGCCCTCAGCCACTGCCGCACCAGTCCCCGTGCGGGGAAGGTGCCCAGTGAGCCGAGGATGTGGTCGTGGTCGAGGTGATCGAACGCGGCGGCCAGATCGGCGTCGAGGATCCACACGCGTTTGGCGTCGGTGCGGCTGACGGTGGTGTGGATGGCCACGATGGCGTCGTGGCATCCCCGACCTGGCCGGAACCCATAGGATTTGGGTTCGAACCGGGCCTCCCACTCGGGTTCCCAGCGCGTTGACCACCAGCGCTTGCAAGGCCCGATCAGCGATCACGGGTATTCCTAATCCGCGGCGGCGTCCATTGTTCTTCGGTATGAACACCCGCTTGACCGGCCGGGGCGACCACGCGGCAGTGCCGTGCTGCAACCAGTCGACCATGTCGGTCTTCTGCTCCGCGTCCGTCACCACCTCGCCGTCGATCCCGGCGGTCTTGCGGCCCGCGTTGAGCTCGGTCACCCGCCGCGCCGACATCAGTGCGTTCGCGCGGGGCGGAGCATCAGCTTCTGCAAATTCCGGACCTTTTTCAGGTCCTCTGCCTGTGATGCCGCGAAAATCCGCTGCCGTAACCGCCGTACCTGGTCCTCGACCGTGCGCCAGCGCACGGCATCCCAGTCGAGTGTCGGGTCTTCGGTCCGTTCACCAGCATTGTGGTGTCCAACTTGCCCCTCGAGTTCTGACGGTTCGGTCATCGAGTCATCCGCAGGCTCACCTGGCTCGCGTCAGCACCCTTTCAGGTCGAGGCAGCCGCCTCTATCCGGCCAGTTATGCGGGCGCCACCAGCGGAGGAACTGGTTGCGCGGCACCCGGTTTCCTGTGGCCTTTCGGCCCACCGGCATTCGCTTCTCGAGCCATCCTGCCCCCGCTGCGGAATTCAGCCTTCCTCACAGTCGGCCTACCGACCTCGAAAGAGGTTGGACCGCATCGGGATTGTCACGTTCCGCATGAGACAGACACGACCGGATTGGGTGCCCTCTGTACCCCGGGGACGGTGGTGCGCACCCGCCCGGCCAAATTCGCCCGGACGGCACCTGTCGCCTCACAACGACCGGCCCCTATTCTCCCACTGGAACTTCCCATCGGCGGAAGTGAAGGTGGTCCTGCGGCACGCATCCGTGCGGCTTGCTCTGTCATGCCCAGTTGGTCGCACCAGGCGAGCAGGGAGTGGTAGATCTGTCGTGGAGTTGCGTCTGTCTCGTTGCCGCTATACACGGCCATTGATTCGCCTCTCGCCGTCGGAAAATCCCGACGCCGGGGGCTTTCGCCACCGACCGCGGCTCACCGCTGGTCGGTGTGCCGGGATGTGGGACCGGCCTCGACCCGGCGTCGGGTGTCTTCGACGTTATGGCGAAAAGCGAAGAGGCAGAATAATTTTGGCGTTGCCTTATCGTTGCCTGTCAGCAGGCGGCGACTTCGGCGACCAGGCGGCGAAGTGCGACGCTGTGGCGATCGGCTGACAGGTCGTTCAGCGCTCGGCGTGCGTGCGCGATGCCTTCGGCCCGGTCGCCGGACTTTGCGAGCGCCAGTCCTCGGTGGATCTCAAGGTGAGTGGCGTAGCGGGCGAATCGATTGGGCATGGTCCGCTCGGCCTCTTGCTGAGCTCGGTCGGCGGTCTGGTCGCCGAGTCGAGCCAGCACCAGGGAGATGTCGACGTTCATCCGCCACTCCGGCATCGCCCAGTCGGAAACCTCGTCGGTGGTGCCCACCGAGTCGAAGACACGTTGTGCGCCTTCGAGCGCCGTTCGGGTGGCTGATTCGTCGCCGTTGAGAGCGTGGACGTTGGCCAGCGAGATGAGTGACATCAGCCGACCCACTGTCGGCGCTTGGGATATGGCTGCCTGCCTCCGCCAACTCCTGGCAGGCGGACAGGGCTGCGCTCGGATGGGCCATGTTCAACGCTGAGCGTCCGCGCACCCACACCTGGGTGGATGTGTCGTCGGATCGGTCGGCGGCGCTCACCGCTGCCTGGTACCAGCGCGCGGTTGCTTGGCTGTCGGCCACGTCGGACAGCGGTGCGCCGTGCAGGACCATGAGGCGGGCGGCGATGGCCCACATCTGGCGAGACAGCAACTGCGGGCGCAGAACGATGAGATCTGCTGCGATGCGTGACTGCATCTCAGCCGCGCCGACAGTCATGCAGTCGGCGGCGTGCTGCTCCATGCGTGCTGTCCAGGCCTCGCTGCCGATCGGCATGACGTCGTCTTCGAACATGCGCCGGACAGCATCGGTGACCGGGCCGGGGACGACGGCACCGGCCAGACCACCGAGCAGGGTACGACGGCGTATGTCCACTCCGAGTTGCTCCTCGTATCGGTCGATGATCCAGTCGGGGACGGCTTTCCCGGCCGAACCCGTTTCGACCCGGCTCAGGTACCCCTTGTCGAGCATGATCCTCTTCGACATCTCGCGCAGCGAGACATCCGCGGCCATACGTGCATCTCTGAGCATCTGTCCTGTCACCAGCATGACACCACCCCCTGAATAGGCAACGCACAGGCAACGCCGAAACACTGTGCCGACTCGTCGCACCGTTCGACGCTGGTACGCAAGCCAGAGCGGCGGCACCGAGCGGTGATGAGAAGTGCGACATGTCGGATTCTTGCAGAGTTTCGATGGCAACAACCATAAGTCGACCAGGGCGTTTCTCGCCGGGACAACGGCCTAGGCGGAATTGGTCAGGCTGTGCCGCCGTCGGCGGGGAGTCGGGCTGCCTGATGCGGATGTGTCGTGCCATGGTGTTCGTTCTGCGACGCCGTACAGACGAGGGGAGTAGTGATGGAACGTGAGCTGTCCAGAATCTTCAAGGCGTACGACGTGCGGGGGCTCATCGACGTCGAACTCGACGAAGACCTTGTCCGGCAGATCGGCGCAGCGTTCGCACGGGTGGTGAATACAACGGTCGCGGTCGTACGGGACATGCGGTCATCGTCGGCGTCGTACGCTGCGGCGCTGATCGACGGCGTGACCAGCCAGGGCCAGGATGTGATCGATATTGGGCTCGGCTCAACCGATCTCGTCTACTTCGCCGCAGGCCACCTGAACGTCGCCGGAGCGATGATCACCGCCAGCCATAATCCCGCCCGGTACAACGGAATCAAACTATGCCGCCCTCGCGCTGTACCCGTCGGGCAGGGCAGCGGACTCGACGACATCCGCGACATGATCCACCACGGCATCCCGGCCTACACCGGGTCGACAGGCCGAGTCATCAAGCACAACGACCTGGCCAACAGCTACGCCACCTACCTCAGGGAACTGGTCGATCTGTCCGCCATCCGACCGCTCAAAGTGGTAGTCGACGCAGGCAACGGTATGGCGGGGGAGATGGTTCCGATCGTCTTCGATGGATTGCCGGTGAAGGTTGTGCCGATGTATTTCGAGCTCGACGGCACCTTCCCCAACCATGAGGCGAACCCGCTCGACCCTGCCAATCTGGTTGATCTTCAGACAGAAGTCCGACGCGTCGGCGCGGATATCGGACTGGCCTTCGATGGCGACGCCGACCGCTGCTTCGTCGTCGACGAAACCGGCGCACCCATCTCGCCGTCATCCATCATCGCGCTCATCGCCACCCGCGAACTGCACAAGACTCCGGGTTCGACGATCGTCTACACCGCGATTACCTCCCGCGCCGTGCCGGAGATCATCGCCGAACACGGCGGGCACCCCGCGCGGACGAGAGTAGGGCACACACACGTCAAACGCCTGATGGCCGAACGTGACGCCATCTTCGGTGGCGAGCACTCCGGCCACTACTACTTCCGCGACTTCTGGAACGCCGATACGGGCATGCTCGCCGCGCTCCATGTTTTGGCCGCGCTCGGCAGCACCGATCAACCACTCTCCCAGCTGATCTCTCGATACCAGCGCTACGTTGCATCCGGAGAGATCAACTCCACGGTCAAAGACGGCGCCCGGGTGCTGGCCGACATCGAGCAGCACTTCGCGAACGCCAAGATCGACCGACTCGAAGGACTCACCGTCCAACTTCCCGGCGGCGCCTGGTTCAACCTCAGAGCCTCCAACACCGAACCTCTGCTCCGCCTGAACGTCGAGGCACCGAACGAACACACCATGACACGGCTACGGGACAACGTGCTTGCACTCATCCCACGGTAACTACCGTGCCATAGCGGAACTTTCAGAGCGGCGGATCCATCTGGCATCTGGTGTCGACCGGCGAGCTATCGAAGACACCAGCACGTGTTGACGGAACTGGTGTGCTCGGCGCTGCAACAACTGTGCTACCACCCGTAGTCGTACTCGTGGCTGTATCCGTAGTCAGTACATATTTCCGGTGCGTCGCGCTGGTCGAGGAGTTCGCCGTCGGCGAGCAGGACATCGCACGGCGCTGCATTCCGCTGGGCCTCGCCCAGACCCGGGTCGAGGTCGTCGACCACCTCGGCACCGAACCCGGCGGTGGGCTGGAAGCCCAAGCCCGGTTCGGGCGGGATAAGGCCAACAGCGATAGGCGTCCTGGTCATCACCCCGGTGACCGGCGCCGTGACCTGTCGCTGCACATCGATATCGATGCCACCGTCCAAGCCCGCCGCCCCGCGGTGGCGACGGATACTGAAGCTTTGGACCCGCTGACCTACGCCCGGCTCCCAATTACCAGTCCAACCGTACAGTTTGTCTCTATAATTCGCCTATAAAAGGCCAGGAAAAAGGCCTGTTTGGGGGCTGAAAGAAGTCGGAGCGGCACCCCTGTTGGGCGTCCAAATAGCGGTCCGCCGCGACGAATGGCCGTCGGCTAGATTCAGCGCCGTGCCGGAGGTATATTTGCTTCGTTCGGCCCGGTGTGTTCACCGTTCCGTTCTTGTATCGCCGCCTCCCGCATTGGGGGGCGTACGTGTGTGCTGGCCCGACCACAAAGTCGCTGCGGGCCGGGCCACACATGCCCGCGGCATTACAAGGAAAGGCGGCAAGGTGAGTAACACCTGCCCGAACTGTCAGTACCCGTGCCCGCGCGACAGTGCGGACGCAGACAGACGCCAGCCGGTGTTCAACCTGTTGGCGGCCATGCAGGTGACGACACTGTTCCTGGAGTCGTGGCTAGGTGACACCAACCCAGCGGCGACTACCGCCGGGCTGGTGTCACACGTACTGAGCGTGATCCTAGCTGTGCAAGGCTGACCCGGATCACACAGCTCAGATGGGGAATGACCTCCGTCTCGCCCGTTAGGGCGGGCCGGAGCCCCTTCTTGTGAAGGTTCGTATCGACGGCGGGAGCCGTGCGTTGCGAACCTTCGTGTGCTTCGTCGTACGCGAAGCACACCATCATTCTAAGTCTTCACATCCGTCCTGTTGCACTGTGGTGGTTGTGATTTTCGCTTTCTGATGCGTTCTGAGCCGTATCAGTCATTCGATCCGCGTCAGTCTATTGGCGTTGCGCTTCTGTATTCACGCTACTTGTGAACTTCAGAAGCAGTGTACTTCAAGACCCTCATATCGATCTCTATTCGTGTTCTCAATTTTCTAATCGTGAATATGCTGCACATACACGTTGGCGAACCGGTCACTTGTGAAATTTCGTACTAAGCGTCAGCGCACTCTTACTTATCGGAACTGCCCACGACGTCATGGAGCAGCTCGATGCGGGGCATCTATCCAGGTCAAGAACCGGGCAGCGCTCGAGGCGGGCACCGACCCGGCTCTTGTGGCGGGCTGGACCCAACAGGTCCAACGCGAACGCCAGGCCACCGCGGCACAGCTCACCGCGCTGGAAGCCGAGCAACGCGCGGATCACCACATGAACAAGGAGGAGATCCACCAACTTGTGACATCACTGGGCGGGCTGATCCACATACTGAAGGCGGCTGACCCCACCGACAAACTCGAGGTCTACCGGCAACTCGGCCTGAAGCTCACCTACGACCATGAAAAACGGGTGGTCGTGGCAGTAACTGCTCCACAACCACCCGTGTGCGTAGTGTCTGTGTCCGGAGGGGGAGTCGACCACTACGCACACGCGCTTCATCGACGACAGGTACTGGCCGTGGGTGTGAGTGCCTGACTGCCGTGTCCGTCCGGTCGGGTTGGTGCGCCATCGATAGCCGCCCCGGCACCGAAGATATTCAGAGCCGACGACCGGATCGAAGTGTCCTACCCAAAGACTATCCTCGAACGGCTACAGCAGCCCGACGGAGTTGACGCCAGAGACAGAGCTGCCCGACAGGCGTGGCTCACTAGGCTGGCTGGGTGGAGTTCACAACGGATTTCGAGCGTGGTGGGTGGCTGCTGGCGCGCGTCGGCGAACACGGGGTCGGCGGCGTCGCTGGTACCGGCTTCGAGGCTTATGCGCGGATCCTGCACCCGGTCGAGGCGACCCGCCGCGACGTCACGGTCACCGATGAGTGGGGCAATCCCGAGATCGTGGAGGAGGCGATGTGGCCGTGGGCCGAGGTCGCCGTGCGCAACGGCAGAGTGATGCATCCGCTGGTGCAGTGGCGCAACCTCACCGACGGTGAGGACGAAGCGGCGATGTCGTTCGACGACGGCTGGGAAGTCGGCCAGACCGTCGAGGGGTGGTTCGACCCGAGCCTGCTGGCCGCGCTCACTGTCCACCTTCGCGCAGCCACCGAGGCACCGGAAGAGGTGACGGCTGGAGTTTGGAATGGATTCGGCGAGCTGAACACATCCTCGGGTGCGGTGTTCGTCGCGTCCACCGACGGCGATCCGCAGAACCTCGAGCGCGACCGAGCTCGAATCGACGCTGAGCTGGCTGCCTCTGTCGCGCCGCAGGTCAGACGGGCGGTCGAGGCAGGGCCTTTCCTGCGGTGGCCGGGACGCGACTTCATGCTGTTCGACACCAGTCTCTCCGAACTGGCCGACCCCAGCTGGGTGCATGCGGCGGGCCTGGGCTGGACGACCGACTTCCCCGGAGTGATGCCCCAGCTGCTCTGGCCCGCCGACCACGCATGGGTCGTGGCCAGCGAGATCGACTTCGACTCCACGATCGTCGCGGGCTCACGGGCTCTGATCGACGCGGTTGTGGCCGACGATCGTTTCGAGGCCTTCGAGATCGCCGAGGAATCGGATCTGAGCTGGTACGGCGACACAATCAACCCCGCGCCGAAGGACTGAGAGGTCGGCGAGAGCTCGACCAGGGCGTGCAAGCGAGGTCCACGACGATCTCACGAACAGGGCGGCAGTACTCATGGAGTCGGCGGCCGCACGCCCCGAGCCGGCTCAGTAATCCGCGCGAGGAGCAGTGGTCGGACGGCGACCGATGATTGCACCCACGCCGACACCCGCGGTCCGGCCTTGGTCACGTCGAAAACCCCGGCGTACACACTGTGCCGCCATATCCTGTTTTTCCGAGCCGGAGCCAATTCCCCATGCTCCCAGGGCAACGGGCGTCCGTGGTAGATCGCACGAATCCCCTTCTTGGGATCGACCGGATCGACCTTCGGCGGGCTGAAGTACTCTACTGCCCGCCAGTACCGCACGATTCGCGCCTGCCGCTCGCACTCTTCGCTTCTGCGCTCCATCAAGCCCCGCCAGATTAAATCGGCTGTCGCACTTGATAGAAAGGATTCGCCGGCGATGCTCAGCGCCTCGGCGATCTCGGCATAGGCTGGTCTGGGGGAGCGACCGAAAACGGGCCCTATGCGGCCGTTCCGCGCGCGGAGTGAGCGCGCGGCTTGGCGCGCGGCTGCCGTTGCGCCGCACTGCCGTTGCGACGGCCGCTGCCTTGGCGCGGTCCGTCATTGCCCCTGCGCGGTCCGCCATTGCCTTGGCTCGGTCCGCCACTGCTACGGTACGGTCCGCCGCTGCTGCGGCGGTCGTCGTCACGTGCCGCCCGCTCGCTGTAGGAGGGCGCGACGAATGGGGCGATCGTGCCGGCGAGCTCGGCCACCACGGGCGAATCGGCGGTGACCCGTTGCGGGGTCACAGTGATCTTGGCCTTGCGCATGAGGTCGGCCAGGTCGCGTCGTTCGCCGGGCAGCACCAGGGTGATCACTTCACCGGAGTTGCCCGCCCGCGCGGTACGGCCCGAACGGTGCAGGTACGCCTTGTGTTCGGCGGGCGGATCAACGTGCACGACCAGCTCGACACCGTCGACATGCACCCCGCGCGCGGCCACATCGGTCGCCACCAGCACCAGGGCATCGCCGGCGGCGAAGACAGCGAGGTTGCGGTCGCGGGCGCCCTGCGAGAGGTTGCCGTGCAGATCGACGGCCGGGATTCCGGCGAGGGTCAGCTGCTTGGCCAGTTTGCGAGCCTGATGCTTCGTACGCATGAACAGGATTCGCCGACCAGAGCCCGAGGCGAGCCGGTGTACGACCTCACGCTTGGCTTCGACGCTCGCGGTTTCGAAAACGTGATGGGTCATGGCGGCGACCGGAGAGTTCGCCTCATCGACGGAATGCAGCTTGGCATTCGGCAGGAAGCGGCTGACCAGCTTGTTGACGCCGTTATCCAGGGTGGCCGAGAACAGCAGGCGCTGACCGTCATTCGGGGTAGCCGCGAGAATGCGGGTCACGCCTGGCAGGAACCCGAGGTCGGCCATGTGGTCGGCCTCGTCGATAACGGTGACCTCGACGGCATCCAGGCAGATCAGACGTTGGTTCATCAGATCCTCGAGCCGGCCGGGGCAGGCGACGACAATGTCGACACCGCCGCGCAGCGCCCGGACCTGCCTGTTCTGCGGGACCCCACCGAAAATCGTGGTGACGGTCATGCGATAGGCCGCGGCGAGGGGTTCCAGCGCGGCCGCGATCTGGGTGGCCAATTCCCGAGTCGGCGCCAGCACCAGGCCGGTCGGGCGGCTCGGTGCGCGCCTACCGGCCAGACCGCCGCCGAGACGGTTGACCATCGGAATGGCGAAGGCGAGCGTCTTGCCGCTGCCGGTCCGGCCACGGCCCAGCACGTCGCGTCCGGCCAGCGAATCGGGCAGGGTGTCGGTCTGGATCGGAAAAGGTTCGGTGATCCCGGCGCGAGTCAACGCCTTCACCAGCGGTGCGCTCACGCCGAGCGCGGTAAAAGAGATGTCAGCAGAACTCATAGGTGTTGCGGTGCCTTTCGGGCATCAGGTGGTGCCCGAGCAGTCTGCGGACCTTCCGGGTCCGCGCCGGGGCACGAAATGGCGAGATTGCCGATGGGCAAAATCGATCGCCGTAAGAAGAGCGGATGCGGCAAGCGCTGATTTGCGAAGCGAATGCGATCTACGACGCTTGGCGTGACAGGTCACGCACTTGATCGACAATAGCCTGTGATGGGCGGTTCGTACTCATCGGGTGAGATTTCTCGCCTCTGCCAGGGCTGGACCGCCAGGCTCGTGTTCGTCCGCCCTGCGACAGCGGATCCTCGGACACGCCGTCGCCCAGCTGCGTACGGCGCCCGACCTCGCTGCCGTCCCGGTGGCGGTCGAACTCCGCATCGCAGGCCGGGCCCGCACGCAGCGAACAAGACGACGCGATCGACACCTACGTCCGCTGGAGCAACCAGCACGCCGGACCCATCCGCGACTTCGCCGTTGGATCCGAGATACGCACCCGGATTACCTACTGAACGTTGCGTGACGCAGCACTATCGATATCGTAGGCGAAGTCATGGCTGAAGGGGCCGGTCCTCGGTAACGTCCATGAGGTCATGGTGTCTTCGTGTCGGGATACCCGGTGATGCCGCTGAACATCAACTCGACTGCCGCTGTGATCGTGCGATTGCGTGTGTCCTGATCGAACGCCGGGTTCATTCCTGTCAGAGCGGTCCCGAAGATCATGCCGACGACGGCGCGGGCGGTGGCGGCGGTATCCAAATCGGTTCGCAGGTAGCCCTGTTCGCAGCCGTGGTCGAAGTAGGCGGCGGTGAGCGTGGCGGCGAGGTCGAAGATGCCGAAGATTCGCAGTTCGAGTTCCACGTCCACGCTAAGGCTTTCGATGAGCAGCAAGCGCACGACGCGCAGGTCAGCGGTGATATCCCCGAGCGCGGCGGCAATGCGGTCCACCTGAGCTCGGTATTCGACGAGCGTTCGGGCGGCCTCGGGGGCGTTCTTGGCGACCACTACCGCCTTCGATCGCTCGATCACGCTGTCGATGACGGCGTCGAGTATTTGACGTTTGGACTGGAACTGTCGGTAGAAGGTCGAGTGACCGATACCGACCCGTTCGGCGATCTCGGCGACCCCAGCGTCGTGGTAGCCGCGTTCGGCGAACACCTCGAAGGCCGCCTCGAGGATCTCTTCTCTCAGCGCTTGTCTGCGGCGGTCGGCCCACGCTTTGGGTCTGGTCATACCAGAAAGGATACTTGATTCTAAACCGGAATGATGATTCCCTAGTGGGTGTAGGAGTCCAATATTTTGGAAAGGGCAGGTCATGACCACATCGACGATGTCGTCCGCGGTAGCCGAGCGAGTCGCTCGACTGCGCACGCTAGCCGAAACCGATCCTCAGGCCGCTCAGGACGCGGCGTGGGCGTGGTTCACACGCATTGGCGCCCAGTTGCCGGATCATGCGGCCGAGCTGGAATTGGCGCAGCTGTTCGCGGCCGGAGATGTCGCTGACATCGACGGGCAGACCGAGGGCAAGCTGGTCGGTTTTCTGAATCCGACCGATGATCTGCAACGAACCGGCCGGGTGATCATCACGCTGGGCAAGGTCGTCACCGGCACCCTCGGGCTGATGCCGTGGCTGGGTAAAAAGTTCGACAAGTCCGCCCGGCGCGGCACCAACACCCTCTCCGGGCTGGCGTTCATTCTCGCGGCGGTCTTGGCCCCGAAGTACCGGCTGCGCCGCAACGGCAGCCATTGGGAGGGGTTCGAGATGCTCAACCGCGTCGAACCCAGCGTCGTGTCCCCGCAGACTCAGGTGCTGGTCCTCGATTACGAAACCATTGGCACCAACCCATGGCCGATCAACCAGATTCGTGATGAGGCCGTGCAGATCGTTGCCGGTACGTATCTGGGCGCGAAACTGCTGCACCAGGAAAGCGGTTACCGCCAGCTCGCCTACTGGGCTGCCAGAGTTCCGGTCGCCTGACGAGCGCGCACGAGATCGGCCGCCGTCTGCTGCCGGATTACCAGCGCAATAACGATCAACGCCAACCCGAGCACCGACACACCTGTATGTTCGATCGCAGGTGCAGAATTGCCGCCTCGGCGGGTGATTGTCTCCATCCGCCGATGACGCATTCACCAACTTCCCGGTCGTAGTGCACCTCGGCCCGCCAGAATCGCCTCCCGGACCATAGTGGTCACCACGGCCGACGGCTCCAGGCATGTGCCCAGGCGCCAGTCCAGGACGGTGACGATGATCTTGTCCAGGACGCGGCTGCCGTCACCCACGGTGCAGATCCCGTAGACGACATCACCGTCGGCGGGCCGCACCGTCGGGGTGGTCAGCAAGGACCGTGGATGAGTTCCTGCAACCGCGACTGCGGCGGAACCACAGCGGTGATCATCGGCGATCACACCCGCCAGCAAACTTTTCCGAGGGGCGCAACTGTCGTGATTGGCAAGATACGACACGAATCGGCGCAGGTCAGATAGTGTCTCCACTGGTCGGCTCCCGTGTGTGCGAGGGCCCTCGCACACAGTGCGCGGAAAAGTGTCACGTTTGACGGGAATCTGTGCGCGAGAGGGGAGTCGCACACCCGAATTGTGGCAGATTTGCACACTTTTCGTGTCCATGGCGTCACCATACACATCTTTCGTGCCCGTGGCGGTCATCAGACACCTGCGTGAGATAGACATACTCCGCTACGGGTTTGCTGAAATATCCTGCATTGCAATGCCGTTGGTTGGCGCCGCCGGTGTGTACAGATACGTGCAAACCCTTCCGGATCCGAGGTCCGGTGCGGACCACATTCTTCCGATCGGGCGTCGATGTGGGAGAGTCCGCGCCCATCTGCCGGACGCAATCATGTGTAATTGCCACGCATTTGAGCATTCCGCCCTGTCGGTCTGTCGTCAATGGTTGGAAGACACCCATTTTGGGTGCCTTTTGGGTCCTCACAGGCCGAGGCCATGACGCATGGATCCGTTCCAACGACATCGACTGGGACGTTTTCGAATCGTGAGTTCGAACCAGGGGTGCAGGAGCCGGGCCCCAGCACACGTAGCAGGTGATCTCAGTGAGGTAGCTGATTCTGCGCCTCGCCGGCAACGAGTGCCTGCGCCCGGACACCCCGGTTCCATCGAACTGGCGGCGCGCCCAGTCTGATTCGCACGGCTGGTGCGCGCTGGCACTGGGGTGACTCGTATCCGGGATCCCAGCCGCCCCGGTTCCTGCGAGTCGGCGGGTCGACTCGTCGACGTCGTTGCTGGCGCGGCCGAGAGGCGGCTTCGGATCTCGGTTCAGGACGCCTTACGGTTGTCGTCGTTCTCGTGCTGCGCGATCACGGCGAGGAGTTCGCGAACCCACGCTGGGCGCTGCTCACCAGCCCCGGCCGTGGCGATGTCGCGTTCGATCAGTGAGCGGATGTAGGCCGACTGCGACATGCCGAGGTTCGCGGCGCGGCGCTTGCACGCCTGATCGAGGTCACGGGTCAACTTCACCGATCGGGGGATGAGGACCGGTTCGGTGTCCGGACCGGTCTCGATCGGCGGGGTGACCGGCTCATCGGTGAACTCGAGGCGCTCGGTCATCGCCGCCACCTCGGCGAGGCTCATGTTCAAGAACGGATCAGTCATTGCGGGTCGCCTCCCACTTCTCGAAGTCCGCGGCTTGGTCGGCGGTTCTCACCGGCCGCAATCACCAGCAACTCGAATGGAGCCACTTCCCTGACCGCGGACCTGTCACACTGATAGCAGCACGAACCGCGTCGGGCAGCACCCAGATCGGGCCGCCCGTCGACGGACGCGGCCACCGTCGGCGTGCCGTGAGCACCTGGTCGACTTCCTCGCGGATCACACCCCGCAAATGCGATTCTGCCCAGTCAGGCAGCCAGTAGGGCATGGTGGGGCACCATACGCCCAACCCCCGACACGTCGGAAGGATGGTCCGCATGGCCGAATCCTCCAGCAGCACAAGTGGCTACATCACCCGCAGTCGCCAGCACGTTCACGTGCACGAGGTGCCTGAGCGGATCACGATCCGCGACGCAGTACGCGCGATGCAGAAATCGTTGCAACAGGACGAGGACAAGATCACCGCAGCGATCGACAGCGGCCGGTCCTACTACGTCGGCAAGAAGATCCACGCTGCAGACTGCCTGACCTTGAAGGGTGTGCTGTCGCCGACAGCTTCTTCGTTCTGGGTCACCGAGACCGACGACCCAAAGGTGATCGAGGCGAACTACGCAGAGGTCATCGACGGCATTGGTAGCGGCGGGTGGTACCTATCGGGTCGCCTTGTCACGCGCGAGGAAGCCTCCCGAACGGCTCTGAAGCGTTGCCGAACCTGTGCGCCCGACGTGGACCCCCGCGTGGCGGGCCAGCGCCCCAAGAAGGTCGCCGGTCCCGGCGCCAGCGACCTGGGCCGCCTGCTCGACGGGCACCCCATCCAGTCCATCATCTACGAGCCCGGCGTCGTGATCGTCCGCACGAGCGGAACCTCTGCACCGGTTCGACCCGGCCGCGACTGTGCTTCTCGAACCCGCACCCAGCCACCCGGCAAAGGATGAGAGCCGGGCCGATCAAGACCAGCAACCGGCCGATTCAGACCTCCGGTAGGTGTGAAGCGGTCGAGCCTCGATGAGTCGGGCAGTAGCGAGGGGAAGGATCGCCAGGACGAGTTGACAACTCGTCACACGCAATGCACAATAGTCCTTGTGGCATTTTTTTGCGCCCAAAATCAGATTTGCCCCGGACTCTTCCGGGGTTTTTTTATGCCCTGAACAGGGCATATATCGAATCAACCGGGGGTTCAAGCATCGCCCTGCAGTGGTTATTTGACGCACTGTCACACTCGTTTGACGCAGAATGTCACACTTAGAACGCTGGGCGTCATCCGCGCGCGAAGCAAAGGAGAGCAGTGGCAGGCAAGGTCCGCGTCTATGAGTTAGCCAAACAACTCGGTCTCACGACCCAAGACTTGCTCGCAACGCTCAAGGAGCAAGGCGAATTCGTGAAGTCGGCCTCATCGATAGTCGAGGCACCCGTCGCACGCCGCATGCGCGACTTAGTCGCCAGCGGAACCTACACCAGTCGGCGGAATCGGCTGTCGATGCCCGGCTACGCCGCCGCCGCTCCTCGGCCACATCCTGTGCCGGTGGCGGACCTGTCGACGCTGGAGGATGAGCCGCAGTTGGTCACGGCACGGCAGGCCTGGGCCATCATCGGAGTAAGGCCAGCGACTCTCCGCAAGTGGGTCTCTCGCGGCTATCTGCAAAATGTCGGCCATCGCGGCCGAGCAGCGCTCTACGACAGGGACGATCTCGAAAGAGTCCGGCTTCGGACACAGCGGAGGACGAACGCATCACCGTTCTGGCCGCAGCTCAGGGTGCCGACGCATTATTTCAGCCGATTGATCACCACCGCCGAAGCCGCCAAGCTTCTCGACGTTGCTCCATCGACTGTGCGTAGCTGGGTCACGCGGGGTCATCTCGTACCTGTCCGCCGCAGTCGTCGTGGCCACCTTTTTACAACCGGGAGCGTGCTCATGGCTGGGCGACGCACTGCGTCCGCGGACGAACTCACTACCTGATCTTCTCAACCGACCGCGACACATCAGGGCCCGCTCGACGAGCGGGCCCTTGTCAGGTCCGGCCACAAACTCCGCAGCGAACCCGCTGCGGTCCATGGCCCAGCGGCCCGCGAGGGCATCTGTGTTCACTACCCGGTCCGGCAATACCAGATCGGGTTTTTCATGCCTGTAGATCGGGCCCCCGAGCTCCGTGGCGAGTTTTCGCCGCGGTCAACTGCCTGTCCATCGCGTGGCAGGCCTCACCCCCGAAGCGGAGGTGGCGTCTTGGGTGATTCAACCCTGAACGCTATTGCTTCGCTTCTCCACCTTGGCGGCTGGCCAGCCGTTCTCGGAGTTGGGCTCTGGCGCCTGCCAGAGATCACGGACTTCGTTGAGCGGATCGTCCTGCCGTTGCTGCCCGAGTCGGTCTGTGACCGCAAGATTCGGCTGGCCAAGGTGGAGAAGCGGAAGAGCAAATAGCGCTTTAAAAACGCCTCACTTTCTTCGGGGGTCTACCTATAGGACTAAATATGCATAATTGCGCATATATCTATGCCAAAAGGGAATGCATCCTCTGCAAATTTGCAGAGGATGCATGTCAAACGGTGTCCGGAGGGGGAGTTGACCACTACGCACACGTGCTTCGTCGACGAGAGGTACTGGCCCTGGCGTAAGTGCCCTGACTGCCGTGTCCGACCGGTCGAACGGGTGCGGTATCGATAACCACCCCAAACCCGAAGGTGATCCGAGACGACGACCGGGTCGGTCTGCGGCGCCGGCGCGGCGCTCGGCGAGGGGGCCTGACCCGGTGCTGCCGAGTATCCGGCGAACGCCACCTCGGGTCTCGGTGCCCATGATCAACCGGAGGCAGTCGACGACACCAGCTACGACCCAAGGCGTTGAAACTCAAGCTAATACGACACTCCCATTCCGGGTGAGTCTGCCGACCGTGCGTCAAGCGCTGAGCGTTCTCCGCTTAGGAGGGCTGATTGAGTTCTGGCGTGGCATCGGCTCATTCGCCAAGTAGACCGGTCGCATCCAGCGCTCCGGATGGCGGCACTACGACCGAGCCCGAACCGATCAGCAGCTGCTCGCACCGCACCCGCGGGATGAAACCCTCTACGCTGGAATAGGGTTCGCTTCTTCGCATCTCGCCGAACTCTTCCCCGAGGGCACAACCCAGGTCGTGACCCGACGCGAGCACCTATTCGACAAGGAGACAGGGCGGCATGAGAGTATCGCGAACACCGTTGACCGAACCTATGCCGGTCCGCCCCCCAGACTGTGACTGACGGCACAATCTCACCGAGGAACCAGATAGAACCCACCTGCGTACAACCGCGTGATCCGCACCGACGTTCAAGGATTGCTGCATGACTGGCCAACCTGGCTCGACCACCAACGACTTCGCACTGGTGCCCGATGAAGTCACCGATGCAGGTCGGTACGTTCAGCAGGTCGCCAAGTCCCTCATCAACGGCCTGACTTCGCTCGACACGGACATCGCAGCGCTGCTCTCCAATTGGCGTGGCACCTCCGCCGACTCGTTCAGCGCGGGGTGGACCGAAACCAAGCAAGGCGCGGATACCATTCTCGACGCCTTGGCCGACCTGGCCGAACTGCTCGGTGTCACGAGCAAGACCCTCGACGATCAGGACCGGGCGCGGGCGGGTAGCACCGTCACGCTCACCGGTTCGCTGGACCTTCCGGAGTTGTGATGGTCGATAACGCTCAGCCCTATCGCGTCGACCTCGACGAGCTGCAACAGATTGTCGCCCGAATCTCGGGTTTCATCGGATTCCTCAACGACAGCCTCGACGGACTGCAGCAACGCATCTCAGCCGTCCAGCAGAACTGGAACGGTGCCGCCGCAGACGCCCAGGCCCAGGCTTTCCGGGAATGGCACACCGGGGCAACCGATGTCGCCGAAGGCATCGACACCATGCGTCAGGCCGTCCGCGACGCCCACGATCGATACACAGCCGCGATCTCCGCGAACCTTTCGATGCTGGGCAGGTCGTAACACCTGATGACGACCTTGGTAGTCGATCCCGCGGTGTATTCCTCGGCTGGCGCGTCACTGTATTCGTACGCAACCGCGTTCCAGCGGGCATTCTCCGCACAGATCGCCGCGCTGAGCGAGACCGCCAATATGGGCGGAAATGTGGGCGAATCCAAGGCATGGGCCACGTCCTACGATTCGACCGTCACCACGGCGATGAGTATGACCGAGCTGCTCGTCACCGCCATGGGCAACTACGCCGGGATCCTGAACCAGCTCGGCTACAACCACGCGCTCGCGGATTACGTTGCCGGCACCGGCCGACCGGAACCGGGACAACCAGCACAGTTGTCGCCAGCCTGGTCAGTCTGTCTCGTGCCGCCGCCCTCGGCAGGCGGGCCTGGTAGTGGCCTGTTCGACGATGTCGGGTTCGCGGTGTCGGCTCTCGAGGATTTCGGCGTTTCGATGCCCGACGGGGAACCGCACAATCTGCAGACTGCCGCTGAGGCGTGGGACAAGCTCGCCTCCGAATCGGGCGTGGGCAACCTGCCGGCCCTGCTGGACCAGCTGGCGAAGACATTCGAGAACGAGACCGCTCCCGACGCCGCATATGTCGACGAGGACATCCGGGAACTGAAGAAGTCCGCCGAGGGTGTGCTCACCCTCTACAAAGACCTCGCGCAATCCTGTCGCGCCCACCGCTCCGCGATCCTGGAGTTCCGTACGCAACTGGGCCAGCTGCTGGTCGATCTCGCCAAGGACCTCGCTCAGGAGGTCGCCGAGACCGTTGTCATCGGTGTGATCGCCGGCGCGTTGACGGCGGGATTCGGCGCGGCCGCAATCGCCGCTGCCAAAGCGGGCAAGCTCGCGGTGAAGATGAAAAAGTATGTCGACCGCGTGCTGGCCGCCAAACGCGCGGCCAAATTCGTCGACAAAGTCACCGAAACCGGCGACGACCTCGCAGCCAGGCGCGCCGAGCTCCAGCGCATCGCCGACCTCCTCGCACAGCGCACCGCCGATATCGCCAGGATCGCGCGCGACAAGCTGAAGAGCTCGCTGGATTACGCGCTCGACAAAGAGGCAATGGAGCATGTCTTCGTGCGGAAGCACAAACTAGATGGACTGGTGAAGTCACTGGGTGGCGAAGAAGCCACGATGACGAAGATCATCGAGAGCGTTCAAGGCGTTCCGGACGGCGTATATAATGGCTCGAATCCTTTGGTGCGCACAATCAATGGCCAAACCGTCCATATTCGCGGCGCAATGATCGACGGTGTCTTCAAAATCGGCACCGCATACATTCCATGATGTAGCGCGAGAACCGAGGAGATTGATGAGTAGTACACCGATTCCGCCGCGAGCGTTGACCGACCTCGAAACCAGCGTCGTCACCAAGCTGCTATCGTCGAACGCCCCCGGCGCATCCGAGTATCTGGCGCAGGTGCCGTATTCGCAGGTCGTCGCAACGTGGGGTGTCGGTTCACCTAGTGTCGACCTGGAGGTGCGGCCCGGTGCGGTGCAAGCATCCGGTTCGACGGACGGGATCTTCGCCAGCGGAGCGGTCACCGACCGCAACGGATCACCGATCGGCGAGGTCATTTTATGGGTCGAGAACGGCTGGCTCAGTGGAATCGAGTACGCCTGGTATACAGACGAACGCCCACACACGCTGCCCGAGCCTGGTCAGATCGAACTGCTTTAACGCAAGATGATGATTGGGCGAATTGCTAGGTTGGCTGGCATCGAAACCGGGGCAGGTGGATAGTCCCGGGGAGGAGCCCCGAGGGTGCACGCTTGCCGGCCAGCTGGCCCGGCATCGAGACGACGTGAGCGTCGGCCAGCTCCTGCGATTGTCGTTTCGCATAAGCACGGGTGCCGAACAGCGGGACCTTTGGGCCCGCGCGATACGCTGCTGGATCCGTCCGGTGATATCGACGGCAGAGACAGGCTTGCGGTCGCCGGTCCAGTCCGTGCCGTTCCAATACCTCAGAAGGCCCTCGTCCTCAGGGTCGGGATACCAGTTCGGTGGTGCGGTAGTCCCCCTTGCCGCAGTCGCTGTTTCGATGATGTCAGCACGCACCAACGTTCGGAGGGCCAACGCAGGGCTGCGTTCGGGCCGACTGGTGTCGAACCGGGGCGATCCGGAGGGTGCGGGTGCAGCGGCGAGTCAGGGACATCCGGCACTGCTACGACATCTGGATACGGACTCGCGTAGTAGACGCCGATGGTCGGCATCACCGTTCACTGTTGTCGGCTATTACGGGCAGTGCTCCGTCGACGATTCCGAGCCAGAGGTAGTCTCGGGCGCGGGTGACGGCGACCAGTTGACGGCGGGCGGCGAGTTCGTCGGTGTCCTGCTGTGAGGCGGTCCGGCGGCGGGGCCGTTCGCCTGGCAGGACCGGGCGGAAGACCGCCGGAAATTCCAGTCCTTTGGCGCGTTGGACGGTGCCGACCTTGACCGCGTCAATATAGCTGCCGTTGTAGTCTTCGAGCAGTTGGATCGGGATGCCCGCCGCTTTCAGCACCCGCAGGAAGCGATTTGCCTCGGTGTTGGTGCGGGTGATCACGGCGACGTGGCCGTTGGGTGCGCCGAGTGCGCGGATCGCGGTGATGAATGCGGCATCGAGCTGGTTGTCGGGTCCCTCCCATTCATCGACGTGCCCGCCATCGAGGACGCTGCGTGCGTCGCGCAGCGTCACACCGGTGCCGCCATCAAGGTCGTCCACCGTGTTGCGGGCGTCGATTCCCTTGGCGTAAGCGAGAATTGCGGCCCGATTGCGGTAATTGACGGCCAAGAGTTCACTACGGTTGCGAACGTCGAACCCGGCGTGCGACAGCCGCCAGCCACCGGGATATACCTGCTGTTGACCGTCGCCGACGAACAGCAGGGAATTGGGGGTATTGGCGGCAATCTCTCCGACCAGTCGCAAGCCCATCAACGTTACGTCTTGCACCTCATCGACGACTACCATCGAATACGGTGGGTCGAGCGGTCGTTGGCGGAGTTCCGCCAACGCTGCGGCGATCAGGTCGTTGGCGTCGAAGACTTCGCGCTCGCAGCGGATTCGCTCGTACTCCTCGAAGAGATTCCACACCAAGGGGCGCTGATCTTCACGACGCAGTGCCAAGCCCTCACGCCCGGTGCGTACCAGCGCTGCATAATCGTCGTAGTCAGTGATACCACGGCCTTTGATCAAGCGGTCGATCTCGTCTGCCCAGTATTCGAGGTTGGGCTCGATGTCGGCGAGTGGCCCGTTCTCCGCGCCCACATGCGCCCATGCCAGTGAAAGTGCTGTGCGCGCCCGCGCAGGTTCCATGCGCACCGGCTTGCCTCGCAGCCGCAGGAACTGGCTCGCCCACGCGTGCAGTCCGATGAACTCGACGCGATCAACGACTTCGGGGGCGAGCCGGGTGAATGGAGTTCTGTGGCAAGCAGGGAGTGAGCGCACGAAGCTGGTCAACAGCAGTTTGCCGGTGCTCTCTCGTGCGATGCGCGCCAGTCGATGCAGCGCCACCACCGTCTTTCCCGTTCCGGCCGGTCCGATGATGCGTGCGGGGCCGTTGTAGTTGCGCCGCACGAGACTCAGCTGATCCGGATCCAGGAACGACAGCCAGGTCAGCAGCGGTTCAGATAGGGCACGCTCGCGCTGATCGGCGATGGCATCGTTTTCCTCGAACAGTCCCTCCGCTTCGGGTTCGGAATCTGTGCCGGTCTCCGCGATGTGTACGGGACGATATTCGGATCTGTCGGCGACCGCTTTGGCGACCTGTTCGGCGTCACGCTGTTCGAGTACACGTCCGGTGAAGCACGCGCGGCGCAGCGTTCGTTCGTCGGCGACGACCACTCGATTGTCGACATGGCCCAGATCGGTGCCCACCGGCACGACCAATGCCACTCGAACCGTGTTCGCCACGAACACATTCGACCCGACCGTCAGCTTGTCGAACAGCCGTTGCGTGCGGGCACGAACAGCGTCGACCGTCTGGCTGGTCGGTGCGGTGGTCGTGAATATCAGTGCGAACACCCCGCCCCGGCCGACCAGCAGCGCATGCGCTCGGCCGGTCGGAACGTCGACGATGGGATCGCGCACCAGCAGATACGCCCCCCGCTCCATGAGCATGCCCGCGAACACACTCCGGTAACCCGGCGGAAGCCCTGGCACCGCATTGAGCGCGTCGTACACCTGTTGACGAAGAACCTCTTGCGAACGGTCCGAGCTGCGACTCACTTCTCCCACCCTTCCGCCCGCCGACCCCTGACAGGCACATCGCAAGAAGGCTACAGCCGCGCTCCAGGAGACGTTCGCCAATTGCATATGATGGCAACAGCTTTCGAGAAGGACGGCGCGCTATGCTCGCTTATTCCACACGTGTATGCAGGAGAACGATCGTGGTTCGTGAGACTATGTAACCTCGGCCGGTCCGCACTCGAAATACCATCTCACCGACCCACGATCAAGCGTATTGCGCCATACGGCTATGGCGGTGCTGCGAGAGGCTGTGGGTCCGGTGTTGTTGGGTCTGCTGATGCCGGTGCAGCCAACGCCGAGCTGGCACGGATGTACAACCGAGATTCACGGCTAGCTATCGGCCAAGATACGGTCTATCGCGGCGTTCCAGGCATCGCGGAGAAGTCCCCCCGGCTTGAAGTAGGAGGCCTGCTCGTTGGGGAAGGCCACGGCATCGCCCACGAGATCGGGAAAGTAGCCGTATGGGACGGATCAATCCCGGAGGTTACGCATCAGAACCACTTGATTCGTGTTCGGTGCCATGACGTGATCCATCAGCAGTTTGCCGCCTACTATCTGGATCCGCTGGAGAGCGTAGGCACCTTCTTCGCTCGGCGAAGACAACGTCGGGACTGAACATGATCAGTGCAGCGCAGGTGAAGTCGGCGCCGATTGTAGTGCCACCAACAGAAGTCTAGGGTCAGTTCGTGCAAACTGCGGAAAGCGTCATGTCGATGGGTGCGTGTCACCGCACCACCCTCGCTGAACTCGACCCCTTCTTCGCATCCTTCCAATCCCGCGCCTTCCGAGGCGAGCTGTGACCGCGCCGGTGTCGGCGATGCCGGTGTGGTCGGGCTTTCTCACGCCGGTGCTGGAAGTCCTTGCCGACGGCCACATCTGGCGTAAGCGCGACCTGCACACGGCGGTGGAGGACCATGTCGGGCTGACAGCTGAGCAGCGGGCCGAGGTGCTGCCGTCGGGGCAGGGGCGCGCTGACAACCGGATCGGGTGGGCGCTCAGCGGGCTGTACCGCGCGAAGCTCGTCGACAAGCCGGCCCGCGCTACCTTCGTCATCACCGATGCGGGCCGAGCTCTGCTCGCCGCTCACCCTGCAGGGATCACCGAGAAGATTCTGAAAGCGCTACCCGAGTATCAGGACTACACACCGGCGCGGACAGGCTCCTCGAATGGCGACGCCGTAGCCGACGCACATGTCGCCGACGAAGTAGTCGACCCACTCGAGCAGATCGAGCGTGGTGTCGAACGCCTCCATGCCGAGGTCGCCGCCGATCTGCTGGCACGGCTGCGCGGTCAGGATCCGGCGTTCCTCGAACACTCGGTACTCGACGTTCTCGTCGCCATGGGATACGGCGGCACCGAAGGCCGGGCCGCCCGGATCGGCGGGTCCGGTGACGGGGGAGTGGACGGCGTCATCGATCAGGACCCTCTCGGCCTCGAACGCATCTACGTGCAGGCCAAGCGCTACGCCGCGGACAACACCGTCGGTCGGCCGGAGATCCAGGCGTTCGTCGGCGCGTTGCACGGCGTCGGAGCTGCCCGCGGCGTCTTCATTACCACGAGCGCCTTTACGTCGGGTGCACGCGAGTACGCGCAGAACATCGGCACCCGCATCATCCTCATCGACGGCAGGCGCCTCGCTGAGCTGATGATCCGCTACGGCGTCGGCGTCCAGACGCGACAGACCTTCACGGTCGTCGAGGTCGACGAGGACTACTTCGAGTGACCCCAGGACTCCCATGCACACGCCACCCCTCCGCCAGCGACGAGAACTTTCGCCGAGCTACAGCAGGACCCGTTCTTCGACCCCCCAGTCGACCTCATCGCCGACTACCTCGCCGACGCGTTCGACGACCCCGCCGACGGGGAGGTGGACTGGTGGACGCTGAGTGCGCTACCCGCCACGAACAGGACCGCCGCGCGTCAGCGCCTGTTCACGCTGAATGTCGGGCCGATGGAAGTGCTGTATGTCGAGCGGTTCCTGGAGAGCAACGACATCGTGGACTACCGCATCACGATGTACATGTCGGAGTACGCGCCCACCGGAGAGACCCTTCGCACACTGGATCAGTTGGAAAACACCTTTCCACTGTTGCATTTTCAGCGCACCGGACTGGCCTCTGCGGGCGGCGACGGGATCGTCGTCGACTGGTTCGTCTCCGACGAAGGCGCCGCCGAGCAGTTCTTCGGCCTGCCCCTCGCCGCAGCGATCCGACGCCTCGCTGAGCTCCTTGTAACAAGGGGCGTGGACCGTACGCGCCGTATCACAACCGCGCCTTCGCCGCCGACGTCCTCGGGCGCATCAGCGGCGCCTGAGGATCAGTATCTACCGGATTCGACATGATCACTCAGCGGCCGCCCTCATGCCTCCGACCAACTGGTCGAAATCATTGGCTCCCTGCAGCATCGGTCACGAAGTCCTGTTGGAGTACTAGGTTCTGTCTCCCAATGAGGTGGATCGATCGGCCCCGTGGTCGGGGCCGATCGTGCATCATGTCGTCCGTGGCGACCGCGATCGGTGATCGATACCAGGTTCTGACCGACAAGCAGTGGGAACTGCTGGAGTTGCTGCTACCGAAGTCCGAGGGCCACGTGGGCCGTAATTTCGCCAACAATCGCCTGGTGGTGGAGGGGATGCTGTATCGGCTGCGCACCAGTCTGCCGTGGCGGGATCTGCCGGAACATTTCGGGCCGTGGCAGACGGTGTGGAAACGCCACCGCCGCTATGCCGCCGATGGCACCTGGGACCGGGTGCTGACCGCTCTGGTCGCCCTGGCCGACACCACCGGCGACCTGGACTGGGTTGTCTCGGTCGACTCGACAATCGTGCGGGCACATCAACACGCCGCCGGCGCGGCTGCCGACTCGGTGACCGGGCTATGAACCGGCCGACCATGCCATCGGGCGCTCCCGTGGTGGGCTGACCACCAAGATCCATCTCGCCGCCGACGGCGCCGGTCGCGGCCTCGCCGTGCTGCTCACGCCCGGTCAAACCAACGACTCGCCGCTGCTGCCGCCGCTGCTCGACGCGGTGGTGGTGCCGCGACTGGCCGGTGGGGCGCCGCGGCGCAATCCGGAGGTCGTGATCGCCGACCGCGCCTACTCGGCGGCGTCGAACCGAACTCTATTGCGCCGCAATCGTATCCAGACCGTGATTCCCGAACGCCGGGACCAGGTCGCCAACCGCAAACGCAAGGGCCGCGCAGGTGGGCGGGCACCGTGCTTCGATGCCGAGATCTACAAACGCCGCAATGTCATCGAACGTGCTTTCAACAGGGCCAAGCACTGGCGGGCGGTGGCCACTCGCTACGACAAGCTCGCGATCACCTATCGGGCCGGATTCGTCCTGGCCCTCGTCGTCGAATGGCTCAAATTATTGGGAGACACGACCTAGTACTGCAACGGCACTCGGTTGGAGTATTTTGCCTGTGTGGTTGTGGATGTCGTTGCAGCGGAGTTGGATTCGTTGCATGCCCGGATCGGCGGTCGGTTCACCCGGTCGGAGCCGCGGGCCAGGGCTCGGGATTATGTGACCGGTTTGGTAGCGGGGCTGGAGCGTAAGAATGGGTGGACGCTGGCGGAGCGTGCCGGTGAGGTGAGCCCGGACGGGATGCAGCGGTTGCTGCGGCGGGCGGACTGGGACGTCGATGGTGTTCGTGACGATGTGCGCAGCTATGTGGCCGATAGGCTCGCTGACCGGGATGGGGTGCTGATCGCTGATGACACCGGGTTCCTGAAGAAAGGGTTGCGCTCGGCTGGGGTGCAGCGCCAGTACTCCGGCACGGCCGGGCGGACGGAGAACTGCCAGATCGGGGTGTTTCTGGCCTATGCCTCCCGTCATGGCCATGCTCTGGTGGACCGGGAGTTGTATCTGCCGGAGTCCTGGACCGGTGACCGTGAGCGTTGCCGTAGCGCCGGAATTCCCGACGAGGTCGAGTTCGCGACCAAGCCGCGGTTGGTGATGGGCATGCTGGAACGGGCGCTGGCCGCGAGGGTGCCGTTTCGGTGGTTCACCGCCGACGAAGCCTATGGTCAGGTGAAATATCTGCGGTTCTGGCTCGAACAGCGCGACATCGCCCACGTGCTGGCCACCCGCCGCAACGACACCCTGATCACCACCAGGTGGGGCCAAGCCCGCGCCGACGAGCTCGTCGCCGCGCTGCCGGCTCGATCGTGGCAGCGGATATCAGCTGGCGCCGGCGCTCACGGGCCCCGTGACTACGACTGGGCGCGCGTTCCGATCCGGGTGTTGTTGGCACCCGGGCGCGGGCACTGGCTGCTCGCTCGGCGCAGCGTGTCCAACCCGGCCGAGATCGCCTATTACCTCTGCTACGGACCCCGTCGTTGCACCATTGCGGATCTGGCCTGGATCGCGGGCACCCGCTGGCGCATCGAGGAATGCTTCCAACAGGCCAAGAACGAAACCGGCCTGGACCACTACCAGGCGCGCAGCTGGCGGGCCTGGTATGCCCACATCACCCTGTCGATGCTCGCCCTGGCATGGCTCGCTGGATCCAAAGCTGTTGCGGCAAAAGGGGAACCAGCGACCGCGACCACAGCATGATCGCGCTCACATTACCGGAGATCCGCCGCCTGACCGTCGGCCTGGTCCTGAACACCGCCCGCAGCACCCGACAGCTCTGGGCCTGGTCGAACTGGCGCCGCCGACGCCAACACCAAGCCCGCCTATCTCACTACCGGCGACGAGGACATCTCCTCGAATAAGTGCCGTTGCAGTACTAGAGTCCTGCCCTGGGAGACAGAGCGCCCCTAGGCTGTGCAGAAATGCCTCCTGGACCGAGCCGGAAATCCGAAATTGCCACGTAAACGTGCCGGCCGGTGCTCAGCCACCCGTAAGATCCGAGGCTTCCATCAGCAGTGGTGACGTGGAATCCGGGCCAGCTGCTACTGGCACCTCGCGCAGCATCGAAATAATCTCCCGCCCGCTCACGGTACGACGACGTCCGTGTTGATCTGGGAAACGGGTATTCATCACAGTGCCAGACAGGAAGTGACAAAGCCTCTCCGCCCCGTATTTACTCGCTACCTCCGTGAAGTATGTGTCGGTGACACAGAGCTTCCGCGGTCGGCCGCGTGGCGAGAACAACTTGTCGTCCATCAGGCGGTGCAGGTCGACTGCGTCGATAGTCCAGGCCCAGTGGCAGAACCACGGTTGGAGCCTTTGAGTGGCGTGAGCGGTTCTCACATGGTGAAGGTTATTGCTAAAGAATCGCACATCGTAGCAGCACGCTTCACAGTGGCCGCCCCGGCATTCACCCAACGAGCACGGCCTGTTGAAGGGACGCTCGTCGTCATGTGGTTGTGTCAGAAACACGTATACAGCGGGTACTCCCTCGCGAAGATATGCATCCAGTTGCGTGCGATCTACCTCCGTGTACCAGCCATCGCTCGCCTCATCGATGACGGCTTTGCATTCGATAACCCATACCTCGCCTGCGGACGCCGCGATCTCGTGGTCCCAGGAGTCTCTGTACTGGGTAGGTGACCAGATCAAAGCGTGGGGGTGATGCCTGACGGTCTCGACTGCAAACAAGGAGTCGACTGTTCGCTCCGGAACCAAGCGTGATTTCACAACTGCTGGTTTCACCACCGCTTCAATCTCCTGCATATTCAACCATCACGGGTTTGCGGCCGCTTCGGTTCCGAGCCTGTGACAGTTGAACTGTCTTGACGATACCGATCCAGTCAGTCAGCCCTGGGTGGACCACTCCAACACTTAGACTATGTCTCACGTCGCTGATTTCGCCTTCGCGAGTTTCTTGTAGTCGGTCAGTGCTGCGGCGAGGGTGAGGAGCCCAGGAAGTGGGTGGCCTTGCGGTCGTAGCGGATGTTGAGCCGGTGGTAGCCGGTGTCTTGAGTCAAGATCTTGGCAGGATCTGGCCGGTCACATGGTTGATGCCATGGCTGTCGAGGACACCTGACTGCGTCCGGTATAGCCGATTACCGCGTCCTCTACGGCTGCTGGCCGTACCGCCGCCAGACCGTAGCTTCGAAAAGTTATGCCCGGCTCTCACCGCGACGGCGGTAACCACCGTTACGCCGATCAGCCCTGACGGCCCATGCCAGTGCAGCGCAGAGGCCGCCGAACATTATGCCTCCAGCCAGCAAGATTCCCACGCCGACAATGGCGGTAGCGAGCACAGGAGTGCCGAAGCCGAAGTACACGGCGAACGGACTCGACAGCATTGCGCCGATGAAGCCCCCGATCAGGGCCACGACGAGGACAGGTCGGTCTTTCATGAATCCGACTCTAGTCTTCGAGCAGTCATTCACTCCGTCCAAGACACCAGCATCACAGACATCCGCACATGCCGCTTATCGAGTTTTTCCGCTGGTCGCAGCAGGTGAAGGCCGCGCTGGGCACTCGGTCGCCGAGCGCCTGGTGCGGCCTGACCGTGTTGTAGATGATCCGGAATCGGTGGACCTCCATGTCCAGGGCATCACCGTCGGCGATGACGCCGCGGAACAGGTGCTCGTATTTCAAGGTGCCGAAGAACCGCTCGATCACACCGTTGGTCTGTGGTGACCGGACCCGGGTGCGGACGTGCCGCAGCAGCGGGTCCGGCCCGGCGAACGCGGACTTGAACGCCTCCCCGCGGAAACAGGGACCGTTGTCCGATACCACCGCGATCGGTGCCGGTGCCATGCCGAGCAACTCCCCGGCCGGACCGATAACCTCGGCCACCACCGCCAGATGCCACCACCAGTGGTTTCGAATTCGCTGAAGTCGGTCTGCCAGACCCGGTCGCGCCTGGTCGGTGGATCGTGGAACACCTTGCGCCGCAGCATCGCCCACGACTTACGATCCGCACGAAATCCCTGTGGCAACAGCAGTCCGCGCCGCCGCCGCCGCAGGGCTCGCTGCACGGTCGAGGTGTAGACCTCGTAGCCGTCGGCACGCATCAACGCCGCGATCTTGCGATGCCCCCACGCCGGCCATTCCTCGGCGTGCTTGGACGCGATCGGTTCGAACCGCTCCACCTTCGGCGACGGCCACGGGCCATACGGTGGGTCACCAGCACGGAGCCGCGCCAGCCGTCGCCGGTAGGTGCGTTCCGGGGTGCCGGTCAGACGAGCGAACCTCGAAACCGGCAGTCCCTCTGCCGCTCTCAGGGCTTCGAGGTCAGCGAAGGGGCCTGATCCACCAAGGCAGCACCGTGCTGCCACACCCGCAACTGCACCGTCGCCTCCGCCAGGGCCAGCTTCAGCTGCTCGTTCTCCATCCGCAGCCGCCGCTGCTCCGGCGTGCCCTGCGCCCCGGCCGGACCGGACGGCACCTCGTCCAGCGCCTTCGTCCCGGCCTCCAAGGAACGCCTGCTTCCACTTCCCGACCGATGCCGTGCTCACCCCGCGCCGCCGCGCTGCCTCCGCGGCGCTCATTTCTCCGGACAGCACCGACAACACGACTCGCACCTTGTCCTCGAGCGGGATCTTCAACCGCCGTGACCTCGCCACAGACCGGCTCCTTCCTGGCTCGATGTGCTCGGAGCGTAAACCGAGCAACCCTGCCAGAAAGTTTGACGCGCCAGAGCGGCCAGCCAGGAGATCGTGCGTTCGATGACCCACCTGTGGCGTCCGAGTCGGTTGCTGGGTTCGATGCCTTTGCGGGCGATCCGGACGCCGATTCCCCGACCTCGGACCCATCGGCGTAGTTCGGTGTGGTCGTATGCCTTGTCGGCGTGCAGCTTCGCCGGTCGCCGCCTGCGCGGCCCGCGCCGCCGGGATGGCTGCCAATAGCGGGCGCAGCGATTCGGCGTCGTTGGTATTGGCCGCCGAAATGGCTACGGACAAGGGTTATCCCGGCGCGGTCGCAGAGCACGTGCAGTTTCGAGCCTGACTTGCCGCGGTCGACCGGGCTCGGCCCGGTCATAGCGCCCCTTTTTCGCTCGCACCGATGCCGCGTCGATCACCGCCCGCGACCAATCGATGAAGCCTTCGCTGCCCAGTTCGTCGAGTACAGCGCGATGTAGTCACCGCCACAGGCCGGCCTCGGTCCAGACGGTGAACCGGCGATGCGCTGTCGGAACAGTGACCCCGAACGACGGCGGCAGCATCCGCCACGCACAACCGCTGGTCAGCGCGAACACCACCGCGGTGAACACCGCCCGCTCATCGACCGGCGCGGTCCCGCCACCTTGGGCGCGGGGCTCGAACTTCGGCAACGAAGGCTCGACCAGTGCCCACAGCCCGTCCGGCACCAGGCACTGCGACAACACATCGACCACGACCAGACATCATGCAGCACAGCCGGTTCCGGCATACCACCAACGAATGACGACGACGTGGGAGTGTCCGATTAACGGCGGATCCGATCCCGGTGTTGGCTAGTTACCGGTCGGGGTGATCCGGCCTTCGAAGGTGATCGCGAAGGCGTTGAGGGCGGGTTTCCACCTCGCGGCTTGTTCGCTGGGGTAGTGACCTCGAGCGCGGATCGCGCGTCGATAGCGGGCATTGATAGACTCGATCGCATTGGTCGAGCAGATCACCCGCCGAATCTCCACGTCGTAATCGAGGAACGGCACGAACTCGCTCCAGGCGTTGTCCCACAACCGCACGATCGCCGGATACTGCCCGCCCCATTTCGCGGCGAACTCACCGAACCGTTCCTTCGCCGCGGCCTCGGTCGACGCGGTGTACACCGGCCGCAGGTCCTTGCTCATCTGATCCCAATACCTGCGGGTGAATCCTCCCGGCGTGTCCGGAGACTTCATCTGTTGAGGAAGGATGAAGTTCGTGAGATCGAAGAAGTACCCGCTGGAGTTGCGTGAGCGGATGGTCGCGGAGGTCCGTGACCAGTACGAGTCGGAGTGGGCTGCGATCGGGGTGGTCGCCGAGTTGCTGGGTGTCGGGACGGCCGAGACGGTCCGGAAGTGGGTTCGCCAGGAGCAGGTCGATGCTGGCGCGCGGGCCGGGGTGACCAGTGAAGAGTCCTCGGAGTTGAAGCGGCTTCGTCGGGAGAACGCAGAACTGAAGCGCGCCAACGCAATTTTGAAAATCTGCGTCGGCTTTCTTCGCGTCAATGTCAAGATCATGAGTGCCTGGCGGGGTTCGCTCTCTTCTTCGCTGCCCCAGCTGTGAATGCTGGTGGCTTGTCACGATGTGCGGCCTCGCCGGGCCCGACCGGCGAGGTGCGTGGCCTGATAGGAGCGCGCCGCACATGCCCGATTGACGCGTGCCCGTCCTCATCTGGTCGCATGAATCCAGTTGCGCGTCGAGAGGACCAAATCGTTGAGCCGTGTCGTGATCGGTGTTGACGCCCACAAACGCACTCATACCCTGGTCGCCGTCGATCCCGTGGGCCGCCGGTTGGCCGAGAAGACGATCGGAACGACCAGCGAGGATCATTTGAAGGCGGTCGAGTGGGCTGCCCAGTGGCCGGGTGCCCGCTTCGCGGTGGAGGACTGCCGACACGTCACACGCCGACTGGAACGGGACCTGCTGGCCGCAGCGTTCCAGGTGGTGAGGGTGCCGACCCATCTCATGGCTGCCGCCAGGCGCGGTAGCCGGGAGAAGGGCAAATCCGATCCGATCGATGCCCTGGCGGTGGCTCATGCTGCCCTGCGCGAACCCGACCTGCCGACCGCGCGTCTCGACGGCCCGGCGCGGGAGGTGAAACTCTTGTCGGACTATCGCCATACCTTGGTTGTCCAGCGAACCGAGCTGATCAACCGATTGCGTTGGCACCTGCACGAACTCGACCCCAGCCTGGAACTGCCCGCCCGCGGCCTGCGCCGCTACTGCGTGATCGACGACCTCGCCGAGCGATTGACCGCTTTCGACGGCCTGGTCGCGCGGATCGCTCGCGATATGACCGCGCAGTGCCGTGCGCTGACCGAACAGATCAACGATCTCGAACGTCAGCTCCGGGATCGGGTCCGGGTGCTGGCGCCGACTCTGCTCGCAGTCCCCGGCTGCGGGGTTCTCTCGGCCGCGGTGATCGTGGCGAAACCGCTGGAGCGCGACGCTTTCGCTCCAAGGACGCGTATGCGCGGTTCACCGGGACCGCACCCATTCCGGTGTGGTCGGGTCCCACCTCAGGCAAGGTGCGACTCAACCGCGGCGGTAACCGGTGGATCAACTGCGCCTTGCATATGATCGCGCTCACCCAGACCCGTGGCTTCGGGCCCGGCAAGACCTACGTCGACAAGCTCAAATCCAGCGGCAAGACCCGCACCGAAGCGATGCGGCTGCTGCGTCGGCGCTTGTCCGACGTCGTCTACCGAGCCCTGCTCGCCGACGAACAAGCAGCCGTGACGCCGCCCGCCGAATCAACGAAACCGGTTGCGCTGCAGGCGGCTTGACATAGGAGCATCCGGGAACTCGACCCGCGACACCGGTGATCGTCGGGTTCATCGATGAATACCGTCGGGTCTACGGTGTCGAGTCGATCTGTCGTGCGTTGCGCGCGCACGGAGTGCAGATCGCGCCGAGGACCTACCGCAAGGCCCGCCGTCGGCCGCCCTCGGCCCGCGATATCGCCGACGCTCACGTGGAGAACGCGTTACGAGATCTCGAGGGCAGGCCCGAGCAGATGTACGGGCGCCGCAAGATGACCCGCTATCTGCGTCGCCAGGGCCATGACGTGGCGTTCTGCACCGTCGACCGGATCATGCGTGAACTCGGGCTCCACGGTGTCGTGCGGGGCCGCAAGCATCGCACCACCATCCCGGCCAAGGATGGCGTGCGCGCCACCGACAAGCTAAACCGCGACTTCACCGCCGCAGCTCCGAACCTGGTGTGGGTCGCGGACTTCACCTATGTCTCGACGTGGTCCGGATGGGCCTACGTGGCGTTCGTGTTCGATGCCTACTCCCGCGCGATCGTCGGCTGGACCGCCGCGGCCACGAAGACGACCGCGTTGGTGTCCAAAGCGCTCAACATGGCCGTGTGGCGGCGTGAGTGCTACGGGCACCCGGTCGAGCCCGGCCTAATATTTCATACCGACGCAGGCGGTCAATACGTATCGGTGAAGTTCACCGAATCGCTTGCCTTGCATTGCTTGTCGGCTTTGATCGGATCGGTCGGCGATGCCTACGACAACGCTCTGGCAGAGTCGATCATCGGCCTGTTCAAGACCGAGGTGATCAACCGGCACGGCCCGTTCAAGACCCTCACCGAGGTCGAGTTCGCGCTCATGGAATGGTGCGACTGGTACAACAACGCCCGCCTGCATTCCCGCCTGGACTACCTGACGCCAGCCGAATACGAAGCTGCCCACTACTCTCAACAACCACCACGCCGACCGGCGCTGGTCTGAAACCGAAGCCGGTCTCTTACCCGTGACGGTTCACGGTCAGTCACTAGACAACAGTTCGAAGGTCAAAACTTGAGCTCGCTGTATGTCTTCCTAGCCATCGGGTAGATCATCTCGCTTCCCTGGTCTGAGACCAAGATCAAGCGCGTCCACGACCTGGGGTCAAGTCCCGTCAGGGCTGGAAGGGGCACTGACGTGGGGATCGATGGCTGCCGACCACGGGAACCGCTCATCCTGCTCCGGTGGCGGAAGCCTCGGATCGCCGATACCGATATCGGCGCGACGCGGCAGAGGGTCAAACAGCTCCCTGGTTGCAAGTAGTTGCGGGCCGCGTTGCGTGAACCCAGCGTCGACGGTCGCAAGCGGGTGCTGGTGACGTGGTCGTCGTCGCGAGCGAATCGTCAACCTCTGGATTTCGCGATTCTGCGGGAGATGCCGCCACCGTACGTTACGATCTTGGCCCGTGGTAGACAATCGGATTGAATGTGACACGCTGAGTGGGGTTTCCGAAACAACCTTGTGGACCCTGCATAATCGTGCAAGTGAGGCCAAGCGATCCGACGGTGTCATCCATGATCCGATGGCGGTGAAGCTGTTCCAATCGATCGAGTACGATTATCTGAAGTTCGGCCCACCGACGATGTATCACCCCTTACGGGCGGTGGCATTCGACAATCAGGTGCGTTCATATCTGTCCGAGCATCCGCGAGCGGCGGTCGTGGCGATAGCGGAAGGGTTGCAGACCAGTTTCTGGCGGGTGGACAACGGCGAATTGACGTGGTATTCGATAGATTTGCCACCCGTCATCGACTTGCGTGACAACCTGCTTCCCCGGAACGAACGCATCGTTCCGATTGCGATGTCCGGGTTCGATCCAGGTTGGATGGACATGGTCGATGCGACGGACGGTATATTCATCACCGTCGAGGGCCTCTTCATGTATCTGGAGCCCGAGGAAGTGCTCGGATTGATCGCGGCCTGCGCCAAGCGATTTCCCGGCGGGCGAATGATGTTCGACAATCACCCGCCGTGGGTCAGCCGCCGCACAATGCACGGCCTGCGCCTGTCGAACCGATACATAACACCGCCGATGCCGTTCGCGCTGAGTGCCGAGGAATGTGCGGCGTTGACGTCGATCGATGGCGTCGCCGTATCGCGCGATGTCGACATCCCGCCCGGGCGTGGAATCTGGAGTCTATTCGAAACGGGTAGATCCGGCCACACGAGGCCCTCCATTACCCTGCTGGAATTTGAGTAGGCCCGGCGGTCAGTTGCGCGATTTTGAACGCGTCGGAGTGGACGGTCTGCGATGTTGGTGAACGGGACGGCCAGGTCGGTTGCGAATCGCAGGATCATGTCCTCGTAGCGGGGGAACCGGTTGATCAGGATCCGTGCGGAGGTGGCGAGTTCGCCGGTGTGGCCGCGGCTCTCGTCGGTGCCGTGGCTGAGTGCGCCGAGGAAGTCGTTGCGGGGGGTCGCCAAAGTCTTTGGGGGCCAGGGACTGTTCGCCCGCGCTCGCGGGTGATTGTGGTGGCGTGGCGGGCAGCGAGCAGGATCCCGGTCATGGCCAGGGCTCATTGCTGCCCGTCAGTACGGCGTCGCTGATCGCGCGCAGGTCCCGCAAAGAATTGCGCCCCGCACCAGGCGTGGACGCCAGCCAGGTGTGCGTATCCGGCGTAGCCGTCGCGCACGGGGGTGCCGGTGAACGCGGGCAGCACGCCGCCGGCGTCGATGTCGTCGCTCTCACGGCCTCCACGTGCAGGTGGGCGAGATATTCAGTGCACGCCACGCTTTGAGCTCGGCGTTCTCCGTCCGCCACGCCTCGTCCCGGCCCGCAACACCGGGTTCTCAGTGGCCAGCTGCTCACAGGGCAACGGCGTGGAAAGCCCATGCACCTTGCACGCTAACACCGCTCGATCGAACCGAAAGACCGCGCAGTACACCGGCACCACTTGCGGGCCCGGACCGAAAAACGCCGCCGGACAGCTGAATAGCTACGCCGGACCTGCAGGGCAACGGCGTTCTCGGCTGACCCCTGCTGGCCTGCACTGACGATACCCAGCGCCACGCGACCCCAGATCTGGGCAGCCACAGGCCCTTTCAGATACCGATGAAGGTTCTCGTTGCCGTCTCGATCCCGGAGTGCCCGTGCCCGCAGCAACACTGCCGCCCATCTCGGTTCCCGACACCCTCGAACGCCACCACTTGCCCGCGATGCCGGACGCCTCGACCACCCCGATCTCGGTTTGCTGGAGGTTTTCGCCTCGGTTCCCGACCCCTGCGATCCCCGTGGATTGCTCTACCCGATGCCGCTGCTGTTGGCCATCGCGATCCTGGCCGCCGTCGGCATGCGCGGGTTCACCGGCTACGCCAACTGGGCGCGCACCACACCCGCGGATCTGCTCGCCGACCTCGGCCTGACCAAGAAATACCGGCCCAGCGACAAGTCCTACCGGCAGGTACTCGCGTTGATCGACCCCCGCCGACCTCGACCGGCTCCTCGGCGGCTACGTGACCACCATCGCGCTGACCGCCACCGACTCACCGCTGGTCGCGGTCGCCATCGACGGCGAAACCCTGCGCTGGCACGCCGCGTGGGCGCGGCTGCCGCGCACCTGGTGTCCGCGTTCATCCACCACAGCAGCCTTTGATCGCTCAACTCGCCGTCGCGGGCAAAACCAACGAGATACCCACAGTCCGATCACTTCTCACATCGGTGTGAGCAGCTGTCCGCGCGTGCGAAGTGAAGGTGAAACTGCTGATCACCTTCGACGCGATGTACACCCAAACCGGCACCGCCGGCTTGATTCGACGCTACCTCGGCTGGCGCTACCTGCTGGTTTGCAAGGAAAATCAGCCGAAAACCCTGGCACGGCTGCTCGCGCTGCCTGTTCACACACCTGTCGTGGCCGAAGACTCCAGGGACAGACCCCGTCACTGCCCCATCTAGACCCGAACATTTCAAATACTCACCACACCAACCGAAATCGGGTTCCCTACGCCTGCCAAGCCATCCGTGTCGTGCGGGCCCGCCTGGTCGTGGCGACCGGCGAACGGTCCCGCGAGCTCGTCTACGCGATCTGCTTGGCACTGTTCGAACTCGCCAAGCTCCACCAGATGGCTCAGTGGCGAAATCTTCGGGGGATCTAGAGTTTGGGTGCACCATGTCCGTGATGTGACCTTCGACGAGGACCGGTCTGCAGTCAGAAAGGGAACCACCCCGCAGCTCATGGCAACATTGCGCAACTCAGCACTGAACCTGCACCGGCTCGACGGGGCCACCATCGCCGGCTCCAGAAATCCGCAGCTCACAAGCCGCTTAGACCGTGTCTCATGTCGCTGGACTCGCTTTCGCGAGGTTCTTGTAGCAGGTGAGTGCGGCGGCGAGGGTGAGGAAGGCGAGGAAGTGCGTGGCTTTGCGGTCGTATCGCATGTTGAGCCGGTGGTAGCCGGTCAGCCACGAAATCGTCCGCTCGATCACCCACCGGTGGCGGCCGAGGCGGTCGCTGGGCTCGATGCCCTTGCGGGCGATGCGGACGCCGATGTCGCGGTGGCGCACCCATCGGCGCAGTTCGGCGGTGTCGTACGCCTTGTCAGCGTGCAATTTTGCGGACTTGCATCGACGCGGCCCGCGTCGCGACCGCACCGCCGGGACCGCCTTGACCAGCGGTCGCAGCGCCTCGGCGTCGTTGGTGTTGGCAGCCGAAATGGCCACGGCCAGTGGCAGGCAGGCGCGGTCGGAGAGCACGTGCATCTTCGAGCCGGATTTACCCCGGTCGACCGGGCTGGGCCCGGTCATAGATCCCCCTTTTTCGCTCGCACCGACGCCGCGTCGATAACCGCACGCGACCAGTCGATCAAGCCATCGCTGCCCGGCTCGTCGAGCACCGCGCGATGTAGGTGCCGCCACAGACCGGCCTCGGTCCACACGGTGAACCGGCGGTGCGCGGTGGGCACGGTGACCCCGAACGATGGCGGCAACATCCGCCACGCACAGCCGCTGGTCAGCACGAACACCACCGCGGTGAACACCGCACGCTCGTCTGTCGGCGCGGTACCGCCACCCTGCGGACGCGGGGTGAACCTGGGCAGCAACGGCTCGACCAACGCCCACAGCTCATCTGGCACCAGCCGCTGCGACAACTCATCGACCACGGCTGAACATCATGCGGCACAAGCGATTCCGACACACCGCAAACGAACTACAACGACGTGAGACACCGTCTTAACGAGAACGCCGCCACCCTGGCCCGACCTGGATCCCCGCCTGAGTTGACCACAGGCACTTCGGTTGTTATGTTGACCACATACACTACGGAGTGTTTGGGGGATCACATGCAGTTCGATTGTTAGCGTCATAACGACGCCTGCGGGAGATCATCCCAAGACAGATCCACAAGGGGGCACGAGCGTTTGCTGATCGGAAAATCGCAGGGTTATCGGCAACCGGAAACCGGACATCCCGGCGCGCTTTTTGCCAGGATCCACACTGTCAGCGGCACAACGGATTCCATGGATTCCGGCCAAGAACGCGCCGGAACAACGGGGGCGGACCATCACGTCATGACGACATCCTCAGCATTGACTAGTTGAAGAAATAGCGACTCCCTCTAATTCGATCCAGATCTGCGGAGGCGATCGACGCTGGGCTTCTCGCAATGTTTGTTGGTTTTCAGTTCAAGGAGTTATCTGTATGGAGCCGGGCGGGATTGTTTCCGCTATGCTTGAGAACTGGTCCTCTCCGGATCGGAAGTCGACCGCATTAGCCTCTCACTTCGCGGAGGATGCGACGTACAAGCCAGCACCGGGTCTGGCGCCAATTGTAGGACGATTCGCAATTCAGCGGTTCACCGGAGTTGCGCTGGCGAGCTTCGACAAGGTCGAGATCGAGGTTCTTCATCAGACCGTCGATGGCATGACGGTGATGAATGAACGTATGGATACCCTGCGCCGGGGTCATCGTGTAATAAATGTTCCGGCGATGGGTATCTTCGAGATCAAGGGCGGCCTGATAGCCGTCTGGCGAGACTACTCCGACCTGGGTTCGTTCTTCGACGGTATTGATGTCGGCTCACAGCAGTCGAATCCGCGGCCGCGCCGATTCGGCCTGCTGAGGAGGTCGGCGCAGCCCGATATCCGCTGACTCGACGGTGACAACGAGAAGGTGAGCCGGAAAACTTCTCGAACATCTGTATCCGGAGTTGCTCACTGATTTCCGGCGGGGGGCTGCCCTCGGGTGAGATTTGCGCATTTTATGATTGGGGATTGACTATGATGCGACGCGACAGTTGCGATGATATCGCAATCGTAGGTGTAAGCTGCCGACTTCCGGGTGGCATAGATTCTGCGGAAAGCCTATGGGATTTCGTTGCAGCGGGTAGTCATGTATCGAGCGATTTTCCGCCGGACCGGCCACTGCCCGACCTGATCGGATTCGCGGTACCCGAGGGTGCGGAATCGTTCGCCCCGAAGGGCGGATTCATCGAGGATCCGGGGATGTTCGATGCCGAGTTCTTCGGTATCAGTCCGCGTGAGGCCAAGGCCATGGATCCGCAGCAACGGATCGCACTAGAGCTGTGCTGGAACTCACTCGAAAACGCGAGCCTGAATCCGCAACAGTTGCGCGGATCGCGTACCGGTGTGTACATCGGGGCCATGGCGGGCGACTATGCCTACCTGGCTGTCGGGCGGCAGGACCTGGACCCCGGATATATCGCCACGGGATCGGCGCAGAGTGTGCTCTCCGGCCGGGTTTCGTACCTGTTCGGGTTCGAAGGGCCGTCGATGACGATCGACACCGCATGCTCATCCTCTCTCGTCTCGGTCCACGTCGCCTCGCAGGCGCTGCGCTCGGGAGAATGCTCGCTGGCGCTGGCGGGCGGTGTAACCATCATGTCCACCCTCGCCAGCTTCTTCGCCCTCGGCCAGCACGGAGCGGTCTCGCGGGACGGTCGCAGCAAGGCATACTCCTGCGACGCGGACGGATTCTGTGTTGCGGAAGGCGGTGCCGTTCTCGTTCTTGAGCGGCTGTCCGATGCGCTGGAGAACCGCCATCGGATTCTCGGAATCCTGCGTGGATCCGCGGTCAACCAGGACGGTGCGTCGAACGGGCTCACCGCGCCCAGCGCTACCGCCCAGCGCAAGGTCATCGATGCCGCACTCATGAGTGCCGGCCTGACCGCGGCCGAGGTCGATGTCGTCGAAGGGCACGGAACCGGCACTCCGGTGGGAGATCCGCTCGAGCTGGAAGCGTTGTTCGCTTCCTATGGCCAGGAACGGCCCGAGAATTCGCCCCTGCTGCTGGGTTCGCTCAAGTCGAACCTCGGGCACACCCAGGCGGCCGCTGGCGTGGCGGGCATCATCAAGATGATTGAGGCGATGCGGCGCGGCATCGTGCCGGCCAGCCTGCATGTGACCGAGCCGACCTCGAGCGTCGACTGGTCGGCCGGTGCTGTCGAGGTGGTCACCGAATCACGCCAGTGGCCGGGCAATGCGCGGCCGCGGCGGTGCGGTGTTTCCTCGTTTGGTATCGGCGGAACCAATGCGCATGTGATTCTCGAACAAGCACCGCCGGTGGCCACGGACACCGGCGCCGTGCCGCCGAAAACGCCGGACGACGCGATCTGGGTAGTGTCCGGCCGGACGGCGGCCGCACGCTCGCGGCGAGCCGCGAACCTGCTCGCTCATCTGAAAGACCATCCGGAACTCGGTATTCACGAGGTGGCGTACACACTCGCCACCGCACGCGCCACCTTCGACTTCCGGGCCGCGGTGGTCGGTGCCGATCCGGCCGAGATGCTGGACGGTCTGGCGAAGATTGCCGACAACCAGCCGTACCGCTCGATCCGCGGGATTGCCATGGATCACAAGGTGGTCTTTGTATTCCCCGGCCAGGGCAGCCATTATCTCGGGATGGGCGCGCGGCTCATGGCCGAATCGCGCGTTTTCGCCGAACATATTCGCGCCTGCGACGCCGCGCTCGGGGAATTCGTCGACTGGTCGCTGGTCGACACTATATCGGCGGCCCCGGGCGGCGCGGACATCAATCGCTCGGATGTCGTCCAGCCACTGGTGTTCGCCATCATGACCGGACTGGCAACCCTGTGGCAATCGGTTGGGGTGCAACCCGATGCCGTGATCGGACATTCGCAGGGCGAGGTAGCCGCTGCATGCGTTGCCGGTGCGCTGTCACTGCGCGACGCGACGCGCATCATCGCATTGCGGAGCCGCATCGTGAACAAGCTGTCCGGCACGGGCGCGATGGCTTCGGTGAATGCGTCCGCCGACGCCGTCGAGGAGCTGCTTGCCGGACTGGACGATATCGGGATCGCCGCCGTCAACGCGGCACGTACGACAGTGGTGTCGGGTGCTCCCGCCGCCGTAGATGCGCTGTCCGCACGGTGCCAGGACGCCGGCATTCGATTTCGCATGATCGAAGTGGACTACGCCAGCCATTCCAGCCACTTTGATTCTTTTCGGGCGGAGCTGGAAACCGCCGTAGCGGGGATCACGCCCCGAGAAACCGATATCAAGATCTTCTCCACGGTTTCCGGTGACACCATTTCGCCGCTCGACCTCGATGCCGAATACTGGTTCCGTAACGTGCGCGAAACCGTGCTGTTCAGTGACGCGGTGGAGAGCGCCTACCTTTCCGGTTACAGCGCGTTCCTCGAGATGCGCCTGCATCCGGTATTGACCGCAGCGATGCACGAGGCGTTCGAGGATATGGGTGCGGACACTGATCTCGTGTTCGCCACCGGTACCGCGACACGCGAAGACGATGGCATGCACGGGTTCCTGACTGCGGTGGCCAATGCCTACGTCCGGGGTGTCGTGCCTGACTGGGCGAAGTTGTACGGCGATACCGCGATGTCCGCAGTTGAGCTGCCGGGATATGCGTTCGAACGAGAGGTGTACTGGCTCGCCAGCGGGGGCAAGATACACGGCGGAAGTCCTTCCGCGTACGGGCTGGCCGATCCGGATCATCCGCTGCTGAGCGCGATCAGCGAGGTTCCCGGCACCGATCAGCGACTTTTCAGCACCCGTATCGCATTGTCGGATCACCCCTGGCTGGCCGATCACGCATTGCACGGCAATGTGCTGGTGCCCGGAGCGATGCTGCTGGAAATGGCGCTGCATGCCGGTCATCGTGTGGGCAGCGCTGCCGTCGAGAAGCTGACGATGCACACTCCGATCGTTGTTCCCCAGACCGGCGCCGTGCAAATCCAGCTGCTGGTGGGCGAGTCCGTCAAACAGGGTCAGCGGGCGATCTCCGTCTACTCACGTCCAGAGGCGGAGAAGTCGGCGTCCTCGGCGCCGCTCTACACTTTGCATGCCGACGGACTCCTTTCCTCGAAGGCCGACGGCTCGGCTGACAACTCTGCGATGGAATTCTGGCCGCCTGCGGGCGCCGGCCAGGGGCTCGATATAGCGGAGTACTACCAAGTATTTACTGCGTTGGGCTACCAGTACGGTCCCACATTCCAGGGTATGAAGAATGTGTGGCGGCGCGGCGAGGAAATTCTCGCGGAAATCATGCTGCCCGATTCGGTCGGCGATGCGGACAAATATGGACTGCATCCGGCGCTACTGGATGCCGCCATGCAGACGATGATCGCCGCGGTGGAACTGACGGGTGTCAATGGTGGCTTGGCCCTGCCGTACCGCTGGGAGAATGTGTCTCTGTTCGCGGTGGGTGCCCGGGCGCTGCGTGTCCGGATGACCCCGGGCGGTCCGGGTCGTATGCGCTGGCTGCTATGCGACAACAACGGACGCACCGTGGCCACCGGAGCATTGGTGGTCCGCGCGTTCGCCTCCAGGAAGCTCGTCGAGCAGCACATGTCCGATTCGGGCGAGTCGCTGTTCCGGATGGACTGGACGCGTCTTTCAGTGGCGCCGGTGCGGCATACCACTGGAACCTGGGCGGTGATCGGCGGGGAGGCCGCGGCGGATACGCTCGCCAAGCGGCACGCAATTCCCGTCTACACCGATATCGAGGCTCTTCGAACCACGCTGGAACAGGGAGGGCCGGCTCCGTCCGCCGCGATCTGGCCGGTCGGCGCTTGCGTTGCGGCCACCGTCCGCGACCGCCTGGTGGCGGTGTTGCGGCAGCTGCAGGAATGGCTCGCGACGGAAGCGCTCGCGAACACGAAGCTGATCTTGCTGACATCGGGTACACACGCATTCGGAAATACGAGGGTAGAAGTCGACCCGGCCGGTGCCGCGATCTGGGGTCTGGTCCGCAGCGCGCAGTCGGAGAACCCCGGCCGAATTGTCCAGATCGATGCCGACGCTACGCCGTCCCTCGATATGATTGCCGCCGCTGTCCAGTCCGACGAACCGGAACTGGTCATTCGTGATGGACAATTCCACGGCCGCCGGATCCTGGCCGACGTCGCCGACAGCGTGCGGTCCGGACAGCGTTTGATGTCACCGTGGTCGCTGCGGATTCCCTCGACCGGAAACCTAGACGACGCGGCGATCGTGGAGGACCACAGTGAGCGCGACGGGGCGCTGACACCCGGGTCCGTCGTCGTTGACCTGCGCGCAGCCGGAATTACGTTCCCAATGGTGCTGGCCGGACTCGATCGGTCCGAGGGGATGTTCTCTCGGGTACTGCATGAGGCCGCCGGAGTTGTCCGGGCGGTGGCGCCCGATGTCACCAGTCTTGTGGTCGGCGACCATGTTTTCGGCCTGTTCGAAGATATCCGTTCGACCGCGACCACCGACCATAGGCTGTTGGCCAAGAAGCCGGTGTCGTTGTCGTTCGCCGAGGCGGCAACAGCGCCGATATCGTTCCTGACCGCGGCCTACGCCCTGCGTGCCGCCGAACCCACAGTTGGCGAAACGATCCTGGTGCACTGCGCTGCCGGCGGCGTGGGTATGGCCGCCGTCCAACTCGCTCGCCGGCTCGGCCTGACGATATTGGCCACCGCGAGCCCGCAGAAGTGGCAGACCCTGCGCGATATGGGCATCGGCGCGGACCGTATCGCTTCGTCCCGGTCACACGAGTTCGCGCAGCAGCTCGATCGAGGGCACGCAGGTATAGACATCGTCTTGAACATGCTGCCAGCGGAATTCACGCAGGATTCGCTAGAGCTGTTGAGCGCGCAGGGCCGGTTCATCGAGATCGGGCGTGCCCAGGTTCTCGATCCGAGCGCAGTCACCCGGGACGGGCGCACTATCGAGTACACCAGCTTCGAACTCGGCCTGCTCGACCCCGCCGACATCCAGGATTTGCTGTCGGAATTGTCGGCGGCATTCGACGCGGGCGAGCTCGCCGCGCTCCCGCTGAAATGCTTCGACATTCGCCAGGCCGGGACCGCCCTGCGTTACTGCGCCGAACCGTATCGTGTCGGAAAGGTCGCGTTGACATGGCCCAGAGCCTTCGATCCGGAGCAGACTGTCCTGATCACTGGCGGAACTGGTGCGATCGGCAAATTGGTCGCAACGCATCTGGTCAAACGGTACGGCGCACGACACCTCGTGATAACCAGCCGCAGTGGTGCCGCTGCGCCGGATGTGGCCGCGTTCGCCGAGGAAATGACCGCCGTGGGCGTCGAGATCACCATCGAGGCCTGCGATGTCACCGACAGGTCGGCGCTGGAATCGGTACTCGGGAGGATTCCCGATCAGCACCGGCTGGGAGCGGTCATCCATCTCGCGGCGGCGCTCGCGGATGCGACGATTCCCAGTCTGACCCCTGGCCATATCGATGCGGTGCTGCCGCCCAAGGCATTCGGTGCGGACCACCTGCATGAACTGACCACGGGCAGCGATCTGTCCATGTTCGTCCTGTTCTCGTCTGCAGCGGGCAGTTTCGGGGCACCCGGTCAGGCGAACTATGCGGCCGCGAATACCTACGTCGATGCCCTCGCGCAGCGCCGCTATCACCGTGGACTCCCGGCGACATCAATGGCATGGGGGTGGTGGGCCGAAGTATCCGGGAATACCAGTGCACTCGACGAACAAGACCGGTCCCGCCTGACGCGTCTCGGCATCGTGCCGATGACATCGGCGGCCGCGATGCGGATGTTCGACTCGGCGATCGAGACTGGCTTGCCGTATCTGGTCCCCATCGGGATGAACCTGGGCCTGCTGCGCGCCGCCGCAGCGGTTACCGAGCTGCCACCGCTATTCCGGTCACTACTGAATTTGCGGCCCCGCGCCACCCAGCACGTCAACGGGCCCGGGGACCTGGCGAAGCGGCTGGCGGGACTAACTCCCGAACAGCAGCATGTGACGCTGGTCGATCTCCTGATGCCGGCGGTGTCGATGGTTCTCGGGTACTCGTCGGCCAGCGAAATGACGCCCGATCACGAGTTGCTCGAAATGGGCATCGATTCGCTGAGTTCTATCGAATTGGGTACTCATCTGCGGGCGATCACCGGATTGAAGCTGTCGAACTCGGTGATCTTCGAGTATCCGACCGTCAATCTTCTGGCGCGGCACATTCTGGCTCAGTTGGCACCCAGTGATATCGAGCTCGCTGAGCCGCTGGTGGCGCAGATCGAAGCGCTCGTCAGCAGGCTGGCCGCCATACATGGCGAAGCTCCGCTACCGCCCGAGGTGATTGATCGGTTGAGTGTGTCGCTCGGCGCTATTCGTATCGGGGAGTTGGAGGAAATTGCAAGGAACGCGACCGAAACAGTGGGCTCCTGAAAAGAAGGGTGGTTTACGTGTTGGAGACAATCAACAAAAAGACCGAGCTCGAGGGGATTTTGGGTATCGATCTTCCAGCTATCAGAAAGCTCCCGGCGGAGCGCCGAGCGGATTTTGTGGAGTTGTTGAATTCAGCCTTGGATAGAGAGCGCTCCATGGCCCGCGTTGATCTCGATGAAAAGCTCGCGAAGCGTTCTCGGATCATGCGGTACGCTGTCGGCATATTTGTCCTGGGGAGACGGCGATGAACGATGCACATATTCGCCATGAGCTGGAAGAAATCGCTCATGTAATGCAGGTTCCGGTCGAATCTCTGGAATATCTTTCCGGGCTGGATGTCGACGACCTCCACGTCTTCCGTAAGGCAGTCGTCGCATATTTGCACGAGCGGTACTCGGCCGACTATCGGCGCCTCGGAATAGCGGTCCGCTTCCTCCCGAAGCGTATGGCTACGCGCATGGGCATCGAGTACCTGCCACCTCGCATCATGGGGAGATCTGCCGGGGTAGCGTTCAAGCGGCGCCCGGGGCGCATTATGTCCAAGATGAGCAGCCTGCCGCCCGCGACTATCGCCGAGGCGGCCCCGTTCATGGACCCACGGACACTCGGGAATGTTGCGCTGGTGATTCCGACGGAATCTCGCCAGCTGGTGAACGGGATCATGGACGAGCTCATTCGCCGTGACGATCTGGGTACCCTGGACCGCGTGCTGCTCTATATCGGCGCCGAGCAGGAGCGCGCCGATATCGTCGAGGCCTCGGCGGACGGAGAGGGTGGCAAATAGTTGTCGGCGATCGAGGTATCCCGCACGTTCCCGGTATCGGGTGCGCGGTTGTACGCGGCAATCTGTGACATTCGGTCGTGGGGAGAATGGTTCACGCTGCACGGTGAGTTCGTGGGCGAGCCGCCGAGCAAACTATTCACGAATTCGCGCTACTCACAGGTGATAACGGTCATGGGTATGGCCTTCACCCTGGAATTCGTTGTCGCGGAATTTCGGCCGCCACTCGCGGTTGTCGTAGTCGGGCGTGGCCCTGGGGGGTTGACATGCCGATTCGTATTTGACGCCAAGCGTGCCGACGGGGGGCGCAGCACGATCTTGTCCCTCGCTGGCGAATTCGAGACGCCGATGATGAAGGATAATGCCGAGCTGGAGAAGGTCTTGATCGACAGCTGTACACGGCAGCTGACCATTTCACTTGAGCGGTTGCAGGCGGTGGCGGAGTCGCGCGCCGTGAGCAGATCCGCATCGTGAACACCGAAAGGCTAGGAGGTAGATCGCGCAATGTGCTTGGTATTGGTCGGCTGGCAGGCACACGCGGAATACCCTCTGATCGTCGCAGCCAATCGGGATGAGTACTACTGGCGGCGGTCGACCGCGCTGGTGAGCTGGCCCGAGGTGCCTGGACTGATGGCCGGTCGTGATCTGGAGTCGGGTACGGACGCTGCGGGAGTGTGGATCGGAGTGCGACATTGGGGTGCACGTCCGAGGTTCGCGGCAGTGACGAATCTGTTGGGATTCGAGTCTTCCGGCTCGCCCGCTCGGTCTCGCGGCGAACTGCCTCGCAACTTCCTCGCCGACAAGAGTCAGCCACCCGGGGAATATGCGAACCGGGCTCGGTGCGCCGGGCATGGAAGCTATAACGGATTCAGTTTGCTGGTGTCGGACCTGAAGGAACTGTGGTGGTGCAGTTCAGTTGGGGCAGTGGATGCCCAGCCCGTACCACCGGGGTTTCACGGGGTTGCCAACGATGAGCGACTGCATTCGCTGGCGAACACCGCGGGTGATCCGGTTCCCGAAACGCTGATGTCGATAAAGACCAAGCGCGCACTGACGGCATTCCACGAGGTGGTATCGGCCGATGCGACCGATGTCGATCGGTATTTCGAGGTGCTCGCCGACCGTTCCCGGCCAGCGGGAAACCAGGGTACGGCCGGCGCGACGCTCCCCGGACTGCAGCGTATGGCGTCGGCGAATTTCATCGCCACTAGTTTGTACGGCACGCGCAGCAGCACCGTGATCATGGTACATGAAAGCGGTTCGTGCACGGTGACAGAACGCACGTTCGGCCGCAATGGGAAGCCGATCGGTACAACGACATTGGATGGCCGGGTTGGCTCGAACGAGAGAACAAAATGAGTAGATTCACCGAGTCGATCGTGCAGGCCGCGTGCAGCCGAAAAGGTATTCGCGTACGTACACCCGACGGCGGGACATCCAGCTGTGGTTGGGCCGAGATTCGGGATCGTGCCGACGCGCTGGCCGGGGGCCTGGCTGCCGACGGCGTGCGGGCCGGCGATCGGATCGCCGTGCTGGTCGGCGATCCCGCCCAGGTGGCGCCCCTGTTGCAGGCGGTCTGGCTGAGTGGGGCCGCGGTGACCTTGCTGCAGCAACCCACATTCAGGACCGATTCGGACGCCTGGCTGCACGGTACGGATCGCATGCTCCGCATGTTGTCGCCGCGACTATGTGTCGTCGGTGAGCCGTTTCTCGGCGTGGTGCCAGCGCTCAACGACCTCGGTGTGCCGACGGTCGCGATGGGCGAACTGGTGTCCGGCCGCTCGATCCGACCGGCGGAGTGCGCGGAGGACGACCTGGCCGTGCTCCAGCTGAGTTCCGGCTCCACGGGCACTCCGAAAGCGGTGGCGGTGAGCCACGGTGCGGTGTATTCGCATTGGTCCGCACTGACCCGGAGTTGTGCCTTCGATGCGGAGACCGACACATTTGTCAGTTGGCTTCCACTGTTTCACGACCTCGGACTCTTCGGTTTCATGGCCGGTCCGATGCAATCGGGCATCGACGTAGTGTGTACTTCACCCGATCAGTTCGCAGCCGCTCCCGCTATCTGGCCAGAATTGCTCACCGAGGTCGGCGGAACGGTTACTGCGGCACCCAATTTCGCATACTCGATACTGGCGCGGACGCTGGCGGCGGCACCGCCGGGAACCTACGATCTGTCGCGACTTCGCCTCGCCGTCAATGGCGGCGAACCTATCGATCCGCGCACGATACGACACCTGATCGACGCCGGTTCCCGGTCGAGGTTGTCACCGGCAGCGGTCGTCGGCGGATACGGGATGGCCGAGGCAACCCTGGGCGTTGCGGGTATCCAGCCGGGGGCGGCGGTCCAGACGGAGAGCGTCGATGCCGATCAGCTCGAAAAGGGCCGGGCAGCGCTGGCTCCGCCCCTGGGGGACTGCCGCCGCCAGGAACTGGTGGTGCTGGGACGGCCGGTTCCCGGCGTCGGAGTGCGGGTGGTGGACGAACGTGGCGGGCGGATCCCCACCTGTGCGGTCGGGGAAATACAGATACGGGGCAGCTCTGTGACGCGGCAATATCGTACGGTGGATGGCTGGCAAATGGCGTGCGACGAATCTGGGTGGTTGAATACCGGCGACCTCGGATACCTCACCGACAGCGGCGAAGTGGTCCTGTGCGGGCGCAAGAAAGACACCATAATCATCGCGGGCCGCAACCTTTTCCCATCGAATATCGAGTGGTCGGCCGACCGAGTATCCGGCGTGCGCGCGGGCAACTCGGTTGCGGTCGGACTCACGGTCGACGGCCGCGAACAATATTCCATGATCGTCGAATCCAAATTGTTCGAAAATGATGCCGAGGTGGAGAGAATTCGCGCCGAGGTTTCCCGGCGAGTGTTCGACGATGTGGGAATCGGGCCCAGGTGCGTGCTGGTCGTAGCACCTGGACAGCTCCCCAAGACGTCGTCGGGCAAGATCCGGCGGCAGGCCGCAGTGTCAATGTTCCGCGCGGCACTGGTCGAATCCGGAGGCGAGTCACTGTGACAGGCGCATTACTGGCGGTTTCGGACCTCCACCTCGGTCATTCGGGTAACCGCGCCGTCGTCGAGGAGATCGAACCCACATCGCCCGATGACTGGCTGATCGTGGCGGGGGATGTGGGCGAGAAGATCCGGGATATTCGATGGGCGTTGTCGCACTTGCGCAGCCGCTTCGAGCGGGTGATCTGGGTTCCGGGAAACCACGAATTATGGACCGTGGCAAACGATGACGTGCAACTCCGCGGTGAGAGCCGCTACCAGTACCTGGTCGAGATGTGCCGCGATATCGACGTGGTGACACCGGAGGACGAATATCCGATCTGGCCGGGTTGCCTGGAGGATCACGATTGCGAAGCCCGGCCGATGATGGTCGCGCCCTTGTTCACGCTGTACGACTACTCGTTCCTGCCGCGCGGGGCGAAGGATCGTGCCGAAGGTCTGGCGGCCGCCGAACGCGCCAACGCGGTGGCCACGGACGAGCATCTCCTGAAGACCGAGCCGTACCGTGACGCGGCGGATTGGTGCGACGCGCGTATCGACTACACGGGCCGGCGATTGGCGGCAGTCCGGCCAGACATGCCATTGATCCTGGTCAACCATTTTCCGCTGCGGCGCGAGCCCACGCGGGTATTGCTGCGGTCGGAATTCGCCCTGTGGTGCGGTACGGAGCGGACCGCCTGCTGGCACCGCGAGTACAACGTGGCGTGTGTTGTCTATGGTCACCTGCACATCAGGCGAACGGACTACTTCGACGGGGTCCGGTTCGAGGAGGTTTCCCTCGGCTATCCCCGCGAGTGGAAATATGCCGGACCTCCCGATCCGCTGCTCACACAGATAATTCCGCGCCCACACGAAGGCGTGACGCGCGGCGGCCGTGGTCGCGCTGTGCGACTTCGCACTCGCCGGGAAGGATCGAGGCCATGAATCACAGTGAACGAGGAGTTCATGGACGTCGGGGAGTGAACCTGTCGCTGCTGGCTCGTGCCGACCGGCTGAGGGTATTCAGCCTGCGGGAGCTCTGGGTCCGTCCGGGCCGAACCGCTGCACTGGTGACGGTCATGGCGATCGCGACCACGTTCCTCGTCGCGATGATCGGCATCTCGGGGTCGGTTACCGGCACCGTTCGCCAGGTCGCCGAAGCTGTGGCCGGCGATGCCGACCTAGAGATATCGGGAATCACGAATTCCGGATTCGACCAGGACCTCCACAAGACAATCGCCGCGGTGCCGGGGGTCCGCGTCGCCGCACCACTGGTACGTACGCAAGCGAACACCTCGGTCGGCAAGGTGATGGTGGTCGGTGCCGATCTATCCGGGTACAAACTGGAAAGCCCGCTGATGACGGCGGCGCAGGGACAGCTCAGCGCGCTGATCGGTACCCCCGGCGGTGTACTTGTCGGCCCTGCGGTGGCTCGGGACCCGGGATCGAAGATCCAGCTGGGAGACCGTACCGTCACCGTGGCAGGGGTGCTGAACGGTAAGGCTGCGACCCGCGTCAATCAGGGCTATTTCGTTCTGGCGCCACTGGCCGTTGCCCAGCAGGTGTCCGGGCAGGGCGAGCGCCTGGACTCCGTGCTGGTCGCGCTCGAGCCGGGAGCGGACCTGGAATCGATACGCGCCGACCTCACTACCGCGGTGGCCGGGCGCGCAGTGGTCGGAGATTCCCTGCAGCGGGCGGCTCAGCACGGTCCGGGTATCCAAATCCTGCAATACCTGACGCTGATGAGTGCCGCCGTGGCATTCGTGGTCGCGGCATTCCTAATCTACACGGTGATGGCGATTTCCATTAGCCAGCGGCGGCCGACCCTGTCCGTGCTGCGTGCTGTAGGCGGTCAGCCGGAAAGCCTGATCGTCGACCTTCTCGGGGAATCGGCCGCGCTGGGTCTGCTCGGCGGCGCGGTGGGATCGGCGGTGGGCGTGGGTATCGGCCGGGTGGCGGTATCCAGCGTTCCGACGGCGTTCGTGCAGTCAACGAACTTGCGGTTGGAATACGCGCTGCCCTGGTATGCGGTGCCGCTCGCGGTCGCCGTTTCGATCGCGATGACTGTTGCCGCGGCGGCAGTCGCGGCTGTCCAGATCTATCGGGTCTCGCCGCTCGAGGCTCTCGTCCCTGCTGAGGTGGCGCAGAGTGGCGGACATCCGCGCTGGCTGCGGAGCGTGGCATTCGCCGTGTGTATCGGCCTGCTCGGTGCGGTAGCCGGTATCCATATATCGGAATCGTCGCTGCCGTTTCTCTCGGCGTTGACGATCGTCTTGTTCTTCGCCGCTGGCGTAACGCTCTGCGCCGCATTGCAGCCGCAGCTCGTGGCGGTGACGGCGGCATTGTGCCGGACGTGGGGAGGAAGCGGCCGGCTCGCCGCTGCGGCCGTTGAACGTTCGTCGATCCGGGTGTGGGCGACGCTGATGACCGTGGTCATCGCCGTCGGAATGGCAGTGACGATCACGGGTGCGAACCGAGATACAGTCACGGCGGCAACCAAGGCGTTGTCCTCCTACGCCGATACGACGTTGTTCATATCGACGAATCCACCCGACGAACTCCCCGTTGGCGCTGCGCTACCACAGGACTTGGCGGCGCAGGTCGAGCAACTGCCTGGGGTGGTGCGGGTCGTCCAGGTCCAGATCGCGTTCGCGAGTCTGGATGGGACCAAGATTGCCCTGAACGGTGTGTCGGAGGGATCGTCGAATCCGATTTACCGGGCCATCGGCAGCGACGCTGTCCGATCGGACCTGCTGGCGGGTCGCGGTGTGGTGCTGTCGAAGAGTCTCGGTAAATCCCTCGGCGTCGGTGCTGGGGATACGGTGAACCTGCAGACCCCCCATGGTGTGCGGGCCGTTCGGGTACTAGACCTTGTCGCTCACCTGTCGCCGGTCAACGACATTGTCGGAATGAGCCTCGAGCAACTGCACACGCTGTTCGAGCTACCGGGCGCGACCCTGCTGGAGATCTACGCGCATCCGGGTACGGACGTGGATACGCTCCGCCGTTCGGTACGCGAGCTAAAGCCACCCGGCACGTATGATTTCACCGGCCCAGAGGAGATGGAGCTGGGGGTCGAAAGCACCCTACGGCAGATCACCGCCGTCGCCAATGCGATGTGGATAATCGTGGTCCTGATCGCGGCCCTGGCGCTCTTGAACACCTTGACCATGTCGGTGCTGCAGCGCCGCCGCGAACACGGCGTACTGCGCGCGATCGGCGCCACGCCCTACCAGATCGTGCGGATGATCGTCATCGAGACGGTGTCCATCGGAGTGGTGGGCGGACTTGTCGGGTTGCTGCTGGGCCTTGCCGGGCAGTACCTCTACGATTTGGCGTCGCCCTCGATTCTGAATTTCTCCGTCGCGTATCGGCCGGATATCGATTCCTTGGTATTCGCGGTTGTCGCCGCCATATTGTGCGTCGTCGGTTGCATATCTCCTGCGATACGTGCAGGGAACGTCAACATCTTGCAAGCGATCAACACCGATTAGAAGGGAGGGAAACGATGATTGAATTCGAGAACGTCGGCAAGCACTACAAGGTCGGCAACTACCAGGTCAACGCGGTGCAGGACGTTTCATTGAAGATAACCGCCGGTGAGTTCGTCGCTATCGTCGGCCCATCGGGCTCGGGCAAGAGCACCCTACTGCACCTCGCGGGCGCGCTCGAATCCCCCGATCAGGGGACGGTCAGGTTCGAGTCGCGCGATATCGGTGCCCTGAACAGCCGACAGAGGTCCACCTTCCGGCGCCACCAAGTGGGCTTCGTGTTCCAGTTTTTCAACCTGGTTCCGACGATGTCGGCCTGGGAGAACGTCGCCGTTCCCAGGCTGCTCGACGGGCAGAGTCTGCGGTCTGCCAAGGTGAAGGCCCTGGAACTGCTCGAACGCGTCGGACTGGCCGAGCGGGCAAATCATCGACCCGCCGAACTGTCGGGTGGTCAGCGGCAGCGGGTGGCGATCGCGCGGGCACTGGTCATGGATCCCCCCCTCATCCTTGCCGACGAACCGACCGGCAATCTGGATACCGCGACGGGCGCCGCGGTGCTGGAGTTGCTATCGAGTTTCCCGGCCTCGGCCGAACGTCGGCAGGCAGTGGTGATGGTTACTCATGACCTCACCGCGGCGGCGATGGCATACAGGGTGATCACGATGCAGGACGGCACGCTCCTATGACCGATCGCCGGACAGCGGGAACGCCGGCCCAGTGCCCGATGAGGCACGGTGCCCGGAAGATTCCACCCACCGCGCAGGGCGTGCCGTGGCTCGGTGTCGCGCACCGGATCTCGATGAACAAGTTCGAATTCGCTGGGCAATTCGCCGAAAGGTACGGCGATGTGGTGCGCCTGCCGACGCCCCGCAAGCGGCATGTCTACCTCATCAGCAGCCCCGAGCTCGTGGCGGACGTATTCGTCCACAACGCCCGGAGTCGCTGCAAGGGGGTGATGCTGAACGCTGCGCTGCAACCGGTCCCGGGTACCCCGTTCCCGGTGATGGAGGGCGATGAGTGGCGGAAGATGCGCAGGCTGGTCACGCCGTTCTTCAGTGTGCCCGGGCTCAAGGCCATCCTGCCGGCGGTGGACGAGATTCTCGAAACGCATGTCGATCGGCTCGAGCAATACGCGGACCGCCCGGATCCGGTCGACGTGACAGAGCTGCTCGAGTTGACATCGTTCGACGTCATGATGCGCACGGTGCTCAATCTGGACCTGAGCCCCAAACGTTCCCGGCGCATCGTCAGATACTGGCGCTACGCCTCCGAGGGTGCCGCTATCAGGTGGGCATGGTTTTGGTTGCCGATGCCGTTGCGGTTCCTGTGGTCCGCACGCAAAGATATTCCAGCCAGTCCGCTGGTATTCGAGACGTATCGACTGGTCAGGGAGAAGCGGTCATCGTTCGTCGAGGGCAAAGACCTGTTCAGCGCGATGCGCGACGCGGAATTTGACGACGGCACCACGTGGAGCGAACGGCAGTTGTTCGCAGAGATGTTTAATTACGTGTTCGCCGGTTTCGAAACGACAGCCGCCGCAATGGCATGGACCCTGGGCATGCTCACCAAACACCCGGAGGCGATGGCCGCGGTGCAACGCGAGGCGGCGTCGCTCGGCCGTGCACCCACGCATGCGGACCTGGACCGTTTTCCGTATATTCGGGCGTGCTGGGACGAGGCGCAGAGGATTCAGGGCCTGCCGTACTATTCGCGTGATTCCAGGGAGGACCAGGTGCTGGGCGGGTACTTCATCCCGTCGGGCTCCGTGCTGCTGTCCAGTCCCTACGCGATGCAGAACGACTCCCGGTTCTGGTCCGAGCCCGAGCTGTTCCAGCCCGAACGCTGGCTCGACAACACGTACGAGCGCAATGCGTACCTACCCGTCGGGGTCGGTGAACGCAGGTGTATCGGGGCCCATATGGCGAATGTCGAAGGGGTGCTGTATCTCGCGAAGATCCTGCGCCGATTCGACTTCTCCACCGATTCGGAATGGATCCCCCGTCGGCACTTCCGCATGGCGACCGCGCTGCGGGGTGGTCTGCCTATTAGGATCCGCCGCCGTGCGCTGCAAGATCAATCGCCATCGGAGAATATGGGGGGCGAGCTGTGATTTCGAAGGAATGGTCGGCGGCAGGAACACCCGACGTCGAGATCGCGATTGTAGGCGCTGGCCTGGCCGGTGTGGGTATTTCGGTAGCTTTGCAGCGCGCGGGACTGACCGACTTCCAGATACTCGATCGTGAGTCCGACTTCGGCGGTACCTGGCATGTTAATCGATATCCGGATGTCGGCGCCGACATCCCGGGCTTCGTGTATCAGTTCTCGTTCGCAAAGTTCGGGTGGTCGCGGTTCTTCCCCAAAGGGGAGGAGATCAGGACGTATATCGCGACGCTCGTCGAAAGATACGACCTGCGTGCGCACGCGCGACTGAATACCGATGTGCTGACCAGGACGTGGGATGAAGACGTTCACCTGTGGCGCCTGGAACTCGGCGATGGTAGCGTGCTGACCAGTCGCTTCCTGATCTCCGCCGACGGTATGTTCATCGAGCCGAAAACTCCGGATTTCGCGGGAATGGACGGATTCGCGGGAGATGTCATTCACTCGCAGGGCTGGGTGGCCGATTACGATTTCGGTGACAAGCGTGTAGGTGTGATCGGAACCGGTGCGTCCGCGGTGCAACTGGTCCCCGAGGTCGCGGCCGCGGCTGGCCACCTGACCGTATTTCAGCGCCGGGGCGTGTGGGTCTTCCCGAAGCCGGACTTCCGCATTCCGGCAGGAATGCGCTGGCTGCTGCAACGTTCACCACAGCTGTACGGTATGCTATACAGCTTGCTCAATTGGGTGGGGGGAAATTTCCTGGGCTGGCTGGCAGGTCACGGCGTGCGGCTCGAACGGTTCATGTCGATCCCCCAAGCCCTCGTCAGGGCATTCATCTGGACGCAGGTGCGTGACGCCGAGGTCCGGCGAAAGCTTCTACCGGGATACGCCATCATGTGTAAGCGGCCAACGATCTCTAACCGCTACTATGCGACCTTCGCCAAGGACAATGTCAAGCTAGTCACCGAGGCGATCGAGAGCATGGACGCCACAGGCATCGTGACCGCGGACGGCGCCCACCATGCGATCGACACGCTGGTGCTGGCGACGGGATTCGAGATGGCGGCCAGTTCCACGGGACGGCGATCCCGGCCGGTGCGCGGGCGTGGGGGGTTCGACCTCGCCGACCATTATGCGAACGACTCCGCCGGTGCGGAGTTCGAAGGTTTGCTGCTCCCGGAACTGCCGAACAGTTTCATCGTCTGCGGCCGGTACAGTTGGTCGGGGCTGTCGCATATTTCCATTATCGAACGTGCGGCCATACTGATCGTGCGGCTGATCAATGAGGCCGGACAGAACGGTGCCAGTTCATTCAACGTGACACCCGAGGCGGCCGGCCGATTCAGCGCAGAGATGTTTGCGGGGCAGCATGGGTCTTTCGCCCATGTGGAAGGTTGCCGAGGGTCGCAAACCTACTTCCTCGACGAGCATGGCGTGTCCTCGGTCTATCGCCCCACCTCGATGACGAACGCGATGCGGCAGGCTCGAAACCCCTCGATGAGTGACTTCGAATTTCGAACACTGGATACGAACGCGACTCCCACAGCCGGTTCGAGGGCCGAGGCGAACCAGTGAAACTCGATCTGGTACTCAAGGGCGAACCGGGGGATTGGGATCGTGCTGCCGAAGCCGAGGAATCTGGGTACGACGGTATTTGGGTTCCCGAAGTGACGCGCGACCCGTTCCCGATGCTGGCATTGATGGGCGATCGCACCCGTGACATTGCAGTCGGGTCCTCGGTCGCGGTGGCGTTCGCACGCAACCCCATGTCGATGGCGATCTCGGCGAACGACCTGCAGCTCTACACGAATGGCCGCTTTCATCTGGGTATCGGTTCACAGGTCAAGACGCATATCACCGAGCGCTTCGCCATGCCGTGGTCGAAGCCGTCGGCCCGGATGCGGGAGTACATTGCCGCGATCAGGACTATTTGGCGCAGCTGGGAGACGGGCACACCCCTGGAGTTCCACGGGGAGTTTTACACCCATACCGAGTTGCCCTCGTTCTTCAATCCGGGACCCAATCCGTACGGTAACCCGCCGATCCTGCTGGGCGGGGTCGGCCCGAGAATGGTCGAGGTCGCGGGTGAGGTCGCGGACGGACTCGTGGTCCATGGTTTCACCACCGAGCGGTATCTGCGGGAAGTGACGCTGCCGGCCATGCGTAAGGGACGGGCGGCCAGGTCGAAGCCGGGGCTCGACGACTTCCAGATCTGCGGGTTCCCGTTCGTCGTGACCGGTGAGAACGTATTCCAGGAATTTGTGGCCAAGGCGGCGGTCCGCGCGCAGATCGCGTTCTACGCCTCGACGCCCGCGTATCGTCCGGTCCTGGAACTCCATGGCTGGGGGACTGTCGGTGACGAACTCCATAATCTGTCGAAGCAGCTGAAGAAGGGTGAGTACTGGCAGGGTGTGGCCGCGATGTCCACCCTCATCACCGATGAGATGCTCGACGAGTTCGCCGTTGTTGCGCCACCCGATCTAGTCGCAGAAAAATTACTGAAAAGGTATGGCGATATTTTCACGCGAGCGGCAGTGTATGCACCGTACGCCCTGCCGAACGGATTCTGGAGTCCGATCGTTCGCGAATTGCAATGCGCCGACGCCGGTTGAACCGCTAGTGAGATCAGGGGGGCTTTGAACGCCGGTATCCGCGACGACGAGAGTTTTACTGAGCGGGTCCTCCTTGTGGCAACGACTGTCGGAACCGATCCGGTCCGTCGTCGTGCCATCGGAAGATATCGATGCCGATGACATCGACGCCTTAGATCATGTCGGCGACCGCCTCGCGGAGAAACTTCTCGAGTCGGTCGCGGCAGCGGGGCTGAAGGGTGCCGACGATGTCGAGGCGCTCCATATTCTGCGGGCACGGGGTGACGCCGCGGCGGAGAACTTTTGGACGGCGATCAATCATGTTCCGTCGTTCTTCGACTTCGATCGAATGCGGCCGGTGGGCAGATTCGTACACCGGAACTCTTTCGCCGGTCTCTATTTCGCCGCGGTGCTTTACCTTTCGCGTATGCGGATCCCAACGGCGCAGGTCTTCGAATTCGGACGCGCCGCATCCGCCCTGGGGAATCAGGTCAAGCGCTTCGGGGAAACGCTGCGTGCGGTCGAGTCCGTCAACGACACGCAGGAGTTGCGTCCGGGCGGACGTTCCTGGGAGCACTGGGTGCGAGTCCCGCTGATCCATACCCGGGTGCGCAACGGAATCTCCCGGGTGGGTACATGGGACAACAGTTACGGCATCTTGGTCAGTGCCCGGCGAATCGCCGGTGGGTCGTACGTTTTCGCGATGTTCGTGCAGCAGATCTACGTGGGTCTCGGTGCGCCGGCCAGTGCGGATGAGGTCGAGGCGATCACCAGGGCCTGGCAATGGGTCACATATCTGCTGGGTGGGCGGCTGGACCTGATCCCGGCGGATTTCACCAAGCAACAAGTGGTCGATCGGATGCTGATCGATCGGTCGATCGAGTTGCGGGAGTCCGGTCCGGCGGGTGCGCGGCTCACCCATGAATGGTTCGAATCCTGCGCACGGCAAGGCGTCCTCGGCGTACCCGTGCCCGTCTGGTTCGTCCATGCCCTGGGGCGGCGGGCGATTCTGACCGGTCTGACGGAGCACCCGGAGTTCGCCGCCACCATTCTGGAGTGCTCGAATATCCGTCTGCGCGTACTGCCCGATAGTTTTGTCCGACTCGTCGGTTTTCTGAAGTTCATACTCGCGCAATTCACCCGAATAGGTCCGATTGGAAAGAGTTTCGAACGTGTCGGCGCGGCGATCACGGCCAACCTCATCGAACAACTGCAATCGGGCCGACGGATCACACTACGAGTTCGGTCACATTCGTAGTCTCCGGTGAGGTGGAATCGAGCTGCCTTGGGCAGAATCGTGGACCGCCCCGCGTTTGGATGAGACCCAACTTTCAGTTTCCTACGCCGCTGCGGTGTCCCGTGAGCTCCCGCCGCTCCAGACGAGTTCCTCGAACTCCAGCGGTGGGTTGGCGAGCTACCGGTAGTACACTTGACGCGCGATCTTCAGGATTTCGGTGCCAGGCTAGTCCGGATTATATTCCGCACAGCAGCCAGTTGAAACTCCCCACCGGCGGCCATTTAGCGGGGAGCGAACTTGGCCGCCATAGCAACCTGATGTGCGCCTAGCCACAGGAGGTATCCGGCATGTGGGCGCAGTCCGTGATAGGCATCTGTCGCTCAGTTAGAGCGTTTGCTTCCCCGGGAGGGCAACCGGCCGCAACATGGGATGCTCAGGACGGTTCCTAGACGCATCGCAGGAAGGCACACTGATGGTCACCGTCAACACCCACGCCCGCCAGGAACGAATGGAGTTCGCGGAACTGCTGGACGGGCTGGCGCCGGAGCAGTGGGACATGCCCAGTCTGTGCGATCGGTGGACCGTACGAGATGTGGCAGCCCATACGATCGCCTATCTCGGGCAGAGCCGCGCCCGGTTGTCCATCAACATGATCCGGACACGGTTCGACATCGACCGACTCAATGCGAGAGGACTCCGGGACTATGCTGCGTTGGAACCCGAACAGCTCATCGGGCTTATGCGTCAAGGAGTCGAACCCTCCGGCGCGGCTGCGCTCTACGGTGGCCGGGTGGCACTGATCGAGTGCCTTATCCACCAGCAGGACATACGCCGACCACTTGGACAACTCAGGACCATCCCCGAAGAACGGCTACAAGTTTCGCTCAGTTATGCCCGCATCAGCCCGGTCATCGGGGGCGCGCACCGCACACGCGGTGTGCGGTTGCGGGCCACCGACATGAACTGGTCGGCTGGCCATGGCCCCGAGGTGCGCGGATCAGGTGAGGCGCTGCTGCTGGCGATGACAGGAAGGGTCGCAACGGTTATCGGCGAACTCGATGGTGAAGGGGTGGCGCATCTCGACTCGTCGGCGACCGACTGATCGAGTTCTTCGCCGCCCGGCGGCAGCACTCGCTCCACTAACTTGCGTGGCGCGGTGCGGCGTGGAAATGATGGGGCCGCCGATCGAGGCGTCTGACCGCAAAGCCGCTACCAGCTCTTTCTGCTGCCGGACCGTGGCGATGCCCAAATAGATCAGGTACACGGCCCCGACGATCTTCACCAGGGTGAACTGTGTCGCCAAGGCCGTCAGCGCCGCGCCCAGCCCGACAAGCAACCGCGACCAGCGGAACTAGGGAGCCCGCCACCGCTCCGGACGCGGCCACCGGTAAGCGGCGCCTCAGGGTCGCCGCTCGTCTGATCGCGAACAGCACGTTGGGCCGGGAATGACGATGATGATGAACGCGGCAACAGCGAATGCGACAGCATGGGCTAGGTCGTGTCTCCCAATAATTTGAGCCATTCGACGACGAGGGCCAGGACGAATCCGGCCCGATAGGTGATCGCGAGCTTGTCGTAGCGAGTGGCCACCGCCCGCCAGTGCTTGGCCCTGTTGAAAGCACGTTCGATGACATTGCGGCGTTTGTAGATCTCGGCATCGAAGCACGGTGCCCGCCCACCTGCGCGGCCCTTGCGTTTGCGGTTGGCGACCTGGTCCCGGCGTTCGGGAATCACGGTCTGGATACGATTGCGGCGCAATAGAGTTCGGTTCGACGCCGCCGAGTAGGCGCGGTCGGCGATCACGACCTCCGGATTGCGCCGCGGCGCCCCACCGGCCAGTCGCGGCACCACCACCGCGTCGAGCAGCGGCGGCAGCAGCGGCGAGTCGTTGGTTTGACCGGGCGTGAGCAGCACGGCGAGGCCGCGACCGGCGCCGTCGGCGGCGAGATGGATCTTGGTGGTCAGCCCACCACGGGAGCGCCCGATGGCATGGTCGGCCGGTTCATAGCCCGGTCACCGAGTCGGCAGCCGCGCCGGCGGCGTGTTGATGTGCCCGCACGATTGTCGAGTCGACCGAGACAACCCAGTCCAGGTCGCCGGTGGTGTCGGCCAGGGCGACCAGAGCGGTCAGCACCCGGTCCCAGGTGCCATCGGCGGCATAGCGGCGGTGGCGTTTCCACACCGTCTGCCACGGCCCGAAATGTTCCGGCAGATCCCGCCACGGCAGACTGGTGCGCAGCCGATACAGCATCCCCTCCACCACCAGGCGATTGTTGGCGAAATTACGGCCCACGTGGCCCTCGGACTTCGGTAGCAGCAACTCCAGCAGTTCCCACTGCTTGTCGGTCAGAACCTGGTATCGATCACCGATCGCGGTCGCCACGGACGACATGATGCACGATCGGCCCCGACCACGGGGCCGATCGATCCCCCTCATTGGGAGACAGAACCTAGGGGGACCATAGGGCGAGCCAAATCATCGCCGCCCGACCGGAGCACGAGAATCCCTACCGGCGAGCGATGTTGACGTGCTGGTGTTTCATCCGTAGGTCGCGATTCGCTTGGTTCGGCAGTCGCGTCCGTCTCACGGCACTGCGCACCGCCGGAATCGAGCAGCTACACAGGCTCGTCGGACCACCAGTACACGCGCACATTCGCATGAGCGTGCATACACGTGGGGTGCTGACTGTGTGCTGGGTGCCCACAACTGGCCGCCCGTGGGGGAATCGCAACTGGCCGTATGCGGGGGACTTCGAGTCGCCACTGACGGCCCGATTTCATTCGACCGAGCAAGGTCTGCTGCTCCCCGGTCCGCTGGTGGCGCGCTCCGGTGATGGCTGCGTACTACCGACCAGGCTCGAGTCAACATCTCGACGGTGGCTACTACGATCGTGTTGGTCATTACTGTGTGGTGTGGATGCGGTAGTTGCCCCGATCAACCCCGGTGACAAGGTCATTCCAGGCTTCGACGAGTACGGCGAGCTCGGTCCAGGCGTCGTGGACTTCCGGGTCGTCACCTGTGCGGGTCATCAGGAGTCGGTACGCGCGTACCTGCGCAGCAGCGATTCGGTCCACGAGCTCGCCAACGGGTTCGGGGCAGGGCGCGCTGCGGGGTGTGGTACGGGCGCGTGTGCGCGTAGCCAGCGGTTGATCTGGCCGATTGTCTCTACGCGCTCGCTCTGGATGCTTTCGGTACTCGGGTAATCGAGGAGTTGGGCGTGCTTAACGCCGAGTCGGTGCGCCCATCGGGTGATCGGGTGTCGCCCGACGTGATCGCCCCGAATAGCCGACAACAACGACTCATACGCAGGCCACGCCAAGTCTGGGAGCGTAGTGGCAACCACGTCAGCCTCGGGCCGGTTGGATGAACGCCAGGGTGTTGAACACCAACCTTGGCTGCTCGAAGGAGCTGGCCACGGGTCGGGGCGTGTATCCGGTCCGCTGATGTTGCTCGTGCCGGTGGGGGCTACCCAATACCAGCTGTACTGGGAATTCGAGGTCGCCAGCCACAGTCGTGTGCCGGGTTCGAAGATAGTCACTTCCGGCACCTGGGGGAGTGGGGGCTTGATCATTGCTTCCGGGCGAAGCATGAACACCCAGCGGTCTTTGCCGGGCCGGTCATGGCTGATCACCGGGACGGAGTCGACTCCGCGGGTGCAGAGTGTGTCTCGGACCGGCGCGGCGATCTGCTTCGCAATCGCGACAGCGTCTACCCATCCCCAACCACGAGAAATGGTCGGTCTCCGACTATTTCGACCGGAAGTCCGAACCTCCTGCTGTACAGATAAGACGGTGTCTCACGTCGTTGTAGTTCGTTTGCGGTGTGTCGGAATCGCTTGTGCCGCATGATGTTCAGCCGTGGTCGATGAGTTGTCGCAGCGGCTGGTGCCAGATGAGCTGTGGGCGTTGGTCGAGCCGTTGCTGCCCAGGTTCACCCCGCGTCCGCAGGGTGGCGGTACCGCGCCGACAGACGAGCGTGCGGTGTTCACCGCGGTGGTGTTCGTGCTGACCAGCGGCTGTGCGTGGCGGATGTTGCCGCCATCGTTCGGGGTCACCGTGCCCACCGCGCACCGCCGGTTCACCGTGTGGACCGAGGCCGGTCTGTGGCGGCACCTACATCGCGCGGTGCTCGACGAGCCGGGCAGCGATGGCTTGATCGACTGGTCGCGTGCGGTTATCGACGCGGCGTCGGTGCGAGCGAAAAAGGGGGATCTATGACCGGGCCCAGCCCGGTCGACCGGGGTAAATCCGGCTCGAAGATGCACGTGCTCTCCGACCGCGCCTGCCTGCCACTGGCCGTGGCCATTTCGGCTGCCAACACCAACGACGCCGAGGCGCTGCGACCGCTGGTCAAGGCGGTCCCGGCGGTGCGGTCGCGACGCGGGCCGCGTCGATGCAAGTCCGCAAAATTGCACGCTGACAAGGCGTACGACACCGCCGAACTGCGCCGATGGGTGCGCCACCGCGACATCGGCGTCCGCATCGCCCGCAAGGGCATCGAGCCCAGCGACCGCCTCGGCCGCCACCGGTGGGTGATCGAGCGGACGATTTCGTGGCTGACCGGCTACCACCGGCTCAACATGCGATACGACCGCAAAGCCACGCACTTCCTCGCCTTCCTCACCCTCGCCGCCGCACTCACCTGCTACAAGAACCTCGCGAAAGCGAGTCCAGCGACATGAGACACGGTCTTAGTCACCTGCGTCTCCTCTCACGTACCGGCGACGCCCACCTCTGAGGCCCACCCATCCGAGGTTCAAAGCGTCTGCCGCACAACGCCTTACAACGTGCCACGGGGCTGCCGGACAATACTTGCGGTGTACCAATCGATTCGGCGTCGTCGTACTTCAAGCATTCAAAAGGAACACCCACCACGTCAATATCAAAAGGGCACCCACGTTGGGTGACTTTTTCAGCCGAAAAGGTACCTGCGCTGGGATAGCTATTCGGCTTCAGCAGACGACGTCGGCGAGCAGGGCTGCCGAAAGACTGCCACGACGGAAACGAGCAGACGGAACATCGCCCCGCAGCTATACACCGACAGCCCCACCCCGGACCACGCCTCCCGCCGGGACAGCAGCGCCCTCCCGTCGACCATCCAACTCGACCCATGAACGCACACCGACACCTCGCCGGACACCTCGCCCGAAGCGCGCACAGACACCACCGCGAGGCACCCCGCAGCGAAGGGCACTAACTGTCGGCCGGAATGATCCACGCTTCGACTCACGACCACCCAACAACTCACTCACCGGTGTCGCCGTCTACGCCTTTTGACCGGTTGCCTGCGCAAATTTGCAGATCGATGGTGTCCGGACACCATCCGGACCCAAAAAAAAGAACGCATCCTCTGCAAATTTGCAGAGGATGCATGACAAAACGTGTCCGGAGGGGGACTTGAACCCCCACGCCCGATAAAGGGCACTAGCACCTCAAGCTAGCGCGTCTGCCATTCCGCCACCCGGACTGGTGTGCTCAGCAAGATTATCGGATCGCCGGGCGTGGACCAAATCGCGATCTGACCTGGGGATTGTCGAAGGGTTGCCGAGGGGTGGATCGGCGCGGACCGAGCCAGGTTCTGCCTGGCTCGGCCCGCGCGATGGGTCAGTGGAGTTCTTCGAACGTGCGTTCGAAGGCGAGGGAGCCGTGGCCGTCGGCTACCTGGCGGTCGAGGAGGTTCTTGAGGGGGGCGACGAAGTCGAGGGTGACGCCTGCGTCGCGGCTGGCGCGGTTGATCGCGTCGAGTGCCGCCTTGTGGAAGGTGATGGGCTGGATGGACTGGCCGGTGTAGTCGGCGGCATCGATGGCGTGGCCCAGCAGTGGGAGTGGGTGGGTCATCGCGGTGACCCATGCGGCGGCCCGTTGGGCGAATTCGGCGGCGGGCACGCCGACCGAACGCATCATGGCCGCGCCGTGCAGGAAGCCGCCGAACATGGCGTACATGGTGGCGAGCAGGGCGAAGTCGTAGGTCGATGCGAAGCCGGCGTCGTCACCGAAATATTCTGCGGCGGCGAGCAATTCGAGCGTCTCGCGGTGGGTGTCGAAGACGGTCCGCGAGCCGCTGTAGAGGATCGAGGCGCCGGGCTGGCCGATCATGGACGGCACCGCCATGATTCCGCCGTCGAGGTAGGCGATGTCGTGCCCGGCCGCCCAGCCGGCGAGTTCGCGGGACTCGGCCGGTGCGGTGGTGGTCAGGTTGATCAGCTGCCGTCCCGCCAATCGGTCGGCCACCGGGTCGAGGGTGGCGTGCACCGAAGCGTGGTCGAGCAGGACGGTAATGATCGGGCCGCCTGCGCCGATCGCCTCCTCGACGCTCGCGACGCCGACAGCTCCGGCCGCGACGAGTTCGGCGTCCTTGCCGGGGGTGCGGTTCCAGACCGTGGTCGGCAGGCCCGCCTTCAGCAAGGTCGCGGCCAGGGCCTGGCCCATCGCACCCAGTCCCAGGATGGTTACCGGGGTATTCGTGGTTTCCGCCATTGCGGGTTCAACTCCTTGGGGTCGAGAACGTCCTGGTCAGCGCGCCGCAACCAAGACTGCTCGACACCCGGCGAGTGGACAAGTACCTACTATTTTGTCTGGTACTTACTAATTGGTATGCGAACAGGTAGAGAGGATGCAGGATGGGTGCGAAGCGATCGGGACCATACTTCTGCGGCATCGACGCCGCGATGGACGTCATCGGCGGCAAGTGGAAGGCGCTGATCCTGTGGGAGCTGGAGAATTTCGGTGTCCGGCGTTTCGGCGAACTGCGCAAGGGGTTGCCGGGGGTCTCGGAGAAGATGCTGATCCAGCAGCTGCGTGAGCTGGAGGAAGACGGCATCGTCGAAAGGACCGTGTACCGCGAGGTCCCGCCGCGTGTCGAGTACCGGCTGACCGACCGCGGTGTCGCGCTGAACGCCGCGCTCGAGCCGTTGGGCGCGTGGGGCCGCGAGCGGATCGATCGGATCGGCGCGGAAAGGGTGCATCAGCAGGCCTGAAGTGAATCCTTCAAAAGTGAATGTTTCATTCTGGCAACATCATCGAGCGAAAGATCAAGCTACTAGTTGGTAACTTTAGTTAATTTTGTGCATACAGCCCGTAATTGACGCCTAACCGGGGCCGTCGTATGTTCCACGTCACAACTTTGCACGATGTGGGTGGCGTGGCTAGATGGCGGATGATGGGTACGACCTTCGGGTCTTGCTGACACGGGCACTTCGCCGGATTCAGGAGTTGGAGACGCGGCCGCGGCAGGAACCGATCGCCGTCATCGGTATGGGCTGCCGCTTCCCGGGCGGCGCCGAAAGCCCACAGCAGTACTGGGAACTGCTCTCCTCGGGCCGCGGCGCGATCGTCGAGGCGCCGGAAAACCGTTGGCCGGTAGCGGATTCGGCGCCTCGGCGGGCGCGGCGGCGGGCCGGTCTGCTCGCCGGGCCGATCGATGCCATGGACACCGAGTTCCTCGGCATCGCGCCGCGGGAAGCGGCTTCGATGGATCCGCAGCAGCGTCTGGTGCTCGAAGTGGCCTGGGAGGCAATGGAAGACGCCGCGCTGGTGCCGGACGGGCCGGCCGCGGCACGCGCCGGCGTGTTCCTCGGCGTCAGCTGGCAGGAGTACCAGCGCACGATCACGCCGGACTGGGTGAGTTCGGTGGACGCGCATACGCTCACCGGAACGATGTCGAGCATCGTGGCCGGGCGGGTGTCCTACGTGCTCGGATTGCGTGGACCCGCGGTGGCGATCGACACGGCGTGTTCGTCGTCGCTGGTGGCCGTGCACCAGGCGTGTCGCAGTCTGCGCGCGGGGGAGTGCGAGGTGGCGCTGGCGGGTGGGGTGAATCTGCTGCAGTCCGAACTCACTTCCGAGGCGCTGGCCCGGATGGGCGCGCTCTCACCGGACGGACACTGTCGTCCCTTCGACGCGCGGGCGAACGGGTATGTGCGTGGTGAAGGCGCGGGTGTCGTTGTCCTGAAACCGCTGTCCAGGGCCCTCGCCGACGGCGACCCCATCCGGGCGCTCATCCGAGGCTCGAGCGTGAACCACGACGGTCGTTCCATGGGACTGACCGCGCCGAACCCGACCGCGCAACGCGAGCTGCTGCATGACGCGCTGGCCGACGCGGGGGTCGCCGCCGATCAGGTCGGCTACGTCGAAACGCACGGCACCGGTACGCCACTGGGCGATCCGATCGAGATCGAGGCGTTGTCCCAGGTCCTCGGCGCGCCGCGCGCGGACGGGTCGGTCTGCCTGCTGGGTTCGGTCAAATCCCGGATCGGTCACCTCGAAGCGGCGGCGGGCATCGCCGGGCTGATCAAGGTGGTGCTGCAACTGGAGCACGAACGCATCCCGCGGCAGCACGATTTCGCCACGATGAACCCCAAGATCGCGCTCGACGGCACGGCGCTGGCGGTGCCGACCGACGATGTCGCATGGCCACGCACCGACCGGCCACGGCTGGCGGGAGTGAGCTCGTTCGGGTTCGCGGGCACCAATGCGCACGTGCTCCTGGAGCAGGCGCCCGAACCGGCGCCGACCGTGGACCCGCAAGAACCTGCACTGCTCGCTCTTTCGGCGCGGACCGCCTCCGCGCTCGACGCGCTCTCGCGGCGCTACGTCCAGCATTTGGACCGGACGCAGTTGCCGCTCGCCGACATCGCCGCCACCGCGACGCTCGGACGCTCGCAGTTTGTGCACCGGCGCGCAATCGTTGCGCGGACGGCCGCGGAGGCGGCGCGAAAACTCGCAGGTCCTTCTGGTCGGTCGACCGACCTGGAGTCGGGGAAACCGCTGGTCGCGATGCTGTTCACGGGCCAAGGAGCGCAGTACGCGGGGATGGGCGCGGCGCTCGACCGCAGGTATCCGGCTTTCCGCGCGGCGCTGGACCGCTGTGACGACATCCTGGGACCGCTTCCCGGCGGAATGCGTTTGCGGTCGGTGCTGTTCGACGCGAACGACGAGGTGCTGACCCGTACCGAGTACGCGCAACCTGCCCTGTTCGCGATCGAATGGGCGTGTGCCGAACTGTGGGCGGCGTGTGGCGTTCGTCCCGATATCGTGCTCGGACACAGCCTCGGTGAGCTGGTGGCGGCGACCGTGGCGGGAGTTCTCGACCTGGAGGCCGGGCTGCGTCTGGCGGCTGAGCGCGGTCGGCTGATGCAGGCGGTTGCGCAGCAGGGGGCGATGGCGGCGGTTTTCGGCACACCCGACGAGTTCGAAGCGCTGCTGGACGAACTGGCGGCGGAGGTGGCCGTTGCGGCGGTCAACGGCCCGGGACAGTTCGTCGTCTCCGGAACGGCGGAGGCGGTGCGCCGGATCCTGGCGGATGCTGACCAGCGGTCGATTCGCTCGGTGATGTTGCCCGGCAGCACGGCATTCCACTCGCCGCTGCTGGATCCGATGCTGGACGAGTTCGAAGCCCGGGTCGCCGAGCTGGTCCCCGCGCCGCGAGCAGCGGCGATTCCGCTGGTGTCGAACGTGACCGGCGCGCGGATCGAGGACAGGTTGGACGCCGCGTACTGGCGTGCGCATGCCCGCGGCACGGTGCGGTTCGCCGACGGCGTGCGGTCGGTGGCCGACTTCGGCGTGGACGCGTATCTCGAGGTGGGACCGCATCCGGTGCTGCTGGAGTTCGGCCGCCAGGCCGACCCGGACGCTCTGTGGGTGCCGAGTATGCGCCGGAGGTCCACCGACGACGAGGTGCTGCTCACCGGGCTCGGCGAGATGTATTGCGCGGGTGCGGATATCGATTGGACGTCGGTGATTCCGCCACAAGCGCGGCGGCGCAACGGGCTGCCCACCTACCCCTTCGAACGAGAGCGGATCACTGTGCCGATCGCGGGCGCGACCTCGAACACCGGCTATCTCGCCGAGCATCGGTTCCAGGACCGGGCCGTGGTGCCCGCCGCTTACCTCGCGCTGCGGGCGTTGCGGGCGGCCGGGGGCACGAACCGTGAACTCGTCGACTTCGTCGCGGCTCGGCCGGTGCCACTGGAGGAATTGGCCGACCCGGTCGTGTCCGATGCGGATGGTCGCGTCGATGTTCGATTCCAGGTCGACAACGGCGCGCTCACAGCGGCTTCCGGATCGGTGCAAGCCGCCACGTCGAATCGACCGCGTGACTCCAACGCACTGGCCGCGGCACGGCACACGCCGTCCACCGAGTGGGAGGTCGCGGATTTCTATCGCAGCTGCGCGGAGGCGGGGTTGAGCTTCGGTCCGCGGTTCCGCTGGATCACCCGGCTGCAAGTCACCGACAACAGCGTGCTCGCCGAACTGACCAGCCCAGCGGAGCTGGCCGACGAACCGGACGCCGCGCTGGCGTGCCTGCTGGACGCCGCGGTGCAGACCGGTCTCGCGCTGACCGCCCGGCATAGTCATGCGGCGCAGTTGCCGGTCGGCATCGGCCGATTGCGTTTGTCCGGCCAGGAAGCGGCGGCGAAGGCGTGGGCGCTGGCCGAACGCACCGGCCGCACGGTCCGCATCACCGTTTTCGATGCCGCGGGCGCGGTGGTTTGTGAGATCGACGACGTGTGGTTCGCCGAGTCCGGCGCGGCCGGGCGGTCGCAGGATCGAAACCTCACCTCCGGCCTGATACACCGTCCGGTCTGGGAGCCTGCCGCGACCTCGGCGAGCGGCCGCGGCCCCGGTGCGGCGCTGGTGATCGGCGTCGGGCAGCAGGCGGACCGGCTCGCCGCCGCGTTGCGCGCCGCGGGCACCGACGCGGTGGCGGTGGAGCGCACGACTGATCCCGCCGCCTGGCCCGACGGCGACCGGGCGGTGGTCTACCTCGCCGACACCGAGGCCGACGACAGCGCGGACACCGCACGCACGGAGACCGAGTTCGTCCTCGGCGTGGTCCAAGCGATGGCGCGGGCGACCTCCGCCGGGCCGCTGTACCTGGTGACGATGGGGGCCACCGGCGCGCTGCCCGGCGAACGTGTGCGGCCCGCCGCGGCCACGCTGTGGGGGCTGGGCGCGGTGGTGCGCACCGAGCTGCCCGAGCTGCGCTGCCGCCTGATCGATCTGCCGGTCGGCGCACGCTGCGAGGACCGCCGTCTGGTCGACGAACTCTGTTCCGCTGCACCGGATTCCGCGGTCGTGCTGCGCGGACGCCACCGCTACGTGACGCGGACGGAGTCGTTCGACGGCGGCGGGGGAGTGCCGCGGCTCGAGCGCGATGCGGCGTATCTGATCACCGGCGGGCGCGGAGCGCTGGGGTTGACGGCCGCGCGGACGCTGGCCGAGTCCGGTGCGGGCACCGTGGTGCTGGTCGGTCGCAGTGCCCCGGACGCGCGGGCCGAGAGAGAGATGGCGCGGATCGCCGCCCTTGGTACCCGCGTCGAGACCGCGACGGTCGACGTCGCAGACCGAAATGCGCTGTCCGGGTTGCTCGCTCGCTTCGGTGGCGAGCTTCCCCGGCTGGCCGGAGTGGTGCACTGCGCGGGCGTTCTGGACGACGCGATGCTGATCGACCAGTCCGCGGCGCATGTCGACCGCGTGTTCGCTGGAAAAGTCGCGGGGGCCTGGCACTTGCATGAGCTGACCGCGGAACGCTCGCTCGAGCTGTTCGTGTTGTTCTCGTCGGTCAGCGCCACGGTGGGCACGGCCGGACAGGGCAATTACGCCGCGGCGAACGCGTATCTCGATGCCCTCGCGCGCCTGCGGCTCGCCGAGGGGCTGCCTGCCGTCAGTATCGCGTGGGGCCCGTGGGCGGGCACCGGCATGGCCGGGGGACTGAGTGACGCGGCCCGCCGGGCCTGGGCACGCCACGGCGTCGCCGAACTCGCCGCCGAGGATGGCGCTCGGGCGCTGCGCTCGCTGCTGTCTGCCGAGGGGGTCGTCGCGGTATTCCCCGCTGCGGCGGACACTCCTGCGCAGCAGGAGGCGGTTGCCGACGACGACCAGGACATGGAGACCCCGCGCGAGGCGGCGGATCTGCTCGAGCTGGTCCGCGCCCACGCCATGACCGCGCTCGGCCGCAGCGCGGCTGTTTCCGATCGCACGCCGCTGCGTGAGCTCGGGCTGGATTCGATGATGGCCGTCGAGCTGCGCAACGCGCTCTCCGCCGACCTGGGGGTGCGGCTTCCGGCCACCCTGCTGTTCGATCATCCGACCGTGGCCGCGGTGTCCGAGGAAATCGCCCGGCTGAGTGCGCGGTCCGCGCGCGACGGCGCCGTCCCGCGCCGCACGGCACGGGAGCAGGCCGAACAGCGACCGACGCGCACCTCCGAGCAGCTCACGCCCTCCGTATACCCAACTGAACTGCCAGTTACACCTAGTACATCCAACGTGTCGCAGCTCACAGATCCTGAATCCGATGCAGCCGCGGACGATTACGCCGACGCGATCGCGATCATCGGCATGGGCTGCCGTTATCCCGGTGGTGTTCGCGGACCGGCGGACCTGTGGCATCTGCTCACCACCGAGACCGACGCGGTGACGGAGGTGCCCGCGCACCGCTGGGACGTGGACGCCGTTTTCGATCCCGACCCGGACGCCGAAGGCAAGACCTACACGCGCTGGGGTGGTTTCGTCGACGGTGTCGAGGAGTTCGACGCCGGATTCTTCGACATCTCCGTCGGCGAGGCACGCATGCTGGATCCTCAGCAACGGCTGCTGCTGGAAACATCCTGGGAAGCGTTGGAACACGCCGGGTATCCGGCGAGCCGATTGGAGGGCAGCCGGACCGGGGTCTTCGTCGGTTTGATGTCCAATGACTACGCCGAGCGGATGGCGCGGGCGGATGTGGCGCCCAATGCCTGGTTCGGTACGGGCAATCTGGCCAGTGTCGCCTCCGGACGGCTCTCGTACTTCTTCGGGGCCAACGGGCCGAGTCTGACCGTCGATACCGCGTGCTCGTCGTCGCTGGTGACGGTGCATACCGCGGTGCGTAGCCTGCGCAGCGGCGAATGCGACCTCGCACTGGCCGGCGGCGCCACCGTGGTGCTCACTCCATCGCTCGACATCTACTTCGCCCGGGCGCGTGGACTGGCCGCCGACGGGCGATGCAAGAGCTTCGACGCGCGTGCCGATGGTGTGGTCTGGAGCGACGGCGCGGGGGTGCTCGTGCTCAAGCGGCTGGCGGATGCCCGGCGGGACGGCGATCGGGTGCTCGGGCTGGTGCGCGGGTCGGCGGTGAACTCCGACGGTCGCAGCCAGGGGCTGAGCGCGCCGAATGGTCCGGCGCAGGAGCGCGTCATCCGAGCGGCGCTCGCGGACGCGGCGGTCGAGGCCGCGGAGATCGACTACGTCGAGACCCACGGCACCGGCACCGCTCTCGGCGACCCGATCGAGGTGAACGCGCTCGCCTCCGTGCTGGGCGACGGCCGCACCGAGGCCGCTCCGCTGTGGATCGGTTCGGTGAAGTCCAATCTCGGGCACACCCAGGCCGCCGCCGGTATCGCCAACATCATCAAAGTGATCGAGTCGATGCGGCACGAGCGCATCCCCGCCTCGCTGCACTTCCGGTCGGGTAATCCGCATATCGACTGGGATTCCGTCGCCGTCCGCGTGGTTGCCGAGGAGCGGCCGTGGCGGCGTTCACGGCGGCCGCGCCGGGCGGGTGTGAGCGCGTTCGGGATCAGCGGAACCAACGCGCACGTGGTGATCGAGGAGGCGCCGCCCGCGCCGGAAGCGGGTCCGGTCGACGATGCCGGACCGCACCTGCTGGTCCTGTCGGCCAAGAGCGCCGACGCGCTGCGCGAGCTGGCCGGCCGGTACCGGGATTTCCTGGCTGCGCATCCCGAGATGGGGCCGGCGGATGTGTGCGCCTCGGCCGCGCTGGGCCGGTCGCATTTCGGCGAGCGGGTGGCGATCACGTTCGATACGGCGGCACAGCTGCGCGCGGCGCTCGACAATGTCGCCTCCGGGATCGCCGCGAGCGGATCGGTCGCCGATCTGGCCGAGTCGAGCGATGCGGGCGACCTCGCCCGCCGGTATGTGGGTGGAGCCGAGATCGACTGGGGAAAGGTCTATTCCGATCGCCCGTGGCGCCATGTGGACTTGCCGACCTACCCGTTCCAACGCAAGAGGCACTGGCTCGAACTCGCGTCACGGCCGGATGCCACGCCGTCGTCGCGAGCCCTGCCGGTCACTCCGGAGATGTTCGCGGGGCACCGGCTACGCGGCGTGCCCACCGTGCCCGCGGCATGGCTGTGCACCCAGTTGAGCGGCATTGCCGCCCAGCTGCCCGGGGCATGGGTGGTCACGGGGCTGCGGCTGCGGACGCCGTTGGAAGTCACCACCGAAGCAACGGTGCGGGTGACGCTCGAGCCCGGCTCGGACGGATACGACGTGCGAATCGTCCGTGCCGACGGAACTTCGATCGCGGACGCGAAACTCACTCTCGCGGAATCGGATTCGTCCGAGGAAACAGCGGAGGGCGCGGCACCGGCCGAAGCGGATGCGCGGGTATGGCTCGCCTACTACGAGAAGCTGGCGCGGCTGGGGCTGCACTTGGGCGCCGACTACCGCTGCGCCACCGAGTTCCGGCGCATCAGCGACACCGAGGCCGAGGCAGTGTTCCGGTTGCCCGAGCACGAGGCGGCGACGCTCGATCCGATCCTGCTCGACGCCTGCCTGCACACCGTCGTGCTGACCGGCGCGTCGGCGGATGCGCTGTTCTTACCATCCGCTATAAATCGTGCTCAATTGTTCGGCAGGCCGACTGTCGGGGATACGACCGTCAAGTGCCGAGTGCGGGTGACCGAACGCGGCGGGCGGGTCATCGTCGGTGACGCCACACTCCGGAGCGCGTCCGGGCGACTGCTCGCACGCCTGACCGGGGTGTGCCTGCTCGCCGCGCAAACACCGAAAGCCGACGCCGCCGAAGGGGACTCGTCCAGGCTTGCGCGGCTGCTGCATCACGTCGACTGGGTGCCCGCGGAGAACGACGCACCGGTTCGGGGCGAGAGCCCGGCTCGCTGGTTGATCTTCAGTGACGGAGCGGTCGGCGACACCCTCGCCGCCGGACTGGCCGCGCGCGCTGCCCAGACCGTGGTCGTCCGCCCCGAGGACATCGACGACCCGGCAGCTGCGATCGGTTCGGGCACAGTCGACACGAGTTCGGCGCACGGCGTCGTTTTCGCCTGGACCGCCGCCGCCTCGCGGACGCGCGTCGACGCCGCCCTGCGGCTGGCCCGTGCGCTGGACGCGTCCGGGCGTGCGCCCGCGGCACTGTGGCTGGCCACCGTGAACGCCCAGCGGGTCGTCCCCGCCGACCGGCCTGACCCCGATCAGGCTTTGTTGTGGGGGTTCGGGCGCACGCTGGCGACGGAACACCCTGAGTTCGGCTGCCGGTTGCTCGACCTGCCGGAGGAATCCGCGGACGGCGCGCTGATCGCCGACGGGATACTCGGCGGACGCGAGGGCGAGTTCGCGATCCGCGACGGCCGTTGGCTGGTCGCGCGCCTCGCGGAAGGCCCCGCGCCCGCCGACGACTACCGTTTGGTCGCACACCGTTCCGGCGAGTTCGACAAGCTGCGATTGGCTTCCGCCGCCCGACGCGCACCCGGAACCGGCGAGGTCGAGATCGCCGTCGCCGCCACCGGTGTCAACGCGCACGACATCTGGGTCGCCTCCGGCTTGCATCCGGACGCCGCCGCGGCGTTGGGCGCTGAATGCGCGGGACGCGTCGTGGCCGTCGGTGCGGATGTCGTGGACTTCGCGGTCGGCGACCGCGTTGTCGCGCTGGCAGGAGGGAGTTTCGCCCGCCACGTGACGGTGGATCATCGTCTGGTCGCTGCGCTGCCGGATCAGCTGTCCTTCGCCGAAGGCGCGACGGTGCCGTTCGCTTTCACCAGTGCCTGGCACGCGCTGTTCGACGTCGGTGAGCTGCGGGCCGGTGACCGGGTTCTCGTGCACGCGCCCGCCGACGGGATCGGCATGGCCGCGGTTGCGCTGGCCACGCACGCGGGCGCGCAGGTGTTCACGACGGCGGCGCTGCGGCGCTGGGCCGGCGACGCGGGTCTGCCGGTCACCCAGATCGATGTGTGGCGCGACCATGAGCTGGCCGAACGCGTCCGGGCGGCGACCGCAGGGCGGGGGCTGGATGTCGTCGTGCATGCTCTCGCCGGGGAACTCGTCACGCGAGGTGCCGAAATCCTCGGTCCGGGTGGGCGATTCGTGGATGTCATCGATCCGGTGCAGACCCGTGTGAGCGGGCGTCACGATATCGATCACCGCGAATTCGATCCGGCCGCCATCGACCCGCAGCGTCTCGGCGTGATCCTGCGGACCGTGATGGCGCTGTTCGAGCAGGGCGCGTTGCATGCGCTGCCACACGCGGTGCACGGCATCGATGACGCCGCCAAGGCATTTCGTGCCATGTCGCAGCGCGATCACCCTGGTCGCGTCGTGCTGCTCGGCAGGGACGCCACGCCGGTGGCTGCTGGGCGCGGCGACCGGCTCGCCGACGGCACCTACCTGGTGACGGGCGGATTCGGTGGCCTCGGCGCGGCGGCGGCTCGCTGGCTGGCGGACCGCGGGGCAGGTCATCTGGTGCTGGTCGGCAGACGAGCGCCGGATGCGGCCGGTTCGCAGCTGATGGAATCGTTGCGCGCGAGCGGTGTTCGCGTGGCGGCGCGCCAGACGGACGTGAGCGACCGTGCGGCCGTCGCGGCGCTGCTGCGGAGCATCGAGGAGGCCGGGTTCCCGCCGCTGCGCGGTGTGGTCCACTGCGCGGGCGTGCTCGACGACGGCGTGGTGACCGAACAGTCGTGGGCGAGATTCGAGACCGTGCTCGGGCCCAAATATCACGCGGCGCGGCACCTCGACGAGCTCACTCGCGACCAACCGCTCGACCTGTTCATCACCTATTCGTCCGTGGCGGGCGTGCTCGGCACTCCAGGTCAAGCGAACTACGCGGCGGCCAACGCGGCGTTGGACGCGCTGGCTTGGCGGCGGCGTGCCGAGGGACTGCCCGCGTTGAGCATCGCGTGGGGGCCGTTCGCCGACGTGGGCATGGCCGCCGACCGATCGGATATCACCGCCCGGCTCACCCGGCGCGGGCTGCCGCCGCTGCATGCGACCGACGCGGACACGGCGCTGGATCACCTCGTTCGGCTGGACAACGCCACACCCGGCGTCTTCGAGTTCGTGCCGCAGCGGTGGTACGCGAGCTCGAGTCGGCTCGTGGCGGTCCCGACAGCGGTCCCGGCGGCCGCTACAGCGACAGCCATTGCCCGCAAGGTTTCAACGACGCCGACGGCAGTGCCGCAATCACAAGCGCCAAATGATTCCGCCCCGTGGGAGACGATCGTGCAGCGCGTCGCAATGCGAGTCCTCGATCGTGCGAGCGAGCTCGATCCCGATCTGCCGCTGCACGACACGGGCGTCGACTCGCTCACCGGGATGGAGCTGCGGGCCGCGCTATCCGCCGAAATCGGGATGCCCCTGCCCGCCGGACTCGTTTTCGATTATCCGACCGTGCGCGACATCGCTCGTTTCTTGCAGCGCAAAGGTGCACCGGCGCCGACCGGGGGCGACGAGGCGACTGGACCGGGCGATGTTCGGGTGGTCGAGCCGGGCGCGCTGGAACCGGTATCAGCCCTGCTGGAGCCACCGGTATCAGCCCTGCTGGAGCCGCCGGTGTCGGTCACGCCGGAACACAGGCTGTCGGTCACGCTGGAGCCGCCGGTGTCGGCCACGCCGGAATCGCTGATCTCAGCCGCGTCGGAACGACAGGCGTCGGCTGCGGCGGAAGCGCCGATCTCAGCTACGGCACCGCCGATGGCAGCTGGCGCGCAAACCCCGCTGCGGACCACGCCGGAGCCATCGATCGCCGCTGCTCGGGAACGACGAGCGTCGACCGCCATGGAACGACCGATGTCGGCCACCACGGAAAAGCCGATGTCGGCCACGGCGGAAGGATCCGTCTCGGCGATGGCGACACCATCAGCGTGGTACGGAGCGGAAAATTCAGCGCCGCAACGCGACTACGCGTCTGACACGACCGGCCGCGCGGTCCACACCGAGGTCACGTCCGACGATGGCGACCGGCTCGGGACTGACGATGACCCGATCGTGATCGTCGGCATGAGCTGCCGGTTCCCCGGCGGCGTCCGTACACCGGAGGAATTCTGGGATCTGCTGTGGCAAGGCCGCGACGCGATCACCGAAGTGCCGCCGCAGCGCTGGGACATCGACGCTTATTACGATCCGGACCCTGCTGCGCTCGGCACGATGTACACCCGCTGGGGCGGGTTCATCGACGGCGCCGACGAGTTCGATCCGGCTTTCTTCGGTATCGGCGCGGCCGAGGCGCGGGCGATGGATCCGCAGCAACGCCTGCTGCTGGAGACCAGCTGGGAGGCGCTGGAGCGCTCCGGCCGCGCACCGGGCGGCCTGGCGGGCAGCCGCACCGGCGTGTTCGTCGGCCTGTGCTTCAGCGAGTATCCGGGAACACCCACCCAAGCCCCGAATCCGGCCGCGATCGGCGCGTACTCGGTGATCGGTTCGGCGCCGAGCGTCGCGGCCGGGCGGCTGGCCTACGCGCTCGGGCTGCAGGGCCCGGCGGTGACGCTGGATACGGCGTGTTCCTCGTCGCTGGTGGCGCTGCAGTCCGCCTGGGACGGATTGCGCACGGGTCGTTGCGATCTGGCGCTGGTGGGCGGCGTCAACCTGCAATTGGCACCGGAGACCACCATCGGTTTCTGCCGCCTCGCATCGCTGTCGCCCGATGGCCGGTCACGGGCGTTCGACGCCGACGCCAACGGGTACGTTCGCGCCGACGGCTGTGGCGTGCTGGTGGTGACCCGGCTGTCGGAGGCCCGCCGCAATGGTGACCGGGTGCTCGCGGTGGTCCGCGGGGTCGCGGTGAATCACGACGGACGATCCAATGGTTTGACCGCGCCCAACGGTCCGGCCCAGCAACGTGTTATCGCCGACGCGCTGGCCCGGGCGGGCGTCCAGCCGGACGCGGTGGACTACGTCGAGACGCACGGCACCGGCACGCCGCTCGGCGACCCGATCGAGGCGACCGCGTTGGCCGAGGTGTACGGCGCGGGCCGCACGCAGCCGCTGCTGATCGGGTCGGTCAAGACCAACATCGGGCACACCGAAGGGGCCGCGGGTGTCGCGGGCGTCATCAAGGCCGTGCTCATGTTGCAGCACGGCCGGATCCCGCCGAGCCTGCACTTCCACACGCCGAACCCGCTGATCGATTGGGCGGACGTGCCGCTCGAGGTGGTGCGCGAGGCCCGGGAGTGGCCGCACAGCGGAAACGCCCCCACGATAGGTGTCAGCTCGTTCGGCATGAGTGGCACGAACGCGCACGTCATCCTGGAGCAGGGTGATCCGGCGCCCCTGCGGCAACCCGGTACGCCGAATGCGCAGGTGCTCGTGCTCTCCGCCCGCAACGAAGCCGCGCTGACCGCCGCGGCGCGACAGTGGGCGGACGAAATCGAATCGCAGAGCACCGATTTCGGCGACGTCGCCTACACCGCCGCCACCGCACGCACGCATTTCGAAGAGCGGCTGGCGGTGGTCGCCGACACCGGTTCGGACGCGGCGCAGCGTCTGCGGGACGCGAAGACGATCCGCGGGCGGATGGAGCGGGCGGCGACCGCGAAGGTGGGGTTGCTGTTCACCGGGCAGGGGTCGCAGTACCCGGGTATGGCGCGGGAGTTGTTCGAGTCCGAACCGGTCTTCCGTGACGCGCTGCGACAGTGCGACGCGGTGCTGGGACCGATCGAGGACGGCGTCGGCCTCTTGGACGCGTTGTACGGCGACCACGATGCAGACCTGTTGCGGCGCACGGTGTTCACCCAGCCCGCGCTGTTCGCCGTCGAGTGGGCGCTATGGGAACTGTGGCGAGCGTGGGGGGTCACCCCGGCCGCGGTGCTCGGGCACAGCGTCGGTGAGTATGTCGCCGCCTGCGCGGCGGGCGCCATGACGATGGACGACGCGCTGCGGCTGATCGCCGTGCGCGGCAGGCTGATGCAGCGCCTTCCGGACGGTGGCGGAATGCTGGCCGTCGACGCCTCCGCCGACCAGATCGCGCCGCTGGTGGCGCGGTATGAGCCCGCGGTATCGATCGCCGGATACAACGGACCGGCCCAGCTGGTCGTCGCGGGACCGCGTTCCGCGCTCGATCTTCTCCGGGACGACTTGTCCGCTAATGGAATTCGCGCAACACCGCTCACGGTCTCGCATGCGTTCCATTCCTCGGCGATGGACCCGATCCTTGATGACCTCGCCGCGGCGGCGGCGCGTGCGGCTTTCACCGACCCGGCGATCCCACTGGTCTCGAACCTCACCGGTGCGCCGCTCCGGGCGGGCGAGTTGTCTCCGGACTACTGGGCTCGCCACGCGCGCCAGCCGGTGCGTTTCGCCCAGGGCATGCAAGCCATGGCCGAACTGGGGATCGACACGTTCCTCGAAATCGGTCCGCAGCCGACCTTGTCCACGCTCGGTGGTCGTGTGCTGGGCGACTCGGCGCGGTTCGTCGCGTCGCTACGCCGCGGCCGCGGTGACCGCGAGACGATGATGACGGCGCTCGCACATCTGTATGTCGGTGGCGTGCCGGTGAACTGGGAGCAGGTCCACCGGCCGCACGACCGCCGGAGGGTGCCTGCGCCGACGTATCCCTTCCAGCGGCAGCGGTATTGGGTCGAGTCCCGGTCCGATGCCGTGGCGCGTCCGGCGGCGAGCGCTCCCGCACGACCGGGCGTTCCCGTCCGGACCGGTGTGCCGGGCGCGGCAGTAGATTTCGATCTGACGCTCGGACCGGATGCCCCGCGCTACCTGGCCGATCATGTCGTCGATCGGGATGTCGTCGTGCCGGGCGCCTGGTTCGTTTCCACCATCGCCGCCACCGCGCGCGAGGTGGGCGCCGGTGCAGTCGTGGCGATCGACGATCTCGTGATCACCAGCGGCCTCACGCTGACCGGACCCCAACCGGTGCGGGTGCGGTTCGAACCGGGCACCGACGGTTTCGCCGTACTGGTGACGGCCGAGACCGCGGAGGGACCGCGCATCCACGCACGCGCCCGCGTGCTCGCCGGGCAGCACCGGCTTCCGGCCGGTGCGAGCCGGGCGGACATTCTCCGACGCTGTCCGGATCACCTTGCCGGAGCGGACTTCTACGCGCTGCTGGCCACCGCGGGCCTGCCCTACGGCCCGGCGTTCCGCCGCGTCGTGGATGTTCGCGTGGGTGCGCGGGAAGCGCTGGTGACGCTGTCGGATCCCGACACCGACGCCGGTCCCGGCATGGTGCACCCCGTCCTGCTGGACGCGGCGTTCCAAGCCACATACGCGGCGATGTCGCCGCGGGCCGGGGACCACACCTGGGTGCCGTTCGCCGTGGACCGGGTGCTCGTCCCGGCCGGTGCGGGCACCGTTCGATTCGGCCATGTGCGCGTCGTCGAGCAGACGCCACAGCTGTGTGTCGCCGATGTTCGACTGCTCGATGAGGAGGGCTATCCGGTGCTGGTCGCGGAGGGATTGCGAGTGATGCGGACATCCACGCCGGACCCGGCCCGGCGGCCGTCCGGTCACACCGCGCACGATCGGTCCGCCTCGGACACCTATCGAATCGACTGGCGGGACGCCGAATCGACGCTGCCCGGCGCGGCGACCGGACGCTGGTTGGTCATCGGGACGGGTGACTTCGCCGACGGCCTCGCCGAGACGCTGCGGGCGCGCGGCGCGGACTGCGTGCTGGCCCGGCCGGGGCGCGGTTTCGCGTTCCGCGCCGAGGACGAGTTCGAGGTCGATCTCGGTGTGCCCGCGGCGGTGCGTGCGCTGCTCGGCGCCGTGAGCGACGGCCGCACACCGTTGCGCGGGATCGTCTCCGCGGTCGCATTGCCGACTGCTGACGCACCCGCGCCTGCCCATGCGGAAACTCTGGTGGTGGGCGCGCTGCACCTCGTGCAAGCCGCCGCGCTCGCGGGGGAGCCCGCGGTGTGGCTGCTCACGCGTGACGGTCAGCGGGTCGATCCGTCCGATCGGGTGGCGCCGGAGCAGTCCGCGCTGTGGGGCTTCGCTCGCAGCGCGCAGCTCGAGCAACGCGAAATGGGCTGTCGGGTCATTGATCTGGATCGGCAGGCCGCGGCGGACGCGGTGGTCGACGCCTTCGTCGCGCCCTCTGGCCCACGGCAGTTGGCGCTGCGCGGGGGACGCTGGCGTGTGCCGCGACTCGTTCCGCTGGATGCGCTGCCCGGCGGGGTCGCGTCGATGCCGAGCGCCGGTGGGACGGTGCTGATCACCGGCGGTCTGGGTGGTGTGGGGCTACTGGTGGCCCGCTGGTTGGTCGACCGAGGCTGGCGCGAGCTTGTGCTCGCGGGACGTTCGGCACCCGACGAGCAGGCGGAGTCGGTCATCGCCGAACTGCGCGGGTGCGGAGCTCGGATCAGCGTGCGGTCGCTCGACGTTTCCGATCGTGACGCCGTGGCCGCCACGCTGGATTGGATCGACCGCGACCTGCCGCCGCTGGCCGGGGTGGCGCATCTGGCCGGTGTGCTCGATGACGGGGTGATCGCCGAGCAGACGGCGGCGCGCGTCGGGCGGGTGCTCGCGCCGAAGACGTTCGGCGCTTGGCACCTGCACGAGCTGACCGCGTCCCGCTCGTTGCGGTTCTTCCTGCTGTTCTCCTCGGCCGCGGGCGTGGTCGGCTTGCCCGGTCAGTCCAGCTACGGCGCCGCCAACGCCTTCCTCGACGGCCTGGCCGAGCTGCGGCGAGCGGTGGGAGCGCCCGCGCTGTCGATCGCGTGGGGTCCGTGGGCGGGCGCCGGGATGATGGAGCGGCTGACCAGCGGCGCGGTGGAGCGGCTGGCCCAGCGCGGCTATGGCTTGTTGCACCCCGATCAGGCCCTCGAAACGCTGTCTCGCGTCTTCGATGCCGCGGTGGCGGGCGCGGTCACCACCCTCCCGCTCTTACCGCCCGCGGCTGGTGCGGACGCGCCGGACGTGCTGTTGGACACGGTCGCGCTCGCCCCGGCGGCCGCTATCGAAAGCCTTTCGACCGCAGCAGATTTCCCCGGACTCGCGGCCGAGATGGAGGCGCTGGTGCGGCGCTGCCTCGGACTGGGTCCGGACGCCGATCTCGATCGCCCGCTGCACGAACTCGGGTTGGACTCGGTCGCGGCCCTCGAGATCCGCGACGAGCTGTCGCGCTCGAGCGGGCATCGCCTGCCCGCGACGCTGGCCTTCGAGTACCCGACACCGCGGGCGGTCCTCGATCTGCTGGTGCAGTTGGGGACGACACGGGCGTCCGCTCCGCCGTCGACCGAGGTGCATGGCGATTCGCCTCTGCGCACGGCGGCGCGGACGCCCGCTCCCGCGGTGCACGGCGCCGGAACCTCGGCGAACGGCGCCGACCACGCACTCGGTGACCGGACGAATACGACATCCAACGAGTCGACCACACCTGCGCACCAGCCAGCGACGAACGGTGCATCGAACCATCGCGGGAACGAACTCGCGACGAACGGCGGGCCCGATCATCGCCGAGACGCGCCCACGACGAATGGAGCGACCGGTCACCGCGGACTAGTTGACGACGCAAGCCAGCAGCGAATGCCGGAGCCACCGAACCAGCAGCGCCCTGTGGCCGCCGAACGCGCATCGGCCGACTCGCCGACGGCCCACATGGCACCGAGTGCGTTGGCCGGTTCGAGCTCCGGACACCGCGCCGAAGCGGTAGGGGATATCGCGATCGTGGGTGTCAGCGGCCGCTACCCCGGTGCGGACGGACTCGACGAGTACTGGCGAGTGCTGGTCGAAGGACGCGACTGCATCACCGAGATCCCCTTGGAGCGCTGGGATCATTCCCGGTACTTCGTCCCGGATCGGCACAACCCGTTCACCTCCTACACCAAGTGGGGCGGGTTCCTCGACGACGTCGACTGTTTCGATCCGCTGTTCTTCGCCATCTCGCCGCGCGAGGCGGAAGTGCTGGACCCGCAGGAACGGCTGTTCCTGCAAACCGCGTGGGCGGCATTGGAAGACGCCGGGCACACCCGCGCCGACCTGGCCCGCGGCGGTCTGCGGCCCGAGGAAGCCGGTGTGTTCGTCGGCGTCATGTGGGGCACCTACCAGATGTTCGGTGCCGAGGAGTCGCGGCTCGGGCGCGGCACGCTGCCCGGGTCGACGTTCTGGAGCATCCCGAACCGGGTGTCGCACGCGCTCGATTTCCAGGGGCCGAGCATCGCGGTGGACACGGCGTGCTCGTCCTCGCTCACCGCCTTGCATCTGGCCTGCCAGAGCTTGCGCACCGGCGAATGCCGGCTGGCCGTGGTCGGCGGGGTCAACCTGTCGCTGCATCCGTACAAGTTCGTCGCCCTGAGTCAGGGCCAGTTCGCCTCCACCGATGGCCGCTGCCGTTCCTTCGGCGCGGGCGGGGACGGATACGTGGCCGGTGAGGGTGTCGGGGCGATGGTGCTACGGCCGCTGGCCGACGCCGAAGCCGATGGCGACACCATCTACGGCGTCATCAAAGGCACCGCGGTGAACCACGGCGGCCGGGTCAACGGATTCACGGTGCCGAACCCGGCCGTGCAGGCGGCGGTGATCCGCTCCGCGCTGCGCGTCGGCGGCGTCGACCCGGCTTCGGTGTCCTACATCGAGGCGCACGGCACCGGCACGGCGCTGGGTGACCCCATCGAAATCGCGGGTCTGGCCAAGGTTTTCGGCGATGCCGGGGTGGCCGAGTTGCCGATCGGTTCGGTGAAGTCCAATGTCGGCCATCTCGAGGCCGCGGCCGGTGTCGCGGCGTTGACCAAGGTGCTGTTGCAGCTACGCCACGAGACCATCGTGCCGTCGCTGCACGCCACGCCGCCCAATCCGAATATCGACTTCGCGGCCACACCGTTCCTGATCCCGACCAGCCCGCGGCCGTGGCCGTCCGGTGATCCGTCCCGGCCGCGGCGGGCGACGGTCAGCTCGTTCGGCGCGGGCGGCGCCAACGCCAACGTGGTGATCGAAGAGTATGTGGATCGGCGACCGGAGACCCGGTTCAGCGGCGGTCAGGTAATTCCGGTGTCGGCGCGAGACTCCGATCGGCTCGTGGATTACGTTGCCGCACTGGATCGTTTCCTTGCCGGGCAACAGCCGAACCTCGCGGATCTGGCCTACACCATGCAGGTCGGCAGGCAGCCGGGCCGTGCGCGCGCCGCGTTCGTCGCCCGTGACATCGACCAGTTGCGCGCCGCCGTTCGCGCCTGGATCGATGACGCGCCCGGCGCGCGGGATTGCCGGGACGCGGCCGAAGACTCGCGGATCGCGCGCTGGCTCGGCGGCGGCGATATCGACTGGACCACCGTGCGCGATCCCGGGTCGCGCCAGCGCATTCCCGCGCCGACCTACCCGTTCGCCCGTGAGCGGTACTGGATTCCGGATGTCGTGCCCGCGCCGGAATCCACTCCGGCGCAGCTCACGCACGCCGCGCCGACTACGCCAGTGCAGGCGCAACCTGCGCACTCCACACCAGTGCACTGGTCTGCACCCGCGGGGCAGTCCACATCGGTGCGGCAGTCTGCGCAGCCCGCGTCAGTGCACCAGCCTGCGTCGGTGCACCAGCCCACGCCGATCCCACAGCCCACGCCGACCGCGCAGTCCGCTCGGGAACAGCAGCCCACACCCACGGCGCAGCCCACACCCACGGCGCAGCCTGCTCGCACAGGGCAGCCCGCGGCAGTGCAGCAGCCTGTGCCCGCCGAGCGGCCCGGACCTGCGCGGCAGCTCGCTCGGGCGGACCGGCGGCTACTGGTTCCGGTTTGGCGGGAACTCCCGCTGCCTGCCGGTGATCTGCGTTCTCGGCGCACCCTCGTCGTCTACGACGCGAGAACCCCGCACCCGCTGGTCGAGGCGCTGACTGCCGCGGCCGGTGATCCGGGACGCCTGGTCCGGGTCGTTCAGGCGCCGGGTGGGTTGGACCGCGACGACTTCGATGCGGGCGCACGGCTCGGCCGGGAATTGATGGCACGCTACCCCGATACCGATTCCGTGATCGATCTGTGCGACCTCGCCCGAGCCCCGGGCGGCCGACCGACCGGCGACCTCGGACGGATGGGCATCTACCAGGGCATTATCGAGGCACGGACGGGCTCCCTCGCGCTCATTCACCTCGCCGCGGGGCACGCTGGCGCCGACGGTCCGGAATCGGCGCCGCTGGGTGGCCTGGCCGCCGCGCTGGCCGAGGAGATCCGCGGCGTGCGGACGCGCGGCGTCCATCTCGTCGCCGAGCGCGAGGCGGTGTGCGCGGACCCGGCTCGGATACTGGAGATCCTCGGCGCGGAATGCGCGGCCGATGACGGCGCACCGCGCGTGCGGTACCGCGGCGGGGTGCGCGAGGCGGTCGAATTCGCGGACGCGACCCCGCGCGACGGTCTCGTCGTCGATCCCGCGCGCACCTATGTGGTGACCGGCGGCACGCGCGGTTTGGGTGCGGAGTTCGCGGCGGCGCTGGTCGAGCGCGGCGCGCGCCGCCTGGCCATCCTCGGACGGGAACCGCTTCCGCCCGAGACGGAATGGGAGTGGGCAGCAGGCGGTTCTGGTTCGGATGCGGACAAGGTGCGGCGGCTGGTTGCGCTGCGTGATCGCGGCGTCGCGGTGCGGACCTACTTCGGCGGTCTCGCCGACGAGGCGGCCTTGACCGGATTCTTCGACCAGGTGCGGCGCGAGCTGGGTCCGATCGGCGGCGTGCTGCACTGCGCGGGAAGCGTATCGACCGAAAGTCCGGCGTTCGTCCGGAAAACCGGCCCCGCCGTCGCGACGGTGCTCGCGCCCAAGCTGGCGGGCACCGCGGTTCTCGCTGACGTACTCGCCGCCGACCGTCCGGACTTCTTCGTGTTGTTCTCGTCGGTGTCGGCGGTGCTGCCCGGTCTCGCGGTGGGCCTGTCGGACTACGCGATGGCGAACGCGCACCTGGACCGGTTCGCCGAGGCCCAGCATGCCGCGGGACGGACCTGGTTCCGGTCGATCAACTGGCCGTCGTTCCGCGACACCGGGTTCGGTGAGGTGACGAGCGCGGCTTACCGAGCCACCGGCCTTCCAGCGCTGACCGCCGCGGAAGGATTCGACCTGCTCGACGCCGTGCTGGGACTACCGGGGACTCCGGTGGTGCTGCCGTATCACGGTGCGGCGCTGCATCTTTCGACCAGGGCGAGCCAATCCACCGTAGAGGTCCGGCCCGTGGCGCCGACACCTGCTGCCCACCCCGTCCCGAACGGCTCCGGGCAGGCGTATCAGGAACTGCTGCGGATCTTCTCCGACGAGTTGAAGCTCGAACCGGCACGGTTCGAGGGTGACAAGCGGTTCGAGGAGTACGGCGCGGACTCGGTGCTCATCGCCTCGGCCGTGCGGCGGATCGAGCAGGTCGTGGGTCAGCCCTTCGACCCTGCGCTGGTGCTTGAATTCCCGACCTTGGACGCGCTGGCGGGATTGTTGACCGAGCAGTTCCCGGAACGATTCGCCGCTGGCCCGCAACCGGATTCCCCGCAGCCGCCGAGCGCCGCGACCACGCAAGGACACGACCCGGTGGCGCCGCGTGGCGCGACGACCACCTGGTCCGCCGACGCCCGGCGGGGCAGGGCAGCCGAACCCATCGCCGTGGTCGGCATCGGCTGCCGCCTGCCGGGCGGCGACGATCCGGACTCGTTCTGGCGCATGCTCGCCGCGGGACGATCCGGTATTCGCGAGGTCGATCCGGCGCGCTGGGATCCCGCGCGGTTCTATCGCCCGACCGGTGGCCCCGGGCGCACCAACAGCAAGTGGGGCGGGTTCGTCGACGGTGTGGATCTGTTCGACCCGCAGTACTTCGGGGTCAGCGACGAACAGGCGTGGCAGATGGATCCGTTGCAGCGGCTGCTGCTCGAGACGTCCGTGCTGGCCACCTCCGACGCCGGATACCGCCGCGAGGAGTTGGCGGGCAAACGCGTCGGCGTCTACGCGGGCAGCCGCGCGGCCAACTACTTCAACCGGATTCCGGTCGCCGACCGGCACACCATCATCGGCATCGGCCAGAATTTCATCGCGGCCCGGATCTCCGACTACTTCGACTGGCACGCGGGCAATGTCGTGCTCGACAGCGCGTGCTCGTCGTCGCTGCTGTCGGTGCATCTGGCCTGCCAGGCGCTGCGCGCCGGCGAGGTGGACGCCGCGCTGGCTGGTGGCGTGGAGGTGCTGCTCGACGAGATGCCGTTCGTGACGCTCTCGGCGGCGGGTGTGCTCTCGCCGAACGGCAGGTGCGCGACCTTCTCCGAGGACGCCGACGGTTTCGTGCCGGGCGAGGGTGCGGCGCTGCTACTGCTCAAGCGGCTCGACGACGCGCTCGCCGACGGTGATCGGATCTACGCGGTGCTGCGCGGCTCGGCCATCGGCAACGACGGCCACACCATGGGCATCACGACACCCAACATGCGGGCGCAGATCGAGGTGGTCACCGCGGCGCTCGAGGTGGCGGGGATGTCGCCGGACGCACTGTCCTACCTGGAGGCGCACGGCACCGGCACCATGATCGGCGACCCCATCGAATTGAAGGGGCTGGCCACCGTGCTTGGCGACCGGTCGGGCCGCTTGGAGCCGTGCGCGGTCGGCAGCGTGAAAACCAATATCGGCCACCTGCTTTCCGCAGCGGGCATCGCCGGGGCCGTCAAGACGATCCTGGCCGTGCACCATGCGGCGCTGCCGCCGTCGCTGCACTGCGACAACCTCAATCCGCGCTTCCAGTTCGCCGGTTCGCCGCTACAGGTCAACCGGGAACTGCGCCCGTGGCTGCCCGCCGACGGCAGGCCCCGCGCCGCGGGCGTCAGCTCGTTCGGGTTCGGCGGCACCAATGCCCACCTCGTCGTCGAGCAGGCGCCCGATGGGCATCGGCCGGCACGTCGTCCCCTGGATCCACCTGTCTTCCGCAAGAGGAGCTTCATGCTGCCGAAAACGGTTCCGAGCACACCCACGGAGCCCGCGCCACGGTTCGTGGTCCCGATGACGCCGAGCGCCCCGGCGCCGTCGTTCCTGCGCGTGGAGCCGCTGCGATGAGGGGGATCGATCTGGACAGCTTCGCCACCACCCTGCACGCCGACGACCCGGTGGTGCGCGACCATCGCGTGCACGGCGTGCGGATCCTGCCCGGCGTGGTGTATCTCGACATGATCCTGCGCGCGGCGATGGCGGCCGGTTATCGGCCCGCCGACCTGACCATCCGGGAGGCGCTGTTCCAGCGTCCGGTCGCCCTTCCCGACGACGGCGCGGTGCGCATCGCGTTCCGGGTGGATCGCCCGACCGGGCGGATCGCCATCGACGTGCAGCGACTCGACCGAGCGGGCGCGCCGTACGGGCCGGTCGATGCGGTCGCGGAATGTGTTCTGGTGCGGTCCGATTCGCTGGTCGCGCCGCCGGCATCGGATACCGCGGTCGGGTCGGCGCAGGCGCGCGGCATGGCCGATTTGTACGCGCAGAGCGGTAGCCGTGGCATCGAGCATCGCGAGTTCATGCGCGCGACCGGGCATTTCACGCGCACCGGCGACCTCGTCACCGCGACGATGGGACTGAGCCCCGAGGCGGCCGCGTACCTGCCCGGCTTTCTGCTGCATCCCACGTTCCTGGACGCCTCGACGATCGTGCCGTTCGTCGATCCGCAACGGTTGGGTGCCGACGACGACAGCGCGTTCATCCCGATCTACTTCGGCGACGTGCACGCCTGGCGGGCAACGCCGGAGGAGGTCTTCGTGCGGGCGTCGGTTCGCGGCGGCGGGCACGGCGGCGACCTGCTAGAAGCCGACGTGGCACTTTACGCCCCGGATGGGTCGCCGGTGGTGCGCTATCGGCTGACCTCCAAGCGTGTGCGCGGCAGCGCGGATATCCACCGGTTGCTGACACCGACGGAGGTGGCTGCGCCGCAACAGCCGGAATCGCACGGTCCCGCGTCTGCCAGCCCAACGACCGCGCAATACGATCCGAAGGCCACCAACCCGGCACCCGCTGCGCAATACGATCCGGCGGTTACCAGCCCGGCAGCCGCCGCCCAATATGGTCCGTCGGCTACCAGTCCGGCACTGGCCGCGTCGGTGGACGACCCACGGGCACTGATCACCGCCGACCTGGCTGCTCTGGTCGCGGCCGAACTGGGTGCCGATGCTTCCGGTGTCGCCACCGACGTGGGGTTCTATGAACTCGGCCTGGATTCCGGGCGCCTGCTGCGTCTGACCGCCGAACTGGAAGGGCGGGTCGGCGAGCCGCTGTATCCGACGCTGCTGTTCGAGTACCAGACCATCGAGGCGCTCGCCGGTCACCTCGCCGACACGGTCGGCGCGAAGTATCGGCCCTCCGCGGCCACGGCAACGCCCGCGCCCCCATCCGGCCCAGGTACTGCCGCGCCTGAATCAGCCACGGCATCAATGGAACTCGGTTCGACTCCGCAAGCGGCCGTTCGGACGACAGTGTCAACGGAACTCGGTATCACGCCGCAGGCGGCCGCCCCGGCCGCAGGATCGACCGGCCCGGGTCTCGCGCCGCAGGCGGCCGCGCCGACAGCAGGGTCAACCGGCACCGGTCCCGTACCACAGGCAGCCACCCCGACGACCGGATCAGCTGAATTCCGTTCGGCGTCGCGAGCGACCGCGCCGATTGCGAAACCACGCACGCCATTCGCATCGTCGGGAACAGGCGGCCCCGCGGCATCCGCCGCAGCGGCGCAATACCCGACCGCGCCCGGGGACGAACTGGTCACCTTCGGTTTCGACTGGGAAACCGACACCACCGCACATTCTCGCCGCGAACCCACCAGCCTGCTCGTCTTCGACACGCCCGACCACCCCTACCGCCACGCCGGGTCCGCCACCGTGATCAGGGTGCGACCCGGTAGCGAATTCGAGACCGGTGCAAGCGATTTCGTTGTCGATCCGGCAGACGCACGGCATATGGGCCTGCTGGTCGAGCAGCTGACAGCCCGGGGGCTGCGCTTCGACGCCGCGCTGTATCTATGGCCCGAGTCGATCGGCGACGGTGACCCGCGGGGATTGATCGAGCGGGTGTACTTGCCTCTGCGCGATCTCGTGCGTGCGACAGCCGGGGTATCGGAACCGCCGGTGCGGCTGGTGCTCGCTGTCACGCGCGCGACACCCGCGGGTGAGCTGAGCTGTGCTCTTCTGGGTGGTTTCGCGCGCACGCTGCGGCTGGAGCAGCCGCAGCCGATCCTGCGCGCCGTGCAGTGCGAGCCGACGGCGGCGATCGATGACATCGTGGCCGCCGAACTGGGTGTGGCGGAACGCGACCCGGGCACCGAGATCCGCTATCGCGGCGGACGACGCGAGATCCGGCTGCCCAGCCTGCGTGCGGACTCCGCGGGCACTGCTGGCGATGCGGTGCTGCGGGCCGGATCGGTCGTCGTGGTGACCGGCGGGTTCGGCGGCATCGCCCGGCATCTGGCGCGCCGACTCGCCACCGACTACGGCGCGCGTCTGGTGCTCGTGTCGCGGCGCCCGCTCGACGCGGCAGGCGCTGGTCTGCTCGCCGAACTCAACGACCTCGGCGCCGAAGCGGTGCATGTGCGAGCCGACGTGTCGATCGCCGAGGACGCCGAGCGCGTCGCCGCGATCGCCCATGCCACGTTCGGGCCGGTCGACGTGCTCTACCACGGTGCGGGACAGCTGCGCGACGGGCTGGTGTCCGGCACCGGCCGCGACGAAGCGGCTTCGGTCCTGGCGCCGAAGGTGCACGGCGTGCGGCACCTGACCCGCGCGCTGCCGGAGGCCCGGCTGACGGTGTTGTTCTCCTCAGTGTCCGCGGTTCTCGGGAATCCGGGGCAGGCGGACTACGCGGCGGCAAACCGCTATCTCGACGTCTTCGCCGAACAGCGTGACCAGGCCGGAACCAGGACGGTCAGCATCAATTGGCCGCTGTGGGCCGAGGGCGGCATGCATCCGCCCGCCGAGCAGATCGCCGCGCTGCGGCGGGCCGGGATCGGACTGCTGCCCACCACGACCGGGCTCGACCTGCTGCTGTCGTGCGGCGCACTGGACCGCGCCCAACTCGCCGCGGTCTGGGGCGACCCCGAAGTCGTGCGTGCCCGGCTGCGTCCAGCCGGCTCGCAGGCAAGCACCGCCGAGCCGGTGACCGTCGGCGAGCGACTTGCTCCGGCCAGGCCGGTCGGCGTCGAGGAGCCGATCGCGATCGTCGGTGTCAGCGGACGCTACCCGGACGCCGACGACCTCGACGAGTTCTGGCGCAATTTGCGCGACGGCCACGACGCGGTCGGTCCTGTCCCCGCGGAACGCTGGTGGCTCACCGCCGCACGAGACACCCCTGGCGCGCCGCCGATGACCGGCGGCTTCCTGCACGACGTAGGCGGTTTCGACCCCCAGTTCTTCCGCATTCCCCCCGTGCAGGCGCCACTGATGGATCCGCAGGAGCGGTTGTTCCTGCAACAGGCGTATGCCGCGCTGGAGCATGCGGGCTACCACCACACCGATCCCACCGTGCGGGATCGGCGCGTCGGTGTATTCGTCGGCGCCACCTGGAGCGACTACCGACTGCTGGGGGTGGCGGCCACCCGTGACGGCGATCCGGTCGCGGTGGCCTCGATTCCGTCATCGATCGCCAACCGCACCTCCTACACCCTCGGCCTGCGCGGACCGAGTCTCACCGTGGACACCGCCTGCTCGGCCTCGCTGACCGCCCTGCACTTGGCGCGGCGCAGCATGCTGGATGGCGAATGCGACGCCGCGATCGTCGGCGGAGTGAATCTGCTGCTGCACGAGGACAAGTTCCTGCTGCTGAGCAGCCTCGGCATGATGTCCGACAGCGGCCGGTGCAGGCCGTTCGCCGCGAGCGCCGACGGCTACGTCCCGGGTGAAGGCGTCGGCGCGCTGTATCTGAAGCCGCTGTCCGCCGCTCGCGCGGACGGCGACACCATCCACGGACTGATCCTGGGCAGCGCCGTCAATCACGGCGGCCAGACTTCCGGTTACAGCGTGCCGCACCCCGGCGCGCAGGCCGAGGTGATCACCGAGGCGCTGCGTGCGGCGGGAGTCGATCCGGCGGTGATCGACTACCTGGAGGCGCACGGCACCGGAACTCCGCTCGGCGATCCGATCGAAATCGCCGGTCTGGCCGCGGCATTCGGCCGGTCCGATGGAACCGGTCGCTCCCGCGCGCTCGGCTCGACCAAATCGAACATCGGCCACCTGGAAGCGGCCGCTGGGGTCGCGGGGCTGACCCGCGTGCTACTGCAGATGCGGCACGGCCGGATCGCGCCGACACTGCATGCGGCACAAGTCAATCCGGTCATCGCGTTCAACTCTGTGCCGTTCCGTCTGCCGCGCGAGCTGGAGGACTGGCCGCGGCGCACGGTCGACGGCGTGACCGTACCGCGGCATGCCGGCGTCAGCGCGTTCGGTGCGGGCGGCGCCAACGCACATGTGGTGCTCGCCGAATTCGTCGATGACCGAGCACGGTCCAGGGCGCCGGGTGGGCCGGAGATCTTCGTGCTGTCGGCACGCACCGCAGCCCAGCTGCGCCGCTACGCCGAGATCATGGCCCGGCACTTCCGCGCCCTCGACCCCGCCGATTTCGCCGACGCGGTGCGCACTTTGCAGGTGGGCAGGCCCGCGCTCGCGCACCGGATGGCGGTGGTCGCGTCGTCGCCGGTCGCGGTGGCCGACGCGCTCGACCAGTTCCGCACCGATCAGCTGGGTCCGGTGGTGACCGGCACAGTGGACGCGCAGACCCGTCCGCTGTTCGGTCCACCGGCGAGCGATCAGGACGTGGCCCGCCAGTGGGTCGCGGGCGCCGACATCGACTGGCGTGAACGCGGCGGCCCGGAACGGCGAATCCCGTTGCCCGGCTATCCGTTCGACCGCACGGAGTACTGGATCATCACGCCGTCGCGCTCCGGGTTCGACGCCGCGGTGGCACAGTTCGAGACGGCGACCCGGCCCGCGGGCATCGTGGAGCCCGGCAAGCCCGAGCTCGGCCGCTACGCGGCGATGCTGCTGTTCGCCACGCTCGCCGGGATGGGTCTCACGCCAGGGGAGTGGACCGCCGAGGCGCTGGACGCGGCGCTGGGCGTGCGACCCGAATTCGCGCGGTTGCGCACCAGCTGTGTGGACATCCTGGTGCGGCACGGGCTCGTCCGGTCGCAGCAGGGCACCATCGTCGTGCCCGGCCCGCCGCCCGGCACGAGCGGCATGCGCGCCGACCTGCTCGCGCGCTTCCCGGAAACCGAGGCGTATGTGACGCTGCTCGACGCCTGCCTGGCCGCGTATCCCCGCGTGCTGCGCGGGGAGCTGTCCGCCACGGAGGTGTTGTTCCCCGGTGGCGACTTGGAGCTGGTCGGCGCGATCTATCGCGGCAACGCCGCCTACGATTTCACCAACGGCCTGCTCGCCGAGCTGGTGTCGGCCCTCGCGCAGCAGCGCGGGGCCGCGCGTCCCTTGCGGATTGTCGAGATCGGCGCGGGCACAGGTGGATCCACGCACGCGGTGCTCGCCGCGCTGGCCGACCGTGGGATCGCCTACGAGTACCACTACACCGATGTCTCGCACAGTTTCGTCGCGCACGGACGACGCACCTTCGGCACCCACCCGAACCTGCGTTTCGCCGTGGTGGATATCGAGACCGACCCGGTCGCGCAAGGATTCCCCGCGGGCGACGCCGACCTGGTGCTGTGCGCCAACGTCCTGCACGCCACGCGGTCGATCGACGCGGCACTGCGGAACGCGCGACGGCTGCTGGCACCAGGCGGCGTCCTGGCGTTCACCGAGGCGACCACCGATCTGGAGGTACTCGCACTGACCTTCGGCCTGCTGGAAGGCTGGCACGCCTACCGCGATCCCGCAGCGCGAATCCCGCACTCCCCGTTGCTGTCCGAACAGCAGTGGCGCGCCGCCCTGAGCGCCGCGGGATTCTCCGGAGTCCGAGCATGGGGTCCCGGCCTGTCCGAGGACCCGGAACCGAGCTTCCGGCTGCTGGCCGCCGTCAGCGCCACCGCGCCCGCCGACGTTCGGCCCGAACCCGATGTCGTCCCGGAACCGGCGCAAACCTCCTCGGTCAGCGCATCCACGCAGACCCCCCACACCCCGGCACCGGGAGCCCCACGCATCGGCCTGGAATCGGAACGGACCGCCGCGGTCAGCGCGTCCATGCAGTTCGCCGACAACTCGTCGCTCGAGGTAGAGCGCATCGGCTCGGAACCCGCGCGGACGGCGGCAGCGACCGCATCGTCTGCTGCTGTCTCGGCGCTGGAAGCCGAGCTCATCGGCCTCGTCGCCGACGGACTCGGCGTCGCGCGCTCCGAGGTGCGCGCCGAGCTGCCGCTGTCGGAGTACGGCGTCGATTCGATCCTGGCGGTGAAGATCATCGACCGCGTCAACGCCCGATACGGCTTGGCGCTGCGCCCGACAGTGGTGTTCGACCATCCCTCCGTGCGGCTGCTCAGTAGGCGTATGGCCGAAATCGGCGCGACGGCGACCAGCACACCGACGACTCAACCGACCGACAGTGCCCGCAGCCGAATGTCTTCGGCATCCAGCGCCCAGACCGTCGGCGCGCCGACCGAGGGGCCGAGCGAAAGGTCAGCATCCATGGACATTGCCATCATCGGCATGTCCGGCAAGTTCCCGGGCGCAGCGAATCTCGCCGAGTTCTGGCGCAACCTCGCCGCCGGACACGACTCCGTGACCGAAGTACCGGCTTCTCGCTGGCCCGTCGCCGACTACTTCCGGCCGGGACCGGCGACACCGGGCAAGACCTACTCCAAGTGGGGCGGGTTCCTCGACGGCGTCGAGCAGTTCGATCCGGCGTTCTTCGACCTGGTGCCTGCCGAGGCCGACTACATGGACCCGCAGCAGCGATTATTCCTCGAACACAGCTGGCTCGCGCTGGAGGACGCCGCCATCGACCCGAAGTCGTTGCGGCGCAAACGATGCGGCGTGTTCGCCGGGTCGCCCGGATCGGACTACGCGACCCTGCTGCGCAACCGCGGCACGGTCGGCTCGCATCACATGTTCACCGGCAACAGCCCGGCTATCCTGCCTGCCCGGGTGGCCTACCATCTGGATCTCACCGGTCCGTGCCTCGGGCTGGACACCGCGTGCTCCTCGGCGCTGGTCGCGCTGCACCAAGCCTGCCGCAGCCTCGCCTCGGGCGAATCCGAGCTCGCGCTCGCCGGTGGTGTCGCGGTGTTCGTGACACCCGAATACCACCTGCTGGCCTCCTCGATGGGCATGCTGTCGGCGCACGGCCGGTGCGCGAGCTTCGATGCCGACGCCGACGGTTTCGTCATCGCCGAGGGTGCCGGGGTGGTGGTGCTCAAACCGCTGGCCGCCGCCGAACGCGACGGCGACCCGATTCACGGCGTGATCCGCGGCATCGGAGTGAACCACGACGGCCGCACCAACGGCATCACCGCGCCGAGTATGCGCTCGCAGACCGAACTCGAACTCGCGGTCTATCGCGAGGGCGGTATCGACCCCTCCACCATCGGGTATGTCGAAACCCACGGCACGGGAACACGATTGGGCGACCCGATCGAGATCGAAGCGCTCACCGCGGCCTTCCGCCACTACACCGACGCGGTCGCCGCCATACCGGTGGGCTCGGTGAAATCGAACATCGGGCACGCCTCGCACGCGGCCGGGATGGCGAGCCTGTTCAAGGTGCTGCTGGCCATGCGCGCCGGACAGATGCCGCCCTCGCTGCACGTCGCCTCGGTGAACCCGCTGCTCGGCCTGGACGAGTCACCGTTCTTCGTCAACACCGCACTGCGTGAGTGGAGCGGGCCGCGCCGCGCCGCGATCAGTTCCTTCGGTTTCAGCGGCACCAATGCGCACCTGGTGGTCGATGCCGCCCCGATCGCCGACGCAATCCGGCCGCACGTGCCAGGCGGTCCACAGCTGATCGTGCTCTCCGCACGCAGCGCGACGAGCCTGACCCGGATGGCGCGGACACTGCGCAGGCATCTGGCCGCGAATCCGGACCTGGTGCCCGCGGACATCGCGCGGACGCTCGCGCAGGGGCGCACCGGATTCGAGCATCGGCTCGCGATCGTCGCGGACTCCGTGGACGCCATCGCCGCCCGGCTTGCCGCGTTCGCCGAAGGCGACCGTCCCGCAGGCGTTTTCACCGGCGTTACCGACGGCGTGACCGATCGCGGCGGCGCGGCGGTGCTGGATGATCCGGTGGCGGCGGCACGGCAGTGGGTCGAGGGCGCGCACGTCGAATACGCGGGCTGGAGCGACCCGGCGGCGCGTCGTATCCACCTGCCCGGCTACGAGTTCGACCGTGAACGGTGCTGGGTGCCGGACGAGAGCAGTGCGCCTTCGTCCACACAGGCAACCAGCCTCCCGCAAGCGTCTTCAACAGTGCAGGTAGCGCCCCGAACAGTTACGGCAGCAGAGGAAGTCGCAGTGTCCAACACCGCCGACGCGCCGACTGTCCCCGCGCCTGCGACTCCCCCCATAGCAAGCCAGGATGCAGCCGTTCCCGATCGTGCCCCGAACCGAGCAACACTCGCGGCTCGAGTCGTCGCTGCACCTGACGGTGTCGTCACGCCACCAGACGCCCAGTCCGCACCGCCCCTGGCTGCGACGCCACACACGGAGGCCGCACCGCTGTGGCGCAACGCGGAGACCTACCTGAAGGGTCTGCTCGCCGAGTACTGCCGACTGGCCCCGGAGCGGATCCGGACCCGTATTCCGTTGCAGGACTACGGCATCGACTCGGTGCTGATCAGCAAGATGAACGACCGGCTGATAACCGACTTCGGGCCGCTGCCGAGCACCCTGTTCTTCGAGTACCAGACAGTGCGAGACCTCGCGGGCTACCTCGCTGACGAGCACGCGCCACGACTGGCCGCGCTGACCTCCGGCCCCGCCTCCGTGGCGACGTTCACCAGCGCACCGGCCCCAACCCACGTCATGGCGGGCTCAGCACACAGCGCCGTGGCCCACACCGCACCGAACCTGGGCCACGCAGTGCCCGCCGATCCGGCAGCCCCGGCGTTGCACAGCGCACCGGTCCCAGCGCACATGATGGCCGCCGAACCCGCAGGCGGGGGTGCGTCCCACAGCGCACCGCACCTGACGCGTGTGGTGGCCAACGGCCCGGCGGATACTGGCCATTCACACGGGGAGCCGGGTCCGGACCGTTCGGTGGCAGCCCAGCGCATGGGACTCGAACCGGCGCCCGCTTCGGCGACCACGTCCGCCCAGCGGCCCACCACCGACGATTCCGACGACGACATCGCCGTCATCGGTATGGCGGGGCGGTTCCCGATGGCGGGCGACATCGAGGAGTTCTGGGCAAACCTGGTCGCGGGACGCGACTGCATCGTCGAGGTTCCGCCGCAGCGATGGGACCACAGCGAATACCTCTCCGACGATCCCGACGAGCCGGGCACCACCTACGCGCGCTGGGGCGGGTTCCTCGACGACGTCGACAAATTCGACGCCCGTTTCTTCGGCATCACGCCCAAGGACGCCGAGGAGATGGACCCGCAGCAGCGCTTGTTCCTCGAAACATCCTGGGCGGCACTGGAAGACGCGGGCTACACGCCGGATCGCGTGCGCGCCAGCGCCGCGTCCCGGGGGCTGCTCGATGCCGGAGTGTTCGCCGGTGTGGGCTATGCCGAGTACCAGGCCTTCGTCGGCGTGCCGATCTCGGGGTATTTCGCGGTGGCGAACCGGGTTTCGTATCACCTCGGTTTCAGCGGTCCCAGCCTGGCGGTGGATACGGCGTGCTCGGCATCGCTGACCGCGCTGCACCTGGCGTGTGCGAGCCTGCGCCGCGGCGAGTCGGCATATGCGCTGGCGGGCGGGGTCAACGTGTCGATCCATCCCGGGAAGTACCTGTTGCTCGGCTATGGGCGCTGGGCCTCCACCGACGGACGCTGCCGGTCGTTCGGCGCGGGCGGCGACGGCTATGTGCCGGGTGAGGGTGTGGTCACCCTGGTACTCAAACCGTTGCGGCATGCGCGCGCCGACGGCGACCGCGTCTACGGCGTCATCCGGGGTAGCGCGATCAATCACGGCGGACGCACCAACGGCTTCACGGTGCCCAATCCCGCGGCCCAAGCCGACCTGATCGGCCGGGCGCTCACCGCCGCGCGCGTCAACGCGGGCGACATCGGCTACGTAGAGGCGCACGGCACCGGCACCGCGCTGGGAGATCCCATCGAGATCGCGGCGCTGACCAAGGCCTATCGCCGCGCAACGACCGAACGCGGTTACTGCGGCATCGGTTCGGCGAAGTCCAGTGTCGGGCACCTGGAGGCCGCCGCGGGTGCCGCGGGCGTGGTGAAAGCGCTACTGCAATTGCGGCACGACACCATGGCGCCGAACTTGCACAGCGATCCGCCGAACCCGGGGATCGACTTCGCGGCCACACCGTTCCGGATCATCGACCAGCCCACGGCTTGGCCGCGCCCCGACGACGGGCAGCCCCGCATCACCGCCGTCAGCTCATTCGGCGCGGGTGGCTCGAACGCCCACGTCATCCTCGCCGACGCCGAGCCGATCGCATCGACTCCCGAGGACGGGCAGCCCAGACTCGTCGTGCTGTCGGCCCGCGACGCCGACCGGCTGACCGAACTGGCCACCCGCATGGCCCGGCGGCTGCGCGAGCATCCCGTTCCGCTGCCGGACGTGGCGTGGACGCTGGCCGTCGGCCGCACCGCGTTCCAACATCGGCTCGCTGTGGTGGCCGCCTCCACAGCCGAACTCGTGGAATTGCTCTACAGCGCGGCGGCGTCGGGCACGCCCGCGCCTGCCGAAGGCATGCTGATCTTCCGCGGCGTCGCCCGCACCCACCGCGAGCTCGACGAGCTGCCCGGCGAGTCGGACGCCGAGCGCGCGGAAGTCCGCGCGCTGTTGCGTTCGGGGAATCTGCCGCGTGTCGCCGAGCTGTGGGCGGGCGGATGGACCGTGGACTGGGAACAGGCCTACGAGCGGCCGTTCGGCCGGATCGTGAGCGTGCCCGGCTACCCGTTCGCGCGGCGCAGGTACTGGATCGTGCCCGAGGACTACCGCCGACGCAGTCACCCGGCCCCGCAGCTGGTCGCGAAGGCGGTGGTCGCGCACGAGACCGACTCCTCCGATGCCGGGCGACGCAACGGTCACTCCACGAATGGCACTGCGACCCAAGACATCCTGGGTGCCGATCCGACCGCCCCCGAACGTGCCGAACCAGGTACGGCCACCACGCCGAGCATGATCACTGAACCGGCTGGGGTCACTGACCCGGCTGCGGTCACCGCATCGAATGGGCACACCGAACCGGCTGGGATCGTCGAACCGACCGGGATCACCGCGCCGCGTCCGGTCACCGCCGAACCAGCGAGCGACGGTTTCGACACCGCACTGCGCGATGAGCTCAGCGAACAGATCCGCGATATCTTCGCCGATCTCACCAAGACCGATCCCGAAGAACTCGACCTCGACGCGGAGTTCGCCGACTTCGGATTCGACTCCGTGGCCACCGTCCGGATGCTCAACCGGCTGATGAAGCACTACGACGTCAAGATCCCGGCGGAATCGACCGAGCTGTACCCGACCATCGCGTCGCTGTCGGAATACCTTGTGGCCGAGGGCATCATCACCGGAGGTGGGCAGGCCGACGCCCCGCGCGCCACCGAAACCGCTCCCGCCGCCGGAACACAGCAGCACATCCCGCCCGTGACCATGGACGCCCCGATTCCGGTGCGCTCGGTCTTCATCACCGGCGTGACCGGCGTGCTGGGCGGCAAACTGCTGCACGACCTGCTCTCCGATACCGACGTGCGGGTGACCTGCCTGGTGCGCGGCAAAACGGTGGACGCGGCCGAACGCAGGATCAAGCACTTCCTCGGCACCTACGATCCGGACGGCACCCTCGACGAGGCGTTCGCGCAGCGGGTGAGGACGGTGCTCGGCGACGTCTCCAGCGAACGTCTGGGTCTGGACGAGGCAACCTGGCGCCGCCTCGCCGACGACGTCGACCTGACCATCCACGCCGCGGGCCGCACCACGCTGGTCACCTTCTACGACGCGCTCGCCCCGATCAACGTCGAAGGCACCCGGCGCGCGGTGGAATTCGCGCTGCGCTCGCGCGGCAAGTACCTGGTGTACGTGTCGAGCTTCAGCGTGCTCGGCGATCGGCTCAATTTCAACAACCCGCCGTTCACCGAGCGCGATCTGGAACTGGGTCAGGGCTACGACCATCTGCCCTATCAGCAGACGAAGTACGAGTCCGAGAAGCTGATCCGGGCGGCGAGCGAGCGCGGACTGCTCTGGGACATCGTGCGGCCGGGCAACATCATGGGCGACAGCCGCACCGGCCGGTATCCGTTCTCCGAGGTCAGCGTCAAAGGCGCGTACTACGACATCCTCAAGACGATGATCGAGACCGGCGAGACGATGCTGACGCCGGTGCACTGGGACATCAGCCCGGTCGACTACGTCAGCGCCGCGATCGTGCACATCGCCGTGCGCCGGCCCACCTACCGGGAGACCTACCACCTGACCAACCCGGACATCCGCCGCTACTACGACGTGGTCCGCTACGTGCAGCGCGCCGGATACGAGGTGAGTCTGGTGCCGCTGGAGGAATTCCACCGCAGGGCCACCGACCGGCAGATCTACCGGCTCGGCACCGACGAGGTCTACGACAGCCAGACCCTGGAGATGTTCAAGTACGGCATCGAGCTTTTCGGCACCATCCACTACGAGGAGAGCTCCTACGCCGACTGCGCCTACACCCGGCGGGTCCTGGGCGCGGCGGGCATCGACTGCCCGCCGACGGAGGACCTGGTGCGGGTCTACCTGGAGCACTGCGCCGAGATCGGCTACCTCCCCGCGCCCCGCACCGCCGACTCGACCGCGGACGTGCTGCGATGAGCGCTGATCCTTCTTCCGGCATGGGCGGGGCACTCCGTGGTCACGCTCCGCTGCCGCCTCCGGGCCTGACCGCCCATGCTGCGTCTTCTTCCGGCACGGGCGGGGCCCTCCGTGGTCACGCTCCGCTGCCGCCGCCGGGCCTGACCGCCCATGCCGAGTGCACCATCGTTTTCCCCGGGCAGGGCGCCCAGCGGACCGGGATGGGCGCGGACTTCTGCGCCGAGTTCCCGCTCGCGCGAGACACCTTCGCCGAAGCAAGTGCCGCGGTGGGTGAGGATCTGCTGCGGATCTGCGCCGAGCGCGATCCGCGGCTGCACCGCACGGAGTACACCCAGCCGTGCGTGCTGACCATGGAGATCGCCGCTTACCGGGTGCTGGTGGCCGAATACGGTGTGCGGCCGGTCGCCTTCGGTGGGCACAGTCTCGGGGAGTACGCCGCGCTCGTCGCGGCGGGCGTCTTCGAGCTCGCCGACGGGGTGCGGCTGGTGCGTACCCGCGGAGCGCTGATGCAGCGCGCGGTACCGGAGGGCGAGGGCGCGATGGCTGCGCTGATCCTGCCCGACATCGCCGGCTCCGAGGTGGCCGAGCTGGTGGCCACGGCGGGCGCGGAAGTGGCCAACGACAATTCGACCGATCAGCTCGTCATCAGTGGCGGCGGCGCCGCCGTCGCCGCCGCCCGCGCGGTTCTCGCCGAACGTCTTCCGGACCTGCGATTCGTCCCGCTGCGGGTGAGCGCGCCGTTCCATTCCCGGTGGATGCGGGGCATCGAGGCCGAGTTCGCCGAGCATCTCGCCGCCTGCGCCCCCCGCACGCGCGCCGACCGCGCGGTGGCGGTGACCTCGAACTACACCGGAGAGTTCCACCGGCCCGAGACCCTTGCCGAGCATCTGGTCCGTCAGATCTCCGCCCCGGTGCGCTGGACCGACAACATGCGGGCACTGCTGCGCTCCGGCGCCCGCCGGTACGAGATCGGTCCGTCGGCGCCGCTGTCGAAGTTCTTCGCGACGCTGGGCGCGCCGGTGACCCGGATCGCCACGGTGGGCGATCTGCGTGCTCTTCCGATCGAGGCCAACAGCCCGGACGAACAAGCGAAAACTGCTGCGGCGCCCGCGCTTCCAGTAACGGTTACGCAGACGGACACACAACCAGCGCGAGCCACAGCCGAACCAGCGCGAGCGACGCCGCCCTCAGGCAACACGGGTGTGCTGACCATCCACCGCCGGACCGCGGGTACGCCGAGCCTGCGCTTGTTCTGCTGGCCGTTCGCGGGCGGCAAAGCCGCCGCCTACACTCCGTGGCGGCGCCAGCTGCCCGACTGGGTCGAGCTCTGCACCATCGAGCTGCCCGCCCGGCAACGGCATCTGGCGCAGACGCCGATCCGCCGCTTCACCGATCTGGTCGACGCCTCGCTGGCGCAGGTCCTTCCGCTGACCGATCTGCCGTTCGCCTTCTTCGGCCACAGCCTCGGCGCGCTGACCGCCTACGAGGTCGCGCGCGGGCTGCCAGCCGGGGTCGAACCGCGGGCGCTGTTCCTCGGCGGCGTGGCGGCGCCACATCTGCCCCGGCCGGGACGTCTGTCGGGCCTTCCGGATCACGAATTCATCGCCGCGGTCGGCCATTACGGCGGCATTCCGCCGGAAGTGCGCGATACGCCCGAGGTGATGGCGCTGTTCCTGCCCGCGCTGCGCAGCGACTTCGAGATCTTCGACGACTACCGATTCGCGCCCGCCGCCGCGCCATCGTGCCCGGCCCACCTGTTCGGCGGGCGCGACGACCGCCAGGTGGCGACCACCCAGCTCGAGGCCTGGCGCGATGTCCTGCCGGGACTGCGCTCCACCGAGCTGCTGCCCGGTGGCCATTTCTTCCTCGTCGAGCACCGCGAGGCGTTGCTCGGCTCTCTCGCGGACAAGCTCACCGCTGTTCGCCCCGACGTAGTACCCGCTTGATGAAGGGATGCAGTAATGAAGGTCGAAGTTCTCACTCCGTCGTGCAATCTCGACACCGTCCGCGATGGGCGCGGCGGCATATTCACTTGGGTCCCCCCGGAGCCCCTGCTGGAGTTCAACCTGATCTACATGCACCCGGGCAAGGTGCGCGGCTTGCACTACCACCCGCACTTCGTCGAGTACCTGCTGTTCGTCGAGGGCAACGGCGTGCTGGTGACCAAGGACGACCACGAGGATCCGGATTGCCCGGAGGAGTTCATCCACGTGTCCAAGGGCATCTGCACGCGCACACCGATCGGGGTGATGCACACGGTGTACTCCATCACGCCGCTGACCTTCATCGCGATGCTGACCAAGCCGTGGGACGAGTGCGACCCGCCGATCGTCCAGGTAGCGCCGCTGCCGCACACCTTGGAAGGCAACCAGGCATGAGCGGTCGGGCCCGGAGGCGGCAGCGAAGCGCAACCATGCAGGGCGCTGCTCATGCCGGAAGACGACACAGCATGAGCGGTCAGGCCCGGAGACATCCCCGGAAGGGCACGGCATGAGCATGCGCGTGGCCGTGGTCGGCGCCGCGGGCTATGTCGGCGCCGCGCTGACCGAGGCGCTCGGCAAGCGGACCCAGTGGGAGGTGGTCCCGGTGGTGCGCGCCGATCACGAACGCCACCGCACCGCAGGCCGCTACGACGTGCTGATCAACGCCGCCTGCCCGTCGAAACGGTTCTGGGCCGAGCACAATCCGGACGCCGACCACGCCGAGACGGTCGACAAGACGCGTCTGCTGCGCGAGCAGTGGCGCTGGGACCGGTTCGTGCAGATCAGCAGCATTTCCGCGCGCACCCAACTGGACACGGTGTACGGGCGCCATCGTGCCGAGGCGGAGCAATTGTGTTCCGGGGCAGACACTTTCGTGGTCCGGCTGGGGCCGATGTACGGCGGCGACTACCGCAAGGGCGTGCTCGCCGACATGGCTGCCGACCGCCCGGTGTTCGCCAGTGGCGGCTCCCGGCAGAGCTTCGCGCCGGTGGACTGGTGCGCGGGCTGGATCGCCGAGCATCTCGGCGACACCGGCCTGCGTGAGGTGGGTGCGCGCACCACCGTGACGCTGGCCGAGGTGCGCGACGCCGTGGGCTCGCGCTCGGAGTTCGCCAAAGACTATGTCGACGACCAGTTCCCGGTCACCGCCACCGGCTCCGATTGGCCGGAGGCGGCGGCGGTGATCGACTGGCTGGCCGGGAGGGTCACCGGTGCACGAGCGAGCTGATGCGATGACGGCTGGGGCGGAAGTACTTCTCCGCGCACAGCACCAACAGGAAACGCACGCTGGTCGCCACGTCGCGGGTGCGCATCTTCGACGCGCCCGCGGTGCGGTTGAGCACGTGAATGGGCACCTGCTCGATCCGGAAACCGTTGGCGTTGAGGATGTAGAGGCTTTCGAAGAAGAACGAGTACCCGGTCGAGCGGACCTTATCGAAAGCGTCTACCGGAACACTGTCCAGACGGTAGTATCGGAACGCGCCGGTGGCATCGTAGGGCATCCGAAGCAGTGTCACGGTGAGAAAATGCCCGACTCGGGTGAGGATCTTGCGGAAGGGAGTCCAGTCGGCCAGGCTGTCCTCTTTCAGATAGCGCGAGCCGACAACGATGTCGAAACCGTCGGCGGCGGCGCGCAATGCCGGAAGATACGACGGCGGATGCGCGAAATCGGAATCCATCGTGATGATGTGCTGATACCCCTGCGCATAAGCCCAGCGGATACCGGCCTGATGGGCGGAGCCGACGCCTTGACGACCGGCCCTGTGCAGCACGTGGATTCGGGGCGAGCGCTGTCGCGCCAGCTCATCGAGCACGGCACCGGTGCCGTCGGGGGAGTTGTCGTCGACGAACAGGACATCGAAATCAGTGCCCTGTTCCAAGATCTGAGCGAGCAACGGCCCGACGTTGCGACGCTCATTGTATGTCGGAATCATGACCAGAGTTTTTTCGGAGGCCGCGCTCATGCGATCGAATTTTAGTACCGGCGGCGACCGAAAGATAGGTGTTGCCGCCATTTTCGAGACCCGTTAGTCTCAGGGTTGGAGGTTTGATGAGAAAAGCTTTGATAACCGGCATCACCGGCCAGGACGGGTCTTATCTGACGGAATTCCTGCTACAGCAGGGATATGAGGTGCACGGGATAATCCGGCGTGCGTCGAATTTCAATACCGACCGCATCGATCACCTGTATTCCGATACGCATTCGCAGCGCCGGTTATTCCTGCACTACGGGGATCTCATGGACTCCAGCAGCCTCAACCGCATTCTGGAGGACGTGCGCCCGGCGGAGATCTACAACCTGGGTGCGCAATCGCACGTGCACATCTCGTTCCAGATCCCGGAGTTCACCGCCGAGACCAACGCGATCGGCACGCTGCGCATCCTGGACGCGATCCGCAAGACCGGCATCGCGACCAAGTTCTACCAGGCCTCGTCCTCGGAGCTATACGGCGGCTTGCACGATGTCGCGCTGAGTGAGGACACACCGTTCCATCCACGCTCGCCGTATGCCGTGGCGAAGCTGTACGCGTACTGGATCACGGTGAACCACCGCGAGGCCTACGGGATGTACACGGTCAACGGCACGCTGTTCAATCACGAATCACCCAGGCGCGGCGAGGTTTTCGTCACCCGCAAGGTGACCCGCGGCGCGGTGCGCATCGCGCAGGGCAAACAGGACAAGCTCTTCATCGGCAACCTGGACGCCCGCCGTGACTGGGGGTACGCCAAGGAGTATGTCGAGGCGATGTGGCTGATGCTGCAGCAGCCCGAACCCGATGACTACGTGATCGCCACCGGCGAGACGCACAGCGTGCGCGAGCTGTGCGAAACGGCGTTCTCCGCCACGGGCGTCGAATTGGTGTGGGAGGGTACAGGTCTCGACGAGAAGGGGATCGATCGGCGTACCTCCAGGGTGCTGGTGGAGGTCGATCCGACCTACTTCCGGCCCGCCGAGGTGCATCACCTCACTGGTGACCCGACCAAGGCGAAGAAGAAGCTCGGGTGGGAACCCCGCACGAGCTTCACCGAACTTGTCGAGCTGATGGTCGCCCACGATATGGAGAACGCGTGACGCAAGCAGTGGCGGTGGATTGCTGCCGGGTGTGCGGGAACACCCGGCTCGAGACGGTCGTCGATCTCGGCACGATGGCGTTGACCGGGGTGTTCCCGGCCACCGACCCGACCGCCGTGCCGCGCTACCCCTTGGAACTGGTGCGCTGTGTGCCCACCGGCTCCGAGGAATGCGGGCTGGTGCAGCTGCGCCATACCGCCGATTTCGACGAGATGTACTCCCCGGGTTATGGATACCGCTCCGGGCTCAACCGATCGATGATCGATCACCTGGCCCATCGGGTGGCCAGGATCCGGGAGCGCGTGGCGTTGACGCCGCAGGATCTGGTGATCGACGTCGGCAGCAACGACGCGACGCTGCTGCGGTCCTACCCCGAGGGGTCGGCGACCATCGTGGGGATCGACCCGCTGGGGGAGAAGTTCCGCCGGTTCTATCCGCCGCATGTGCGGCTGGTGACCGGATACTTCACCCGCGAGCTGGTCGAATCGGTGCTGGACGGGCGGCGAGCCAAGGTGATCACCTCGATCGCCATGTTCTACGACGTGCCGAGCCCGCTGGAATTCATGCGCGCGGTGTACGACAGCCTCACCGACGACGGCATCTGGGTACTCGAACAGAGCTATCTGCCCGCGATGCTGGCCACCACCTCCTACGACACCATCTGTCACGAGCACCTCGAGTACTACACCCTCGACCAGATCGAGTGGATGGCGCGGCGGTGCGGATTCGTGGTGCTCGAAGTGGAGCGCAACAGCGTCAACGGCGGCAGTTTCGCCCTCACGCTGGGCAAGCGCGGCGTCCCGTCCGCCGCCGACGCCGCCGCGCTGGATCGGATGCGTCAGGAGGAAGCCGCCCTCGGGTTGCACACCCCGCAGCCCTACGCCGACTTCGCCAAACGGGTCGAGGAGCATCGCGAGCAGGTCCGTGACTTCTTCGATCGCTCCCGCAAGGCCGGCCTGCGCACCCTCGGCTACGGCGCCTCCACCAAAGGCAACGTGGTATTGCAGCACTGCGGCATCGGGCCGGAGGACCTGGCCTGCATCGCGGAGGTCAACGACGACAAGTTCGGCAAGTTCACCCCCGGCAGCGCGATCCCGATCGTGTCCGAGGCGCAGGCACGCGAGCTGGCTCCCGACCAGTTCTTCGTGCTGCCCTGGCACTTCCGCACCATGATGCTCGAGCGGGAAAGCGCGTTCCGCGCGGCGGGAGGACGGCTGGTTTTCCCGCTGCCCGAACTGGACGTGGTGTGAGATGACCGTCGTCGTCACGGGCGCGGCGGGGCAGGACGGCACACTGTTGTCGGACCTGCTCGCCGCGCGCGGTGAGCAAGTGCTGCGGATCGGCCGCGGCGGCCCCGTCGACATCACCGACGCGGCGGCCGTCGATCACATGATCGCGACCGAACGCCCCCGGCAGGTGTATCTGCTGGCGGCGGTGCAGCACTCCTCACAGGACGACCACGGCGACCCGCATGAACTCGCGCGCGCCTCGCATCGGGTGAACACGTTGCCGGTGCAGCACTTCGCGGAAGCGATCGAGCGCCACCGCACCGGCACCCGCCTGTTCTACGCGGCCTCCTCGCACGTCTTCGGACCCGACCGGGCGGCGGTGTGCGACGAGAACAGCGGACTGCGACCGGATTCGATCTACGGGGTGACGAAAGCGGCGGGCCTGCTGGCCTGCCGCGCCTACCGTGCCCGTGGCGTGTTCGCGGCCGCGGGAATCATGTTCAACCACGAATCACCCTTGCGCGCGGAGAAGTTCGTCACGCGCAAGATCGTGCGCGCGGTCGCGCGGGTCCAGCGAGGCGACACCGACGTGCTCGAGGTCGGCCGGCTGGACTCCGGCGCCGACTGGGGATACGCGCCGGACTACGTCGAGGCCATGACCCGGATTCTGGCCCTCGACGAGCCGGACGAGTTCGTCGTCGCCACCGGCGAACACCATACGGTCGCCGAGTTCTGCGCGGCCGCGTTCGGCATGGCCGGACTGGACTGGAAAGACCATGTCCGCGAACGCTCCTCGGTGCTCACCCGCAGCAGGCAACCGCTGGTGGGTGACGCGACGAGGCTGCGCCAGCGGACCGGGTGGCGTCCATCGGTGGATTTCCGCGGCATGGTCCGGGCCATGCTCGTCGCCGAGGGCGTGCGCCTGGTGCAGGAATCGAGGCCGGTGCGCACCGGCGGAACGGATGGATGACGTGAACCTGAACGACGAGAATGTCCTCGCCGCACACCTGATCGCGATCGCCGACGGCGTCTACGAGGAGACCGCCGCGCGCATCGGCGAGATCGGCACCGAGGCGGTCGCCGAGGCGGTGCTCGAGGAGATCGCCTGGCGTGCGGGTCACGGCACCCGCCCCGGGCAGCCGGTCACCGCGGTGTTCGAGCTGACCTACGAGGGCAAGCAACTGGACTACCTGGTCACCCTCGGCGCCGACGACCCCGCGATCGGTCCCGGCACCGTGGAGGATCCGTGGCTGGTGGTGCGCCAAGATCTGGTGGAGCTGCTGCGCGCGGTCTACGGCCCGCCCGACGCCGCCATCGGCACCCGCGCCATCGCGATCAAGGACGAGCCGGGGCCGGGCAGCTTCGCCCCCGACGACCCGTGGCGGCTGGCCCGCGACGCCGCCGCCATCGCCGCCGACCGGATCGTCACCGCCTGCCGCCCCACCCACTACGACCTCAACGCGCTGTCGCTGCAGTTCGGTTCGGACAAGTGGGGCGGGCACTGGTACACCCAGCACTACGAGCGGCACTTCGCCCCGCTGCGCGACAGCCGGGTGCGAGTGCTGGAACTTGGCATCGGCGGATACACCGCGCCCGATGTCGGCGGCGCGTCGCTGCGCATGTGGAAGCAGTACTTCCGCCGCGGCCTGGTGTACGGGCTGGACTACTTCGACAAGTCCGGCATCGCCGAGCCCCGGCTGCAACCACTGCAGGGCGACCAGGGCGATGCGGCGTTCCTCGACGAACTCGGCCGCTCCCTCGGCCCGTTCGACATCATCATCGACGACGGCAGCCACATCAGCGGCGACGTGATCGCCTCGTTCCAGGCGCTGTTCGCGCATCTGCGGCCCGGCGGACTGTACGTGGTCGAGGACACCCAGACCTCCTACTGGTCCGGCTGGGGCGGAAGCAGCACCGACACCAACGCCCCGGCGACCACGGTCGGCTACCTGAAAACTCTCGTCGACGCCCTGCACCACCAGGAGTTCGAAAAGGACTCCGGCCGCGCGGCGGGCGAGTTCGACGACTGGATCGGGGCGCTGCACTTCTACCACAACATCGTCGTCATCGAAAAACGCCGCAACGCCGAACAATCGGCTCCATCATGGGTGCCTCGGCACACCAATCCGATGGAGTGGATGAAGCCGAAGGAGTGAATCGGATGAAGTTTCTGGTCGTGCCGGTGCCCTCGTCGGGGCATCTGCTGGCGATGGTGCCGTTCTGCTGGGCGCTGCGGCTGGCCGGTCACGAAGTGCTGGTCGCCTCGCGCAACGACGTGACAGCGACGGCGCTGCGCTCGGGATTGAACGCCGTCGAGATGACCGCGCTGAACGTGCCGATGGACGAGCTGCGCACCAAAGTGAACCCGGGCATGTTCCCCCTTCCGCTGTTCGCCGACCGCGACCAGCCCGGCGGGCAGGGCCTGTGGCAGATCGCCGCCCAGAACTGGCACAACCACGCAGGCCAGTACCTCGAGACGTTCGCCGCGGTGGCCAGGGACTGGGGCGCGGACGTGATCCTCACCGACCCGCTGGCCACCATCGGCCGCGCCCTGGGTGCGGAACTGGATCTCCCGGTGCTGGTGCACCGCTGGGGCATCGACCCCACCGGCGGCCCGTTCACCGAACGCACCGCCGCGCTGGCCGAAGAGGCGGGCACCCGGCTGGCCGACCCGGTCGCCGTACTCGACATCTGCCCGCCACGGTTGCAGGCTCCGGACGCGCTGCCCAGCATCCCGGTGGGTTACGTCCCGTTCAACGGCACCGGCGCGCTGCCGGAGTGGCACCGCAACGAGAACGGCCGCAAGCGGATCGCGGTCTGCATGGGCGGCAGCACGCTGAGCCTGACCGGTCCGCGGCCGCTGGAGTCGGTGCTGGCCGCGCTGGGCGAGGTGGCCGACGCCGAGGTGATCGTGGCGCTGTCGGCACACGACCGCGCCACGGTCGGCGAGTTGCCCGACCACGTGCGGGTCGTCGAAGAGGTGCCGCTGAACCTGTTCCTGCCCGGCTGCGATCTGCTGGTGCACCACGGCGGCTCGACCACCGGCCTGACCGCGGGCTGGTTCGGCCTGCCGCAGCTGGTGCTGCCGCAAATGTTCGACCAGTTCGACTACGCCCGCGGCCTGGTGCGTGTGGGCGCGGGCCTGGCCGCCGAGACCCCGGCCGACCAGGGCGACGCCGAAGCACTGGCCGCCTCGATCAGCACGCTGCTGAACGAACCCCGCTTCGGGGCCGCCGCCGAGCAGATCGGCGCCGACCTGCGCGCCGCGCCCCCGGCACAGGACGTGGTGGCGCAGGTGATTCCGCTGCTGGCCGCCGGAGCAGCGACCAGATGAGACCAGCCGCGCCGCCCCGAGCCGGGCGGCGCGGGAACCGAAAGCCGTAGGTTGCAGATGATATCCAGGACATGGACCCGCTTCCGGGGTTCGCTCGACTACTACGCCGCGATGTACGCGGTGTTCGTGGTCGGCATTCTCGTCCCCGTCGTGATGATCGTGCTCGCGCTCACCGGACTACCAGGGCCGGTCACCGCCTTACTCGGAATCGTCTGCGCGGCAGTTCTTTTCGTGCTGTTCGTGCCGACCGTCCCGGCCGAGTGGCGGGAGGTGGTGCGGAACAAGCCGATCGTGGTGCGTGTGCTGTGGAGCGTGGCCATCCTGCTCGTCGTCGCGGTGCTGGCCCGGCTGACGCAGTTCATCCTCGACGCGGACAACGTCGACGCCTCCCTGTCGGCCGACGACGACTTCCTGGTCAAGAAGACCCATCTGTCCGGCTACATCAGCGGGGCGATGATGGCCGAGCACGAACCCGGCAGCCTGTACGACCGGCACCGGTATGAATCGCCGCAGGCGGATTCGGTGTTGCCCAGCGTGGCCCCGCAGGATCGCGACGCCTACCTGTACCCGCCGCCGTTCCTGCTGCTCCCGCGGTTGCTGCTGCTGTTCAGCCACGATTTCGCCACGCTGCGGGCGCTGTGGTACTCGCTGTACGTCGCGATCGTGCTGGTGGCCATGTTCGCCATCGCCCGCTGGATCGGCGGCAGGCAGGGCGCGGTGCTGGCCGCGCTGACGCCGGTGGTGTGGATCAGCCTGCCGACGCTGGCGACCTTGCAGATCGGCAACATCCACGTGCTGCTGCTCTACGTCGGCGCGGCGGGCGCCATGGTGTTGTTCCAGTTGCGGCGCAATATCTTCGGTGGTGCGGCGTTGGCGTTGGCGATCATCGCCAAGGTGTCTCCGGCGATCCTGCTGGTCTATCTGCTCGTGCAGCGACGCTGGCGGCCCGCGGTGTGGACCGCGGCGTTCTGCGGCGTGTATTCGGCGGCGACGCTGGCGATCTTCGGCTGGGAGCCGTGGCGGATCTTCCTGTCCGACGGCACCTGGCAGCGGCTGGCCAGCGGTGAGTTCCACCAATTCGTGCTGGTGGAACGGGCCAACCAGCTGGTCAACTACTCGCCGTTCGGGCTGCCGTACAAGGCGGAGATCATCGGCTGGGACATCGGCGACCCGACCGGTCCCGCCCGCCTGATCACCAACGTCTACACCCTGCTGCTGCTGATCCTGGTGGCGGTCACCGCGGTCCGCATCCACCGGCGGGTGGCCGCGGGCGCGCAGGGTCCGCGGTTGCGCGCCGAGCAGCTGGCCATCTGGCTGGCGGTGCTGACGCTGGCGTCGTTCCGCGCCCCGTTCGGTCCTTGGGTGTACATCGCCGTCGGCGCGGTGTGGATGCTCGCGGTGTACGCCGGGCTGATGCGCGGCGGCGCACGCACCGTCGCACTGCTCACCGCGGCCTGGCTGGTCGTGGCGTTCTACAACGAGAACGTCTACTTCACGCTGGTGGGACAGACGGTCATCTACGTCGCCTGTTTCGTGGTGGCCTGGCGCGCGAGCGCGGGAACCGAACCGGACCCGGTGCCGCGCACCGGCGAGCCCCAGGCCGAACGGGTGGGTGCGGCATGAGGACCTACTGCGTCATCGGCGCGGGCGCGGCCGGATTGGCGACCGCCCGCGGATTCGCCGCGCGCGGCCTGGATTTCGAGGTCCTGGAGGCCGCCGACGGCATCGGCGGGATCTGGGACGCGCGGCGGGCGGACTCGCCGGTCAGCCACAATACGCATGTCATCGCTTCCAAAGGGGTGCAGGCATTTCCGGGGTTCCCGATGCCCGAGGACTACCCCGACTACCCCGGGCACGAACTCGTGCTGCGGTACCTGCACTCGTACGCCGACGCGTTCGATCTGTGGCCGCGCATCCGGTTGAACACCGCGGTGGAACGGATCGAGCCCACGGACGACGGATGGACGGTGACGCTGGCCGACGGCTCCGAGCGCCCCTACGCGGGAGTGATCATCGCCACCGGGCACGACCGCACCCCGCGCAACATCGACATTCCCGGTACCAGCACCGTGCCCGTGCTGCATTCCAGCGAATACCGGCATCCCGAACAGGTGCTGGGCAAACGCGTGCTGGTGGTCGGCGCCGGGCAGTCGGCCGCCGACATCCTGTCCGACTGCGCCGTGAACGCGGCGCTGACGCTGCACAGCAGCAGACGCGGGTTCTACTGCATGCCCAAGTACATGCTCGGCCGCCCGACCGACAGCATGTTGCAGGGCCGGATGTGGCGGCCGCTGCGCAAGCGGGCCTTCGAGCGGCTGTTCGGGTACCTGCGCGGACGTTCCCGCTCGTTCGGGCTTCCGGTGCCCGATTTCGGCGAGGGCATCGTCATCCCGATGCTGGGCGATCAGCTGCACCACTACTACACCCACGGCGACATCACCCCCAAACCCGATGTCACCGCGATCGATGACGACCGGGTCACCTTCGCCGACGGCACCGAGGAGAAAGTCGATCTGGTCGTGCTGGCGACCGGGTTCGTGCCGAACTATCCCGTCGTCGACCGCGCCCACCTCAACTGGGCCGAGGGCAGTCTGCGACCGGACCTGTACCTCAACATCTTTCCGCCGCACACCCGCGACTTGTTCGTGGTCGGGATGGTGCGGCCGATCGGCTCGCACTGGGACGTGTACGAGAAGCAAGCCGACTTGGTCGCCGAGTATCTGCGTGCGAAGGCAGCCGATCCGCAGCAGGTCGCGCGCTTCGACCGCGCCATTCAGGGCCGCCAACCCGACCTGTATGCCGGGCTGCGGCTCTACCACGCCGACCAGTACCCGCTGGTGGTGGAGAAACAGGACTACGTGAACCAGCTGCGCAAGCACGCCAAGCTGTTGAAGTGAAAGGTCGGACCATGAAAGCACCCGGGCCAGGTCTGGTGGAAACCGGACGCATGCTGCCGAAATTGGCGAAGAACCCGCTCGCCACGGTGGGCGAGCTGCTGGACGGCTACGGCGACGTCGTGCGGGTCAAAGCGGGCCCGATGCTGGTCTACCTCGTCGCGGACCCGGCGATGACCGAGTACGTGCTCAAGGACAACTACACCAACTACCGCAAGAGCCCGATCTACGACGAGTTCAGCATCCTGCTCGGCGAAGGGCAGTTGACCACCAACAACCTGGAGTACTGGCGCAAGCAGCGCAAACTCATCTCACCGGCGTTCTCCCATTCGCACGTCAAGGGTTTCGCCGACGACATCACCGACAGCGCCGCGGCGATGCTCGACAGCTGGGACGCGGCGGCCGGTGAATTCCGCGACATCTACGACGACTACGTCAAGCTGCTGCTCGCGGTGACCGGCCGGATTCTGTTCAGCATCGACCTGTCCACCGGCACCACCCAGGTGACCGACGCGATGCGGGCGGCGTTCGCGTTGATCATGAAGCGGGTGAACGCGCCGGTGAAACTGCCGCAGTCCTTCCCGACCCCCGAGGCGCGGCGGGTCGCGCGCAAGGTCGGCGAACTCGACGACGTGGTACGGCATCTGATCGAGGAGCGCCGCGGCGGCGCCGACACCAGCGACGTGCTCACCGCTCTGGTCCGCGCCCGCGACGAGGGCGGCCAGGGCATGCGGGAGGAGGATCTGCTCAACGAGATCAAGACCCTGCTCGTGGCGGGCCACGAGTCCCCGGCGAACGCGCTGTCGTGGGCGTGTTACCTGCTGGCCACGCACCCGGAGGTCCAGGAGCGGCTGGCCGAGGAGGTGCGCGCGGCGATCGGTGACCGGCCCCCGACCTTCGCCGATCTGGGGCAGCTGAGCTACTGCCGCATGGTCATCGAGGAAACCATGCGCCTGTATCCGCCCGCCTGGATCGTGGAACGCACACCGATCGCCGACGACGAGATCGGCGGCTACCACGTCCCGGCCGGTGCGCGGGTCACCTTGTGCATGTACTACATTCACCGCGACAAGCGGCTGTGGGACGATCCGGAGGAGTTCCGCCCGGAGCGTTTCACCGACCGAGAAGTGGCCGAGCGGCACAAGTACGCGTTCTTCCCGTTCTCCGGCGGTCCACGCATCTGCCTCGGCAAGGACATGTCGATGACGGAGATGGTGCTGATCCTGGCCATGACGGTGCAGCGTTTCCGCCTCGAACTCGACGGCACCCATCCGGTGGTGCCGCTGGCTTCGGTCAACCTGCGACCGGAATTCGGCATCCGTATTCGACCGGTTCGCCGCGTCACCGAGCCACTGACGACCTGACGCGGGACACGACGGTCCCATCGAACCCGATGTCCGCGGGGCCTGGACGGCCAGGGCACGAGCACTGGGCCCCGGATCAGAAGTGGTAGTCGGCCCAGCGCCAGCCGCAGGCGGCGCTGGGCCTGCCCGCAGTCGGGCTACCTTCCGGAGCGCGGTAGTCAGTTCCCTTCAGCTCAGTGATCGCGGTATGCGCTGAGCACCGCGTCGAGCAGTCCAGGAAAGCGGGCCTGCAAATCGTCACGGCGTAGCCGCACCACACGGGTACGGCCTTCGATCGTGGTCGCGGTTACTCCGGCCTCGCGCAGCACGCGATAGTGATGCGACAGAGTCGACTTGTGCAGGTCGATGTCCTCGCCGATGCCCGAGCAGTTCTCGCCCTTGCTGACAGCGAGTCGGGAGACGATCTCGAGCCGCGCCGGATCCGAGAATGCGTGCATCACGCCGACCAGGGTGATGTCGTCGGTCGCTGGCTGAAAAGGCGCACGCGGCATGGTGGTCGCTCTCTGGGTTTGACTGTTGTACGACTATCCAATGATAGTTGTTTGATACTTGCCCAACAATCACGAAAGGTTCCCTAGTGTCAGCGCAATCCGTTGCCGTCGTCGGTCTCGGCCCGATGGGGCAAGCTCTTGCCCGCGCGTTCCTCGATGGCGGCATCCACACCACGGTCTGGAATCGCACACCTGCCCGCGCCGATGCGCTGGTCGACCGTGGTGCCATCCGTGCGGGGACCGTGGCCGACGCGGTGAGCACGTCCGAACTGGCGGTGGTCTGTCTCGTGGACGACGCGGCCGTCGCCGCGGTACTCGAACCGGACGCGGCGGCGTTACACGGCCGGACGCTGGTGAACCTCACCTCCACCGCACCGCACCAATCGCGGACACGCGCGGAATGGGCGGCGCGACATGGCATCAGCTATCTCGACGGAGCGATCCTCACGCCGACCCCGACCATCGGCGGACCGGCGGCGCTGGTGCTGTACTCAGGTGCTGAATCGGTGTATCAGCGGCATGCGGCAGTACTCGCAACACTCGGCGGCCGGGCGGTGTACGTCGGTGCGGACGCCGGCCGAGCCGCCGGGTACGACGCCGCGATGTTGTCGTTGTTCTGGCTGTCAGTGCTCGGTGTCGTCCACAGCCTCGCGCTGGCACGTGCGGAGGGAATTTCCGGAGCCGACCTCGCACCGTATGCGGCCGACATCACCGGACTCCTACCGGAAATGCTGGAGCGGTTCGCGCACCAGGTCGAGGCGGATCACTACCCGGGTGCCCTATCGACTATCGCCTCCGCAGCGGCAGGCCTTACCCACCTCTCCGACAATGCCCGAGCTCTCGGCTTCGACAGCACTGTTTTGCAGGCATCTCTCGATATCGTTCAGCGTGCCGTCGACGCCGGTTACGGGGCCGACGGCCTCGCACGCTTGGTCGACACCGTCGCCGCCCGAACAGCAGCCGAACCGTCTGGGGCGACAGCACCGCCGCAGCGCTAGCCAGTTCAGCCCAGGAGTTCTCGGCTCAGTGCGAGCAGTTCGGCGGTGGAGAGGGCTTCCTCGTCTGGGGCGACAGCACCGCCGCAGCGCTAGCCAGTTCAGCCCAGGAGTTCTCGGCTCAGTGCGAGCAGTTCGGCGGTGGAGAGGGCTTCCTGGTCCAGCGTGGGCTCCGGAACTGCTGGCCGGGGAGCGGACCTGGCGATGGAATCAGCCGCCGGCCTCACCGGCGCGAAGCGTGTGACCAGTTCGGTGGAAAGCAGCTCGACAGTGGGGCACCCCCAGATGATGGCGGCCGGGACGTCGATGCCCAGCCGGGCGCTGAGGCGAGCGCTGAGCTCCACGGCATGCACCGAGCCGATGCCGAGTTGGTCGAAGTTCTGGCGCGCGTCGACGCGATCAGCAGCAATGCCCACGACCTCGGCCAGCTCCTTGGTGACCAACGCGGCAAGCGCCGCGACGTCGGGCTGGACGATATCTGCCAGCTCCCTGGACTCGGTCAGCCGCTCGAGCGATGCCGAATCTCCACCGGTGGGAGCGGATCCGACCGCGACGGAAGCGCTCGACGACTCGTTCGGCGCGATGTCGGACTCGTTGCGCTGCTCGATCGCGGCGCGCCCGCGAGTCGGACTACCGGCGAAGCCATCGGATTCGACCAGCGCGGAATAGTCCGCCGACGACTCGATGCCGGGGCCAACGTGCTCGGCCGCACGCCGCGGTGCCGATCGACCGATGGACGCGGTAGCGTCAGCTGGCGGCGAATAGGTCGCCGAGGACTCGGGCCGGGCAACACCGGGCTCTTCCGCCCGTGGTTCCGGAGTCGCCCAATGCCGTTGCCGCTGAAATGGATAGGTTGGCAACGAGATCGGACGCCCCGGTGGGTTGACGGCCGCCCAGTCGGGCTCGACGCCACGCCGGAACAGCACGCCCGCCGCCGCCAGCAGCTCGCGCCGGTCCACGGTTCCCGGACGCAGAGCCGCGGACAGCACACGGCTCAGCACCTCGTTTTCCCTGTCGTCGGCGCTGTCCGCATTGTCGGCCCCGTCGAGGTAGCTGTCGAGGAACTCGACAACGTGGTCCACATGCTCGGCTACCACCGCCAGCCGGTGACGGAAAGGTGTTCTCGCGGCGAGCGTATGTGCGAGTTCGCCGAGCAGGATGCCGGGTTCGCTCACGAGGTGGTCGCGCAGACGGCTGGCGTGTGCCCGCAACGCGGCCTCGGTGCGCGCCGACAGCACCACCAGCCGTTCTGGGACCTCGGACGCTGTCACCGGCGCGGCTTGCGGCGCCGCTTCGACGATCACATGGGCGTTGGAGCCGCCGAAACCGAACGCGCTCACCGCGGCGCGTGCCGGGCCATCGTGCCGCGGCCACGACAATGCCGTGTCAGCGACCCGCAGTCCAGCCGCTGATAAGTCGAAATCGCCTGGTGCACAGTCGAAATGGAGACTGCGCGGAATGCGGCCATGCGACAGAGCGAGTGCGACCTTCACCAGCCCCGCCATCCCCGCGGCCGCCTCGGTGTGCCCGATATTGGTTTTGATAGAGCCGACCGTCAACGGAGCATCGGGGGCGCGGCCGGTCCCATAAACCTCGGCCAGCGCGGACAGTTCCGCGCGGTCACCGACCGCGGTGCCCGTGCCGTGCGCCTCGACGTAGTCGATCGTCATCGGGTCGACGCCCGCCCGCGCGCACGCGCGCCGCAGCAGCTGCCGCTGCCCCTCGGCGCTACTGGCGGGCATGGAGCGGTGGTTGCCGTTGTTGTTGGTGGCGCTGCCCAGCAGGGTGCAGTAGACACGGTCGCCGTCGCGCAGCGCCTGCGTCAGCGGTTTGAGCACGACCACCGCGCCACCCTCGCCGCGCACGTAGCCGTCCGCGGAGGCGTCGAAGGTGCGGGACCGGCCGCGAGCGGACAGCACGCCCAGCGCGGACAGCCCGATCGCGGTCTCGGGAATCAGGTTCAGCTGCACGCCACCGGCGATCGCCAGCTCACTCTCACCAGCCCGCAGCGCCTGGCAGGCCAAATGCACCGCGACCAGTGATCCGGCGCAGGAAGCGTTCACGGTCATGCTGGGCCCGTCGAAACCCAGGAAGTACGACACCCGGTTGGCGATGACGCCCTCGACGTCACCGGTACTGGTGAACGGCGTGATGGCGGTGGCGCCACGGGCAAGTTTGACGGCGCGATAGTCGTTGAACTTATTGGCGAAGTACACGCCGGTCTCCGGAACGCGGTCGGGCCGGATGCCCGCGTCCTCGAACGCTTCCCAGGCCAATTCCAGCGCCAAGCGTTGCTGCGGGTCCATATCCGCCGCCTCGCGCGGGGTGATCCCGAAGAACTCGGCGTCGAACCCCGCGACGTCCGGCAGATAGCCCCCGGCGACCGAGACCGTCTTGCCTGCGGCGGCCCGGTCGGGATCGGTGTAGTCGCCGGACCACCGGTGCGGCGGCGGCGTGTCGGCGACCGCGTCGATCTCTTCGATCAGCAAGCGCCACAACGCTTCCGGTGAATCCGCACCCCCGGCGAACCGGCAGCTCATGCCGACCACGGCGATGGGCTCCGCGGCCCGCCCCTGCGTGTCGCGCTCTGCCTGCTGGTGACGGGTGCGCCGCTTGGCCTTCTTCACGCTGTCTTCTCACCTGCCCGCGATCCACCTCCCCGGAACATCGGGTGCGATGAATCTGCCGATCTTGTTGTGGGGTCGGGACATGTGCCGGAAACTTTACCTGTGCTATTTTCCGAACGCCCCGTTTTCGCTCGGGTGACGTCCGCGCTGGGGGGCGAGGCACGGCGTCGAGAACTGATCCGATTCGCTTCCGTCGGCGTCGCCGCGTTCACGCTGGACACCGCAATTTTCCTGACTCTGAAGAGCACTGTGCTGGAGTCGCATCCAGTCACGGCCAAAGTCCTCGCCGTGCTCGCGGCGATCACGCTGTCGTATGTGCTGAACAAGCAGTGGTCCTTCAACGAACGCGGCGGACGGCGCGGGCATCACGAGGCCGCGCTATTCTACCTGGTCAGTTTCCTGGCCGTCGCGATCAACACCGCACCGCTGTGGGTCTCGCGGTATGTGCTGCACCTGGAGGTGCCCGAAGTCTCCCGGTTCACCCAGAACCTGGCCGATTTCGTCGCCGCGCAGCTGATCGGCACCGCGTTGGGCATGGTGTTCCGCTTCTGGGCGTTCGTGCGGGTGGTATTCCCCGAGGAAGTGGACCGCGGCAGCGCATGAGTTGCGATCACCCTGATGGCAACCCTGTCCGGCGCGATCACCCACCGTGCGGGCTCGGCGACCCGACGCGACACCCCGGCCGCGGGATCGCACCACCGTCCGGGTGGTAGGAAAGGGAGCGTGTCCGCAACTGGCGAAGGAATCGATCCGAACCGAAACACCCGCGCGGTGTCGGAAGTGGTGGAGCTGGTCAGCACGCTGATCCGCTTCGACACCTCCAACACCGGCGACCTGGCCACCACCAAGGGGGAGCGCGAGTGTGCGCAGTGGGTGGCCGACCAGCTGCACCAAGCGGGATATGTCACCGAGTACGTGGAGTCCGGCGCCCCGGGACGCGGCAATGTCTTCGCGCGGCTGGAAGGCGCGGATCGCAGTCGTGGCGCGCTGATGATCCACGGGCATCTGGACGTGGTGCCCGCCCAGGCCGCCGACTGGAGTGTGCACCCGTTCTCCGGCGCGGTCCGCGACGGCTACGTGTGGGGTCGCGGCGCGATCGACATGAAGGACATGGTCGGGATGACGCTGGCGGTCGCCCGCCAGTTCAAGCTCGAGGGCACGGTACCGCCGCGCGATCTGGTCTTCGCCTTCCTCGCCGACGAGGAGAACGGCGGCAAGTGGGGCTCGCAGTGGCTGGTGGACAACCGGCCGGACCTTTTCCACGGCGTCACCGAGGCGGTGGGGGAGGTCGGCGGGTTCTCGCTGACCGTCCCGCGTCCCGACGGCACCGAACGCAGGTTGTATCTGGTGGAGACCGCCGAGAAGGGTCTCGGCTGGATGCGGTTGCGCGCCAAGGCCCGTGCGGGCCACGGCTCGTTCCTGCACGAGGACAACGCGGTGACCATCCTCGCCGACGCGGTGGCGCGACTGGGCAAACACACCTTCCCCCTCGTGCTTTCGGAGTCGGTGGCCGCGTTCCTGGCCGCCGTCGCCGAAGAGACCGGCCTCCAGTTCGACCCGTCGAGTCCCGATATCGAAGGCCAACTGGCGAAGCTGGGCACCATCTCCCGCATCATCGGCGCGACGCTGCGCGACACCGCGAATCCGACCATGTTGCAGGCCGGGTACAAGGCCAACGTCATCCCGCAGACCGCCGAGGCGGTGGTGGACTGCCGCGTGGTCCCCGGGCGGCAGGCCGCGTTCGAACGCGAGGTGGACGAGCTGATCGGCCCCGACGTCGAACGCGAGTGGATCACCAAACTCGACTCCTACGAGACGACTTTCGACGGCGATCTGGTCGACGCGATGAACAACGCCGTGCTCGCCCATGATCCGCGGGGCCGCACGGTGCCCTACATGCTCTCCGGCGGAACGGACGCGAAAGCGTTCGCCCGCTTGGGAATTCGCTGCTTCGGTTTCGCCCCGCTGCAGCTGCCGCCGGAACTGGACTTCTCCGCCCTGTTCCACGGCGTCGACGAGCGGGTACCGGTCGATGCTCTCGAATTCGGCACCCGCGTACTGGAACACTTCCTCCTGCACAGCTGAACCGATCCGGAAAGAGGTTCCATGACCTACAACCCCTACGACGCACTGCCGCAGGTGCCGTCGTTCACCCTCACCTCCAGCGACGTGACCGACGGCCAGCCGCTCAACAACGATCAGGTCAGCGGCGTCTTCGGCGCGGGAGGCAAAGACATCTCCCCGCAACTGTCCTGGTCGGGCTTCCCCGCGGAGACCAAGAGCTTCGCCGTCACCGTCTACGACCCCGACGCACCCACCGCATCCGGCTTCTGGCACTGGGCCGTCGCCGACATCCCCGGCACCGTGACCTCCCTGCCCAGCGGCGCCGGCAGCGGCGAGGAAGGCGGCGCCCTCCCAACCGGCGCGATCACCCTGCGCAACGACGGCGGCTTCCACGGCTTCGTCGGCGCCGCCCCGCCGCCCGGCCACGGCCCGCACCGCTACTTCATCGTCGTCCACGCCGTAGACGTCGAAAGCCTCGGCATCGACGAAAACGCCACCCCCGCCTACCTCGGCTTCAACCTGTTCTCCCACACCCTGGCCCGCGCGACTCTCATCGGCACCTACGAGCAGAAGTAGGTTCTCCATCGCAGACCTGTGGCCCTGAGCGGAATGCCCAGGGCCACAGCGGTTTTCCGATAAAAACACATGGTCGTGGCCGCCGAAGCCCTCATCCTCGGCTGCATCCACGGAGACACCCCAGTCCGGCTACCCAGGTCCACCCTTGAATGTGTGCGTCGGGGCGGTATACCGGAGTCACCCACACCGCAATGCGTCCGGCGTATACCCCATCCCGTGCCCACGCAGTAGGCTAGGCCGTTCCGCTTTCCGGCAAAACCCCAGGTAAAACGATGTGATTGACGTGAAAGGAACATCGCTGCATGAACGCGACCGTCGAGTCCCATCACAAACCCAAGCCCCAGCGTCACAAAGTGACCGGTGATGTCCACCTGCTCCTGCGTCGCGGCAACCACGTGCTGTTCGGTCTGCGCCGGAACACCGGCTTCGAGGATGGTGCCTGGCACCTGCCCAGCGGGCATCTGGAAGCGGATGAATCCGTTATCGACGCAGTGATCCGCGAGGCTGAGGAAGAAACCGGGGTGACGATCGCGCCTGCCGACGTCGCCTTCAGCCACGTCATGCACAATTCGTCCTCCGGTGGCCGGATGGCGTTCTTCTTCACGGTGCGTGCCTGGCAAGGCGAGCCGACGAATATGGAGCCGGACAAGTGCAGCGCACTGCAGTGGTTCGCGCTGAATGCCCTGCCCGACCACATGATCGGCTACTGCCGGACCGCTATCCAGTACATCACCGACAGCAAGCCCTTCTCGACCTACGGCTGGTAACGACAGTGGCGGCACGCAGCGGCACACCGGTCGTCTGCGTCAGCTATCTCGCGTCGGCCGAATCGTGCCGCAGTCCCCGTTGGCCAACCACGGTACCCATTTCGCAGCCTCGAGCACTCCATCGCTGCCGATGGTCCGATGATCGCTGGAGCAGTGCAAGGTCACCCAGCGTCGGCCTATCCCTTAGTCCGGCGCGCCGTAGGACGTGCTGCCGCAGCGAAGTGCAATCCTGGGCCGCTGGAACCAGTGCATCGCCGCAGGGCATTGGCTGTCCGACTAGACTATGTCGCGAGAGTCGTACTGTGTGCATTAATCTGAGCGCTGGGGGTTCGATGTCGAAACAGTCTGTAGGCAAGTATTTGTACTGGTCCGACCGCGCCATACGAGATATCGCTGAAGAGAACGGCATAGAGCTGGAAGGGCGCCGACAATGGTCCGCTGGACTGAACCTGACAGTGGCAAATGCAAGCACAAAATCTACCGAATACGCCACTAGAAATCGCCTGGAGGAGGCGAAGCGTATAGAAAAATTTTTGCAACCAGCGGAAGTGTCGGATAACCCACCAAAGTCTGCATTCGTAAGAGGCGTAGGTACGGTATCTTTCGCGGAGTTCATCAGTTCTTACACAAATAACGACGCCGTGCTGCTTCACATTGAGATGCGCACCTTGAATGGACGAAGAATTGACGTGTGCCTCTTTGGGAGTATGGACAACCTTAGAGGCTTTGAGACACATGATGGATACTCCGATGGATGGACTTCGTCAAATGCTCCGGTGATAGCCGAGTTCTTGGCGAGCCGCGGAATGAGCGGTCCGCCTCAGTGGATGGACGAGCAAGATCTCGCAATTGAAGCAATGAAGGTTGCCCTCCACCAAGGCTCAACGGGCCCAGACTCGGACCATGCCGGCAGGCCCGAGACACGGGGATTCACAATGGGACACGCGGCCGAGTGTGAGTATGTTGCCGAAATTTATATGGACGTGATGCTCGCACCCGAGGACCGGCAGCACCTCCATGGCGAGCTACGAGAAACTGAGCGGATCATGGTCGGTCGCCCGCTTTGGGTACGCGCTCTGAATCCTCATTCTATCGCGCGTTACGCTGAACGGCGCAGGGCATTGGAGCGAGGTCAGCAATCATGGATAAGTCGCCATTTATTTCGACGCCGGATGAATACGCCGCAGATGGGTTCGGGCGCGTAATTTGTGGATGCCGGGACGCCGTATAGACACGTCCGACGTTTCACGAACCGAATGACCATACGTTTCGTCGAGCATCGACGCCTACGGCACCTCTGGATAACTGGTCTACAACGCAACGGCGCAGGTCCGCTCTCCTTCCAGGTTGAATCACGGCTACCGAGCCTACACATCTGGCGGTAGCCGCCGGCCTTCCGTGAGGTCTGTTATCAGGCAGTTGTACGCATCACTCATCCGCGCTACCCAGAACGCATCCTCATGCCGACTGCTGTCCAGGTATTTCAGCCACAGGCCCGCCATACGGGAGACCACGAGCCCCACGGTCTCGGTGTGCCACACCCCTGACACACGGCGGCGGCCACGAAGAGTATTTGCCACGGCATGGTCGATCTTCGTGGCCAGCGTGGCCAGTTCGATCTCGACGGCGTTGAAGTCACTCACGGCGCAACGCAACTCGCTCGTGGACAGGGCCTCCGGTGTACGCATCAACCGGATCACTTCGCGCCGCTTATGGTGCACCGGAATCATCGCCGAAGCCGCGTCCATCAGTGTTGTCGAGTGCGACATCGCCACCTCACCGCGGAACGCCCGACACAGCTGCTCGGCATTCGGGAAGAGTTGGTCACTTATCGAGCGGTTGCACTTCATCGCGGCTTGGTGGTGGAGGGAACGACACGGCTCGCCTCCGCTAATGTCTCGAGTGCGGCAGCCTTTCTCGGACAGCGCCGTGCCCGGCAGGCCACGTGGTATCGCATAGCGGTGTGGGCCTGCTCGATGGTGAACGGCACGGTCGGTGGCTGGTGAGCAGCTTCATCGGACAGCGCGACCAGCTGGTAGAGAGCAAGGGATTGAGTCGGCATAGGTAGTGGCACTTTCCGTATCAGTCTTGGCGGTAAAGCGGTACCCGGCACCGAGGGCTCTCGCCACCGGCCCGGCGGCGCGTGCGGGCCGATGCGCCCGGAAGCGTGTGGGCGTCACCCCGACACCGGGTACCGACTCTTACGGTCGCGGACGTAGCCGAACGGAGGTATGTCGCCGCAACACTGGCCGGTATGCATGCCAGCGGTACTGGTCACCGCAGAATCGGCTCCAGACTGCGACGACACGGGTGTAAGCCCTGGTAAAAGGCAGTTTTTGTGGATATGCGTGAAACGTATGGCACTCGTCGTCGGGGGGCGCTATGGTCCACCCCGATCAGGGCAATCAGCGATACCCGTGCTACCCCCGGAGCGAACCTCATGAAGCGGGAACCCAAAACGCAGCGCTACTGCGCACGCTGCGGGAACAGGCTGAGCCACTACAACCCGCAGGCGTTCTGCAGCCCGTGTGAATCCACCTTCCGCTCGGAACTAGCCAAGCCGCCGACCGTGCCGAACGCCTTTTGGCAGACAGACCAGATGCGTGATGCCCTCGCCACCTGGCATATGGGCCGAGTTATCTGCGCCTACCGCCGACATCCCCACCACGGTCGCTCGTTGCCGCAAGAGTTGGTGGCGAACTGGTTGGGTCTCACCCAAGCCCAACTCAGCCGGATCGAGACGGGCCCGGCTCCCGAACAATTGTCCAAGCTCATCCAGTGGGCAACGGCGCTTGGTGTTCCGGACGAATTGCTCTGGTTCAAGCTGCCGAATCGGAATAGTGCTCCGACTGACGCGGCTACCGACCGTCATGACGCCGTGGCGTTGGCACGGTGGCTGAGCTCGGATGGCACTGCTCCACTGCCACCGGACTATTCCGAGGACCTGCAGCGTACCGGTCAAGCGCTGGAGGATGCGCACCGCTACTTCGATGGGACGGTAGTTGAGTTCTTCCGCAACCAGCTAGTCCGTTGTAAGGCAGATGACGGTTCGCTTGGCCCCGCGGAGGCGCTTCCACTGACACTCGCTGTCGTTCGGACGATTCGACGCCACTGCCGCGATGTGCACCCGGATGTTCGACGGCAATTGCTGGCTGTTGGTGCCGATGGAGCAGAATTCGCTGGCTGGCTGTACCGCGATCTCCACGATTCGCTGACGGCCACTTTCTTCTACGACCGTGCGATGGAATGGGCGCAGGCTGCGGGCAACTTGCCCATGCAGGGATACGTCCTCATGAAGAAATCCCAGATGGCCTACGAAACCCGTGATACCGGCACGCTATTGACCCTGGCACAGGCCGCCAAGGACGGTCCGTGGCAGCTACCGATCCGCGTTCGAGCCGAGGTGATGCAGCAAGAAGCTTTGGGCCTGGCCATGGTTGGCGAACCCGTCAATGTAGTGACGCAGACGCTGGACGATGCCCAGCACCTGCTGGGCCGGGCAGGCGGTGCCGATGATTTCCTGGTCAGCTACTTCAACGAAAGCACCCTTCTCCTCCGGTCAGCATGCTGCTACACCGAAGCAGGCAAGCCATCGCTGGCCACTCAACTTTTCGGCAAGGTGCTCGCTGGTGGGTCCCTATCGCGGCGGGACGCTGGATTCTTCAGCGCGCGGCAGGCGAAAGCTTTCGCTCTCAGTGGAGAACCTGACGAAGCTGCCAGGGTTGCCGTCCAGTCAGTAGTCATCGCACGCGAGACCCGTTCGGAGCGAACGATGAACGTCATCGCGGACGTCGTTCGCACCCTTGATCCGTGGAGCCACCGTCCACAAGTCCGGCAACTCCACGACGTTCTACTGTCGTGAGACGGTTCCGGTGGTAAGCCAGTCGGTCACGATGCCGATTACCTCGACCTGGTACTCCTGGCTTCTGGGATCGAGATACTGCGGATCGTCATGTACCGCGAAGCCGTGCTGCGATCCCTCGATCTCGATCAGTTCGACCGGCGCAGTGAACTGAGCGACGGCCGCTCTGGAGCCGTCGATGGGCACAAGCGTGTCGGCGTTGCCATGGATGATCAGTGTCGGCGTCTCGATCTCGCCCAGGACTTCGTTCGGCTTCAGCCAGAACACTTCGTTGAGAAGCGGCCTACCGTGCTTGAGTGTCGGCGAGAATTGAACGGCGCCAGTGTCATTCAGTTCTTTGGCCCGTTCGTCACTGATGACGTCATTGGTCCAGTAGTCCCGGTTGTCGATGGTGCGCTTTTTGTAGTCCAGCTGCGGATTCAGGAGCACCAAGCGGGTCAGCTCGTCCGGCCGTTTGGCGGCGTAATAGGCCGTGATGCCACCACCGAAGCTGGCACCCAGGAGGCTGATCTCGTTCGCGCTGGTCGCATCCCGCAGGTGGGCCAGGGCGACGCGGATGTCATTGAGGATTGTCGACAGTGTCAGCTCTTCTTGCCGTCCTTCGCTCTCACCGTGACCACGGAGATCGAACCGGAGCGAGGCAATCCCCGCGTCGGCAAGGCCGGCGGACAGTCGCGTGAAGAAACCGCCCTCCTCTCTGGTCACACCGCCACCGTGCACCATGACGACAGCACGGTGGAGCAGCTGGTCCGGTGTTACGAGTGTGGCAGCGAGGTTGAGACCGTCGAGAGTGTGAAGGCTGGTGATGGTGCTGTTCGAGGGCACGGAAACCAGTCAAGCAGATCGAGGTTGGTGTCGCGAGCGAGTGCGGCACCGTATGTCACCAGGTGATCACGACCGTTCGATAACACAGCGACGGTTGGTTGTTGCCGCACGCTTGCGGGACTGAGCCGGTACGCTACCGCTGGACGGCGGACCAAGAGGGTACGCGCTGGACTGATGAGGGAACGACCGTGGTTATTCACACGGACACGGCCTGGGTGCTGTTCTTTGCTGGGCTGATCTTCCTGTGGGCGCTGGTTCTCGGTGTGTGGAAGTGGCAGGCGATGACTACCTCGCCGGATGGCTCGGCACATCCCTATGTCGATATCGCCCATCGGGCCGCGCTGCTGTACGCGTTCGCGACCGGGTTGATCGCGGTGTTCGTGGAACTGTCGGGCTGGCCGTCCGCGGTGAATTTCGGTGCGGCTTCGGTGATCGTCCTGCTGTTCGTGGTGACGATTGCGAACTACATCCGGCTCGGAGTGCAGCGCCAGACCAACAATCAGATGCGTAATCCGCCGCCCTCGATGCGTTTCGTCCTGGCCGCGTTGATCGTCGGTGAGATCGGTGGCTTCAGCGTGCTCCTCATCGGCTTCGCCACGGCACAGCTGTAGTGGCGTTCGATGGCGGCTGATGACCCGGCCGGTAGAACCCTTTGCGCGAATCGGGGGGCGTCGAGCAGTTGTAGCTCGATCCGATCGAGGACGTCACCGATCAACGTCGGCAGTGCACGAGAGCGGCACGTTCAGAACGCGTAGCGGTGGTACTGGGCGATCATCCGCAGTGCCGGAACCAGCGACATCACCTTTCCCATCAACCGATAGCCGCCGGATACTCCGTGTTCGAACGACTCGGAGTCGAATACCGATATCGCGGCGAGCAGCCGAATCCCGGGCACCGCGGAGACGATGTCGTCGGGACCATTGATCGCCCAGTGCAGCGTCGCACCGGAGCGCCGAACGACGGTGTTGATTTTCTGCGACCTGATCCCCAGAGCGTTGAATGCGTCGAAGTGCAGTTCACCAGAGGGAAAGTGCTCGGCCACCGCACGCAGCAGGGCGATGCCGGCGTCTTCGGTGAGATACATGGTCAGGCCCTCGGCGATCATCAGCACGGGACGGTCGGCGGAAATCCCTTGCAGCCATGCCGGATCCGTCACGGACACGGCGATGCGGTGATGGTGTTCGCGAGCCGGGTAGAGCCGTTCGTGCAGCTTGATGACCTCGGGATAGTCCACGTCGTACCACTCGACTTCAGGGCCGGGGTTCAGCCGGAACGCTCGGCTGTCCAGCCCGCAACCGAGGTGCAACACGGTGGCACGGTCGTGGAGGGCGAGGAACTCGCGCGCCCAGTTGTCGAAGTGGACCGTGCGAAGTGTCACTCCGGATTGGTTGCGTCTGGTGATGCTGGTGCTTCGCCAGTCGTAGTCGATGCGGCGAACCGCATCCCTCGCCCAGGTGTCGCCCAAGAGCGGATTCTCTGCGTCGGCGTCCAGCGCCTTGGCATACAACGTGGCGAGCATCGTCTGCGGTGCTCCGGTGAGGTCGACGCGGATCTTCTCGGCTTCCGGCAGCTCATCATCGTTTGAACGCATGTTCAATATGTTAAACACCCGTTCAATCGGACGTCGAGGAGCTTGCCCGCTAAGGATCTGTAAAGGCGTTGCACCTTGAAGCGGGAGGTTGCACGGATCCGCAGCGAGTCGGGTTCCCGAAAATCGGGCGGATATGGCGTAATCCGCTGTCTTACAAGGTGTTACGGTTCTGTCGGGTGTGGCTCCGCTCGGGGCATGTCCCCACTGATGATGCGGTGAATGGTGGAGCGGCCGACGCTGTATTCCTCCGCGAGGTCGGCCAGGCTCGCGTCGTCCGCGGGGTCGTGGTAGCGGCGGTGGATCCTTTTCCGTGCTGTGAGGAGGAGTTTCGGCTGTTTCCCTTTGAGGCGTCCCTTCGCGCGGGCCTTGGCCATGCCTTCGCGGGTGCGCAGGTGGCCGAGGTTGGCTTCGAATTCGGCGACCATGGCGAGGTTCTGCAGGAGCGGCTTGCCGAACGGGTCGGCCCGGTCGTAGGTCTGGCTGCCGAGGCCGAACAGGGCATCTTTCTCGCGCAACCTGTCCAGGATCTCGCCGGCCTCGGCCATGTTGCGAGCGAACCGGTCGAATTTCGTCGCCCGCAAAGAGTCTTGCTATGAGCTAGATCACGGTTGTAGTTGACCTTAGGTCAGGGTGGACGCTCATCGCAGCGGCATGAAGCCGACCGGGACACAACCGATTTCGAGGAGCAAACCACCATGTCGATCGCCCTTTCCGCCCACGACAAGAGCACCCTGCGTACCGCCGCGTACGGTGCGGTGTCGCTGATGGCCGCCGCCACCGGCTCGCCCCGCAAGGCCGCCACGAACGCCACCATCGCCCTGACATCAGCGACCGGTCTGATCGGGCACGTGCTCGCCACGAACGCCAAGGACATCGAACTGAAGGGCAAGACCGTCGCCGAACTCGCCGACCGGGTACTGCCGGCACTGACCGCAGCCATGAAACTGCTCGGCAAGCAAGATCCGACCGAAGCCGACAATTTCCGCGGCACCATCCTGCGCGTCCTCGAGGCCGTCCAGGTCGAGCTGGACAAGCCCAGCGCCACAACGGCCGAGATGGCCCGCAAGGTCGCCGCCGCCCTTGACGCCGCCGACCTGGTGGCCGGTGCGGACAGCTGGGCCGTCGTGCCGAATACGGTTGCCGGACAGGATCACCCGGAGCTGCAGCAGGTGATCGAGGAGATCGTCGATTCCGGGTTCATCGGGGTGTCGCTGCGCGTGAACGACGAGCGGGGCGAGTGGGTCGGCAGCGCCGGGCTGGCCGAGCTCGGCGGGACCGCGAAGCCGCCGATCGACGGGCACGTCCGCATTGCCAGCAACACCAAGACCTTCACCGCGACCCTGGTACTGCAACTGGTGGCCGAGGGCAAGGTCGGGCTGGACACCCCGGCGGCGGACTACCTGCCCGAGTTCGGGCTGGACGAGCGGATCACGGTGCGGATGCTTCTGCAGCACACCAGCGGGGTGTTCAACTTCACCGGCGAGCTCAACGAGGATGGGACGGTGGTGCTCGGGATCCCCGCGCCGGGTACCCCCTTGGGCAAGGAGTGGGTGGACCACCGGTTCAAGACCTACCGACCGCAGGAACTGGTGGAGCTGGCACTGTCCAAGCCGGCGCGATTCGCGCCGGGGACGGGCTGGAGCTACTCCAACACCAACTACGTGCTGGCGCGGCTGCTCATCGAGAAGGTCACCGGCCGGTCCTTCGCCGAGGAGATGCGGCGACGGATCCTGGGCCCGCTCGGGCTGTCGGGCACCGTGGCGCCGGAGACTTCGCCGGAGCTCCCCGAGCCGCATGCCCACGCCTACTACCGCTACGAGCAGGGCGGCACCGAGAAGATCGTCGACGTCACCCGCCACAACCCCTCCTGGAACCCCTGTGGTGGTGACATGATCTCGACCACCCGAGACCTGCACACATTCATCTCCGCGCTGCTGAGCGGCAAACTGCTGCCGGCCGAGCTGCTGGCCCAGATGTGCACGCCGCATCCGACGGGCATCCCGACCATGGACTACGGCCTCGGGGTGTTCGTGCGGGACCTGGGTCCCGAGGGCGGCATCGTCATCACCCACAACGGCGGCCACGCGGGCTACGCGACGCTGATGTACAGCACCCCAGACGGAACCAAGACCATGACCGCCTCCCTGACCTGCGTTGACGACTCCGCCATGGCTATCGGCGTGCCGTTCCGGAACGCACAGCAGCGGCTCCTCGCCGAGGTGTTCGGCGGCGGACAGACGGATCTCGCTGACTAGCACGCGACCCGGGGGCGACACCGAACTCGACCAGCTCGGTGTGGCCGCCCACATGTTCTGTCCGCCGGGCTGTGCCCCGACGGGTCCGGCACTTTCCAACCCACGTCCAACACGGACCACTCGAGGAATTCTCGTCATGCACACCTTGGAAGACACACAACCGAGCGGACTGGTCGAGCGGCTGCTAGGCGACCGCCACTCCCTGCCGCTGTCGGTTTTGTTGCATCTTGTCCCCGGCGTCCTGATCGTAGCCACCTACCTACTCATCGCTGAACCGTTCGTCGACGCCATCGGTTATCCGGCCTTCCTGGGCTGGGCGATCGCCCTGTGCCTGGTTCTGATACCGGTCCTGTTGGGGCTGCTGTGGCTGGGCCTTCGCCGCAACGGCCGCTTCTCGATGCACGGTGTGCTGTACTACATCGGCAAGCCGGTCCCGCGCGGGAAGCTGGTGGCGATGGTCATCGGGCTGATCGCGTGGATGATGGTGCTCGGGTTCGCGCTGGCACCGCTGAACAACTTCTGCAAAGGCTTCTTCACCTGGCTTCCGTACGCGAACACTGGCGGCAGCGGCAACAACACCTACCTCGACCTGCACGGCTACTCGCACTCGATGCTGCTCACCACAATGGTGATCTGCCTGCCGCTGACCGGAATCTCCCTGCCGCTCATCGAGGAGCTGTACTTTCGCGGTTTCCTGCTTCCCCGGATCTCCCATCTGGGCGGATGGGCGCCGGTATGCAATACGGTCTTGTTCGCGCTCTACCACCTCTGGTCGCCCTGGGTGTTCGTGTCGCGGGTGATCTTCACATTCCCCGGGTACTGGTTCGCTTGGCGGCACAAGGACATCCGGCTCTCGATCGGGATGCACGTCGGCGTCACCTCGATCGTGGCGACGCTCGGCACCATCGCGTTTGCGCTGAACTTCATCTGATGAGGAAGGCTGAGCGAATGAGGAACGGAGTCACGATCGGGCAGGCGGCGGCATTCGTCGGCGTCACGGTGAAGACGGTGCGGCACTACCACAAGCTCGGCCTGGTCGCGGAGCCCGAACGCGACAGCTCCGGTTTCCGGCGATACGGATCAGCCGAGTTGCTGCGGCTGGTGCAGGTCCGGACACTGGCCGCCGCCGGGGTGCCACTGGCCGACATCGGACCCATGCTCTACGCCGACACCACCTCGTTCGCCGCAGCGCTCGCCGACGTCGAGCGGCAGCTCACCGCACGGATCGAGGAGTTGATCGCGCGGCGCGACACACTGCACCGGCTCGCCGACGGCGACCGTGCGCTGCTGGGGGACCGCGCGGTGGCGCTGCTGGAGCGAATGCCCGGCCTCGGCTTTCCCGCCGACGAGGTGGCGGCCACCAGAGAGGGCTGGGTGCTGGCCAGAGCCCTGGTCCCAGAAGGTTTCGACGACTACCTCACCCACCTCGAACAAGCCCTCGACGACCCCCACTATGTCGCCCTGATCCAACGCGCCGCCCAGGCCGCGGCCTGGGAACCGGACGACCCCCGCATCGACGAACTCGCCACCGCCATGGCCGACCACTACCTCGCCAACCCCGCCCAGCTGAAAATCGTGACCGGCCTGCAAGCCCGCACCGACACCGCAACCCGATACCAGCTGATCGCCCACCACGGCCAAGAGCAAGGATCAGCCGCCGCCCAGGCACTCGCACTCGTCGAGACCAAGCTCCGCTCCGCCGGCATCCGTATCCCCAGACCGGACTCCCACTGACCCGCGGATCAGAACAACGTGTTGCGAGCCCGCAGCGGCCGGTACCCGGTCGGGCCGAGCTGCGCCAGCTCGGCGTCGATGTCGACCTCGATCGCGCCGAAGAAGTTGATGTTCTCGCTGTGGGCCGGGGAGATGTGGGCCAGCACGTCGTCATCGATCCGGCGGCCTTCCCGCCGCACCTGCTCCACCGCGAGGCCGCGTCGTGACGCGACTTTAGAACCGACAGCCCGAGGCGATTCCAGACCCGCGCGCCGAGCACCCGAGCCTGTTGGCCGACGCGTCGGCGCACGGAGTTCGCTCCGCGCGTGCAGCGCGACCGGTATCGCCGTGCCGAAACACCAACTGCGCTTGCGCATGGTGTGGAACCGGCTACCGGGAAATCCGTCGCGACCAGGGAGTTCGATCCAATCGTCGGCTCCATGATCGCCATGCTGTCGGACGCGCTCAACGACGAGTCGAGGCAAGCAAATTGTGTTCGGTTGCCGGGGACGGTCACCCTCCATGGAGGCAGCCTCGAACCGATTCGGATCATGGTTCCGGATATGCACAGAGAACGCCTCGCCCCGCGTCCCGCCCAGGCTGACGACTATTACGGTCGGCGCAGTCCTGCGATCAGGAATCCGACCAGGCGGCGTGCGTCGTAGCGGGGATCATCGGCCGCGCCGATGCAGAGATTGCCGACGCCGCGCATCAGTTCATAGGCATCCACGCCCGGGTGGATCTCGCCTGCCTCGGCTGCGGCGTCGAGCAGCTGCGTGCACACCGGCACGAGGCGGTCGAGAAAGTAGGCGTGCAGCGTGTCGAAGCCGGCGTCGCCGGACTGCAGTACGGCAGCGAGTCCGTGCTTGGTGGCCAGGAAATCGACGAAGAGGTTGATCCATCGTCCCAGCGCAGCATGCGGAGTTGCGCTGCTGGCCAGCAGGGCCGGACCCGCCTCGGCGCACGCCTCGACCTGGTGGCGGTAGACGGCGATGATGAGGTCCGCTCGCGTCGGGAAGTGGCGGTAGATCGTGCCCGTCCCGACGCCGGCCCTGGCCGCGATGTCGCGTACCGGCGCCTCGACGCCGGACGTGACGAACACCGCGGCGGCGGCATCGAGCAGCGTCTGCTCGTTGCGCCGGGCGTCGGCCCGCTTACGAGGGGCCGCCTGCCCTGATCGCCCGTCGGTGTCGGTCACCACATCGCTCCCTTCGGTAGTGAGGTTGCCAAGCGGAACGGCGTTCCGTATCGTTCGTAATCGGAACGAGGTTCCGCTTGATCATGGTGCCAGAGCGGATGACCCACAACCAAGCCATACACGGCGATAAGGCACCCAGCCCGCAAAAGAGGGAAACACAGTCATGCAGTACCGCACCTTGGGCCGCACCGGTGTGCAGGTCAGCTCGCTCGTGCTCGGCGCGATGAACTTCGGCCGAATCGGGCGCACGACCCAGGACGAAGCCACCGGCATCGTCGATGCCGCCTTGGATGCCGGGATCAATCTCATCGACACCGCCGACTGGTACAGCGACGGAGAGTCCGAAGAGATGGTCGGCAAGGCCATCGCCGGCCGCCGCGACGACATCGTGCTGGCCACGAAGGCGAGCCTGCCGATGGGCGACGAGCGCAACCATCAGGGCAGCTCGCGCCGCTGGCTGGTCACCGAGCTCGACCACAGCCTGCGCCGTCTCGGTGTCGACCACGTCGATCTCTACCAGATCCACCGGTGGGACCCGAGCACCAGCGACGAGGAGACGCTCTCGGCGTTGACCGACCTGCAGCGCGCGGGAAAGATCCGTTACTTCGGCTCCTCGACCTTTCCCGCGTACCGCATCGTGCAAGCTCAATGGGCCGCCCGAGACAACCAGCTGAGCCGGTACGTCACCGAACAACCCAGCTACTCCATCCTGCAGCGCGGCATCGAGGCCCATGTCCTGCCCGTTACCGAGCAATACGGACTCGGTGTGCTCGTATGGAGCCCATTGGCCTCGGGCTGGCTGTCCGGCGCGATCCGCGAGGGCCAGGAAATCACCACCCACCGTTCGACGGTCCTGCCGGAGCGCTTCGACACCTCGACTGCGTCCAACCGCGCCAGGCTCGACGCGGTCGAGCAGCTGGCCAAGGTCGCCGACGAGGCCGGTCTGACGATGATCCAGCTCGCGCTCGGATTCGTTACCGCACACCGCGGCGTGACCAGCGCGATCATCGGCCCCCGCACGCTGGACCATCTGCATTCACAGCTGGCCGCAGCGGACACCGTGCTGTCCGCCGACGTGCTCGACGCGATCGACGCGATCGTCGCTCCTGGCGTCGACCTTGCGGCACACGAAAAGTTCGACACTCCACCCGCCCTGCTCGACCCGTCACTGCGCCGCCGCTGAATCGACGGTGTCCATCAGCGCAGCTTCCTCTTCGAGCGGGAGTCAGCTGCTCAGATCCGGCAGCGCCTCATGTGGTTGCGCAGGGCGGCGGTTATCGAGCCAGAACGCGTACTCCCGCAGGTAGGTTTCGAGCCCGGTATCCAGGTAGCTCGAGTAGGCGCGTAACCCCTGTGCGGCTTCACGCTCCTGGTCGCGGTCGTGGGCAGACCATTCGCGTTCGAGAGCGCTGAGCCATTCAGCGAGCTTCGCGCGGTCGGCCCACCAGTCACGGACCAGTTCGAGGGTCCAGTGGTCGTCACCGTCGTAGGCGTAGCCGCAGTAGGGGTCGGACCACGCGGCGGACAACAGCAGTTGCGTTTCATGGGCGTTTCGTGGCTGACGGAACACTACTTCGCTGCCGTTGCCGTCCTCGTAGAGGATGTGGTCCGGGGCGATCAATCTGCCTACCCAGCAGTTATCGGTGTCGGCGCCGTAGAAAGGGCCGGGTACGTTGCGCCAGTCGCGTTCCTGCCACAGACCACGCAGGTAGTCGCCGGGATTGCCCAGAGTACGGTGCTGGGAACCGATCACCGGTAGCTCTGCCGAAGCGACGACCGTCGCCACTGGGTTCCAATACATTTCGTGACCATAGCCTGCCCGCGTCGGGAGGTGACGCGGTAGCACGTCGGCGCGACTCCTCCACCGGCCACCCCGCAGCAGCCTCGACGACTGTGGCCCTGAACGGAATGCCCAGGGCCACAGTGCTTTCCGGTGGAATCTACGTGACGTTGACGACCCGGTCGGAGGGCTCCTTGGCATACAGCGACTCGACCTCGGCCCGGTACTTGGTCGCGATCGGGACGCGCTTGAGCGACATCTTCGGCGTCAGCTCGTCCCCGCCGGGCTCCCAGACGGCACCGAGGATGGTGAACCGCTTGATCTGCTCCACCCGCGACAGCTTGGCGTTGCCCGCCTGCACCGCGGCCAGCACCTCGTCGACGATCTCGCGGCGAGTGGCCAGGGTGGCGATGTCCTCGCCGGTGGCGTCGAGTTCCTTGGCGCGCAGGGCGGCGACGTCGGGGTCGAGCACGATCAGGGCGGCGATGTAGGGCTTGGCGTCGCCGATCGCGACGGCTTGGCCGATCAGCGAGGAGGCGGCCTTGACGGCGTTCTCGATATTGGAGGGCGCGATGTTCTTGCCCGCCTCGTTGATGATCAGTTCCTTCTTGCGGTCCACGATGCGCAGGTAGCCGTCGGCGTCGAGGGTGCCGATATCGCCGGTGTGCAGCCAGCCGTCGGAGTCGATGGCTTCGGCGGTCTTGTCCGGCATGTTGCGGTAGCCGCGGGTGACGATCGGACCGCGGACCAGCACCTCGCCGTCGGCGTCCAGCCGCAGTTCCATGCCGTCCACCGGGCGCCCGACCGAACCGGGCCGCGGCTTGTCCAGTTCGGTGAAGGTGCCCACGCCGGTGGTCTCCGACATGCCCCAGACCTCGCTGACGGTGAAGCCGAGCCCGAGGAAGTACTCCAGGGTCTCCGGCGGAATCGGGGCCGCGCCGGAGGAGGCGACCCGCAGCTGATCCAACCCGAGCGCGTGCCGCAGCTTGGACAACACGAGGGCTTCGGCGATCGCGTGCTGCACGCTCAGCAGGGGGCCGCGACCCTTTCCGGCCAGATCCGCACGCGCGGCCGCGATTCCGGTGCTGATCGCCCAGTTGGCCAGCGCCTTCTTCACCGGGCTCGGTTCGGCGGCGAGCCTGCCCTCGACGCCCGCCTTGATCTTCTGCCACACCCGCGGCACGCCGAAGAAGATGGTCGGGCGCGCGTCGGGCAGGGCCGCGGCGACCTCACGCGGGTCGGGCACGGTGGTGATCTGGATGCCGGTGAGCAGGTTGATCGCGTGGCCGGAGATCCGGTCGGCGACGTGCGCGGCGGGCAGGTAGGACACGGCGCGATCGTCCAAGCCGACCTGGAGCGGGCCGTTGACCAGCGCGATGATCTGGGCGAGCACGTTGCGGTGGGTGATCTCCACGCCCTTGGACGGGCCCGTGGTGCCGGAGGTGTAGATCAGGGTGGCCAGGTCGTCGGCTTGGACGGCCTGCCACGCGGCGTCGAAATCGAACTCGGCGGCGGGTGCTGCCTCGACCTGTTCGAGGGTGATGGTGCCTTCGGCAGGGCCGTCGACCATGATGATGTGCTCGATCGGCACACCCGCGGCGGTGATGCGGTCGAGGAAAACCTGTTCGGTGACCACGACTTTGTTGCCCGCGTTGGTGAACAGGTGGGTGATCTGCTCGGGGGAGCTGGTGTTGTAGATCGAGAACGGGGTGGCGCCCAGGTGCAGTGCAGCGGTGTCGACCAGGTTGAACTCGGGGCGGTTGGTGAGCATGATGCCGACGGTGTCGCCGTGGCGCACGCCGAGGCCGGCCAGGCCCGCCGCGATGGAGCGCACCCGTTCGGCGTAGTCACGCCAGGTGTATTGCTGGGTGCCGCCCACCTTGCGCAAGGCGATCTGGTCGGGGCGTAGTCGCGCGGTCTCCTGGAATGCCGCGGGCACGGTGTAGACCGTTTTGCCCGATTGGTGTGCGTATCCGATGTCTGTTGTCGTCATATCCCTGTTCCCGCTATCTCTGGCATGGACCGAACCGCGGTGTTCACCGACGCCCGGTCCGAGACTCGAATAGTGACAGAATGTGGTGAACAACCTGTCAGTCTCTCGCGAGTCGGCGCGCCACATGTGGCGCGGCTCACTCATGGTAGTTGAGACACGAGTATTGTGGTGGCTCTTACACCGAGAACCTCTATGCGCCGATCAGATCCGCCGCCGAGGCGGACCCGGGGCGGGGACGGGCGGTTTCGCCGGGCGTGATGAGGACCGGATCCACCGCCAATGGCTCGTCGGTCCGATCGGCGCCGGAGGGCTCCTCGACCGCCCACGGCACGGAATCGGTCGGGATCCAGTGCTTGCGCCTGGTGCGCTTGGCTTCGAGGTACTCGCGAGCCCGCTCACTGAGCGCCCGCGTCCGCAACGGCACCGCGGTGACCCGCAGACCTCCCTGCCGCAGCGCGTCGACCTTGGCGGGGTTGTTGGTGAGCAGTTGCACCGAGCGTAATCCCAGCTCGGCCAGGGCACGGGCGGTCGCGGAGTAGGTGCGGGCGTCGGCGGGATAACCGAGGTTCTCGTAGCTGGTGAAGGTGTCGGCGCCGGAGCGCTCGCTTTCGCGATACCCCATGGCCTTGGCGATCAGCCCCGCGCCACGCCCTTCCTGCTCCAGATAGACCAGCACCCCTGCGCCCGCGGCCTGGATGAGATCCAGCGCCTTGTCCAGTTCCGGCCCGCAGTCGCAGTCCTGCGACCGCAGCGCCTCGCCGTACAGGCACCGCGAATGCACCCGCACCAGGCATCCATCGGTGAGCCCACCGAACAGCAGCAGGTGTCCCCGCTCGTCGTCCCCGTTCAGCTCCACCACGCGAACACGCAGATCATGCCCCTTGCGACGGAACCGGTGCTCGGTGTCGGCAAGGTCCACAATTCGGGTCAATGCTCCTCCGAAGCGAGTCTGAAAATCCGTTCGATCTCACTCACCAGTGGCATTGCTCCCGGGACGTCCCCGACCGATTGCGTCGCCACCATCGCGGCGGTCGCCCAGACGTAGTCCTTGCGTGCGGCGGGGCGGCGCGTCGAGACGAGACGATATACCAGCGCCGCGGAGAAGGCAGCGTGAGCGCCGACCGAGTCGTCCAGGGCGGTCGGGAAGGGCTGAAACCGGTCGCTGAGCTGGTCCGACCACACCGCGCACCGGAAATCCTTGATCGCGCACACCGCGCGCACACCCAGCGCGCGCAACAACGTGGCGGTCTTTTCTCCGGAGGCTGTGGCACCGTCGGGCACCATGGCGAGTGCCTCGAGGTCCTTGTCGCCGCCGACCAGATAGTCCACCACGCCGAGGTGGTGGTACAGGTACTGCGGGCGATCCAGCGGCGGCGCCGGATGCACGACCACCAGCGGCCGGGACCGCAGCCCGCGCAGATCCGCCATGATCTGCTCGATCACCCCGGTGGGTTGTTCGAAGGTCAGCAGTACCGCATCCGAGGTGGCGATCGCGGAGCGAATCGCGTCGCTGCGTAAATCCTGAGCGCTCAACCGGATTCGCTCGTCTTTGCAGCCGATCGTGCTCGCCGCGCCGGTGCCCGCGACGATCACCGCGGTCACCGGCGTCGGCGCGTAGGGCACCACTTTGACCAGTTCGGTGTCGACCCGCTCGCTGCGCAGGTATTCCAGGATGCGGCCGCCTGCGTCGTCGTCACCGACCGCCGAGATCAGCCGCACCCGCAAACCCAGCCGCGCGGCGGCGACCGCGCGGGTGAGTCCCTTGCCACCGGGATGCTCCGCATAGCCGCCGCGAGTGGTGCCGCCCGGGCCGGGGATCCGATCGACGAGGTACATGTGGTCGATGACCGCGTCGCCGACCACGGTCACCACGCCGCAGGTTCTCGACGAATCCGATTCGTCCGCAGCGTTTTTCGAGGCGGTCGCACCGGTGTCGACGACGTGCGCTCCGTCGAACACCGAGGCCGTGGCCAGCTGCGCGGCCAGTGCGGTGAACGCTCTGCGCTCGGGCGCGCCGCGCAGTGAGCGCACCGTCGGTGCGACGGGAATCGGTTGCGCCCCAACGGCTTCGTGCAGCACTCGCCAGCGATCCGCAAGGTATTCGCGCCGCTCGCCCAGGTCCGAAGCGTAGAGCCGCTCGGGATCTACAGCGGCAGGCGGACTTTCGCGCAGCAGGCCCAACGACAGTTCCGCGTCGACGATGAGCCGGTCGGTGGGCTCCAAGCGCCCGGCCACATCGCGCACCAGCGGCAGCACCGCTTCTTCCCGGTCGATGCCCGCACGCCGCGCGTACTGGCGCACGGCCAGCAGATCCAGCAGCGGCAGGACGTCGATTTCGGTGCTACGCAACCGATCCGAGCTCAGGCCGGACCGTTTGCACAACCGGGTGAGGATATTGCGAACGGCAACCATTCCCGAATCCTGCGGGACCATGGGCGACCCTCCTCGATCGGCGCGACACCGACGCTGTCGGGCGCACATAGGCCACGCAAATCGGGTTTAACCAGCGGGCAAATTGTCAATTACCAAATTACAACGGCAATTGCGCTCGGGGAACGGCAAATGCCACACTGGATGTGGCGATCCCCATCGCTCCACCAGGCACGGGAGGGCTGGTGATGAGAATGATTCACCGCATACGGCAACTTCGGCGACGACGGCACCGCCGCTCCGCCGGACCGGATACCGAGCTGGTGCCGAAGTCGGTGGTGGACTAAACGAGCCGCCGGACATCCCCGCAATACCGCATCCTGGTCATCGCCTGCCACGCGTCAGCGCGAAGGCATTCCCCCAACGGCCGCGCCCCGGACATCGGCCGCGCCCCGCACGGGGCTGGGCTCACCGACGCGCGACACCATCTCCTCGGGCACGACCGGCCTGGCGATACCCGCCGCCGATCACAGCCCCATCAACCACGGCGCACCGAAATGGGTGAGCATGCCACGACCCGGCCGGTATGCCGGTTCACCCGACCGGCGCACCCGAAGCCCCGCACCGCCGGGCGTCCCCCCGGGCCGCCCGGCCCGGCACACGGACCCGTCGGCCGCACCACGCCGACACCCGCAGAAATCACGGTGCAGCGCATCCACCGCGCTGTACCAGCGGATGCACGACTGGAGGCATTCGTGATCATCGAACTCAGCACCCTGGAGCCGGCCTCACTCCACCTGTTGCACCGGAGACAGCGATGACCATTCACGCCACCGAATGGACGATGACCAGCGACATAACCCCGGAAGCCGCCTACCGGGACACCGACACCACCGATGACTGGCGCCTGAGCTGGCTGCCGGACCGGCAGCTGACCCGCGCCCAGGCGCTGGCGGGCATGCGCTTGGACGAACTACTCAGCGACCCGCAGATGGTGCACGACCGGATGACCCAGGCCCGCGTCGACGTCTACGCCGACGAGCTGGGCATCCTGCGCGAACACGCGGTGATCCTGCTGGCCAAGCGGATGGCGGCGCGGCTGGAGAAGGAGTTGCGACCGAAAGGGGACCCGACGCCACCGGGGCACGGCCCCCACAGCCGCCGATCGCTCACCCATACGATCGAACCCCCGTTCGTCCACGGCTGACCCGCGCTGGAGCTCAGGCGTGCGCTGTATGCTCCGCGCCGACGGCTTCGCCGATGCTGCCGTAGCCGCCGGCGCGCAACCGCTGCGCCAGACCGCGATGGATCCTGCGCATCCAGAACGGGCCACCGTAGATGAAGCCGGTGTAGCCCTGCAGCAGCGTCGCGCCGGCGAGGATGCGTTCCCACGCCTGGTCGACCGTTTCGATACCGCCGACCGAGATCAGCACCAGCCGGTCACCGACCCGCCGGTACAACCGGCGCAGCACCTCCAGCGAGCGATCCGCGACCGGCGGGCCCGACAGACCGCCCGCGCCCATGGCGGCGACCTCGTCCCGATCGGTGCGCAGACCGTCGCGGCGAATGGTGGTGTTGGTGGCCACGATACCCGCCAGCCCCAGCTCGACGGCCAGGTCGGCGACCGCGTCGATGTCCTCGTCGGACAGGTCCGGAGCGATCTTCACCAGCACCGGCACCCGCACGCTGTCCAGCACCGCCCGCAACAGCGGACGCAGCGATTCGACCGCCTGCAGATCCCGCAGGCCGGGGGTATTGGGGGAGCTGACGTTGACCACGACGAAATCAGCCAGCGGGCCGAGCAGGGCGGCGCTGGTGGCGTAGTCGGCGGCGGCGGCGTCCGGTTCGACGACCTTCGTCTTGCCGATATTCGCCCCGATCGGCACTGCGCCGCGCCGGGTGCGCAGCCGTTCGGCGGCAGCGGCGGCGCCATGGTTGTTGAAACCCATCCGGTTGATCAGGGCCCGGTCGGCGGGCAGCCGGAACAGTCGCGGTGCGGGATTGCCGGGCTGCGGCTGGGCGGTGACGGTGCCGATCTCGGCGAAGCCGAACCCGAGCGGGGCCCAGGCGTCGACACCGTCGGCGTTCTTGTCGAATCCGGCGGCCAACCCCAGCGGCGCGGGGAATTCGACCCCGAACGCGGTGGTGCGCAGAATCGGGTCGTTGGTGACGAGAATCTTGCTCATCGCCCAGCGCACGGGGGAGCACCAGGCGGCCAATCGCATGACAGCGAAGACGAGGTGGTGGATGCGTTCCGGCGCGACCAGGAACATCAGTCGGAGTAGCAGGGCGTACATCGGCTCACATTCCGGGTTCGGGCTGGGGTAGTAGTGCGGATTTTCGCCGCCGCAGCAGGACCCGCCTGCTGCCGTCGGTGTAGGCCCGCACCCGCGAGAGCTCCCAGCCACCGAACTCGGCCTGGATCGCCAGCCGCATGGACGCGGTCACCCGCGTGACATCCGGCGGCAGGCGCAGCGGCACGTACTCGTAGTCGTCGCTGGTGGTCTCCCAGCCCGCGGGCAGCGCGTGCCCGCGCCGCCGGTGTGCTATCGGATCAGGGGATGTCGCGGAATCGTCACCCGCGCGCGGTGTCCGAGCCATCAGTGCCCTCTCTTCCGATCGTCCGCACCGATCCGTTGCAGACCGTCGCCGGTCGCGGATCCCACGAACAAGTCCCCGGTGTGTTGCTCGATGGTCACCGAGTTCGGTTGCCGGACGGTGGCGTAGCGTCCCACTTCCTTCGGTATACCTGTCGACAGGTCGAACCCGACGACCTCGTTGCGCTGCGTACACGTCACCCACACGGTGTCGGACCGCTGATCGTAGGCAACTGCGTAAGGCGAAGATCCTACCGGGAAACGCTGACGCAGCACGAGCGGTCCCGCAGTGTAGACCAGCAGTTCGCCACCGGCGGTGTCGGTGACCACGAACCGGCCGCGCGGGTCACCGATCATCTGCGTGGCGCCGTCGCCGGCCCGCAACGCCAATCCGAGCCGGTCGCGACCCAGGTCGACCTCGAAGATCGCGGTTTGGTGGCGGTCGAGCACAGTCAGCTTGCCGTCGGCCTCGGCGAGTTCGTCGGCCGCCAGCAGCCCGGACACCGTCCCGGTCACCGCACCGCCGGGCGCCACCTCCAGCACCCGGCCGTCGCCGGTACCGACCAGCAGCCCACCGTCCGGGCGCGGAAGCACCGACAGCACGTCGCCGTCGACGGCGACCTCGCCGATCGTGCCGCCGGCCAGATCCACCCGCAGCACCCGCCCCGGCGCGGTCGCCAGCATTTCACCGGGCCTGCCCGGGGTGAGCCCGCTCGCGCGATCCGGCAGCGTCACGGTGCGCACCAAGGGCCGGGCGGCGTCGGGGTCGATGATCGTGAGGGCGGTGCCGTCGAGCACGGCCAGCAGCCCGGTGCCGGGATCGGATTCCAGCGCGGCGACCGGGCCGGCGGGCAGCACCCGGCCCGCAGGCGGCGTGGTCACCGCGGGCGCGACCGCCGCGGTGGCCGGATCCCTGCTCGGCAGGTCCGCGCCGCCGGTCCGAGAAGAGCATCCGGCCAGCAGCACCAGCACCGCCACACCCGCGAGTGCCGAGAGGATCGAGCCGCGAGGGCGCATGCACCGAGCTCCTAACTACCGACGAATCTTCCGCAACCTCACCATCTGACCATGATGACGCACTGAACCGACCGACCGGGGTGTCGGCTCGAGCACGATGTCGGTCATCGGAGTTACGGTGGAGTCCACACGCTGTCCGATGCAGGGAGATCCGGTTGAAAGCCGACCATCCGTCGGGGTTTGCCGTCGATGACATCACTGTCGGTCCGTACGCGCACGGGTTCGGCACCACCGCCGACGGTCACCCCTTCGCGTTCCGGACCGTCCGCGCGACCCTCACACTGGAGATCTACCGCCACGACCCCAACAGCGCCGTACCCGGCCCGGAAGACGTGCTCGCGGTCGCCGAAGCCACCGTCACCGACATCGACCTCGACGACGAGCGCAGTGTCATCGCCCTGGTGCGGGATATGATCCCCGACGCCGCGACGATCGACGCCACCACCGACCGGGACGTCACGACCGTGCGGGCCCTGCTGGGACGGATCAGCTCCGTCATCGACGGTATGTAGGACGTGATGACCCACACACGACTCGCCCGGACCGCGCTCGCCGCGGCGTGCCTGCTGCTGGCGGCACCGCTCGCCGGCTGCGACAGCGGCCCGGACGACGCCGCCGTCGCGGCCGCCCGCTCGTCGGCGAACGCGTCGCTGTCGTCCTCGGTCGCCGCCTCCTCCAGCGCCGCGCACCCGCCCTTGCCGACGGCCGCCGAACTGGACGCCCAGATCAAACGCGCGCTGGACCCGGCCCTGCCCGACAGCGAACGCACCGCCCTCATCGAGGACGGTGACGCCTTCCGCCAGGCCATCCCCGACATGTACCGGGCGTTGCAGGACAATCCGCGCGCCGTCTACGGCGTGACCGACCCGGTGTTCGACAACCACGACGGCACCCTGACCGCCACCATGCGGCTGGACAAGGACGGCACCGGCACCGCCGTGCGCACCACGGTGGTGCATTTCGTGCTGATCGACGGCAAGTGGCGGATCTCGCGGACCGACCTGTGCGGCATCCTGCGTTCGGCCGACTACCGCACCCCGGCCTGCGGCTGAGGCGGGCCCCGACTCGATGCGCACGCCGGGATCGCTGCGGTGGGGACGGTTCGTCCACCGCAACCGCTTCCTCGTGCTCGCCGCCTTCCTCCTGTTCGTGCTGGTGTCGGGCTGGTACGGCCGTGACCTGTCCGGCCGGTTGACCCAGGAGGGCTGGTTCGACGAGAGCAGCGAATCGGTCGCCGCCGCCGAACTGGCCGACCGCACCTTCGGCCGCGACACCGACAGCGACCTGATCCTGCTCTACACCGCCCCCACCGGCACCACCGTCGACGACCCCGCCGTCCGCGGCCCGGTCACCGCCCAGCTCGCCGCTCTGCTGGCCACCTACCCCGATCGCATCCTGAAGATCGACAGTTATTGGGACAGCCCGTTTTCCGCCCAAGCCACCGACCCCACCCGCACCCACGCGTTCGCCAGCGTCGGATTACGCGGCTCCGGCACCACCACCGTCGAGAATTTCGCGGCCATCAAAGACCATCTCGGCGCCGGACGCGCCGGCGGCGGCCCGGGCGGCACGACAGTGCAGCTGGCCGGGTTGCAGCCGATCGTCGAAGGCATCAACACCGGCATGCAGCGCGACATCAGACGCGCCGAAATGATCGCCCTGCCGATCGTGGCGATCGGACTGTATTTCGTGTTCGGCGGCGTGATCGGAGCGCTGCTGCCGGTGCTGATCGGCGGCATGACGATCCTGGGCACCCAGGGCGGGCTGCGTCTGCTGACCGACCACATCGACGTCAACGTCTTCGCCAGCGCCGTCATGACCCTGGTGAGCCTGGGGCTGGCGATCGACTACGGATTGTTCACCGTCACCCGGTTCCGGGAAGAACTCGCCGCGGGCCGCGACGTGGAAGAAGCCACCGCCCGCACCGTCGCGACCGCCGGACGCACGGTGCTGTTCTCGGCGGCCATCATCGCGATCAGCCTCGGCGCGCTGTTCATCTTCCCGAACGGGGTCCTGCGCTCGGTGCCGCTCGGCGGCATCAGCTCGGTGCTGCTCGCGGCACTGCTGTCGGTGACCGCGCTGCCCGCGGCATTGAGCATCATCGGGCACCGCATCGACTTCCTGGGCTGGAAACGCTTCTCCCGCAGCAAAACCGAAGCGCAGATCGACACCGGATTCTTCTCCCGGCTGGCCGTGTGGGCGATGCGCCGGCCGCTGGCGGTGGCCGTACCGATCGTGCTCGCATTGCTCGCCCTCAGTATCCCGCTGCGGCACATCGAGTTCGGCGGACTCAGCGAACGGTATCTGGCCGAGGACAGTCCGGCGCGGGTGGCGCAGGAACGTTTCGACGAGTTGTTTCCCAGCTTCCGCACCGAACCGCTGAAACTCGTCGTGGTCGGCGCCGACCCGCGGCAACTCGGCGACATCCGCTACGCCGCCAATCAGATCCCCGGCTTGACCGGGCGCTTCGAACCCGCGGCGGCGACCAAGGACGGCATCAACGTGCTCGCCGCCGGGCTGGCCGACAAACGCGACGCCGACCGGGTGATCGCCGCGTTGCGCGCGATCCCCGAGCCGCCCGGGGCGCGGGTGATGGTCGCCGGAGTGCCCGCACTCGAGCGCGACAGCATCAACGGTCTGCTCGACGGCCTGCCGCTGCTGCTGGCGATCCTGGTGGCGGCGGCGCTGGCACTGCTGTACGCCGCGTTCGGTTCGATCGTGCTCGCGGTGAAGGCCGTCGCGATGAGCGCGCTCAGCCTCATCTCCACCCTCGGCGTGCTGACCTGGGTGTTCGTCGAAGGCCACGGCGCGGGCCTGTTCCACTTCACACCGGGGCCATTGATGTTCGCGGTGCTGGCGTTGATCGTGACGGTGGTGTTCGGACTGTCCACCGACTACGAGGTCTTCCTGCTGTCGCGGATATCGGAGGCGCGCGCCGCGGGCGCAGACGCGCCGGAGGCGATCCGCTACGGCATCGCCCACACCGGCGGAGTGATCACCTCCGCCGCCGCCATCCTCATCGTGGTCACCGGCGCGTTCGGGTTCTCCGATCTGGTGCTGATGAAATACATCGCCTACGGCATGATCGCGGCGCTGATCCTGGACGCCACCGTGATCCGCATGCTGCTGACACCCGCGGTCCTGAAACTGATCTGGCGGTAGGGCCGCGGCAGCCGATCCGAGCGGTCAGCGACGCACCGGCAGCACCAGTTGAGCACCCGTCACGGGGTGGTCGAGAACCTCCACCGGGTGCTGGTAGACGCGAGTGAGCAGGTCGGTGGTGAGCACCTCGCGGGGCGGGCCGTCGGCGGCGATGCGGCCGGATTCGATCACCGCGACGCGGTCGGCGTAGGCGGCGGCGATCCCGAGGTCGTGCAGGACCACCACCACGGCCGCACCCGCCGCGGCGCGATCGGTGGCCAATCGCAGCACGGCTTCCTGATGACCGAGATCCAGCGCCGCGGTCGGCTCGTCCAACAGCAGCGTCGCGGTGTCCTGGGCCAGCACGCGGGCCAGCGCGACCCGGGCGCGTTCACCGCCCGACAGCGTCGGAAACGACCGGGCGGCAAGGTGTTCCACGTCGGTGGCGGCCATCGCGGCGGCGATCTGCTCGTCGTCGAGTTCGCGACGCTCGGTGCGCACCCAGGGCGCGCGGCCCATCGCGACCACTTCTCGTGCGGTGAACGGGAAGCCGACGGTGTGGGTCTGCGGCAGCACCGCGCGCCGCCGCGCCATGTCCAGCGTCGTCCAGTGTGTCAACGGCTGCCCGTCGAGTTCCACGACGCCTTCGCTGAGCGCCAACTCCCCGGCCAGCGCGGCCAACAGCGTCGACTTACCCGCGCCATTGGGCCCGACGAGTGCGACGACCTGCCCCGCGACGGCTTCGAAGTCGATCCCGTCGAGCACCCGCCGCGGCTGCCCGCCGCCGCCACGCCGATCCACGCTCACGGCCGCCGCGCGTACCGTGACCGCCCCCGGCTTCGGCGCCTCCGGCAGCTCATGTGGCCGCACCAACACCGACCGCACCCTCACCGATCTCCTCCTGATCCCCGTACAGCCATGTGCCGTTCGGCGAAGCCGGCCGGGATCATGCCCAGCCTCCCGAGCGGGCTCGGGTGCGCCGCAGCAGCCAGAAGAAGACAGGGCCGCCGATGAGGGAGGTGAGCATGCCCAGTGGCAGGTCGGCGTTGTCGACCAGGGAGCGGGCGCAGACATCGGCGGCCAGCAGCACCACCGCGCCGACGATGGTGCTGAGCGGGATCAGGACGCGGTGGGCGGGGCCGACCAGCATGCGGACCAGGTGCGGGACGATGAGCCCGACGAACAGGATGATGCCGGTGAACGCGACACCGGCGGTGGCCAGGACCGCGACGACAACGATCACATTGCGGCGCAGCCGCTCCACGTCGACACCGAGATGACGGGCGGCGGACTCACCGAGGGCCAGCAGATCCAGCCGCGGCGCCAGCAGCACCGCCGCGGCCACGCCCACCGCGGCCAGCGGCGCCACCACGCCCACGGATTCCCAGCTCGCACCGTTGAGCGACCCCAGCTGCCAGAACACGATCTGATCGCGGGCGGCCGGAGACGCCACGAACAGCAGCAGCGCGATCACCCCGCCCGCGAAGGCGTTGATCGCGACACCGGTGAGCACCAGCGTGACGACCTCGGTACGCCCGTTCGCGCGCGCCAGCACATACACCAGCAGCGTGGTCGCCAACCCGGCGACAAACGCGGCCGCCGCCACCGACCACGCCGCCACGAAGGCACCACCCACCACGATCACCGTGCCCGCGCCGACCGCGGCACCCGCCGACACCCCGATCACACCGGGCTCGGCCAGCGGATTGGCGAACACTCCCTGCAACAACGCACCCGCTGTCGCCAGCGCCGCACCGACCAGCATCGCCAGCACCACCCGCGGGAACCGCACCTGCCACAATGTCACCTCGCCGGAGGGATGCGCGGGCATCGGACCGAGGTCCAGCCCGATCCGGTGCAGCACGCTGCCCGCCACCTCGGCCGGGGTGGTCGGCACCTGCCCGATCGCCGCCGACACGACCGCCAGCGCGACCAGCCCGGCCACCGCGACCGCGAATACGACCAGCACCTGCGAGCGGCGCCGTGACTTCGGCGCGGGGGAAACCGGTCGCGCCGCTGTCATAGCGCTCATGCCTGCGCCTCGCTGGCGCTCGGCTCCGCCATGACCGCATCGGCGGCTGTGTTGATGGTTCGCTCGCTTCGCTCGCTCATGCCTGCGCCTCGCTGGCGCTCGGCTCCGCCATGACCGCATCGGCGGCTGTGTTGATGGTTCGCTCGCTTCGCTCGCTCATGCGTGCCCGGTGCCGTACACGGCCTCGCTCAGTGCCGCGATCACCCGGCCGGTGTTGGGCCCGAAACTCAGCAGCACCGCATCGGACATGTCCACCACCCGCCGGTCCCGCCCGGCCGGGGTCTGCGCGATGCCGGGCACCTTCTGCAGTCCCTCGACCCCGCCGACGGACTTCAGCCCGTCCGACATCACCAGCAGCACATCCGGCGCCGTACCGATCATCGCCTCGCTGGTGATCGCGGTGAACGGCTCTTTCAGCCCGGCCACCGTGCCCGCGTCCCGCGCGCCCAGCGCCGCGATCAACGCGTCCGCGCCCGAACCCGGCCCGGCGAGCATCGTGATGGCCGTGGAACGCAGATACAGGAACGCGATGGTCAGCGGCGGGTCCTGGGCGGGTACGGCGGCGCTGGCGGCGGCGATCTCGTCGCGGGTGCGCTGCGCCAGCGCCTGTCCGCGCTCGGGCACGCCCAGCGCGCCCGCGACCGCCTCGATCTGCGGCACCACCCCGTCCATCGTGCGCTGTGGGTCGAAGTAGACGACCGTCACACCGGCCGCGCGCAACTGCTCCCGCACCGCGGGCGCGGCACTGGTGGTGTCGGTCAGGAACACCGAAGGCCGCAGCGCCAGCACCGATTCCACGTTCAGCGACCCATTGCCGCCTGCCACGTTCGGCACGTCCCGCACCGCGGGAAACGCCGCGGAGGTACTGCGCCCCACCAGCTTCGGCCCCAACCCGAGCGCGTAGACGATCTGGGCGAGGGTGCCGTAGCGGTCCACGGCGATGATGCGGCTCGCGTCGGTGACGGTGACGTCGCCGCCGTCGAACGAGCGCACCGTCACCGGCAGCGTCGGCGTCGGCTCCGGCCCGATCGGCACCGGGTCCAGATCGGCGAGGGTCGCCGTCGCCGGCCCGTGCCCACCGTGCGAAGCCGCGCCGTCGGCGCCACACGCTGCCGACCCGGCCAGCAGGATCGCCGCGAGCAGGGCCAAGACGGCACGCCAACCCACTCGGACTCGGTACCCCCGCCCACCCGCGGTCACCGTAGTGCTCATGCCCCCGCCGCGACGGCACTCGGCTCCGGCATGCGCGACGCGCGCTGTGTCGATGATTCGCTCGCTGCGCTCCCTCATGCAGGCAAGGCTAATCTCTGTCACTCCGCGCGTGCACTCACGTCATCCAAGGCGGCCGCGATCGCGCGCGGCAGTTCCAGGGTTTCCGCGGCCAGCACGCCGGTGAGCTGCCCGATGTCGCGTGCGCCGACGATCATGCTCGCGATACCGGGCCGCTCCCGGATCCAGGCCAGCGCGACGGCCAGCGGCGAAGTGGCCAGTCCGTCGGCGGCGGTCACCAGCGCCTCGACTACCCGGGTCGCGCGGTCGTCGAGCCGGTGCCGGATCTCGGCGGCGGTCGCCTCGTCCGCGCCGCGCGAATCGGCGGGCACCCCGTCGCGATACTTGCCGGTGAGGATGCCACCCGCCAGCGGCGCGGTAGCGATCAACCCGACCCCGTGATGCTGGGCCGCCGGAATGAAATCGGTTTCGGTATCCCGGGCCAGCAGCGAGTACGGGGTCTGCGCGACGGTGATGGGCGCGACCGCGGCGATGCTGGCGACCTGCCAGGCGTTGAAACCACGCACCCCGGCGTAGCGGACGCGCCCGGAGCGGACCGCGAAGTCGAGGGTGGCGGCGACCTCGTCGAGTGGAGTCGCCGGATCCCAGGCGGCGACATGCCAGATATCGAGGTAGTCGGTGCCCAGTTCGAGCAGTGTCCGATCGAGTTGGCGCAGCAGCGCGCGGCGCGAGGTGTCCACCGCCGGGCGCACCGGTTCCGGTGCGGGTACCGAAGCTCCCCCGGGTGCGGGCATGGTCCGCGGCACGACACCCGCGCAGCCGCTGAGCACCAGATCGTCGCGGGACACCAGATCGCCGAGCAGTTCGGCCAGGATCCGTTGTGCCGCACCGCCGGCATAAGCGGGGGAGGTGTCGACCAGCGTGCCGCCCGCCTCGGCGAACGCCACCAACTGCACTGCCGCCTCTTCGGTGTCGGTATGCGCACCCCAGGTGTGGGTCGCCAGTCCTATCCGCGACACCCGTAGGCCGCTGCGGCCTACCGTCCGCTGTTCCATCACCGTGTCCGCGCAATCGTCACGGCGCCAAGCCTAGAGTGTGGATACGCAACTCGACGGCCACCAGCACAGTGGGTCGCACTTCGGTGAGCGGGGAAACCGAACAAGGAGCGCTGTCGGACATAGTCGTCCGCATAACGCGCACGGCCGGAGCGCAGGCGGAGGTACGCCACTCGTTGCCGAACATGCGCGGCGGCGGCAGTGCAACAGCCGGGCAGGCAGCCGCGACCTCGACACTGTACTGTCGCTGCGTGATTGCGGCGGTGGTCACAGTGACGCGACCGACCGCCGGACCATTGCCCAGGTGGGAAGACGTATTTCGGGCGGAAGTGGAGGCTGGTTCGTGGTAGGAGAGTCGATGACCTGGGTGCAGGCCTTGGTGCTGGGCCTGGTGCAGGGGCTCACGGAGTTTCTGCCGATCTCCTCCTCGGCGCATCTGCGCATCGTGTCCTCGGTCTTCTTCGGCGACGACGCGGGCGCCTCGTTCACCGCGGTCACCCAACTGGGCACCGAGGCCGCGGTGCTGGTGTTCTTCGCCAAGGACATCTGGCGGATCGTGTTGGCCTGGTTCGCCGGTCTGCGCGAGCGGATGACCGCACGCGGCAGCCAGGAACTCCCACTGCACGATCAGCCCACCACGAAACTTCCGGTCCTCACCGCCGAGCGCGAGCGCGTTCTCGACGAGCAGACCCAGCGCGACCTCGACTACCGCATCGGCTGGTATGTGATCATCGCCACCATCCCGATCGGCGTGCTGGGATTCCTGCTCAAAGACCAGATCCGCACCGGGGCACGCAATTTGTGGCTGGTGTCGTTCATGCTGATCGCGTTCGCCCTGGTCATCGCCGCCGGTGAGCACTTCGGACGCAAGGAGCGGTCCATCGAGCAGCTCACCACCCGCGACGGTCTCGCGATGGGTTTCGCGCAATCCCTCGCGCTGATCCCCGGTGTCTCGCGCTCGGGCGCGACCTCAACAGCCGGTCTGTTCCTCGGGCTGGAGCGCGAAGCAGCCGTACGGTTTTCGTTCCTGCTCGCCATTCCCGCCGTGGCCGCTTCGGGCCTGTTCAGCCTGCCGGACGCGTTCGCGCCCGCCGGTGAGGGGCTCAATGCCAGCGGGCCGCAACTGTTGGCGGCCACGGTGCTGGCGTTCGTCGTCGGCTACGCGTCGGTGGCGTGGCTGCTGCGTTTCGTGGCGCGGCATTCGCTGTACTGGTTCGTCGGCTACCGCATCGTGCTCGGCCTGGTCATCATGGGTCTGCTGGCGGGAGGCGTGGTCTCGGCGACATGATCGCTAGGCTGGCCGCATGACGGTGATCCTGTTGCGGCACGGTGTGTCGACGTCGAACACCGCCCGCACCCTGGCCGGTCGCAGCACCGGCGTCGGGCTCACCGAGCGCGGTGACGAGCAGGCGAGGGCCGTGGCCGAACGACTGGCCGGGCTGCCGATCGAACGCATCGTGCACTCCCCGCTGCTGCGCTGCCAGCGGACGGTGGCGCCGCTGGCGGAAAAGTTCGGGCTGGAGCCGGTATTCGATGACCGGCTCATCGAAGTCGATTACGGCGAGTGGACCGGCCGCCCGATCGCCGAACTGCTGGCCGAACCGCTGTGGAAAGTCGTGCAGCGACATGCCTCCGGCGCGGTGTTTCCCGGCGGGGAGGGGCTGGCCCAAGTGCAGTCCCGCGCGGTGGCCGCGATCCGCGACCACGACCGCGCGCTGGCCCGGCAACACGGCCACGACGCACTGTGGGTGGCGTGCACGCACGGCGACGTGATCAAGGCGGTGCTCGCCGACGCCCTCGGCATCCACCTCGACGGCTTCCAGCGGATCATGGTCGAACCCGCCTCGATCAGCGTCGTCCGCTACACCCCGACCGCACCGTACGTGTGGCGGATGAACGACACCGGCGCCGATCTGTCCGCCCTCGCCGCCACCGGTGGGCAACCCGGCGACGCGGCCTCGGCGGCGCCGAGGACCGCGACCTCCGGTCCTGTCCCCGGTGGCGAGCTCGGTGGCGCCGGAAGTGCGGATAATGGGAATGCGGAGCGCCGAGATTCCTCGTAGACGACCGGACGGTCGTTGTATGGAATCCCCGCGCCGCGGGTAGTCGATCAGGGTCACGTATCAGGAGGTGCATGTGTCACGCGCAATCCATGTATTCCGCACCCCCGATCGTTTCGTCGCCGGGACCGTCGGTGAGCCGGGCGATCGCGCGTTCTATCTGCAGGCCGTGCAGGAACCGCGCGTGGTCAGCGTGCTGCTGGAGAAGCAGCAGGTGAAGGTGCTCGCCGACCGGATGGGCCTGCTCCTGGACGAGGTCGCGCGCCGCTTCGGCGCGGAGGTGCCGCCGCAGGCCGAGGACGTCACCGACAACGCGCCGCTGGTCACCCCGATCGACGCCGAGTTCCGCGTCGGCACCATGGGCCTGGGCTGGGACGCCGACGCGGGCGCGGTGGTGGTGGAACTGCTGGCCATCACCGAAACCGAGGTCGACGAGTCGGTGGTGCTCGACGACACCGAGGAAGGACCCGACGCGGTGCGGGTGTTCCTCACCCCGATCCAGGCCCGCGAATTCGCGTTGCGCTCCACCCGGGTGATCGCGGCGGGACGTCCGCCATGCCCGCTGTGCGGCGAGCCGCTGTCGGCTCGCGGGCACATGTGCGTGCGAACCAACGGCTACAAGCGCGGCGACATCTTCGGCGCGGCCGAACTAGAGGAGTGATTCCGTGGCCGAGGCCGGGGGCCGATTCCACAGCGGCGAGCTGACGGTGATCGGGCGGGTGAACACCGCCAGCAACGTGACCCTGGTCTGCGATGTGCTCGACGGCGACAGCGACCAGCCGCCGCTGCGGGTGGTCTACAAACCGATCCGCGGCGAACGGCCGCTGTGGGACTTCCCCGACGGCACCCTGGCCGGACGCGAAGTGGCGTCATATCTGATCTCCGAGGCGATCGGCTGGGGCGTGATCCCCGAAACCATCCTGCGCGACGGCCCTTTCGGGCCCGGCATGGTGCAACGCTGGGTCGACGGCGTGGACAACCACACCGACCGCGGCAACCGGCTGGACCTGATCGACCTGTGCCCCGCGGGCGCGGTACCCGACGGATTCCGTGAGGTGCTGCGCGCACTGGACCAGGACGGCAACGAGATATCGCTGATCCACGCCGACGACCCCCGGTTGCAGCGCATGGCGGTACTGGACGTGCTGCTGAACAACGCCGACCGCAAGGGCGGGCACGCGCTGGAAGGCGTCGACGGTCAGGTGTACGGCGTCGACCACGGCATCTGCCTGCACACCGAGCACAAACTGCGCACCGTGCTGTGGGGCTGGGCCGGCCAACCCATCAGCGACGACCTGATCGCGGACATCACCGCATTCGCCAAACAATTGCCGGGCGCGTTCGCCGAGGCGCTGAGCGAACACATCACCGACAGCGAGATCGACGCGCTCGCCGAACGCGCCCACCAGGTGATCGACAACCCGGTGATGCCGCTCCCGCGCACCACACGCCCCATCCCGTGGCCCGCCTTCTGAACCGCGACGCCTCCGCCACCGCGGCCGATGCCGTGCCGGACGGATTCCTGGCACAGTTGAAGCTCGAACGCTCGGCGCGATGACGAGGAGGACCCGATGACCCACTCGACCGGAGACCGTGCGGCACCGACCGTACAGATCAGCATCGGGGCGCCGACCTACACGCTCGCGTTGCACTACGTGCATCTCTACGACAAGAAGCCCTACCCCGACACCGACCTGCACCTCTACGACAACGGCGTCTACTGGCTGAGCTCGGCGGGGGAAGACCACTTCGGCGTCTACGTCCTCACCGAGGGCTCGGTGGACTCCGGGCGATTCACCATGCGCTTCATCTCGTTGCCTTCCCCGGACTGGGGCGATACCGTCGCCTATCACGAACTCGAGTTCGACGTGGCGCGAGGCGAATTCACCCAAATCGCCCTCGCCGACACCGATCCCGATATTCCCGACCTGGACGGGACGTTCGCGATCAGCCGCAACACGATCACCGATCCCACCCGCCGCGACAGGTGATTCAGCCGAACCCAAAACCTTGACATCCCACGATTTGCTGAAAGACGCAGGTCGCGACGGGTCTGCGGACCGGCCGGGGCGGGGGCGCTGCCAGGGCGGGGCGGATGATCTCCGCCACACCTCTACCCTCATAAGCATGCAGTCCTGGTCCGACACCGCCGTCCCCGCCGTCCCTGGAGCAGGACCGCCGTTGCGGTTGTACGACACCGCCGACCGGCAAGTGCGGCCGGTCACTCCCGGCGCCACCGCCACCATGTACGTCTGCGGGATCACCCCCTACGACGCCACCCACCTCGGGCACGCCGCGACCTATTTGACCTTCGACCTGGTCAACCGGCTGTGGCGAGACGCAGGCCACGACGTGCACTATGTGCAGAACGTCACCGACGTCGACGACCCGCTGTTCGAACGCGCCGAACGCGACGGGGTGGACTGGCGGGAGCTCGGCGCCGCGGAGACCGACCTGTTCCGCGAGGACATGTCCGCACTGCGGATCGTGCCGCCGCGCGAGTACGTGGGCGCGATCGAATCGGTCGACGAGGTCGTGGAATTCGTGCAGAAACTGCTGGCCTCCGGCGCCGCCTACGTCGTCGACGACCCCGAATACCCGGACATCTACTTCCGGGCCGACGCCACCGAGCAGTTCGGTTACGAATCCGGCTACGACCGCCCCACCATGGAGCGGCTGTTCGCCGAGCGCGGCGGTGACCCGGACCGTCCGGGCAAACGAGACACCATCGACGCGCTGCTGTGGCGCGCGGCCCGCCCCGGCGAGCCGTCCTGGCCCGCCCCGTTCGGCGCGGGCAGGCCCGGCTGGCACATCGAGTGTTCGGCGATCGCGGTCAACCGCATCGGCCCGGAATTCGACATCCAGGGCGGCGGCAGCGACCTGATCTACCCGCACCACGAATACTCCGCCGCGCACGCCGAGTCGCTGATCGCGGGCCGTCGCTTCGCCCGCCACTACGTGCACGCCGGTCTGATCGGGCTGGACGGGGAGAAGATGTCGAAGTCCCGGGGCAACCTGGTGCTGGTGTCGGTGCTGCGCCGCGACGGCGTCGACCCGGCCGCTATCCGCCTCGCGCTGCTGGCCGGCCACTACCGCCAGGACCGGATGTGGACCGGCACGCTGCTCGAGCACGCGCAGCACCGCCTGCGGCTGTGGCGCGAAGCCACCGCGCTCACGGCGGGCCCGCCGGCCACCGACACCCTCGCGCGGCTGCGTCAGCATCTGGCCGACGACCTGGACACCCCCAAAGCGCTCGACGCGGTGGACAACTGGGCCCGGCAGGCCATCGACTACGGCGGCCGGGACAGCGAAGCACCCGCCCTGATCACCGCCGGCGTCGACGCGCTGCTGGGCATCCGCCTGTAAAGCACCTGCGCGGCCACAATTTCCCGGCCGACCACTTGCCCGCACTCGGGAGTCCGTGATGGGCTACCGGCGTGTGCAAGATTCCTGGACTGGGCCTGTTCGGGCACGGCGGCAAACTGGCGACGCTCGCGGCCGGTCAGTTGCAGCCCGCGGCCGGGCCGACCGATCCGCGCACGATCGCGGCACGTATCCGCTTCTTCGGCGCCGACAGCATCGACGGCGAATCGGGCGCGCCGCGGGCGGATCGGGTGGTGCTGTCCTGGATCGGATGCACCACCTACGCCGTGGCCATCGGGGGTTCGGTATTCCTGCTCGACGCGTGGGTGCCGCGGCTGACCAGCACCGGGTATGTTCCGGCGACGCCGCAGGATCTGGTGGATCTGGCGCCCGCGGCGATCTTCATCGGCCACGGGCACTTCGACCACGCCGGTGACGCCGCCCGCATCGCGCAGGCCAGCGGCGCCACCGTGCACGGCACCGCCGAACACTGCGCGACCATCGCCGCGCAGGTCACCGAGCCGGCGTTCGCGACCGCCGTGCACGGCGACGCGGACACACCGATCGGCACCCGCGACGACTTCACCGTCGGCGCGGTGGAGGTGACCGTCGTCCGCCATTTGCACTCCGCGCGCACCCCGCCGGACCCGATCGACGGATCACCGCGCTTCTTTCCCCGCCCGCAACCCGGGATCGTGCTCGCGCATCCGCCGACCCTCAGCGGCGTACTGCAGGGAGTTCCGCGCCTGCGTGACCCGGAGGGCGGGGTGCTGCTGTATCAGTTCCGGGTGCCGGGCTGCACGCTGGTCTGGCACGACTCCACGGGTCCGCTCACCGAGCGCGCCCCGCACGTGCTCGACGTCCTCGCCGCACTGCCCGCCACCGACGTGCAGATCGGCGCGGTGCAGGGCTACAACCAGATCAGCAACGGCCTGCGCGATCCGCGCACCTACATCCAGGCGCTCACCCCGGCGCTGTTTGTGCCGAGCCATCATGACAACTGGCTACCCGGCCTCACCGCGAGCGCCGCGACCTACGACGCACCGTTGCGCGCCGAACTGGCCCGGATTCCCGCCGCGCGCCGACCCGACCTGCGGACGCTGCACGATCCGTCCGACTACGTACGGCCCCAGCGGCTCACTTTCACGCTGTGAGCGCAGCGTCCGCGGTGCCGTCCACACGGATTCGCTACAACCGCGCCTGCTGGCCGTCCGGTTCGTGCACGGTCTCGGCCGGCTCGTCGGCGTAGAGCACCGCGATCTGCTCGGCGTACTTGGCCGCGATCGGCTTGCGCCGCAACTTCATCGTCAAGGTCACCTCGTCACCACCGGGCTCCCAGAACGTCGGCAGCACGGTGAACCGCTTGATCTGCTCGACCCGCGACAGCTTGGCGTTGCCCGCGGCAACACCGCGCGCGATCTCGGCGACCACACCGGCATCAGCTGCCAGCGCCGCGGCGGACGCGTCCGGCAGACCATGCTCGGCGGCATACAGCGCAGCGGTTTCGGCATCGATGACGATCAGCGCCGTGTTGTACGGGCGGGCCTCGCCGATCACGGCGATCGCGCCGACCAACGGGGTCGCGGCTTTGATCGCGTTCTCGATGTTGGCCGGAGACATGTTCTTTCCGGCCGAGTTGATGATCAGCTCTTTCTTGCGGTCGACCACCCACAGGTAGCCGTCGTCGTCGACGGACAAGATGTCGCCGGTGTGCAGCCAGCCGTCGGAATCCAGCGCCTCGGCGGTCTTCTGCGGCTCCTTCCGATAGCCCTTCATCACCAACGGCCCGCGCACCAGGAATTCACCGTCTTCGGCGATGCGCCACTGCATTCCGGGCAGCATCCGGCCGACCGAACCCAACCGCGCCTCCTGCGGTGAACAGGCACTCGCCACGCAGGTGAGCTCGGACATGCCCCAGATCTCCGAGATCGGGATGCCGATCCCGAAGAAGAACCCGAGCGTCTGCGGCGGAATCGGCGCGGCACCCGACATCGCCCACTTCAGCTGGTCCAGACCGAGTTTCGCGCGCAATCCGGACAGCACCCGCTCGTCGGCCTTCGCCCATTCGGCGGCCAGCGGCGCGTCGATCGGTTCCCCGCGCAGCTGCGCGTCGGCCTTGCGCGCCGCCACATCCAGCGCCCACTCCAGCGCGCCGCGGGTGGCGTCGTCGGGTTCGCCGGCCACGGAGAACTCGATGGCCGCCTTCAGCTTCTCCCACACCCGCGGCACCGCGCCCCAGATCGTGGGGTGCACGTCGGCCAGCGCGGCGGGCAGCAGCGACCGGTCGGGCACCACGGTGATCTGCGTGCCGTACACCTGCTGCAAATACAGCGAACAGAACCGGTCGGCTATGTGCGCCGACGGCAGATAGGAGGTCTGCCGGTCGCCGAACTCCACCGGCAGCACCGCATGGAACGCGCGCGCTTCGGCCAGCAGATTGGCATGGGTGATCTCGACACCCTTCGGATTCCCGGTGGTGCCGGAGGTATAGACGAGGGTGAGCACGTCCTCGGGACGCACGGCTCGCCAGGTGGCTTCGAAGTCGAAATCCGGGCGGCTCATGGCCTTCAGCTCGTCCAGGCTCAGCGTGCCGTCGGGGGTGCCGTCGATGCAGACGATGGTTTCGATCGGCGCGCCCGAGCGGCGGATGCGCTCGACATACTGCTGTTCACACACCACCACCTGGTTGCCCGCGTTGCCGAACACGTAGTTCAGCTGCTCGGGCGAGAGGGTGTTGTACACCGAGAACGAGGTCGCGCCGGTGTGCTGCGCGCCGACCTCGATCGGATAGAACTCCACCCGGTTGCCCATCATCAGCGCCACGGTGTCGCCGCGGCCGACGCCGAGGGCGGCCAGACCGCCCGCGACCGCGCGGACCTGCTCGGCGTACTCCCGCCAGGTCAGCGTCCGATCGCCGCCGATGGACCGGACGGCCACCGCGTCCGGATCGATCGCCGCGCTGTGTTGGAAAGCGGCACAAGACGTGTTCGGTTCGGTCATCGCCCACCTCGTTCAGTGACATCCAGCTTCCCAGACAGTAAGCGTCCGACCGCGACGAGTGGCGCGTTTCGACTGTTTTCGAGGCAGCGGCACTTTCCGCCCGCATCCACCGAACCAGCTCTCCCGCAACGGATTCGGCGTAGCGAGCAGGCGCCCGCCGACCGAGGCGTCACCGCTGGACTCCGGCCGTCTAGACGGTCAATGCCGCGACAGCTCTGGCGTACATGGTGTTCTTGATCGCGCCGAGGGTGCCGGGGTCCTTTCCGCCCAGCGGAGCCAGCAGGGCCAACGCGGTCTCGGTGACGGCGCCTTCGGCGGCGGTGGCGTCGACGATGTCGGCGGCCGCGGCGTCGACGCCACCGAAGCGGCGCCCGGTGGTCATCGAGGCCACCGCGGTCTTCGGAGTGAGCTTGGCTTGGATGAGTGCGGCCATGCCAGGAGTGAAGGGGATGCGGATGTCGACCTCGGGGAAGCAGAAATAGCCGCGGTCGGCGCGCATGACGCGGTAGTCGTGAGCGATGGCGAGCATGGCGCCCGCGCCGAACGCGTGGCCGGGCAGCGCCGCCGCGGTGGGCACCGGCAACGTGAGGATCCGCGCGAACAGCGCCTGCACCTGCCCGACGTACCACTCGGCGCGATCGGCGTTCGCGCCCAACCACTCCAGATCCAGTCCGTTGGAGTAGAACTTGCCGCCCGCGGTGGTGACCAGACCCTCGGCGCCGTCGGCGAGCGCGGTGTCCAGGTGGGCGCCCACTTGTTCCAGAAAGGCGGGGGAGAAACGGTTTTCGTCGCCACCCAGATCCAGGACGGCGATCTTGTCGTGGTAGTCGAGTGTAGGCACGGTGAATCCTTCGGTAGGGGGATAGGGGACAGGGGGATCGTCAGGGTGGCGGACCGACCGCGAGGACGGCACGCACGGCACTGCGGAGATATTCCCGCGCACGGGGATCGGCGAGCCGCTCGCGGCGCAGCAGTACGGCGGTGGGCAGGTCGACCAGGCACAGGGTGATCACGTCGACGGCGCGGCGGTCACCGCGCTGCCACAGGTGTCGCGACAGCCGGATCATCAGCTCGACCAGCATTCCGTCGGTCGCGGCGAGTTCGGCGGCGACGCCCTCGGGCAGCGCGCCCAGCAACTCCTCACGCCGCACGGCGAGCAGCAGCCGCGAGGAATCCGGATACCGCTCGGCGAACACCGCGGGCGCCTCGGCGGCCGCGACCACGGCTTCGACCTGGTCACTGCTGGCGAGTGCTGTCTCGACCAGCGCGGTTTGCAGGTCGAGGAATCGGCGCGCGGCGCGTAACCAGGTGCGGCCGAGCAGTTCCGCGCGCGATCCAAAGGTGTGGTAGATCGCGCCGTTGGATACGCCGGTGGCGGCCGCGACCGCGCGCGTGGTGACCGCCGCGGGGCCGCAGCGAACGGCCAGTGATTCCGTGGCGTCCAGCACGGTGTCGGGGTCGTGCGTCCGGGGCCGAGGCATGACGCCACTATAACAGAGCGTTTGCTCTGTTATTTTCCGTCGGCCCCGCCGGCCAGATAGCCCAGTGCCACTAGGTATTTCGGCTGGTAACAGGTACCAAGGGGTACCCAGGGATACGCCGCGGTACTTCGCCCGGCGCCGTCCGGCGGACGCTACGATGGGGTACTGTTCGGTCCCTCACCCCCCCTGCCCGAACGAAGAGAACGGCGCCGCGAATGTCACGTGTGGTCACCAAGGAGCAGTACTTCGCCACCGGCTTGGAGGTGCTCGCCGAATTCGGCTTCAAGGGCCTGAACATCGGCGTGCTGTGTCGGCGGCTCGGCGTCACCAGCGGGTCGTTCTACCACCACTTCGGCAGCTGGCAGGGATTCGTCGACGCCTTACTCGACCACTGGGAGAACCGCCAGGTGCGCATCCTGGGGACGATGCCGTTCAACCAGGGCAACCCCGATGACGACATCCGCGCCATGTCCGACCTCGCCGCCGGACTGCACCACGCCGCCGAAGCCGCGATCCGCGCCTGGGCCGCCAACGACGAATCGGTCAACCTCGCCCTCAAACGCGTCGACGAATCCCGCAGGCGCACCGTGCACAAAGCGGTCAAAGGCGTCGTCGGTGACGACGACACCGCCGCCGTGGTCACCTCACTGGGCATGGCGATGCTCGTCGGCTACCAGCAGATCGCCGCGGGCGGCGAGGACCTCTCACTGGACGGGCTGCTGGCCGAATACGCGCGCCTGATCTACTCCCACGCCCGCCGCTGAACCCCGCGGGCTACCCGAGCAGCTCGTCGACATAACACCACCGCCACGCCTCACCCGGCTCCACGCTGCGCATCACCGGGTGCCCGCTGTCGGCGTAGTGCCTGCTCGCGTGGTTGCCCGGCGAGGAATCGCAGCAGGCGACGTGCCCGCATGACAAGCACATGCGCAGATGTACCCAGTTCAGCCCTTCCTCGCGGCACTCGGCGCATTCGTCGGGCCCAGCGTTGGTCCGCACCAAAGGCGCGGAACGCAAATGTAGGCAGGTGTCGTCGGTCGGTGGCGCCGCCAGCGGTTCGACACGCTCTTCCTCGGTCTCGTCGTAGCGGTCGATCATGGACTCTTCCAAGTCCAACCGCGCCAGCACGTATTGCAGGATCTCATGATCCACCGTGCCCGAATCCCGTACCCGCAACACGGTTTCGCGTTCGGCGCGCAACATTTCCAACCGCAGCCGCCGGTACTCGGCGGTAGGCGTGACCAGTTCCGATTCCGCCCGCCCGAGCCGCTCCCAAGCGGCGTTGGTCTTCCACGTGACGCGATCACGCAACATCTCCACCACGCCAGGCGGCGTATCGGGCGTGACTCGCGCCTCGAGCACGGCCAGACCCGCCGCGGTCGCCTGCTGCATCAGATTGGCTTTCTGCAACGCGTCCTCCGCGCGGCTGGGCCCGCGCAACCGCAGCCACCGCACCAGCCACGGCAGCGACGTACCTTGCAGCAACAGCGTCCCCGCCACCACCACCAGCGCCAGCAGCTTCAGCACCGGCAACTGCGGAGTGTCCTGCGGCAACAACAACACCGCCGCCAACGTCACCACACCGCGCATGCCCGCCCACGACACCACGACCAAATGACTCGGCGGCACCGCGCCACCCATCCCGAGACTGCGGGACAGCAGCGACGAACCGAACACCCACACCGGCCGTGCCAGCACCGTCGCCGCCAGCACCGCCAGCGCCGCGAGCACCAGGGTGCGATGATCGAGCCCGCTGCGCCAAGCCCCCTCCAGGATCGCGCGCACCTGCAACCCGATCAGGACGAACACCGCGCTCTCCAGAATGAACTGGATGGTCCGCCAATTGGTGCGCTCGGCGATCCGCGACGCCGCGCTCTGCCACACCGGCGCGTTGTGCCCGAGAATCATGCCGCAGGTGACCACCGCGATCACGCCAGAAGCGTGGATGCCCTCGGCAGGCAGATACGCCACGAACGGCGCGAGATACGACAACGTCGTATCCAGCACCGGATCGGTGATGCGCCGCCGCAGCATCGCCAGCAGGTAGGCCACGACGATCCCGACCGCCGCGCCGCCACCGGCCGCGAGCACGAAATCCGCACCCGCCTCCCAGATCGACACCACCCCCGCCATCGCCGCCAACGCGGTCCGCAACGCCACCAGCGCGGTGGCGTCGTTGAACAGCGACTCGTCTTCCAGGATCGTGACGATCCGCCGCGGCATCCCGATCCGGCGCGCCACCGTCGTCGCGGCCACCGCGTCCGGCGGAGCCACCACCGCCCCCAGCGCGACAGCGACCGCGAACGGCACCGGCAGCAGCCACCACACCACCACCGCCACGACGAACGTCGTGAACAACACCAGCCCCACCGACAACAACGCGATCGTGCGCACATCGGCCCGGAAATCCACCAGCGACGTGCGAATCGCTGCGGTATACAGCAAAGGAGGCAGGAAACCGAGCAGAATGATCTCCGGCTCCAGGTGGATCTCCGGCACGAACGGCAGATACGAGGCCGCCACCCCGGCCAGCGTCAGAACCAGCGGCTCGGATACCCCGAACCGCCGCGCCAGCGCCGCCAACGCGGCCGCCGACGCAACGAGAACAACCAAGCCGATCGCGACGTCCACAGTGGAATTCTCGCAGAGCGCACGATCGGCAAACGGCCCGCGCGGTACATGACACGTGCGCGGTCGACGGAATTACTGTGCCCGGGCGCTCACACGCGCCATGCTTGTCGGCGACGAGGAGGTAGACATGGAGGAGTTCGCGGCCTGGCGGGCGAACGGACGACGTCTCACACATCGCGGCCACCAGATCTTCTGGCGCGACGGCGGCGGCGGCACGGACGGGACGCTGGTGTGCATCCACGGATTCCCCACCGCGTCCTGGGACTGGCACCGCATCTGGCCCAGCCTGTGCGAACGCTTCGCGCGGGTCATCGCCGTGGACATGATCGGCTTCGGATGGTCGGCGAAACCACGCCACTACGACTACCGCATCGCCGACCAAGCCGACATCCACGAGAACCTGCTGCGCGACCAGGGCATCCAGCGATTCCACGTGCTCGCCCACGACTACGGCGACACCGTCGCCCAGGAACTGCTCGCCCGCGACGCCGAACGCCGCGTGGCCGGTGACGAGTCGCTGGTGCTGGAATCGGTGTGCCTGCTCAACGGCGGCCTGTTCCCCGAAACCCACCGCGCGCGGCTGGTCCAGCGGCTGCTGGCCAGTCCGTTCGGACCGCTGGTCGGGGTGCTCGGCACCGAGAGCACCTTCCACCGCAGCCTGTCCGCGGTATTCGGCCCCGACACCGAACCCACCGACGCCGAACTCCACCAGTTCTGGCTGCTGTGGTGCAGCAAGCACGGCAAACGTAACGGTCACAAGCTGATCCGCTACATGGCCGAGCGCCGCAAGCACCGGCAGCGCTGGGTGGGCGCCCTGCAGCAGGCCCAGGTGCCGATCCGGCTCATCGACGGACTGGCCGACCCGGTCTCCGGCGGTCACATGGTGCGCCGCTACCGCCAACTGATCACCGACCCCGACGTGGTGGAACTGCCACGCATCGGCCACTACCCGCAACTGGAAGCACCCGAGCAGACCCTCGCGGCCCTCCTGGAATTCCACGGCAACCGGGTGAACAAGCCCACCTCCTGAACCTGAACACGGCGGGAAAGGTCGTCGCGGTCGAGACCGCGACGACCTTTATGGCAGACGCCATAGTATGGCGGTATGGCAGCCACACGCCGACCCCGCAGCGACAGTTCCCCGCGCCCCCGGCCGGGGGACGCTCGGCGGCGGATGATCGACGGCGCAATCGACTCACTGCGCGTACACGGCGCCAGCGCCACCAGCGTGGACCGGGTACTCGCGGCCACCGGCGCGCCACGCGGCTCGGTGTACCACCACTTTCCCGGCGGACGCACCGAACTGATCACCGAGGCGGTCAGCACCGCGGGGGAGCTGATGTCGGCATTCATCGAGCGCCTCACCCGCGACAACGACCCCGCCACCGCCCTGGACCGATTCGCGGCGATGTGGCGGCGCACCCTGCTCGACAGCAACTTCCGCGCGGGCTGCCCCATCTTCGCCGTCGCCGTCGAAACCAACGACGACGCACCGGAATTCGCCAGTCTCGCCGGGGAGATCTTCCAGCGCTGGCACCACGCGCTCACCGAGATGCTCCAGCGCCACGACGTGCCCGCCGACCGCGCGTTCCGCCTGGCCACCCTGACCGTTGCCGCGTTCGAGGGCGCTATCGCACTGTGCCGGGTCCGCCGCGACATCACCCCCCTCGACGACGCGGTGCGCGAACTGCGCGAACTGGTATCCGCCGCCCACTGACCGGCGCGAACCGCGGCATCTGCTCGCAGTCCCGCGACGCGCGCCGCCCATCTCTTGACACACCCATTATGGTGTATGCCATAGTCGGTACCCGGGCAGCGCACCCCTCGAAACACCTTCACCCGGGCACACTCTCGCGTTCCGACCGCTGACACGCGCACCGAAGGAGCCGCCGATGTCCGCCGCCGACCTGCACCTGGAGACCATCGAACTCGAACGAGACGGGCGGGTACTCACCGCGCGCGTCGTGGCACCACCGTGGAACTTCGTCACCCCGGCCGTCGTCCGCGACCTCGACACTCTCACCGCCGCGGTCGACACCGACGACACCGTCGGCGCGGTCGTGCTCACCGGCGGACTACCCGGCCGCTTCCTCACCCACGCCGATCCCGCCGCCCTCAGCGGCATGATCGACCTGCCGCACCCGTTCATCCCCGCCCGCGCCGCGGCACCGTTCCTGCGCGCCACCACAGCCGCGCTGCGCCTGCCCGGCGCGGCGGCACTGGTCGAACGCCGCGGCGGCGGACTCGGCGCGGGACTGGTCTGGGGCTACCGCTGGAAACGCACCACTCTGCGGATGAACCGCTCCGGCGTCGCCTACCTCGCCGCCATCAACGGACCCGCGCTCGGCGGCGGCCACGAGATCGCCCTGGCCTGCGACCTGCGCTACGCCGCCGACGCCGACCACGTCCGCCTCGGCCAAATCGAGACACTGGCCAACCTCATCCCCGGCGGCGGAGCCACCCAGCGCCTGACCCGCCTGTTCGGCGCCGCCAAAGCCATCGAAATCACCCTCGAAGGAGCGCCCCTCACCGCGCAGGAAGCCCTGCGCCTCGGGCTGGTGCACCGTGTGGTCGCCGCTGAGGAACTCCTCGCCCAAACCCAGGCGACCGCGGCCCGCCTGGCCGCCCGCAACCCCGTCGTCATCGCCGAACTCAAACGCGCCGTCTACTTCGGCACCGACAAGTCACTGTCCCGCGGCCTGGACAGCGAACAGGCCGGATTCGTCTCCGTCGGCACCACCGCCGCGGCCGCCCGCACCACCAAAGCCTTCTTCGAGGACCTCGACCGCCTCGCCGACACCCCATTCCTCGCCGACCCGAAACCATGGCTGGACGGCACCCGCGTAGACCAGGTGAGCAAATGACCCCATCCACCACACCGCCGGCCGCCGAAACGTGGCACAAGACCGCCTGCATCCTCTGCGAGAACAACTGCGGACTACTCATCCAGCTCGACGAGCGCCGCTTCGCCAAGATCCGCGGCGACAAAGACCACGTCGCCTCCGCCGGCTACACCTGCAACAAAGCACTGCGACTGGACCACTACCAGAACGGCGGAACCAGGCTCACCACCCCACTGCGCCGCGAACCCGACGGCAGCTTCACCGAAATCGACTGGGACACCGCGATTTCCGAAGTCGCCGCACGACTGACCGAGGTCCAGAACAGCTACGGCGGCGACAAGATCTTCTACTACGGCGGCGGGGGACAAGGCAACCACCTCGGCGGCGCCTACAGCACCGCCCTGCGCCGCGCCCTCGGCAGCCGCTACCGCTCCAGCGCCCTGGCCCAGGAGAAAACCGGCGAAGGCTGGGTCGACGCCCACCTCACCGGCGGACACACCACCGGCGACTTCGAACACGCCGAAGTCTCGATCTTCCTCGGCAAGAACCCCTGGCAATCACACGGCGTCCCACGCGCCCGCACCGTCCTGCAACAGATCGCCAAAGACCCCGCCCGCACCATGATCGTCATCGACCCGGTCCGCACCGAAACCGCCGACCTCGCCGACATCCACCTCCAGGTGCGCCCCGGCACCGACGCCTGGTGCCTGGCCGCGCTGCTCGCCGTCCTCGTCGAAGACGACCTCGTCGACCGCACCTTTCTCACCGAACACACCACCGGATCCGACACCGTCCTCACCGACCTCGCACACGTCGACGTCGCCGCCTACGCCGAAATCTGCGGCGTCCCCGAGCACCTGCTGCGCAGCACCGCCCACCGCATCGGCACCGCCGCCGGCGTCGCCACCTACGAAGACCTCGGCGTCCAGCAGAGCCCCAACAGCACCCTCATCTCCTACCTGAACAAACTGCTGTGGCTGCTCACCGGCAACTTCGCCAAACCCGGCGGCATGCAACCCCATTCGTGGATGGCGCCACTGGCCGGATACAGCCGCCAGGTCAAGCGCAGCCCGGTCACCGGCGCACCCCTTTTCGGCGGCATGCTGCCGTGCAACAGCATCGCCGAAGAGATCCGCACAGACCACCCCGACCGGTTCCGCGCCATGATCATCGAGTCCGCCAACCCGGCCCACTCGCTGGCCGACTCGGCCGCCTTCCGCGACGCACTGGACGCACTCGACCTGGTCGTCGTCATCGACGTCGCACTCACCGAAACCGCCCGGCACGCCGACTACGTCCTGCCCGCGGCCAGCCAATTCGAGAAATGGGAAGCCACCTTCTTCAACCTCGAATTCCCGCACAACACCTTCCACCTACGCGCCCCCGTCCTCGACCCACTGCCCGGCACCCTGCCCGAACCGGAGATCTACGCCCGGCTGCTGCGCGAACTCCGCGCCGTCGGCCGCGGCAAACTCCGGCTGCTGCGCGCCGCGGCGAAGCTCGGACGACGCCCCTACGCCTGGACCTTCGCCGCACTACTGGCCATCGACAAGTCCCTCGGCGGCCTGGCCCCCTACGTGCTGTACGAAACCCTCGGCCCCACCCTCCCCGACGGCGCCCGCTCCGCCGCCGTGCTGTGGGCGCTGGCCCAACGCGTCGCCAAGGTCTACCCGGCGGCAATGCGCCGCGCCGGACACCGCGACGCCGACGCCTTGTTCGACGCCATCCTCACCAGCCGATCCGGAGTCACCTTCACCATCGACGACTACACCGACGCCTGGGACTACCTGCCACACCCCGACAAACGCATCCCCCTGGCCATCCCCGAACTCCTGCACACGCTGCGCGAACTCGCCGCCACACCCGCTACCCACACCAGCGCGGAATTCCCGTTCGTCCTCGCCGCGGGGGAGCGGCGCTCCTTCACCGCCAACACCATCTTCCGCGACAACACCTGGCGCCGCCGCGACCCCGAAGGCGCACTGCGCCTCAACCCCGACGACGCCACCCGCCTCGGCCTCACCACCGGCGACCGCGCCCGCATCACCACCCGCCGCGGCAGCGCCGTCGCCGCCGTCGAAATCACCGACCGCATGCAACCCGGCCACGCCTCCCTACCCAACGGACTCGGCCTCGACATCCCCGCTGGCGACCGCACCCAGCGCGTCGGCGTCGCCGCCAACGAACTCACCGACCTCACCTGGCGCGACGCCATCGCGGGCACCCCCTGGCACAAACACGTCCCCGCCCGCATCGAACCCGCCTGACCGCCTGTGCGACCGTTTCCCCGGCGGTAAGACGCGTGCGCCGCCAGCGTGATCAGCATTCGCCGAGCCCGACACCGTGACCGGCCCTACAGTCAACGCATGGCATTCCAGCTCGAACTGCAACCCGCTCCACCGTTGCGGTTGGCCCCGGAGTGCCTGGTGCACACCGGAACCGCGCGTCTGTTCGTCACCGGAATGCTCGTCCAGACCTCTGGCGCGCCACCCGAACCATTCGGCTTCTTCCTCCCCGACGCCGCCGCCCTATCCGACGAGGCACTCGAACCACGCGTCTGGGCCGAAGCATTCCTGATGACCGCGGTCGCCACGTCGGCCTCCGGCGTGTTCCCGTTCGGCGTGGCACACGCCGAAGCGAGCTACCTGCCCGATCCACGCGGCGGCACACACCGCTGGCTGCATCTCGGCGGAGCCGCCCACATCGGCAGGGAACTACGCCTCGGCTACCGGATCACGGTCCAGACGCGCTGACACCGCAGCAGGTCACGTCAGGCGTTCGGCGCGGGCTCCGGCTCGCTCACCCGATCGCGATCAGCCGACTCGACCGGCGCGCGCGTCACCGCCACCCACGTGTTGTTCACCGCCGCGGCCCCCGAGAACGTGTCCGTCAACGCCGGATCGTGCAACAAGTTCACATTCGCTCCCGGCAGCGACGCAGCCACCGTCCAGCCGACACCCGGCTCCTGATGGCCCCACCCATGCGGAATCGCCACCGTGCCCACCCGGATATCGTCACTGACCTCCAACGGCACCACGATCGACCCGGTTCGCGAACGCACCGTCACCCGCTCGCCGTCGCCCAATCCGCGAGCGGCCGCGTCCTGCGGATGCATCAGCGCCGTACACCGATCCCGCCCCTTCACCATCGCAGGCACATTGTGCAGCCACGAATTATTGCTGCGCAGATGGCGGCGACCGATCAACTTCAAATCGAAGCCCTCCGCCGGTGTGGTCAGCGCCTTCCCGTCCCGCGCATCCGCCAGCAGCCCACGCGCGGCAACCACGAAATCCTCCGGCGCCAAACACACCTTTCGATCCTTCGTCCCGATCAACGACCGCAGCCGAGGCCGCAGCGGCCCCAGATCGATCCCCCCAGCCGCCGCACGCGCCTTACCGACCGTCAACCCCTGACGACCACGCCGCAACACCCCATACGGGCCCGTCGCCACCCCGGCCGCGGCCACCCGCACCGGACTGATCCGATCGAACACCCCATTCAGCACCCGGCCGGTGAACCGGCGCGCGGGCAACGGCACCATCTCGGTGATCAACCGCGCCATGATCTGCCAATCCTCCAACCCGTCCGCGGGCGGCTCGAACACCCGCGCGTCGAAACGCAGGTTGTTCCGCACACTGAACAGCGGGAACAGGATGTTGACGTCCTCGCGCTCCAACGGCGAAATCGGCGGCAAGATGATGTCGGCGTGCCGCGTCGTCTCCGTGACGTACATGTCCACCGCCACATAGAAATCCAGCGAATCCAGCGCCGCACCCAACTGACCGCGCTGCGGCGTCGACAACACCGGATTGCCCGCATACGTGATCATCGCCCGGATACGCCCCGGGCCCTCGGTCAGGATCTCCTGCGCCAACGCCGCCACCGGCAACTCCGAACGGAACGACTTGTACGTCCCGGACCGATCCGTCCACGCCCCGTACCCCATCGGCAGATACTTCGCATACCGCGCCGCGTCGACCGGCGGCGTCGCGAACATCTGCCCACCCGGCCGATCAAGATTCCCCGTCACCGCGTTGATCGCGTTCACCAACCAATGCGTCAGCGTGCCCGTCACCTGCTGACACACCCCGATCCGCGCGTACAGCACCGCCGACGGCGCCGCCGCATGCTCCCTGGCCAGCTCGCGAATCGTCTCCGCATCCACACCCGCGTGCGGCGCCATCCGCTCCGGATCCGCCTCGGCCACCAGCGCACGTAACTGCTCCCACCCCGTGCTCGCCGCGCGAATCGTCTTCTCGTCACACAGCTTCTCGACGACCAGCACATGCAACATCGCCAGCAGCAGATACACATCACCACCCGGGCACACCGCGACGTGCTGATCGGCCAACCGCGCCGTCTCGGTCCGCCGCGGGTCGATCACCACCACCTTCCCGCCGCGCCGGCGCACCTCACGAATCCGCTGCTTCGCATTCGGCATGGTGGTGATCGACCCATTGGAGACCGCGGGATTCGCCCCCAGAATCACCAGCCGATCGGTCCGATCGATATCGGTCACCGGCATCAGCACATTCGAGCCGAACATCCGCCAGGCCACGAACTCCTGCGGGAACTGATCGATCGACGACGCCGAGAAGAAGTTCCTCGTCAACAACACCGCACGCAGCATCACCGCATACAGCACCGACGAGCTGTGCGCCGCCGGATTGCCCAGATACATGCCGATCGCGCTGTTCCCATGCGCACGGCGCACCTCCCGCAGCCGCCGCCCGATCTCCCGGAACGCCTCGTCCCAACCGATCGGCTCGAACGAGGAACCCACCCGCCGCACCGGAGTACGCAGCCGATCCGGGTCGTGATGCACCCCGCCCATCGCCGTCGCCTTCGGGCAGATGTACCCGTTCGACAGCACGTCCTCCGGATTACCCTCGATCCGCGTCACCCGGTCACCCTCGACCGTGACCAGGATTCCGCAGTGCGCCTCACACAACGTGCACTGCCGGGCAATGGTGCCAGCACTCATGGATTTCACCTTCTGCCGGGTCGCTCCCCACAGGCTAACCGTGGGCCGCCACTCCCGTACAGCGCTCTATGGTCCGGAAATCCGCCGCAACACGTGCTGAGCACCAGCGGCGAACACATCGGGCAGCAGAGCAGACAGCACCGCATTTCCCGGACGCACCGGAAATCGTCCGCATCCAGCGGCGAATTGATTGCTCGCCAAAGGGGCAGGGGAGCGAGCTACACGCTCGAGGTGCCTGTGGTGGTTCCGCTGGCGACAGCCTCCGCCTTCGCGGGAGCAAATCCCGGCAAGAACCGGTTCGCCGTGGGAATCATCAGGTGAATCAGCGGGCCGATCCCGAAGGCGTACACCAGAGTTCCGATACCGACACTGCCGCCGAGAACCCACCCGATCGCCAACACCGTCACCTCGATCGCCGTGCGCACCACCCACACCGATTCACCGGTCCGCCGAACCAGTCCAGTCATCAACCCATCTCGCGGCCCCGGACCCATACCGGCCCCGATGTACAACACACTCGCCACCGCGTTCAGCACCACCGCGACACCCATCGCAGCCACCCGCACCGCAAGCGAATCCCACGACGGCAGCCACGCCAATCCCGCATCCACCGACAACGCGATCACCACGACATTGCTGACCGTGCCGAGCCCAGGCAACTGCCGCAACGGAATCCACGCCAGCAGCACCACGACACCGGTAATCGCCGTCACCGCACCGAAACTGATCGGCACATGCCGCGCGACTCCCTGATGGAACACATCCCACGGATCCAGCCCCAGCCCAGCCCGCACCATCACCGCCATCGAAAACCCGTACAACCACAACCCGACGTACAACGCGATCAACCGACGAACCAGCACCGCCCCAGCCTGCCCACAACTGGACCTGGCAACCAGAGCCACTCACCAATCACTGGCCCGCAAAACAGAATCCACCGAGCAGCATCACCGCAGTGCCAGTGCCACTCGTTTCATCACTGTGACGTTTCTATGCGATCAGCCGGAGGAGTCAGGGGAGAGGTATCTAGCGAATTCGCAATACTCACCAGTCATCCCAAGACCGCCCCGACCAACCGCTGATCCAGGGTGACGCTCGACGGCTCGTTTCAGGCCGAGCGGCGCGTGCGATGCTCGGCGACGTGCACCCGATTCGAGCAACGCGTCGAGCAGAACCGGCGCCGCCCATTGCGGGAGGTGTCGATGAACACCAGCCCACAACCGTCCCGGGCGCAACGCCCGATCCGGTTCGGATCCTCGCAGAACAGTTCCGCCAGCCCCGCCGCGGTATACGCCTTCACCCGCTCATCCATCGGCGCATCCTCACGCGCGTAGTGCAGGTGCGGCTTGCGCCCGTCGTGCGTGGAGATATACGGCTGACTGGTGGTCTCCGCCAGCAGCGCGTTGAGCAACTCCACGCCGGGGTTACCGAAGACCTCGCCGAGCCTGTCTGTCCACCGCCGCAGTTCGGCGAGCTGGCGGGCATTCAACGACCCGAGCGGCTTGTACCCGGATTCGTCCAGCAACCGGATCAGGTCTTGCTCCGGCTCCGCGTTCACCAGCCGGGCGGCCAACTCGGCCGCCGCTCCACCGTAAGGGTTGAAATGCATAAAGCCATTACACCAGGCTGAGATCATGATCGCCGCCTGCCCCGCCTGCTCCTGGCCCGCACCCGTCCCGATCTCCGCACACGGCCCCGTGCGCTATCTGCGCTGCATTTGCGGCCAATGGCTGATCAGCGAATACGGCACCGTTGTCGCCACTGCGGGACACAGCACGCTCGGCGACGAAACGATGCCATCCGGCGCGGCCTGAACCACTCGGAGTTCGCAACATTCGCACCCGCAAACGGTATCCATTACCGCAAAGATCCTGCCACGGATGTGCGCCCACAACTCGGCAACACCGGATGAGGGCGGCGCGGCACCAGCCAGTCCGGGCAGACCGACACGAACGACCGAGCAATGACCGCAACACACATCGCGCAGCCGCTCACGAGCCACGCCGAATTTTCCGCCGATAATCTACATTATGTCAAGTAGAGGCTGTGTATCGCACCTGCCGGGCTCACACCGGCCGCTTCCCCCGCCCGGCCTGAGCCCGGTCGCGGTGCCGGACCAACCCCGCATGATGGTCCGGCGCCGAGACAATCAGTTCAGGACAGCGTGTCGGCCAGCTCGGCGTGGAGGTCGAACAGGGCCGGAATCTGGTCTGCCGGACGGCGGCCCATGCCGCACTCGGTGGCGATGCCGAAGTCGGTAACGGCGGTGCGGGCGGCTTCGATGCGCTGCAACGCTCCCGCTCGGCCGTCGGTAGCGTGGACCAGCCCGAGATAGAGGTCGGTTTCAGCTGGAAGCGCAAGGTCGGCAAGGGGTTTGAAGTACTCGGCGTCGGTGCGCGAGCGCGGGACCGGCAGGTGGATCCACTGAACGGGTCGGTCCAGCCCGGCCACGATACGGCCTGCGACGGCGGCCAGCCGGCCGGTGTCGACGGGTTCGACGAAGTGACGGTGGCCGAAGTCGCCGTAGCAGAGGTGGTAGCCGAGTTCGACCGGTTCGGGTACCGCGGCGCCCAGCCGGACGAGCCGCTTCCCCACTTCCTCGAGCTGGGTCGGATAGTCGGTTCCGAACCAGGATGGGAACACACCCTCGAAGATCGCGAACTCCACCGCGGTATCCCACTGCACCGCAAGATCCTCACCCGGAATGCCATCGAGGATGACGGCGAGCTCGGCGAGCAGTTGCGCCTCGTACCTGCGCTCCAACTCCCCCTGCGGTCCCGCGACGAACGCCCCGATCACCGCGATCGGCGTCGGCAGGCACACCTGGAATCGGGTGCCCTCCGGGATCGCGCCGTCCTCGCGCAGCTGCCGGAACACTTGCCATGACTCGAGAGCGGCGTCCGCGTACCCCAAAGGACCGAAGTCGATCGATGCCGCATCCACACCCGGCTTGGGTTGCACTCGTTCACTGGGCCCGTATTCCGGACTTGGTGGCGGAACGGTTTCCAAGTCCGGATGCGCTTGCATCTTGGGCAGTTGCCAGACCACCCAGTTGTCGCGCACACCGGTCTCCCCGTCCGGAATGCGCTTCAACCGGGCCCCCATACGCTGCGCCGCTTCCGAGAAAACCGTCCGGGCATCCGCCAACGGCACGCTGCCGCACAGATGGACTCCGCGACCCCTACCCACCGCAACCTCCTACACATGGCTTACCGCTATTCGAGCCGACCTGGCCGAAACCAGCCAGTTGCCACGCACCCTCGCCAGGCTCGGATCGAGAGCGCAGCAATCGATCAGATCGCGCTACGCGATGCAGCGTAGGCGCGGGCATGACCCCTGATTCCCCACCTCTGGGAAACAGTCAGCCACCGGTTCGCTGGAGGAATGCGGCGCTGTTGCGGTCATCGTCAGACTGCACGCGGTCGGCGGCGCACCATGGTTCGACCCGGAGGCGCACCTGCGTGCCCCCCCAGGTCGCGATCGCGTCCACCCCACCCCCTCTTTGCGGTTTTGAAGTGAAATGGTGGTGACTTCCGGACATTTGCGTGGTCGGCGTTATATGCATATATACGCAGATTTACGTATCCAAATGTTCCGCACTCGATACCGCGTCAAGTCGAACTGCCATACTCGCGTGAAACATTCGGGCGACCCGCGAGAGCACCCGCTTCACCACGCCGCTCCCTTGTCACGCCCTTAGCACGACGACAAGCACTCCCCTACCCCACCGTCGAGACTTCTGCTCCCGAATCGGTCGATCGGCAGCCCGCGAAAGGCAAGCGCGCGAGGATGATTGCCGATGAATGGTTCGATTCGCCGCACCACCGACCCGGCTTGCTCTACGGCACAACGATATTCGCGTACGGATCGGCAGTTGAACTAATGTTCGAGCAGTGCTCGGACATTCACATGCGACCAGCGGCGCGTTGGCCTGGTCAGCGGCAGCAGCGGTGCTGCCGGTTACGGTACTGACCTATCCGGCTCTGCAGGATGCGACGGGGCATCTCGGGACCGTCGATCTGCTGCTGGGGATGTTTCTCACCGCGGGGGCCGCGCTGCTCCCGGATGCGGACCATCCCGACGGCACTATCGCGCACGCCTTGGGTCCGATTACGCATATCGCGTGCCAGCTCATTTCGTGGATCTCGGGCGGCCATCGCCACGCCACACATTCTTTCGCGTTCGTCGCGGCTGTCGCATTCGGCACCTGGGCGGGCGAGCATTGGCTGGGTCGCTGGTTCACCCTGAGCCTGGTCTTCTTCCTACTGGCCTTGGCCGTGCGTGCGCTGCATCTGTGCCCATCCGGCAACGGCTTCAAGTCGTGGGGGCCGATCGTGGTTCTCGCCACGGGAGGCACCTTCGCGATGGAACACTGGATCGCCGACAAGCCGGTCTGGCTGCCCTTCGCGGTGGGATTGGGCGCGTTGGCCCACTTGCTCGGCGACTGTCTCACCGACCGCGGTTGCCGCCTGTTCTGGCCGTTCGACATCCGCGTGAGTTTCCCGATCATCGATCGAACCGGCAACAAGGTCGAAATCTGGATCGTGTCACCGCTTTTCACGCTCGGCACGCTCGCCATCCTCTGGTACACCATTACCCACCAGCCCTGACAACGAGCACCTGAAACCGTGTCCGCCGTAGGCGATCGCGATGGCCGCGGGACCAGCCGTGCTGCCACATGCGTTCGCCGAGAAGAACCTGCCCGGATGCCGGGGAACTCCCCCGGCATCCTTCTTGCTACTCGGACGTGATGGTTGTTTGTTTCGGAAGAATTGACAGGAAGAATATATTGTTAGATGCGAATATCTACGTAAGCAAATGTTTCGGTCTTCACGCCGTCGCCCATCGGCGAAGATCCATTCGGCTTCCGGCCTGCTCGCCTCGACCAGAACCGCTATGCCCTACCGGCGTCGTTCCCTCGGGGAATTCCGCACTCCCCCGGCTACCCTGAGCCTCATGCTCGCCTCGACAATGCGGCCGCAGCGCTGGACGCCGCCGCCCGCTCCGGCCCGCGCCCGTAAAACTCGCAGCATCCCACCCCTTCCCGAGGTCAGACGGATCGAACTGCCCGGGACGGGCCCCGAGGACGTGGTCCTCTCCCCCGACGGCAGGATCGTCGCGGGCACCGGCGACGGCGCGATTCTCAGCATCGATCCGGCGACCGGCGACGTGCGCGAGCTCGCGAACACCGGCGGGCGCCCGCTTGGTCTACACGCCGACGCCGATGGTCGCGTGTTGATCTGCGATTTTGAGCGCGGACTGCTGGAGTTGGACGCCGAAGGAACGCTCACGGTGCTGGTCGACGAGGTCGAGGGTGAGCGTCTCCGGTTCGCCAGCAACGTCGTTCGCGATGCCGACGGCACGATCTACTTCTCCTCGTCGTCCCGGCGGTACTCCCTGGCCGAGTACATGGGCGACATCCTGGAACACTCCGGCACGGGCCGCCTGTTCCGGCGCGATCCCTCGGGCTCGGTGCAGACGCTGATCGACGATCTCCAGTTCGCCAACGGCGTCGTCCTGGCACCCGACCGTTCCTGCGTGCTGGTCGCCGAGACCGGTGGCTACCGGGTGACTCGCTACTGGCTGACCGGCCCGAAGGCGGGAACGTGGGACCGGCTGATCGAGAACCTGCCCGGATTCCCGGACAACATGGGTCTCGGCAGCGACGGCTTGGTCTGGATCACGCTTCCTTCACCGCGGAATCCATTGCTGGACCGCCTTCTTCCGTTGCCGGGCATTCTGCGGCGCATCGTGTGGGCGCTGCCGGAGTGGGTGCAGCCGAAGCCGGCGCGAACGGTGTGGGTGATGGCGGTCGATTTCGACGGCAAAGTTGTGCACGATCTACAAGTCGAAGGAACGGACTACTCGATGGTGACCGGTGTGGTCGAGCAGGACGGCGCGCTATATCTGGGTAGCCTCACCGAGTCGGCGGTGGCCGTGTCGCGAGTGCCGTAACGGCGGTGCGCCGGGCGGAGCGAGGCATGGTGTGTTCATGCCCGCGCCTCGCCGGCGCTCGGCTCCGGCATGCGCGACGCGCGCTGTGTTCATGATCGCTCGCTCATGGGTCTAGAGGAGATCTTCCGGGTCGGCGTCGGCTTCGAGACGGACGTCGGCGGTGAACCGGGATTCGGGGTCGTCACCGTCGGTGTGCGCGGCGTAGAGCAGCAGGCAGCCGCGGATGCCGTCGAGGAGGTCTTCCAGGAGGTCGAGGCGGGCGGGCGGGGTCGAGGCGGCTGACGCGAAGCCGTGAGCATCGCCTCTCGGGTGTCGGCGTCGACGCCGAATCGGTGTGCCTGCGCTTCGATTTCGGCGACCCGGGCGACGAGGCCCCACGGGGCCGGGACGCGGCCTTCGTGCACGGCTACGGCTTCGGCGATCAGTTCGAGGACGACCTCGGTGGGGGTATCGCCCGCGGCGAGTCGTTCGAGGACGAGGGTCGGGGTCTCGACTTGGAGTGCTTCGATGTCGTCGGCTTCGGCGACGACATCGGTGGTGGGTATGTTCGCGGCCTCGCCGGCGACCTCGGCCGCGGCGTACAGCCAATGTGCGGCGGCGACCGAAGCGGAAGCCGGATCGAGTTCGGTGAACAGTTCGATGGTGCCGAGCGGGTCGGCGCGCAGAAGTGCGTCGGCGGCGTGGACTTGGGCCGGGGACACGTCGGGGCGGGACAGTTCGACGGCTTGGCGGGCGCGGCCGGAGAGGTCGCCGCGTTCGGCGGATTCGATGGCTTCCTGTTCCGCGCGTACCTCGGCGATGAGGGTGTCGCGCAGGGCGTCGTCGTCGATGTCGTGCAGGGTGCGTCCGATGCGGTGGGCGGATTCGACGACTCCGCTGTAGGAGACGAGGAGGCCTTCGTCGGTGGGCAAGTTGGGGCTGCGCAGCCCTGCTTCGACTTCTTTGAAGTTCCTGCGTTCCTCGGCGCGCCGCCACGCTTCACTGTTGGGGACGTCGGGGTCGCCCGCGGCGCTGGCCGGATGGGTGTAGGTGCGCCACTGGAACCGCGACAGGGTGGTCAGGTTCGACGCCAGATCGGTTGCCTGGTCCGTGGTCACCTGCGGGGGCAGCGTGGCCACCGTTTGGGCGAGGTCGCCTCGTCCGGTCGCCCAGGTGGCGACGAGGGCGGTGCGGTCGGCATCGAATGCGTATCTGGTCACCCCGGCAAGTCTGGTCGATCGGCGGCGGATGCGCGCGGTCAATTGCTGCGCTCCCGGCCGGCCTGCGGCGTTTCGCGAGGACGCGCGGGGAGGATGGGCTTGGTTGTGATGCGTGTCGGTTTCGCGACCGGCGACACGCGGATACTTGCGCGAGAACGTAGCAATCATCCAGTTACGCTACGGCGATGCGTACACGCAGTTCCCGTCGCGGGTTGGCCGCGCTGTCCGCTGCGGCGACGATGCTGATGGTGTCCGGCGTTTCCGCTGCTCAGCCGCCTCGGGAGGTGACGGCGTTCGAGGCGGACTTTTTGTGGGGTGTGGCGTCGTCGGGATTTCAGTCCGAAGGTCATGCGCCTGACAGCAACTGGTCGCGCTACATCGCGTCGGGTGCGACGGCTGATCCGTACCGCGATTCGGTGGACTTCACCGGCCGCTACATGACCGATATCGATCTGGCGGCGCGGTTGGGTGTGCGGGTTTACCGGGTTGGCATCGAGTGGGCGCGGTTGCAGCCCACGCCGGGCACCTGGGATGAGGCGGCGTTCGGTTTCTACGACAATGTGATCGCCCGGATTCTGGCGGCGGGGATGCGGCCGATGCTGACCTTGGATCACTGGGTGTATCCGGGATGGGCGTTGGATCGTGGCGGGTGGCGCAATCCGGGGATGGTCGAGGACTGGCTGGCGAATATGCGCAAGGTGGTGCAGCGGTATGCCTCGCGGGGTCCGTTGTGGGTGACGTTCAATGAGCCTGCCGCGTACGTCGGCACGGAGTTGCGCACGGGCGGGATCAGCGTCGAGGAGGCGCCGGCGATGGTGGATCGGATCGCGCAGGCGCACAACGAGATATACGACGTCATCCATCGGCACCGGCCGGACGCGATGGTGACCAGCAATCTGGGCTATGTCGCGGGCGCGGAGGTGGAGGTCAACCAGCCGATTGTCGATCGGATCTCGGCGAAGCTGGACTTCATCGGGGTCGATTACTATTTCGCTCCGCTGCCGGAGACCGGGGAGTCGGCGCAGGGCGGTGCGGCGGGCGAGGTCCCGATGTGGGAGTTGCCGGTGCATCCGGAGGGCATCTACTACGCGTTGCGGCATTACGCGCGTCAGTTTCCGGATCGTCCGTTGTATGTCGTGGAGAACGGTCTTCCGACGGAGAACGGGCAGGTTCGCCCGGATGGCTATACCCGGGCGGATCATCTGCGGGACACGGTGTATTGGTTGCAACGCGCGAAGGCCGACGGGATGAATGTGATCGGCTACAACTATTGGAGCCTCACCGACAACTACGAGTGGGGTTCGTACGCGCCGCGGTTCGGGCTCTACACGGTGGATGTGCTGACCGATCCGACGTTGGCCCGCCGACCGACCGATGCGGTCGATGCGTATACGCGGCTGATTCGGCAGGGTGGTGTGGCGCCGAACTATCGGCCGACGCGCGCTCCGGTCCCCTGCATCGAGATTGATGCGCCGGACGCCTGCGCCGGGGAGGGACTCGCCGGGGGGTGATGCGGTTCCCAGGGTCTTCGGTCTCGGCGCGGTGGACCATGTTCGATGGGCGGCGTGGGGTGATGCGGTTCCGGTAACGTCGGCGGGAGTACGTGTCGCGTTCGCGGGTGGTGCACGATCCGCCCGGAAAGGTGATCCATGACGTCCGACAGTCACCTGCCGCTCGGTCTGCGGTATCCGGCGTCCTCGTTCTCGGAGTACCTGCGCCGGTACGCGCCACAACTGCTGCCCGACCCGGATGTCGGTGGTGGGGGCGATGCGGATATCGCGCCGCACGGGACGACGATCGTCGCGGTCGGTTATCGCGGTGGTGTGCTGCTGGCCGGTGACCGCAGGGGCACGATGGGGCACATGGTGGCGACGCGCGATATGCAGAAGGTCGTCATCACCGATAGCTATTCGGCGGCCGGTTTCGCGGGCACGGTGGGGATGGCGTTGGAGATGATCCGGTTGTTCGCGGTCGAGCTCGAGCACTACGAGAAGATCGAGGGAGCGTCGCTGACCTTCGACGGCAAGGCTACGAAGTTGTCGGCGATGGTGCGCGCCAATCTGCCTGCGGCCCTCCAGGATATGGCGGTGGTTCCGCTGTTGGTCGGCTTTGACGCGGATGCGGTGGATCCGGAGCGGGTGGGGCGGATCGTGTCGTACGACGCGGTGGGCGGTCGTTATGAGGAGCGTTTCGGCTATACCGCGGTCGGGTCGGGTTCGGTGTTCGCGAAGTCGTCGCTGAAAAAGACCTACCGCGGCGATATCGATGAGCAGGAGGCGCTGCGGATGGCGGTGGAGGCGCTGTTCGACGCTGCCGAGGACGATACCGCGACGGGTGGCCCTGATCTGCTGCGCGATCTCTATCCCACCGCGGTCGTGGTCGATGCGGAGGGGGCGGTCGAGGTTGCGCCCGAGCGTCTCGCGGAGATCGCCCGCACGGTCGTGGACGCCCGTGCGGCGGCGGAAGGGCACTGAGCGGTATGGCCTCTCGGCGGCTGCTGTCGCCGTGAAAAGGGTTGCTCGCGGCTACTTCTCAACACTGGGAATTGTGATCGAAGTCCCAGGCTCGGCTTGTTAAGCCTGTCACAGTAATATCGCTCGGTCGCGCTCGGTCGCGCTCGGCGAAGCTCCGGTGCACCGGAAATACATCGGCCCACAACCGGAATGGGCGGCAAAACTCAAGATCGCGCCGGTGGCGAAATGTTACCGGCGGGTTGGATCACATCCGCTCCCCGCATCGCCAGGAGCTGCGACAACGCGTGGGATATCGATCACGCTTGTCCCCTTTCGGCGGGGCGCTTACGGTGATTTCGTCGATGGCCGATGGCGCCCATTCGAATTCCACCTCATCGAGAAGTTGCGACATTTCCTACCTCGGGGCAATTTGTGCGTTATCGCCCTGGGCGGCAGGGCAATTCACGCAACATGGCGAAACTGGAGCAATGGTTCAACCAACCCCCTGGCAAGTGTCCGAAGCGCGATACCGCCGCCGCCGCGGCGCCGATCACCCGGCACCGGGCGCGACAACACGACGGGGGCCGGCTCTTCGATCGAACTGGGGCTTTCTGTGTGCCGCCGCCGCGAGTGCGGCCGGCTTCGTCCTGCTGTTCCAGCCGTGGATCTCGGCATCCGGAGGCGGTGGAAAGGTCGACTCCGACGCGTTCGGCCGGATCAACGGGTTCACCGATGGCTTCGACGCGTGGTCGACCTCGAAACTTCGTGAGGTGAGCATCGTCGGTGGCTGGGGCTTGGTGGCGAGCGCCGCGATGGTCACGACCGTTTTCGCCGTCGTAGCGCACGCGCGGCTGCGTACCCCGATACTCGCGCGCCTGGTGATGGGTTCCAGTGCGGCCGTGGCGATTCTCGTGCTCGCCACGCTGCTGTACCTCGACGGCAAGGGGGCGGACCTGCGCATCCTGATCGATCAGGGTGATGGCTTCAGTTCGGGGCTGCTGCGGGTCTTCGACACCAGTGGGACGATCGCACCGGCGGCGGAGGGGCGCCGGATCTCCAGTGCCAGTTTGACACCGGTGGCCTTGGCCGTGGGCGTGATGACCTCCGGCGCCGCGGTGGCCGCGATCGCCCAAGGTACCCGCCGCTACGGCATGAGCCCGATGCAGGCGGTGTGGCGGTTCATCACCCCGGAGCCTGCCGCGCAGCCACACCAGGAAGCCGCCGAACAGCCGCGCACCGAGGAGCAGCCCACGGCTACGGACAGCGACCAACTGCTGTGGGACCAACTGGTGTTCGACGATGATCTGGTCGCGAACGTCACCTGGGTCCGGAATCCAGCGAATCCGCTGGAGGGCGACAGCTCTGGGCACCGCCCGGCGACACCGGCGCCCGCACTCACCCGCTAGCGGCATGTGACGCCCGTGTGGCGCTGCCCGCCCCGGTGCCGGTTCCTGCACCGGGGCGTCGTGGGCTGCTCATCGTGCGGGTCGGTCCGGCAGTGGCGGTAGCTCGAGGTTCTCGCGGAAGGTCGCACCGACGTAGTCGGAACCGACGATGCCGCGGCGGCGCAGTTCGGGCAGTAGCCCGTTGACGACGAAGTCGCGGGTGCGCTCGTCGGCGAGCCCGCCGAGGGAGATCACGTCGAGCACCCCTGCGTCGTAGCGTTCTTCGACCGCGTCGGCGAGCTGTTCCGGAGTTCCGGCGGCCGCCCAGTGGCCGGTGTCTTCGGCCGCGATGATCAACTCGCGCAGCGTCTTTCCCGAACGCGCGAAGTTGGCGAAGATCTCCACCCGCCCGCGCCTGCGGTGTACCGAGCGCACGTCGGGCAGCAAGCTCTCCGGTAGCGGCTTGTCCAGGGGAAGGTCGGACAGGTCGATGCCGCCGCCGAGCAGGTCGGCGAGCACGCCGCGACCGGCGTCGAAGTCGGTGGCTTCCGCCTGTTCTCGGGCCAGGCAGCGCGCTTCGGCCTCCGTGGCGCCGTAGGTCGCGTGGAAGGAGCTCATGATCAGCGGCAGGCTCTCGGCGCGGCCGAGTTCGCTCGCGCGGGCGCGGATGCGTTTGGTGTAGGTCGCCGCGTCTTCCAGAGTGGGCAGCGAGGTGAACACGACCTCGGCGAAGCGTGCGCCGAGTCGGACCGGAACCATGGACGTCCAGGCGCGGACTTACGCTTGGGACGGTCCGTCGTCCGGTCGCTTGTCGACGGCTGGATCGGCCGCGCGCGGCACCCGCACCACTCCGGTGTCGAGATCGATGTCGAACCGGGGAGTGTGTGCCTGCCCGTCGCCGGCTTCACTGCCCTCGTCGGTCAGTTTCTTGCCCGGAAACAATTCCCCGATGACGCCCATACGGTCACGATACGCCCCGGTAGGTATCCGGACGCCGGGCATTGTCTCGCCCACGACCCATTACACGCCGACGCCACACGTGGTTGAGCGGCTTTGCCGCTTGGTCATGGTGTTATAGCCACTTGCCCTAGAACTGCGACGAAAGGAGAGTTCGATGAGCGCCGGTATCGTTGGAACCCTGTTGGCGGCGTTGTTCGCCCTCATCGGTAGCTGACCTGAAAACTGCGGCCACCACCAGTTCGCCACTGGCCGAGTTCGCGGCCGCCGCCGGGCCGTTGCCGAGGTCGGCAGCCCGCCGGCGAGCCGAGTCGCTCGATACCGCCACGCGGCAACGAGCTCCGGATTGTCGCCGCCCACGAGCCGAAGGGCCGGTTTTGTTTTCGCCTCCCGTAGGGCGTCCGCTCGGCTAGCATCGTGACCTACTCCCGACAGACCGAGGACCACGGCGCGGGGAGCACCGGGCGACAGAGTATGAACCGAACGACAGATCGGCCTACCGGATGGAAGAAGACGCCAACCTCGCCCAGGCTCGCGTGTTCCTGGAGTTGCTGACCGTGCGAGCCCGAACGCTGACGCGGGAAATCGGAGTCGCGCATCGCGGTGATCCCGCCGTGCGACAGCAACTGCAGACCGAACTGTGCACCGTGCGTCGCTATATCGACCGCCTGCACCGCAGATTCCCGGAAACAACCGGCGCACAAGGCAATCGGCAGCTGACCGCAGCCCATGGGTATGGAATCCCAGCGCGGCGGACAGCGGGCTGAGCAAAGCCGTGACCAGGGAATCGTCGGTGTGACGGAGGTCGGAGCGACGCACGGACGTCGCGCCTCGTCCGCCGCTTGTGCCGCGCTGTCCGCCGCGGGCAGCGGCGGCGGTGTGCTGCTCGCGGCGCTGTCAGCGTCCCGATGCGGACGCCGTGTGGGTGCGGGCGGGCACGGTGAGCACGGCGACGATCATGTCCACGATCTCCGCCGCGTCCTCGGGGCGGGCGGTGCGGACGCCGGATTCGACGGTGCGCTCGTAGTCGGCGATCAAGGCGAACATGACCGTGGCCATGGTCTCCAGGCGCTGTCTGCGCAGGCGGCGCGGCAAGCCCTGCAGTGCGGCGTCGAGCCGGGTGGCGATGATGCGGACCGCCGCGCGGTCGGCTCCGGCGAGGCGGCGCGCGTCCGCCACCACCGGATGGGTTCGCACCACTTCCAGGAACCGGCCCAGATGGGTTACCCGGTCATCGCCGAGCAGCTCCAGGATCGGCGTCGCGAGCATGGCGACGAGCGTGCGCAGGTTGTTGGCGCCACCGTCGGCCTCGTGCGCGGCCAGCAATTGCATGCGCCGCTGTTCCAGCCAGCTCATCCGCCGCTCGACGATCGCTTCGATCAGTCCGTTGCGCGAATCGAAGTAGTAGTGCACGGCCGAGTTGTTGCGCTGGCCCGCCGCCGCGGCGATGTCGCGCAGCGGCACGTCGACGCCACGCTCGGCGATGAGGCGTTCCCCGGCGTCGAGCAAAGCGGTGCGCGAATCGTCGCTCGGCATATCCGCACTGTACTAAACACGAGTATTGACGATGTTAAACACAGATGCTTAATTGTACGTCGTGGATAATGTGGCGGTGGTCACCGGCGCCGCGTCCGGTCTGGGCGCCGCTCTGTGCCGCAGCCTGGCCGCGCAGGGCGTCGCGGTCGTGGCTGCCGACCTCGATGCCGCCGGGCTGGTGGCGCTGGCCGCGGACACCGGGATCCACACGCAGGTCGTCGACGTCTCCGACGACGAGCAGGTGCGCCGCCTGATCCACGGCGCCGCCACCGAGCTGGGACGCATCGACTACTTGTTCAACAACGCGGGCATCCGCCTCGGCGGCGCCGCGGACCAGATCCCGTTGTCGCAGTGGCAGCGGATCGTGGATGTGAACCTCTGGGGCGTGGTGCACGGGACGCGGCACGCCTACCCGCTGATGCGGGCGCAGGGCTTCGGGCACATCGTGAATATGGCGTCGCTCGCGGGAGTGACACCGGTGACGCCGTCGGCCGCGTACGCGATGACCGAGCACGCGGTGGTCGGATTGAGTACCTCACTGCGCGCCGAGGCGGCCGCGGTCGGGGTGAAGGTGAGCGTCGCCGTACCGGGGCGAGTCGCGACCGACATCGTCGATTCCGGGATAAACCTGCCGGGCTATTCGTATCGAGGGTCCTCGCGCCGCATGCCGATCGGGATGATCAGCTCCGAGCGGGCCGCCGAGTACGTGCTGCGCGGCATGCGCAAGAACAAGCAGTACATCGTGTTTCCGCGCTACAACCGGGCGGTCGTCGCCGCCTACCGGTGGTTTCCGAGCCTGATGAGCCGCATCGGGGGCCGTCGATGATCGCCGGTGGCCCGATCTTTCAGCTGTGCTGGGTGGTGGGTGACCTGGCCGCGGCGCGGGATGCGTTCACCGCGCGGTACGGGGTCGCGGATTGGTTCACCGTTCCGGACCTGCACTTCGGCCCCGCCTCGGCCGAATTGCGTGGCGCGCCAGTTGATTACACGATCAGCGTGGCGCTCGGTTACGCGGGCGGGCAACAGGTGGAGCTGATCGAGCCGCGTGGCGGCGTGAGCCTGTACTCCGAGCATCTCGATCGCGTCGGTCCCGGACTGCACCACGCCGCCTGGGTGCCCGAGGATTTCGACGCCGCGCTCGCCGAGGCTCGTGCCGGGGGTATCGGGATCGTCGGGCGCGGCAGGTTCGAGGGAGTCGGGATGGAGTTCGCCTATCTCGACGGCGGGCCGATCGGCTCGTGTTTCGAGTTGCTGCGGCTGTCGGCGGAGATGAAGGCGATGTTCGACCAGTTGATTCCGGAAGGCTTCACCAATCCATGGCGGTAGGCGGCGCTCCCACCCGGCCGTGCTCGGTAGGACCGAGGTGGCCCGGTTCCGTCTGCGGCTGTTCCCCTCTCGTCTCGGCGATGGCTCGGTCCGCGAGCGCCGGGACCCGTGCGGCGCGCTCGACGCGCCAGGAAGGCGACTGACATGCGCTTCACCTATGCCGAGACGATGACGGTTCCGTCGTATTACCTTCCGCTCGCCAAGGCCGCCGAGGAGGCGGGCTACACGTCCATGGCGGTGGCCGACAGCGTGGCGTACCCGAAGGAATCCGATGCGAAGTATCCGTACACGCCGGATGGAAGCCGGGAGTTCTTGGCGGACAAGCCGTTCATCGAGGCGTTCGTGCTGAGCGCGGCGATGGCGGCGGTGACCACCACGCTGCGTTTCACGCCGTTCGTGCTGAAGCTGCCGATCCGGCCGCCGGTGCTGGTGGCCAAACAGGCCGCCTCCGTTGCCGCGCTCAGCGGCAACCGGTTCGGTCTCGGCGTCGGAATCAGTCCGTGGCCGGATGATTTCGAGATCATGGGTGTGCCGTTCGACAAGCGCGGCGCGCGCATGGACGAGTGCATCGACATCGTGCGCGGCCTCTCGGCGGGCGGGTACTTCGAGTACCACGGGCAGTTCTACGACATTCCGCCGATCAAGATCACACCGGTGCCGACCGAACCGGTGCCGATCCTCGTGGGCGGGCACAGCAAGCCCGCACTGCGGCGGGCCGCGCAGCGCGGAGACGGGTGGATGCACGCCGGGGGCGATGGCGCGGAACTGGACCGGCTGCTGGCCGAGCTCGACACCCTGCGCGCCGAGTACGGGACACGCAAGGACTTCGAGGTGCATGTGATCTCGCTGGACGGATTCACCGTCGACGGCGTCAAACGCCTGGAGGACAAAGGGGTCACGGACGTGATCGTCGGATTCCGGCTGCCCTACACCACCGAGCAGGACACCGAGCCGCTGGAGACGAAGATCGTCCATCTGTCCCGTTTCGCGGAGAAGGTCATCGCGCGGGTGAACGGGTGAGGTGTCATGACCCGAGCGCCGCGGTGGCCGCGGCGAGCGTCTGCGCACGATAGCCGGCGCCGAACAACGCGACGTGCACCAGGAGGGGATGCAACTGGTGCAGCGGAGTGCGGGCTTGCCATCCGGCGGCGAGCGGATGGGTCTCGTGATAGGTGGCGCGGATGCGATCCAGGTGCGGGGCGCCGAAGAGGGCCAGCATGGCGAGGTCGGTCTCTCGGTGACCGCCGTGAGCGGCGGGATCGATGAGCATCGCGCGTTCCCGGGTCCACAGGATGTTGCCCGACCACAGGTCGCCGTGGATGCGGGACGGGGGTTCGGCGGGCCCGGCGAGGTCGTCGATACGGTCGATGACCCGCTCCACCACGCGGATTCCGTCGGTGCCGAGGTGCCCGGCCGCGCGCGGCAGGTACGGCGCGAGGCGCTGCTCGGCGTACCACCGCGACCATGGACCGTCCGCCGGGGCGTTGGGCAGCGGGAGGCTCGCGATCCAGCCCGCCCACGCCGCGCCGAAGCGTTCGGGCCGGTCGGCATGCAGTGCGGCCAGTTCGCGGCCGAATCGCTCGGCGGCCGCAGGGGTGGGGCGGGTCTCGTCCAGCCAGGGCAGCACCAGCATCCGGTCATCGGCGGCCAGCACCCGCGGCACCAGCGCGCCGGTGTCCGCCTTGCCCAGCCAGGCCAGTGCCGCCGCTTCGGACGCGAAGACCGGCGTGGGCTGGGCCGAATCCTTGACGAAAACCCGGCGGCCATCGGCCAATTCGGCGCGGTGCAGCGTCCACGCGTGGCTCGCGCCGAGGTCGGTGATCGCGTGGACCGGTGCGCCGAGCAGGGCGCCGAGCCGCTCGGTGCGGGTCATCGGGCGTGCGCGGTGAGGCGTTTCATGGTGTCCTCGTCGGCGGGGAAGAACGACTCGATGGCCAGTTCGGCGACGGTGACGTTCATCGGGGTACCGAACACCGTCGTCACGCTGAGCAGTGACAGCTCGTCGCCCTGGTGCTCGATCCGCAGCGGGACCACCGCCTGATCGGGTTCGGGGAGCGTCAGCTCCACTTCGCCGCCCGGATAGGACCGCAGCTCCTCGAGCAGATCGGCCAAGTCCGTGGAGCCGGTGACCTCGGCCTGTCGCGCCAGACGAGCGAAGATATGGCCGCGCCATTCGGCGAGATTGCGGATTCGGCCGGCCATGCCGTCCGGGTGCAGGCTCAGCCGCAGCGCGTTCACCGGTGGCGTCGCCAGCGCGGGGTCGATGCCCGCGATCAGCACGGCCACCCCGCCGTTGGCGTCGATCATCGTCCAGTTCTGATCGATGGCCAGCGCCGGATACGGCTCGTGACCGGCGAGGATCTGACGCATGGCGCCGCGGACGGCGTCCATGGCGGGCGTGTCGAGAGCCGGTTGAGCGTAGGCGGGGGCGTAGCCCGCGGCGAGCAATAGGCGGTTGCGTTCGCGCAGCGGGATCTCCAGGTGTTCGGATAAGTGCACGATCATCGTCCGGCTCGGCGTGGCGCGTCCGGTCTCGATGAAACTCAGGTGCCGGGCCGAGGTCTCGGCCCGTCCGGCCAGCTCCAGCTGGCTCAGTCGGCGTTCCAGACGCCAATGCCGCAGCAGGTCACCAGCCGTTGGGGTACTCACTCCCCCGATCCTACGAACGCCGACCCGGCCGGGCGATTACCTCTCGGGTTATCGACACCGCTACCGCTGCGCATGCTCCTGGCGGCAGCAGCGTAGTAGTCACCGGTCCATGCGCGAACACCGGAGCACGAAGCATCCGGCCGGGAATCAACGCTCCGGCCGGATGCCGGATGACGTCACGCCATCTCGGGGACGCGCAGGTGCGCAAACGCCAGATCGAACTCCGCTACCTCGAGCACGTTGGCGCCGACCCGCTGGGTCGCCGCCGCCCTGACCCGATTCGTCTGTTCACGGCTGGCGTCCATCGCGTCCCGGCTGGACCAGACGGTCGCGCCCACCGCTCGACCGGTGGATCGGTCGACGAACAGACTGGCGCTGCAGAACCCATCGATCATCTCGGTCTGCGGCAGCACTTCCATCTTGAAGGTGTCGATCAGCCGGTCGAGCCGCTCCGGGTCGAGCTGAACCCACGTGCACCGAGCGCAGGCGCTGTCACCGGCCGGATGGTCGCGGTGCAGGGCCGCGATTTCCCATTCTTCGACCAGATCGACCCGACCGTCGAGCCTGCGGGCCATACCGTCGCGCAGTGGCTGGACCCGGCCGCGGCTGCCGTGCATCGCGGCGTCGGATTCCCACGCCGTCGTGGCGATGCAGCGTCCCGTCGACCGATCGGCCAGCAAGGACAGGCCGACCCACCCGTCGATCTCGGGGAGTTTCGGCATCACTTCATCGCGGAGGTATGCGATCCCGTCGTCGATCGACGACGGCTGGGCCGTAATTGTGCTGGAACGTGCGTACACGGGCCACCTCCTGCCCTGGTCAGGGCGGCGCCCCGGTGGCGCCACCGGACATATTCACCTTCCTCCACCCTGCGCGTGCGCGCAATGCCCGGCTCCTGCGCGCATTCTCCGGCCGCCCGGGGCGGATACCGAAATTCTTTCGAGAATGCGTCCACCATAGAAGGCAGTCCGAATAACTGAAATCAAGCCCGGCGGCTGTCACCGGAGATATTGCACCATGCGCTTATTCAACTCGAGAATTATCGCGGCACGATCACGGGCCGCACCAGCTGTGCGATGACCGACCGGTCGATCATCGCACACCCATGGCGGCCTGCCGGTGCGAAGGGGGTCCGAAGTGGTTGTGGCAGCTGATCGATCGCGGAGAGCAACGTGCGTGCCGCCCACCAGCGCCCTCGGCTATTCACGTGCTCGGCCGAGGTGATCCGCTTCGTCCGTCGTGAGAAAGTGCATGGATGAATACGGCCGTGACGCCCGGCGTGGGATTGGTGGTGTTGTGCACGGTCATGAGCGTGGGGGCGGCGGCGGTGTACCGGATCGCGGGGCTCGGGCCGGTGTCGGTGGCTCCGCGCGCGGCCGTGCGTGGTGCGGCCCAGCTCGCGGCGGTCGCGCTGATCTTGACCGCGGCGCTGGCGCAGCTGTGGTCGTCGGTGCTGGTGCTGGCGGTGATGTTCGGCGCGGCGGCGGCAACCTCGGCGCGGCGCGCCGAGGCGGGCGGCTCGGCGCTGTGGCTGACCGTGGCGCTCGGCGCGGGACTGGGCGTGGTCCTGCCGATCCTGCTGCTCAGCGGCGTCGTCCCGCGCACCGGCGTCGCGCTGGTGCCGATCGGCGGAATCATCCTCGGCGGCACCATGACCGCGACATCCCTCGCGGCGCGCCGCACCTTGGACGCGCTCGACCAGCGCTGGGGTGAAGTCGAAGCCGCGCTCGGTCTCGGCTTCAGCGACCGTGCCGCACGCCTGGAGATCATCCGGCCCACGGCGACCGACGCCTTGCTGCCCGGCGTCGACCAGACCCGCACCGTCGGGCTGGTCACCCTGCCCGGGGCGTTCGTCGGCGTCCTGCTCGCCACCGGCTCCGCCGCGCAGGCCGCCGCGGTCCAGATCATGGTGCTGACCGGCTTACTCCTGGCCCAATCCTGCGCCGTCGCGGTCACCATCGAACTCGTCGCCCGAGGCAGAGTGCACCGTTTCCAGAAACTCTCCACCCGGCAGGGAGGGCGCGCTGCACCAACTCGGGATTGATGCAGCGTGTGGATCAGCACGACTTACGAATCGACGAGGCATCATGAATGACCGGAGATTCGCGGCTTAGCACAGTCAACGGTCCCTCCTCGGCAGATATCTCCGACTCCACGACCCGCGCGACCATCGCTGCCCTCGTCGTCACTCCGAGCTTCGCGAAGATCCGTCGAAGATGCGTTGATACGGTCCACACGCTGATGTCGAGAACGTGCGCAATGTTCTTGTTGGTCAGACCCTTCGCGACCATTCTCGCGATTTCGAGTTCGCGCGGACTGAGGTTTGACCCGGCTGAGTCACCCGGCTCGGGCACGTTGCTGACCAGGGTGCATCGAACGCCACTCAGCTCGACATCGAGAAGCACCGTACGACTGCCGTCCCGGGAGCGCGCGTCTATGGAGCCGTCGGACTGCACGACGGCGATGAGCCGCTCGAGCTGGTCTCGAACAGGTATTGGTAAGAGATTGTCCACGTCCGCTCATTTTCTGAACATGTATGTGGAGCTACGGCGGTGGGCTGACAGGCCTCGACTATCACAGGTGCGGGTTCATCGGCCGAGCTTGCTTCTCTTGTGCCGGTAGGCGTTCAGCACAAACCGCCCCGGTTCGGGTCGAAATACGGCAGAGGTCACAATACACCCCGGGGCGAAATATGTCCGGTATGTACACAAGCGGGCTGGGCTCTCGGACCCGTACGGTTCGGGCCACCCGCGGTTGGTCACCTAGATGAGTGTCACACGATCGTGGAAGCGCAAACCGCCTACTGCGGAATGGTGACTGCCCGAGACGTCCGAACCTCCGTAGAAAGAGTTCATAATCCACGGCGCTCTTCGAAGGAGACACCCATGCAGACACGCGAGAGCGAGCTCGAGGGGGAGCTCGAAGGCGAGCTCGAGGAGGAGTTCGAGCTCGAGGGCGAGTACGAGGAGGAGTTCGAATTCGAAGGCGAATACGAGCAAGAATTCGAATTCGAAGGCGAGTACGAGGGTGAATACGAGCAAGAATTCGAACTCGAGGGCGAGTACGAGGGTGAATACGAGGAGGAGTTCGAGCTCGAAGGCGAATACGAGGGCGAGGAGTTCTTCAGACGACTCCGACGTATCGTACGCAATCCAGTCTTTCGCTCGATCGCGCGCGCCGCTGTTCCGATGATCGCCACCGCCGTCGGCGGTCCAGCGGCCGGGATGGTCGCTCGAACCGTCGCCAGTCGTGTGCTTCGCGAGAGCGAACTGGAGCTGGAGGGCGAGTTCGAACTCGAAGGCGAACAGGAAGGTCGCCCGACCCGAACGCAAGCAGCGGCGGAGGCGATGGCCGCAGCCGCCAGTCGGGCGAGGAGCGAGGCCGAGGCGGAAGCATATATCGGCGCGGCCACGGTGAACGCGCTCTCGGCGCGTGATCAGCGTGCACTGGCGGCGCTGCTACCGCACCTCGTTCACGGCTCGGCTGTCCTGACTCGGATCTTGCGCCGTCGGCGTGCGACTCGGCCGGCAGTGCGTGCGATTCCCAGCATTGTCCGCCGGACCGGGGCTGTCTTGAGGCGCCGTGCGGCGGCCGGCCGACCGGTGACGCCGCGGGTAGCCGGCCGGGTGATGGCGGGACAAACCCGCCGGGTGCTCGGGGATCCGCGGATGGCAGCTCGCAGCCTGCAACAAAACGTGCGACAGGCGCGACAAGTGTCGCGGCCTGCTGGTCCCGTCGGAACGACCGGTCGCGGCTATCCCATGCGCCAGCCGGGCGGGCCTGCGCGACGAATTCCCATGGGGGGCTATGGGGCGAATGCGATGCGACCGGTGGGCCGGTGAGCAGATCAGTGCTCGGGCGGTGAGGAAGGCACATTCCGATGCGAACGTCAGCGGTCACCGATCGGCCTGATAGGCCAGTCGGTGCCGCTGCCAGAGTGCGGGGAGCGCGCGCCATGGGACAAGTGAAGGCTCGGCGGCAGGGTAACGGCTCGGCGCCGGTGAGTTCGGTGCGAGATTCTGGCCGCATCATGGCCGGTCGAGAACCTGCGATCAGCCGAGACGAAGGGGTCCCGCGCGAGCTTCTCACGTGGGTGCGAGTGCAGTCCGACAATGCCGATCGTTACAAGACGGCATTGCGGCCGTTTGTTCGCGAGGAGTTCGGCACCGGTCCTGAGGCGCCTACCGAGGGCCACATCGAGGCGGCGAACGAGTTGCTGGCGGTGCTGCAGGAAGACCTCACCAAACGCGTGCGCGAACTGAGTTCCTCTTGCCGCACTGCCGTCAACGTCCCGATCCCCCGCAATCTGCGGCGGATGGTGATGCACAAGGAGCACACACACCGGGCCGCGCAACGGGTCGAACGGATATGGGATTTCTACTTCGAATTGTTCGGCCAACGCCAATCCCGGTTCGGTATGTGGCTGGTCGGCTGTGATCGAATCGCGCTCGATTGCTACCAGTACGCCTATCTGGGTCTCGGATCCAGCCGCTCGGTCCCTGCGCCGCAAGCGTTTTGTTACATGCGCACAGGATTCTCGCCGGCGACGTTCCGGCGCGGGATTCCTTTACGACGCCTGGGCAGGCGGCTCAATCCGTTTCCGTTGATTCAGCTGCCGTACCACCGGCTGACCAATCCGTGGACGTTGGGCGCGATTCTGCACGAGGTCGCGCACAATCTTCAGAACGATCTCGGCCTCGCCACCGCGATTCCCGTAGAAGTGGGCCGGCGTCTGCTCGAGGCCGGGATTCCGCCCGACGTCGTCGCGGTGTGGGTCCGATGGAATCGCGAGTCGTTCGCGGACATGTGCGGTGTGTTGCTGGGCGGGCCGGCGGTGGTCGCCTCCCTCTTCGACGTTCTGGGTCGTGGGCCGGCCACAGTCACGACGTATTCGAGTACCGGCCCGCACCCCACTCCGTACCTCCGGCCGTTTCTATCCCTCGAATTGCTTCACCGGCTCGGGTTCCACAAGGATGAAAGACAGTTACGGGCGATCTGGACGCGTACCTACCGTTCCGCGCGTGGCGGTGAAATTCCGCGCGCGATGGTCGATACATTCGGTCGAGCACATCGGATCGTCGTCGACGCGATGTGCTTCACCCCGTTCCGGTCTCTCGGTGACAAGACCGTCGCCCAGGTGTTGCGATTCCAGCAGAAGGAGCAGCATATGATCGAGGAAGCCGCGCGCCGGCTCGCGACAGCGACGGATCCGGGCGTCGTTCCGGAACGATTTCTGATCGGCGCTGCCCGATTCGCGATGGATCGCCGACTCGCCTCACCTGATGTTATTACCACCAATTTCTATCGGCATTTGGCACGGAGGTGAGTGATGCCGCTACGAGAGACGACCGCCCACTTGGCGGCGACCGCCGCGGCCTTCGACGAAGCGCTATCCGACGCGGTCGCGATGATGGGCGACCGCCCGGATGAAATGCCGGCGAAGGTGTTCGACGATCTCGCCGAGGTCCTCGACGATGTCGAAGCCACCGCCGCCGTGATCGTCGCCAAGGCGACCGAGGCCGCGGCCGCTGCGGATCGGGAGGACATCGCGGCTTGCCGGCGCGCGGTCGCCGCAGCCGACGAGGCAGTGCTGGCCGGCACCGACATGCTGGTCAACAGGGTGTGGTCCTACGACGTGGGAAACGCGTTCGAAAATGGCACAACCGGGTCGGCGGCCGCCAAAACGTGGATGCGGCTCGCGCGACAGTCCATTACCGACGTGACCGACCCACTACTTGCCCTGAAGCGAGCCGCGATGCTGTGCTTGGTGGATCTTGCCGAGCGGTCGATCGTGTACGCCCCGTCCGCCGTGCGCGCCGAGAGCACAGCGGCATGCACCTCGATCGACCGGATGAACGCGGTTATGGGCATCGACGAACGAGCATCGACAATGTCCGACCTGCTGCGTCGCTGTGGCCAGGAATTCCGTGCGGAGAAGCTCCATGTTGTCGCTTCGGAGGTAGAGCGCCGGGCCGCGGACATCGATGATTTCCGGCGCTTTCTGGGAATCATCCAGCGGACTCCGCTGCGGAACCCGGAATCCACCATCGTCATCGCCGACGGCTTCTGGAGTTGGCTCGCCAGCGGTCTCGAAGGAACCCGCCAGTTCGCGGATCATTGGATGATCGAGCACGAGGTGGATGAAACGACGCGGTGCCAGTTCGACAACAGGCTGTCCACAGTTGTCGAACTGGCAGCTCAGGGCAATGGTGAAACCCGCGATTCGACGTCGGAGGTGGCGAAATGACGCGCGACGGGAAAGGCTACGATTCCAGCGAGTATCTCGCGAACTCACTTACGTTTCCCTTCCTCGTGAAAGATGTAAGTGTGGACGGGGCGCGGCACGGATCGGCTTCGTCGGGCGCAGCAACTATTCAGCGGACGATCGATGCAGCGATGCGCAAAACGCTGGGGCGTCTACCGCAGAACATCGACAGCAAGGCGTTCGTCGCTGCTCTGAACGAGTCGTTCGAGGTACAGCAACTGGAAGGCCGCACCGACGTGACCTGGCGCGCCAGGTCGTATGCCGGACAGACCGAACTCGGCGGCGGTGTGACCGGGTCCCAGGCAAGCTTGTACGCGCGCGCCAGGGTTGCGCTGGCGCAAACGCTGCCTCTTTTGGAAAACCTGCAACCATTGTCAACAAAGGCGGACCCGGAGGAAATGGAGGCCGCGCGGATAATCGTTAAAACGCAGTTCATTTCATTGGTGGACGAGTTGGGTGTCGTGGGCGGCCCACGGCCCGCCAAGGTGGACCTCATGTTCAAGATCCTCCTCGAAGAGAAAGTTGACGAGGATCAGCCGGAAAAAGGGATGATCGGCTATCTCGGATTCGTCGCCGGCATGGAGCGGAAGAACGTCATCACTACCGAGGAAGATTCCATCCTCTCGAGCTTTGTGCTGGCCTGCGACTACCTCAAGTCCATGCGAACGGCATGGACGGAATTCAAAGCCGAGCGCGGTCACGACTTCGGGACACGGCTCGTCCTATTGTCCAACACGCTGCAGGTCGTGGCCGAGTCCGTCGACGAGATCGAGGCAAGCTTGGATTTGGTTTTCGTCGGGACCGCCGAACGCACTGTTATCCAATTCACGATCGAGGGCGATCGGACAATGCTCGTCTCCGAATTGCTCTCATGGATCAGATCGTTCGCGGCCGAAGAGGCGCCGCAGCTCGTCCAGGACGGAGGGCGGCGCGGAGCCGGTGCGATCGTCGACACGGCGAACGAGCTTGCCAACCTGGTGGGCAAGCTGGTCGAAATGCTCGAGGCCGGGCCCACCCTCGGACACACCTCAGAGCTGCCAGCGGGTATGCACGATGAGCGGGTGATCCGGCCGTTCGCCGAGGCGCAGGGCTATCTGAAGAGAGCAGCGAACCTCGCGGAAAAAGTCGCGGCGGAGGACGTGTCAGAGCACTCAGCAGGATCCGTATAACGCCTAGTCGGCTGCGGAACGAGGAGGACCAGTGCCAAAACAGCAGGAATCCCAGGAATTCCACGACCGCATGGCGGCCCTGCGTCGTGAGCTGACCGCACGGCTCGGCACCGAGCTGATCAGCAACCCGCAGCTCGCCGAGGCGTTGACCAAGCAGATCGATGGACTCTTCGACGGTGTCGTCGAGGCCGACCGCGCCGCCGCGCCGCCGCCGGACAAAGGGCTTGCCGAACTCGTCGGTATCGGGCCGCAGGCTGCGGTTCGACTGGGCGACACGCGGATCCCCCATGGCGTCGCGCCGTATGACGAGGCGGTGGCGTCGGAGCGTCTTATCGCCGTCGGCGACCTGTACTACATCTTCCAGCACGAGCGGATCGGAGTCTTTCGGGTCGTCCGGAAGCTGCAGGAACTATTCAAGGCCGGCACCGTGCGATTGTCCGGCGGGCCGGGTGCGTACGGCTTGTACCAGTTCGATCGGCGGGAAGTGTTGCGGTACACCCATCGGGACCGGTTGTCGGCCTACCGGCGTGTGCTCGGCTACGGCACCGCGCCGGTGCCGAGAGGTTCGCGGGTGAATGCCGAATTCCATCCGCAGTTCAGCCATTTCACCAATCAGGTCGCGCTGTTCTGGCGCGACAAGCGGGTCAGCGAAGTTATCCGGGAGCGTGCTCAGGATCCGAGCTATGGCAGTGTCGCCATCGTCCGGCGAGCCGGCCTCGATCTGCGGAACAATCTCAAGTTCAGCTCGTACGGCCATCTCAACGTGCTGCGGGTCGAGGTTATGCAGCTGCTCGACGAGGCCTTCCGGATTCTCGACGCGGACGACATCAAGCGTCTGTTCGGCGCCGAGAACGCGTGGGATGTGGTGGAAGAGGTGCTCATGCGGTACTTCGACGAACGAGTCGTCACGTCGCCGCGTCAGCGTATGGCGGTCGCCGGACGGGAAGTCCTTCGCTGGCTTGCGCAGCCGCACATCCTCAACCGTGGCCGCGCCGAGTTCGAGACACTGCTGCTGGAGATCGCGGAGTACGCCGAGGAATGGCTCACCAGCGCACAGTCGATAGGAGTTGCCGAACGCCGCCCGAGCGGACGAGTCCTACCGTTCGAAGGGCGCGCGCGGCTGCGGATGGCCGCGTCCAACGGGAGCGCCCTGTGACCACGGCATCCGGACGGAAATCCGCACACTGCACCTGCGAATGTGATGAGCGCCGATCATCCTCGGAGCCCGAACTCGAGAACGAGTACCTTGTCCACCGCACGGACGACCGCGTCCTGACGAGGACGACCACTGACGCCCCGTTCCGGTACATCTGCAATTTGGAGGAAAATAGCTGGTCAATAGGTTCGGGCACGCTGGTGGGGCCGCGCACGGTACTCACAGCCGGACACTGCGTTATCGACAAAAACACCGGCCGCCAGAGGAACCCGGCGGAGTTCAGGGTAATCCCGGGGCGCAACGGATCGCACGAGCCGCTGCCGGCGACCCGGGCAGTTCGCTTCGTGATCTACCCCGGATTCGTATCGAAGTCGCCAACCGACATCGCGCTGATTCACCTTGCCGACCCGATCGGAAATACGGTTGGCTTCTGGACACGTACGTACAAGCGTCGTCGGTTCGACCCGATCGGAACATCGATGTCCGCGCAACTGCCGATGCGCACGGGAGTTCTGTCCGTCAACGTTTCCGGATACCCATTGGATCTCCCTGCCGCGGCAGGCTTCCGTTGCCGGGCCGGCGGACCGTGCCTCTTCTCGTCGTTGGAACCGCCGCGGAACCGATTTGTCTGCGGCACATCACAATACAGAGCATTCGATCGCACGGTCGAGTGGGCGACGAAAGGAATGCTTGCCTACCGCACCGATACCTGCACAGGTCACAGCGGCAGTCCAGTGTGGGTTCGACGCCACCCGACGATGGGTGGCCGCGTGCTCGTCGGCGTCCATGTCCGCGGAGACACCACCGCCAATTCCGCAGTGCGCCTCACCGATGGCCATTTGCGGTGGATCGGGGCCAACACGCGATGAGACCCGCCGTCGGCGCTGCGCGCCGATCCGGCTCGGCTTCGGCTTCATTCGCGCACCTGCATCCACTTGTCGGCGACCTGGATGCATGCTGCCGGTTCCCGTCGATCAGTTCGGACCCGCGTCACAGCAGTGACGTCGAGGCATGCGCGAAGTGGTTGGCGCGCCGCTACGCTGTTGCTCCCTTCACCGATGTCGCGGTGGAGCCGACCGGTGGGCACCCGCTGGTCGTAGCCAGAACGCGCCCTCGGCGTGGCTACCGGAAAGTGTTGCTCTACGGGCACTACGACGTGCAGCCCGCGACACCGCTGGCCGCGTGGCGCTCACCGCCGTTCGAGCCCGAGATACAAGGCGGGAATCTCTACGCGCGTGGCGCATCGGATGACAAGGGCCAGTTGCTCGTCCATTTGCACGCACTCGAGGCGCTCTACCAGTCGCGTGACGCCAGCGGTTTGCCGGTCGATGTCATCGTCTTGCTGGACGGGGAAGAGGAGGTCGGCAGCCCGCATCTTCGGAGGTGGTTGGCCCGCAATCGCGATTCCATCGGCTGCGATGTCGTATTGGTGTCGGACACGCGGATCCCCAGCCCTCACCAACCCGCACTCACGACCCGGCTCCGCGGTTCCCTGTCGGCGGAACTCGTCGTTGCCGGACCACCAGCAGATCTACACTCCGGCGCGTTCGGCGGCACGATTCACAATCCGGTTCACGCGCTGTCCGACCTGATCAGCTCGATGCACGACAAGCAGGGACGCATACGCATCAGTGGGTTCTACGACGATGTGACCGAACTGGGTCCGCGCGATCGCATCAGGATGCGTCGTGAGGGTCCCAGTGACGACCCACTGCGGAGAGCGACTGGAGTCGCGCGGCTCTGGGGCGAGCCCGCCTATAGCGCTTACGAGCGGACAACGATCAGACCGGCGCTCAACGTCACCGGTATCAGCGGCGGATACGAGGGTCCCGGACTACGCAACGCGATACCGGCCTTCGCGCGTGCCAGACTCAATGTCCGGCTCGTGCCGGACCAAGATCCGCATCACCTCGCGTGGCTTCTCCGTAGTCATATTGATCGTTTCACACCTGCCACGGTGTCGTCCCGACTCACCGTCACAGCGACCGCGCGGCCCGCAGTGGTACCAGCTGAGCACGATGCGGTGGTGCTCGCGGCCGAAGCGCTGACGAGGACGTTCGGCCGGCGCCCGGTCTCGCTGTTCTCGGGTGGGACAATTCCCGCGGTCTCGATGCTGCAGGAAGAACTCGGTGCCACTCCGATACTCATGGGATTCGCATTGCCCGACGACAATATGCACGCACCGAACGAGAAAGTACACATTCCGACCCTCGTTCGGGGAGTCGATGCCGTCGCGTCGTTTCTTGCCGGCTACGCCGCGCTCTGATCCCGCCGGGTCAGCGGCAGATGCGTCTCCGACCCGGCGGAGTGTGCAGCAGAGTGATGCCGCCTATACCCTCCCGAGTGAACAGATCACTCAGACCGGCTCGCGCTTCAGCGCTGGAGACGTGCCATTTCAGAACCAGTCCAGCCGCTCGCGCCAGAACATGCTGCTCCCGTGCCTGGCCGAGCAAGCGACGGATGTAGGGGACCGCGGTCGATCGCTCCATCCGGCTCGGCTCACCCCTATAGGCAGCCAGTGCGTGGATGAACAGCCCGTTGGCCGGATAGAACTTCGCCTCGAGGAGGCTCCCGTGACAGTAGCCATCAAAGTCTGCGTACGAACTACCGCAGCTGAGGTGATAGTCGAGCGCAGCTGAACAGCCCGTGATCTGCTCTTGGTAGCGCCTGGCGTCCGCGGGCATGTTCCTGCCGAGGTGAAAATTGGGAATCCACTCCCCCGTACAGCGATTGTGCGCCTGTCTTCCGGCGCACCGTGCCGGCCTCGCTGTGACGAGACCCGCCGGCCGGACAACCGGTGGACGGCGCGGTGCAGAGCGGCGTGTCGCTCCACTTCTCGCACTCCGTGAACTCGTCATTCGGCATCGCCTCCCATCGTCACCGCAAATCGTTGCGCACCCGAGGACACAGGTGTAGTCGCATATCTGTTGGGTGATGGTCGGCGACCTACTCGGTTGTGCATCGCCCAGGACGTTCCCAGGGAATATTCCGCATGTCGATTGGGTGCCGGAGTACCGGGTAGGTCCCAGACATGGAATTGTTGGTGATCATAGGACTCGCGGTGCTGGTCGGCGCGGTGATTCTGTCTCGCAAGAGGTCCGGCAAGCGACCTGATGCACCCGAAGTGCCCGGAAACGATGGTGAATAGGGAGCAAGCCATGAGCGAGCGCAGTGGCAGCGAGGCGCGGGCATGAGCGCGATGGATCCCGATCCCGGGAGGACGCCGGATCTGGAACCCGGCGGCGGCGTACCGCCCGGCTCGACACCACCGGAGACTCCGCAGACGTCCGGTCTGTCCGCGCCGGAGCCTACGACCAGGCATCACTTTCCCATCACCGGGGTCGCGGCGATGGTCATCACGGTTGTGGTCGTCTTGGTTTTCCTGGCGACGGCGGTCGCGATCGTCGTGTCGATGCTGTGATTCGCGGCGCCTCGGGTGGCGGCGAGAGATGGTCGGCCGCGCACTGGAACGACCGACCGCGTCTCTTCGTGTTCAGAGGATGGGCCTGCCGCCGGTGACGGCGACGCGGGCGCCGGAAATGTAACTGCCGTCATCGGAGGCCAGCAGCACGTACGTCGCGGCGAGTTCGGCCGGTTGACCGGCGCGGCCCAGCGGTGTGTCGTCACCGAAGTGGGTGACTTTCTCGATCGGCATGGTCGAGGGAATCAGCGGCGTCCAAATCGGTCCCGGCGCGACACTGTTGACCCGGATACCGCGCTCACCCAGCAACTGGGCGAGGCTGGCGGAGAAGTTCGCGATGGCCGCCTTGGTCGCCGCGTAGGGCGCCAAAGTCGGCGAGGGCATATCGGAGTTGACCGATGAGCTTCCGATGATCGAAGACCCCGGCGGCATGTGCGGCAGGGCCGCTTTCACCAGATAGAAATAGGCGTTGATATTCAGTTTGACGGTGTGCTCGAATTCTTCGTCGCTGATCTCCTCGAGATTGTCGTGCGTCATCTGAAAAGCCGCATTGCTCACCAACACGTCGATTTTGCCGAATTCGCGGACCGCCCGTTCGATGACGGCGCGGCAGTGGTCGGCGTCGGCGAGGTCGCCGGGCATGAGCACGGCCTTGCGCCCGGCCCGCGTGACGAGGTCGGCGACCTCTTTCGCGTCCTCGTCCTCGTTCAGGTAGGAGATCAGCACGTCCGCGCCTTCGCGCGCGTAGGCGATCGCCACCGCCCGGCCGATCCCGCTGTCGGCGCCGGTGATCACGGCGGCTTTGCCGGTCAATTTGCCGGACCCGCGGTAGCTGTCCTCACCGCAGTCCGGAACCGGATTCATTCGGGCCTGCGTACCTGGCACTTCTTGCTGCTGCTCGGGAAACCCCATGGTCGATCTCCTCTTCTGCGATTCTCGGCTTGCGCGGCGTGCGGTTACAGGTCTTGCGTGCTCCGCCAGTCCCGCACCGCGTCACGGGCCCGGTCGAACAGCGCCAATGGCGGTCCCGCTATCAGATTGGCGATCGCGGACTCCCCCGCGTTCGGGTGCGGGCGGGTGGGCGCGACGGCCTCGGCGGCTCGCACCGACCCGGCCATGCGCCGCAGCTGCGTGGACGAGTACTGGGCGCGCAGCAGGGTGAACTCCTCGGCCTCCTCGTGCGCGGCGTGCTCGACTACCGCGTCGGCGAACGCGGCCAGCTTGGCATCGAACTCCGGATGATCCACGCCGAGGTCGTAGAGTTCCGACAGCGCCCGTTTGGCCTCGTTCTCCTCCGCCAGCCGGGGTTTCACCACCTCGTCGTCGGCGCCGAAACGAGCACGACCGGCAACCGGGTGCACGACCTCCTCCTCGGCGCTTTCATGCACCGCCAGCAGCCGCACCAGGTCGGTGAACAGGTCTTGTTTCGCGTCGTGGCCCGCTTGCAACTGCTCGAGCAGCGAGGTGATCTCCTCGTGCTGGGCGGTGAGCAGGTCGACGACATCCTGATCGGGCATTACTGCACTCGTTTCTGTCGTTACGGAATGAACTCCTGGGCTTTGGTTTTCGCGCCTTGGGCCAGCATGTGCCAGGCGCCGGGATCGCCGCGCAGCACGGCTTCGGCGGTGTCCTTCATCTCGTCCCAGGTGGCGTGCGGCGGGATGGGCGGCACCTCGGGGTCGCAGTGGACGTCGAGCAGCACCGGGCTGTCGGCGTGCAGGGCGCAGTCCCACGCCGAGGCGAGGTCGTCGGGTGACCGCACGGTGAGTCCGGTCAGGCCCGTGCTGCGGGCGATGTCGGCGTAGGAGACGTCGGGCAGTGTCTGCGATTCCTCGAATTTCGGTGCGCCGCCCATGGCGCGCAACTCCCAGGTGACCTGGTTGAGGTCGTTGTTGTGGAAGACGCAGACGACCAGTCGCGGATCCGCCCAGCGCCGGTGGTAGCGGGCGATGGTGAGCAGTTCGGCCAGGCCGTTCATCTGCATCGCGCCGTCGCCCACCAACGCGATCACCGGGCGGTCGGGGTGGGCGAACTTCGCGCCGATGGCGTAGGGGACGCCGGGGCCCATGGTGGCCAGCGTGCCCGACAGCGAGCCGCGCATCTGTCCGCGGAAGCGCAGGCAGCGGGCATACCAGTTGGTGGAGGACCCGGAATCCGCCGTCACGATGGCGTTGTCGGGGATACGTTCGGACAGCTCCCAGACCACCCGCATCGGATTGACCGGCTTCGCCGCCAGCATGGATTGCCGTTCGACGGTCTGCCACCAGCGGGCCACGTTCTTCTCGATCGTCTCCCGCCACGTCCGGTCGTCTTTGCGTTTGACCAGTGGAAGCAGTTCGGCCAGAGTGGATTTGGCGTCTCCGACGAGATTCACCTCGGTCGGATAGCGCATCCCGATCATGGTGCCGTCGATATCGATCTGTATCGCGCGCGCCTGACCGAGTTCGGGCAGGAACTGGGAGTAAGGGAAGTTCGATCCGACGATCAGCAGCGTGTCGCAGTCGCGCATCAACTCGTAACTGGGCCTGCTGCCGAGCAGTCCGATCGACCCGGTGACGAAGGGCAGGTCGTCGGACAGGACGTCCTTGCCCAGCAGCGCTTTCGCCACGCCCGCGCCGGTGCGCTCGGCGATCTCGACGACCTCCGCCGCGGCCGAGCGGGCGCCCTGGCCGATCAGGATCGCCACCCGCGATCCGGCGTCGAGCACGTCGGCGGCGCGTTGGATGTCCTGGTGCGCGGGAACGACGGCCGTCGTGGGCAGTCCCGGCGGACTGGAGGGCACCTGTTTGAACGCGTGCTGCGGCGGGTGGTACTGCTCCTCCTGCAGATCGGACGGGATGATCACCGCGGTCGGGGCGCGGCGCGCGGACGCGATGCGGAACGCGCGGTCCAGCGCGTTGGGTAACTGGCTCGCCACGTTCACCTCGACCAGGTAATCGGAGGCGACGTCCTTGAACAGGCTCTGCAGATCGACCTCCTGCTGGTAGCTGCCGCCCATCGCGCTGCGCGCGGTCTGCCCGACGATCGCGACCACCGGCACGTGGTCGAGTTTCGCGTCGTACAAACCGTTGAGCAGATGGATCGCCCCCGGCCCGGATGTCGCGGTACACACGCCCACCTTGCCGCTGAACTTGGCGTAGCCGGTCGCTTGGAAGGCCGCCATCTCCTCGTGGCGGGCTTGGATGAACGCCGGGTCGTCATCCGCGCGGCCGAATGCGGCGATCAGGCCGTTGATCCCGTCGCCGGGATAGCCGAAGACCTGCTGCACGCCCCATTCCCGGAGACGCCGCACGACGTAGTCACCGACCTGTTGAGCCATGGGTTCCTCCTCGGTGTGCCGGTGGCGGGGTTCCGTCGCCAGCCGGATACCCGGGCGGTCACCGGCCAATCAGCGGGCGTTCCCGGCGCTGGACACGACGCCGAAGGCACCGGCCTACTCGGTCAACGGTTCGGGGAGCAGCCGGGGCAGGATCGCGGCAGCGGCGGTGGCCGTCGCCGCGCAGGTCGTCGCCAGCCCCCATCCGACCGGGCCCAGCGGACGGCACCCGAAGTAGGTGCACAACCCCGGTGTCATCACCACGGCGCCGAGCACCGCTCCGCTCGCCGCGGTGGTCACCCAGACCAGCGGGCTGCGGTAGCCGGATACCAGCGTCTGCCCGAGCTGGGTGCCGATGAGTGCGACCAAGCCGATAGTGGCGGCGCGGCGTTGCGTGCCGGTCATGCGGCCCAGGGTCCAAGCGACGGACGCGCTGGTGGCCGTCGTGACGCCGCGGACGGCGAGGGTGCGCAGCAGATCCGGGCCCAGATGCGCGACCGGGAGCTCGGCGAGCTGTTCACCCGCCCGCTGCGCCCGAGCCTCCGGATCATCCGCGTCCTCTGGATCGGCGGTGTCTCGATCACGCGACAGCGCCAGCGCCATGGCCGGGAACATATCGGTCAGCATGTTCACCAGCAGGAATTGCCGGGTGCGCAGCGGGGCGTGGCCACTGACAGCGGTGCCGTACAGCGTGAAGGCCACTTCGCCCGCGTTGCCGCCGACCAGCACGCCGACCGCGTCGGTGACGCGCTGCCACATACCGCGCCCCTCGATGAGGGCGTGCAGCAACGCCAGCGGGTCGGGATGGGTGAGCACCATGTCGGCAGCGTTGCGTGCGGCCGTGGAACCCTGTGCCGCCAAGCCGATTCCGACGTCGGCGGTGCGGATCGCGGCGGCGTCGTTGCTGCCGTCGCCGGTCATGCCGACGACGTGGCCCGCCCGGCGCAGCGCGGCGATGATGCGCACCTTCTGTTCCGGGGCGACCCGGGCGAAGACGGTCCCGCGTTCGATCAGCTCGGCCTGCGCGGTGTCGGCCAGGCCGTCCAGGTCGGCGCCGGTGACCACCTCGCCCGGATCGATGCCCAGCTGCCGGGCCACCGCCGCCGCGGTCACCGGGTGGTCGCCGGTGATCATGCGGACGCTGATGTCGTTGCGCCGCAGCGCGGTGACGAGCGGAAGGGTCTGCGGGCGTGGGGTGTCGGCCAGGCCCAGGAAACCGAGCAGGGTGAGTCGTTCGACCGCGGCCTCGACGTCGTCGGGTTCGGTGCGCAGGTCGCGGCGTGCCACGACCAGCACCCGCAGGCCCTGCTGGGCGAGATCCCGCACGGCCTGTTCGGCGCGCTCGCGGAAGCGGTCGTCCAAGGGGCTGTCTGTGCCGCCCAGCCGCACACTGGTGCATCGGGGCAGGACCACCTCGGGCGCGCCCTTCACGATCAGTCGCAGTTTGCGGGTGGTGTGGCCGAGCGCGGCGGCGTAACCACGGTTGGACTCGAACGGAATCTCCTCGATCGGATCCCAGCGGCGGGCGGCGTCGCCGAGCACCTCGTCGGCGGCCTCGACCACCGCGCGGTCGGTGGCATGCACGATCGGGCCTTCGGCGGGATCGGGGCAGGCGCGGGCCGCCGCACGCAGCAACCTGTGTGCGTCATCGGAGTCCGCGTCCGGCGGCCACTGCTCGTCGAGGCCGGCGAGGGTGGTCAGGCGCAGGCGGCCTTCGGTGAGGGTGCCGGTCTTGTCGAAGCACAGCGTGTCCACCCGGCCCAGCGCCTCGACGGTCCGGCTGGCGCGGACCAGCACGCCGTGCCGCGAAAGCCTGCGGGCGGCCGCGAGCTGGGCCACCGTGGCCACCAGCGGCAGTCCCTCGGGCACCGCGGCGACCGCGACGGCCACGCCGTCGGCGATCGCGGTCCGTAGCGACCTGCCGCGCAGCATCCCCAACCCGGTGACGATGCCGCCGCCGGTCAGGGTCAGCGGGAGCGCGCGATCGGTCAACCGGCGCAATTGCGCTTGCACGCCGCCTTTTTCGGGTGGGACGGCACCGGCGGCGGCGCGTCCGGCCTGGGTGTCGTCGCCGACCGCGACGACCACCGCGCGACCCGTTCCGTTCACCACGGTGCTGCCTTCGAAGACCATGCAGGCGCGATCCCCCACCGCCGCGCCGGGGGTTGCGGCGACCTGCTTTTCGACGGTCACCGACTCGCCGGTGAGTCCGGATTCGTCCATCTCCAGGTCGTCGGCGTGTAGCAGCCGTGCGTCGGCGGGGACCACGTCCCCCGCCCGCAGCACGATCACGTCGCCGAGGGTGAGCAGGTTCGCGGGCAGGTGGCGTTCGTGCGGCTCGTCGGCGTCCAGTTCGGCGCGATCGATCACGCGACCGGTGAGCTGCTCGCTCTCGAACAGCTGGTGCAGCGCACCCTCCGCGCGCTGGCGCTGCCACGCCGAGACGAGGGCGTTGACCGCGAGCACCGACGACAGGAGCACCGCGTCCGACGGCGCGCCGAGTACGGCGGTGGCGACCGCGCCGACCCCGAGAATCGGGGTGAGCGGATCGGCCAGCTCGCGGCGCAGCTGCCGCGCGAACGACGCCGCCGACGTGACGGCGGTCATGCCCGGAATGCGGTCCGCTCGGCTCGGCTCGGTCCGCTCCTGGACCGGAACGGGCTCCGGCAACCGGCTCAGCACCTCCCCGGGTTCGAGCGCGTGCCAGGGCAAGAGCGGGGCGAGCGCGGCGGGTGGCTCGCTGCGCGCCGCGCGCCACCCGCTGTAGGCGCCGGTGAAGAATCCCGTGTAGTGCGCGGCGGCCATCGGCGAAGCGGTACCGCGCGCGTCGGGGGCGACGGCGAGCAGCAGGCCACCCAGGGCGGCCGCCGACAGAGCCAGCGAGCGGCCGCGTTCGCTCACCTGACGAGCCGGAGCGACGGTGGCCAATATCCGGTGCACCTGCGCGAGATCGCGGCAGACCACGTCCGCGGTCCACGGCAGTTGCAGCACACCGTCTTCCCGCCCGGCCAGCCCGATCGCCACGTCGGCCGTCGCCAGCGCCTTGTGCGCGCGCGAACTCAGCACGGCGACCACGTGCCCGTCCTGCTGCAGATCACGCACCAGGTTGCTCAGTGAGCGGGCCGGTGCCAGGAAGTCGTCGGACATCGACCGCAACTCGGCGGCGTCGGCGTCGGCGACGAGGATCACGCGCAGCCCGGCGCTGCGCGCTCGGCCGAGTACCGCGTGCGCGCGGCGATCGAGTTCGCGTCCGATCAGGACCCGGCCCACCGTCCTGCCGTTGTCCTGCAGTTCCCGCCACACCGGGCGGCGCGCCACGCCGCGATCCGGCTTGCCCGTTCCGGCGTGCACCAACCGTTGGTTCCCCTTGCCTGACGACCGATGCTTCGTGTCCGCCGACGGCGCGGCGCCGACCGAGCCTTCCTCGGTGTCCTCGGCCCAGAGCAGACGCTGACTCGCGCTCCAGACCTCGGCGATCGACCATCGCTCGTCGGTGGTCTCGGCGTCGAGCACCATGCGGCGCGAGGTCAGCAACGCCTCCCCGTCCACGACCAGCGCCGATAACCGGTCCAGCCGCCGCCACGCGCCAGGGTGCAGGGTGAGCGCGCCCGCCCGGCCGAGAAGCGTCGAAACCATCGCGCCGTATGCCTCGCGGCTGGCCCGCGCCGCCTTGGGCGCACCGAGTTCCAACGCGTCGGCCGCGCCGAGCAGGCCCCGCCCGCCCAGGGCGGCGCTGACCGCACCCGCGAGCGCGCCCGCGGCGGTTTCGTCGGCGACTCGTTCGACCGGTCCCTGCGGCATCTCGACGACCCGGGAGGACGGCGACAGCGGTTCGCACACCTCGGCGGGGCGCCGGTCGACCTCGGGCTCCCAACGCTGCCACTGCGCATACCTGGTCAGCGCCTCGGTCAGGGTGAAGCCGCGGTACACGGCGTCCACTACGAGGTTCGCGATGCCCTCAGCGGCGCGGCTGCCCAGCGCGTTGCCGACGGCGTTGGCCGCGACGAGCACCATATCCGTGCGCGGGCGGCCGAGACGATCCTCCAACAGTCCGCGCACCCGGGGCTGGGTGTCAACGAGCACGGCCGCCGCGCGCAACAGCCGCGCCGGTCCGCGCAGCGGCAGCACCGCACCCGCCGCCGACAGTCCGATCGCGCACACGTCGCCCGCGAACTGGATTCCGGCCGCCAGCAAGGGTTCTCGATCGTCGGGGTATTCACAGTCGCGGCGCCAGTCGATGTCCTCGACCGCGGTGGCGGCCTCGACCGACTCGATGGCCGCGACCAGGGCGGGCAGGTCGGCCGCGCCGTGGGCGAGGGCGGCGACCACGCGGCCGGTCACCGCGTTCACCCGCCACCAGCGCACGTCGCGGCTGCGATCGAGGGTGCGCCGCAGCGCCTGCGTGACGGCCTCGCTCTGGCCGGAGTCCAGGCCGCGAACCTCCACCGTGGCGCGGTCGTCGTGCACCGCCACCCTGCGCCGGGACCGGAGCACGTGCGGGTCGACCAAGGCCGCGAACTCGTCGCGCAGTTCCTCCTCGCGTCCCAGGTTCAGTAGCGACGCGCCCGCCCGCGCGCCCGCGGCGACGGCCTGCACGGGTGCCTGCGCCGCCTTGACGCCCAGATCGACAGCGAACTCCACGCCCGCGCGTGCCGCCTCCGCCGCCACGGCGGTCGGCGCCTCGAACCACCACGACGACACGACTCCGCGTAGTGAAACAGTCATACTCGGCAGCTACCCAAGGGCGGAACCGACAAACGGTCTCGAACGCGGTTGTGGGGACAACCGCGATCGAGACCGGTGCGGGTTGTGCCGTCAGGTGGCAGCGGTCGGATCGAGGACGATCTTCACCGCTCCGTCCGTCTTGTGCTGGAAGATCTCGTACGCCTGCGCGGCATTGGACAGCGGAAGGCGATGGGTGGCAAAGGTTTCCACGCCCAGCGGATCGCCGTCCCGCAGCAGCGGCATGATGTCGTCGACCCACCGTTGGACGTTGGCCTGTCCCATGCGCATCTGAATCTGCTTGTCGAACAGCACACGCATCGGCAGCGGGTCGAGCATGCCGCCGTAGACGCCGCTCACCGAGATCGTGCCGCCGCGGCGGACTATGTCGATCGCGGAGTTGAGCGCCGCGAGCCGGTCGACGCCCGCGGTGTCCATCACCTTCTGCGCCACGATATCCGGCAGGAACGCCGCCGATCGCTGGGCGGCCGACGCGAACGGCGACCCGTGGGCCTCCATACCGACCGCATCGATCACCGAGTCGGTGCCGCGACCGTCGGTCCAGCCTCGGATGATGTCGCCGATCGGCTCGTCGACGGCCTCGAGATCGATGACCTCGATGCCACGCTCGGCCACCCTGGCGAGGCGTTCTGGCACCCGATCGACACCGATCACACGGAATCCGCGCTGTGCGGCGATGCGGCAGGCCATGTCGCCGATCGGGCCGAGGCCGAGTACCGTCACCGAGCCGCCCTCGGGGACCGCGGCGTATTCCACCGCCTGCCAGGCGGTCGGCAGCACGTCGGACAAATAGAGGAACCGCGCGTCGTCGGGGCCCTCCGGCACCGTGATGTGGGTGGCGTCGGCGTAAGGCACGCGCAGATATTCGGCCTGACCGCCGGGTACCTGCCCGTAGAGCTTGGAATAGCCGAAAAGCGCTGCGCCGCAACCGTATTTGCGTACCTGCGTGGTCTCGCACTGACTGGTCAGGCCGGTCCGGCACATGTAGCAGTCACCGCAGCTGATCTGGAACGGGACCACGACGCGGTCGCCGCGCTTCAACTCGGTGACGTCGGAACCGATCTCCACGACCCGCCCCATCGCTTCGTGACCCAGCACGTCGCCGCTGCTCATGTAGGCGCCCATCACCTCGTACAGATGCAGATCGGATCCGCAGATGCCGCTGGAGGTGACCTCGATGATCGCGTCCGTCGGCGCCTCGATCCGCGGATCGGGCACCGTTTCCACGGCGACTTTACGTCGTCCTTGCCATGTCACTGCCTTCATCCGCGCACTCCTCCGGTTGAGGGGTCGGTACCTTCCCGGACCTACCCGCGCGCCCGCGCGCGAAACGAACCCGTCCGGGGGTTTGCCACGCGAACGAACCGACCCGCACCGACGTCGACCCCGCCGCCGAGCAGCCCTGTTCGAAACCGAGGCCGCCCGCATCCGGCGGCTGCCGGAACCGACCGGATGACCGGACGTGTGCCACCGCCGATTCCGGGTAGCCGGTAGCCGTGGACCATTCACGAGCTCCCCTGCTGGAAGCGCTGGCCGACTATCACCGGCTGGGCCGGTACGGGTTCACGCCACCCGGGCACCGGCAAGGACGCGGCACCGACGAACGCGTCCTGGACGTGATCGGACGAGACGCCTTCCAATCCGACGTTCTGGCCACAGCCGGTCTCGACGACCGCTTGTCCCGCCACGGCTACCTCGCGCGGGCCGAGGCGCTCATGGCCGACGCGGTTCGGGCCGAAACGGCGTTCTTCTCCACCTGCGGCAGTTCGCTGTCGGTCAAGGCGGCCATGATGGCGGTCGCGGGCGGCCACGACGGCGGCCTCCTCGTGCCGCGGGACAGTCACAAATCCATCGTCGCGGGACTCATCTTCTCCGGCGTACAACCGCACTGGATCACTCCCCGATGGGATGCCGAGCAGCACTTCTCGCACCCGCCGTCGCCGCGACAGGTGCGCCAGGCGTGGGAAGAGCACCCCGACGCCTCGGGCGCGCTGATCGTGAGTCCGAGCCCGTACGGCACCTGCGCGGATATCGCGGCCATCGCCGACATCTGCCATGAACGCGGCAAGCCATTGATCGTCGACGAGGCATGGGGCGCCCACCTGCCGTTCCACGAGGACCTGCCGACCTGGGCGATGGACGCGGGCGCGGATATCTGCGTGGTCAGCGTGCACAAGATGGGCGCCGGATTCGAACAAGGATCGGTGTTCCATCTGCAAGGCGACCTCGTCGATCCGATCCGGCTCAGCGAATGCGCCGACCTGCTGATGACCACCAGCCCGAACGTGCTGATCTACGCGGCGTTGGACGGCTGGCGCAGACAGATGGTCGAACACGGGCACGAGTTGCTCGGCGAAGCCTTGCGGGTCGCCGAGCATGCCAGGCGGCAGTTGGAGGAGATCCCCGGAATCGCGGTGCTCGACGACGAGCTGCTCGGTGTCGAAGCCTCCCATGATCTCGATCGCCTGCAGGTCCTGATGGATCTGTCCGGCACCGGGGCCAGCGGGTATCAGGCGGCGGACTGGCTGCGGCAACACCGCCGCCTCGACATGGGCCTCGCCGATCACCGCCGGTTGCTCGCCACGCTGTCCCTCGGCGACGACAAAGGCACCATCGACACCTTGGTCGACGGAATCAGGGCTTGGCGAGAGCAATTGACCGAGCCCGAGCCCCCGCGCATCGAGCTGCCCTCCCCCAGCGACCTGCAGTTGGACAGTGTGATGCTGCCTCGCGACGCGTTCTTCGGGCCCGTCGAGTCGGTGCCTGCCTACGACGCGGTCGGCCGGATCGCGGCCGAGCAGCTGACGCCGTACCCACCGGGCATTCCGGTGGTCATTCCCGGGGAGGTGATCGACCGCGCGGTCGTCGACTATCTGCGCACCGGGCTGGACGCGGGCATGAACGTGCCGGACGCCTCGGATTCGCGGGTGCGCACGATCCGTGTCGTCGCGCGCACGTGAACCGAATCATCCCGCCATCCAGGAGGTTTCACCATGGCCGGTCCGGTCGCCGTCGCACTCGTGTGCACCCTGAAGAAATCACCCGCCGAATCCAGCAGCGACCTGATCGCCCGGCAAGTGCTGGACGCGCTGGCCGAGCACGGCGTACGGGGCACGGTGCTGCGCGTGGTGGACCACGACGTGTTTCCCGGGGTCCGGGTCGACGAGGGCACCGGCGACCAATGGCCGCTGATCCGTGAGCGCATCGCGGCGGCCGACATCCTGCTGGTCTCGACACCGACCTGGCTCGGGCACATGTCCTCCGTGGCGCAGCGCGTGCTGGAGCGGTTGGACGCCGAATTGTCCGAGACCGATGACGAGGGCAGGCCCGCGATGACCGGCAAGATCGGCACGGTGGCGGTGGTCGGCAACGAGGACGGCGCGCACAAGATCGTCGCCGACCTGTATCAGGGGCTCAACGACATCGGATTCACCATACCGGCCCAGGGCTGCACCTACTGGAACGACCAAGCGATGGGTGGCACCGACTACCGAGAGCTCGACTCGGTGCCCAAGGCGGTGGCCTCGGCGACCGCGACACTCGCCAGGAACGCCGCCCACCTGGCCAGGGTGCTGAGCGCGCAGCAGTATCCGCCCGCCGACTGAAGCACCCCGGAGGGCAGCGCCCGGACGGAGGGCAGCGCCCGGACGGACGGCAGCACCCGGACGGCGGGTGCCGGCGGGCGATCGACCGGTTCAGGCCAGGACCGCGTCGACGGCCTTCTTCAGCGCCGACGGCTGCGCGGGCGAGGTCGGCGCCTTCTTCCGAAGCTCTTGCATCCGCGCCCCGATTTCCTGAAGTTGCTTACGACCCAGACTCTCTCGCACTTGCGGGAACCACTCGTTCTCTTCGTCGTCGATGTGGTGGTCGACATTCTCGATCAGGACGGTGGCTTTCGCGGTGAAGTGCTCGTCCTCGGGCTTCATCGTCGCGAGTTCCGCCGCGAGCAGGTCGGCGACGTGATGCTCCTCGAAGGACTCGAGGATGTCTTCTTCCAGTTCCGGGACGAGTTTGCGGACCTCGGGGTACATGCACTCGTTCTCCAGATACGTGTGCACGGTGAGTGCCTCGATGATCTTGTCCACCACGCGCCCCTTGGCGGCGTCGGAACCGGCCTTCTCGAACTCACGGAAGAGCTTGCGAATCGCCTTGTGATCGTCGCGCAACAGCACGATCGCGTCGGTGCTCATCGATTTCTCCTTGCGTGGGGATGATTTCAGGGCTGGCACTGCCGACATTCCCGCCGCCGCGGCGCCGAAACCGGCGCGCGCGCCCTACGGTGACCGCCCGGCCGGGTCGTATCGTGAGCTGAACCCGCGGCGCAGAAGGGACGGAAATGGCACACGCCGACGAGCGCGCTCACGAGCTGGCGGAACTGGCGCGACGCACCGGGATCACCGTGGCGGTCGCGGAATCGCTGACCTCGGGCCGGCTGGCCGCCACGCTCGGCGCGGCACCCGATTCGGCCGCCTGGTTCCGTGGCGGCGTCGTGGCCTACAGCGCGGAGGTCAAACGCACCGTGCTGGGTGTGCCCGACGTGCCGGTGGTGTCGCGGACCGCTGCCGAGGTGATGGCCGAAGGGGTGCGCTCATTGTTGAAATCCGTTGCGGCGGTGGCGGTGACCGGGGTTGGGGGGCCGGATCCGCAGGACGGCGAACCGGCCGGTTCGGTCTGGTTCGCGGTGGCCACCGACCACGCAGTGCACGCCTGGCACCGGCAGTTCGACGGCGAGCCGGAGGACGTGCTCGAGCAAACCATCGCCAGCGCCGTCGAGTGGCTGCTCGCGACCGCCCGCGACCTGCCTGCGAACCAGTCCCCGTGAGGTCCGGTCACGACGAACGGCAATGCTTGCGATGGCTGGTGTCGCAGAACGGATAATTCTTCGAACGCCGGCACAGGCACAGCGCGACTACGAACCGGTCGGACCGGATCGTTCGACCGTCCGCGGTGACCACTTCGACCGGCCCCTCGATCAAGGCGGGACCGTCGGCGGTGAGCGTCACCCGCCGCCATTCATGGTCGGATTCGATCGGCACGGATCACCACCAGATCTTCCATTCTCTGGCCGGGCTCGATCAGCCCGGCCGAGGCCAGCCAGTCCGCGCGGCGGCGCAGGACCGGCCCGAACGGCACGGTCGCCCGGGCCACGATGGCGGCCTTCAATTCGTTCTCGCGCAACCGGGCGAGGGTCGCATCCGGGTCACACAACGCCGAATGCACGATCAACGCCATGCCGCGCGGTTTCAGCAGCGCGGGCAACGCCGCGCACAGCTGGTCGAGCACGGCTCGGCCCCGGGTCCCGGCGTTCCACGCCCGCGCCGAACCGTGGTTGGCGGCGCCGTCGGGAGCGGGCACATAGGGCGGGTTGGCCACCACCAGATCGAAACTGCGCCGTCCGAGCACCGCGGCGAAATCACCGCGCAGCACCTCGACGTCGATGCCGCGGACGCGGCAGTTCAACCACGCGGACACGGTCGCGGCACGGGAGACGTCCACCGCCGTCACCGTCGCCGCTCCCGCCCGCGCGGCCGCGACGGCCAAAGCCCCGGTACCGGTGCACACGTCCAACGCCTCCGCACCACGCGGGACGCCCGCCTCGGACAGGGCCCGGACCAGCAGCCAGGTGTCCAGCTGCGGTCGATAAACCCCAGGGGCTCGGAACAACATCACGGTCGACGGATAGCCCGGATCATGCGGGTTAATCGCGGGAGCCGCGCGGTTCACCCTCGACGTCCCGCAACGAACTGCGGCCCGCGCGCCAGGACTCCAGAACGTGGTCGGCGAAGCGATCCTCGAGCAGATTCGTCGCCTGAATACCGAACACCACCGACTCGGTCAGATCGGGTTCGTGCGCGAGCAGGCTGCCGATCACGCCGGTGCGCATCACCTGCTCGTGCACGGCATCGGCTTCCACATGCTCGCGATAGAACAGCACGCACGCCGGGTCGGCGTCCAAGCGCCGCAACGCCTCCACCATGCGCTGCGACCCTGGCGGCGAGGTGATCTCCACGGTGGCGAAGTGACCGACCAGCGCACCACGCAGCGATCGATGCAGACCGAACAGCGACATCATGTTCACCAGCGCGAGCATCGGTGCCGGCACCACGTCCAAGTAATGCAGGTACTGGGCGTTCAGGCCGGCGCCGGCCAGCAGATCGGCGTACAGCTGTGCGTGCACGCGCTCGCCTCGCCCGCCACCGAACTCGTCGAATTCGACCGCCACCAGCGATGCCTTGGCTTGGCCGCGCAATCGCGGAATCACCCACGCGTACGGATCGGCTTCCTTGTGGTGATAGATCGAGCGGTGCACGAAGTATTCGCGCATCTGCCACCATTCGCCATCGTCGCGCAGGAAGCGGATGGGTCCGGCCGGGTCGGCCGGTGTCACGAGCAAGTGGTCGAGTTCCGCATCGAGATCCGCTCCGCCGGGCACGTCGTCATACAACGCGCGCTGGAACCGCTGTTCCATCGCGGCACGCAGACCCAGCAGGCCCGGGTCCCACTCCCATCCTGGATCGACTGGCGCGAAGCCGTGGTAGTGCAGCTCGTAACAGGTGTGCAGGGCCAAGTGCAGGTCCTCGCCGTACGGGTCCGCCGTACCCAGCCGGGGCACCGACCGGCCCGGTGTCCCGCGCAGCAGCTCCACTACCGCGTACGACAACTCGCCGCGCGGCCGGGGCAGCTCCTGCGACGGGGCATCCGTAGTGACCGTCATGGTGGTCGCGTACCCCGGTTCGGCGCCGCTACGCGTTGGCCTTCTTGTACGCCTCGACCACTTCGGCGGCTATCCGACCGCGGGCCGACACGTCGATGCCGTTCTGGCGCGCCCATTCCCGGATGACCGTGGCCTGTTCCCGGTCGGTCGCCGACCGTGGCGTACCGCCGCGGCCCCGCCGCGTACGACCGACCTTGCGCGCGTAGGGAACCCACTGCTCGAAGAATTCGCGCAACTGACCGGCATTGCCGGCCGACAAGTCCATCTCGTAGGCCACGCCATCCAACGCGAAAGACACCGTTTCCTCGGCCTGAGACTTGCCGTCGTAGTCATCGACCAGTGTCACGACGACCTTGCGTGCCATAGAGATAATCCCTTCACGGTTACCGAGCGCGTGTAGTCGAAAACAATCGTAGCCAGTAGATAACAGATAGGTTCCCGCCCTGGAACAGGGGGGTCCCCAAAAGGCGCGGTCGTCTTCGTCGCACCGCACTCGCACGGTCAAGCCGACAGGTCGTCCGACTCGGCTCGGGCCATTTTCACCAGAGCCCCGTGCAGCACCTTCGCCAACTCACCAGCGCGCTCCCCGCGCAACACCACCTCGGCAAAGCCCTCGACCAGCGCCCGGCCGGGGTCAAGCAGACCGTGGCCACCGCCACCGCCGCGCAGCGACTCGGCGACCAGCGCTCGCATAGCCTCTTGACGAGCACGGAAGCCGCCCGCGATATCCAGCGCACCGGCGAATTCACGCACGAGCGCCGCGTATACCGGCCGCTCGGCGGACCCGCGTCTGCGGCCTCTCCACCGCCCTTCCCGCGGCACCGATCCCGCGGGTGGAATCAGCGAGGATCTGTCGAGCACGATCCACAGCGCCGGGTCCCCCGGTGGCTCGGTTTGCGAGGGGCGATCCCGTACCGAGCGAGGTTTCGTGTCGTCGCGCCGTTCGATGATCTCGATGCCGCGTAGCGGAATCGGATACTTCGCGAGCAAGTCGTCCAGCGCGGAGGCGATCTCGCGAACAGCCTGCGCGTCGACATTCGCCGTCTCGAACCCGATGACTTCCAGGCCGTGCCGGGTCGCCATTTCGCGGACAACCTGTGCGGACTCCGACTCGGGATCAGCGCTGGGCCGTGGGACCGGCGCGGACTCCGCAACTGCGCTCGGCGCTGGAATAGGCCCCAACTCCACACCAATATTGGGCCGCGAAACAGGCGCCGACCCGACAACCGTGTCACGGCTCGAAACGGACCCCGACTCGACAACAGCGCTCGGCGGCGAAACAGAGCCCAGTTCGACGGCGATGCCGGGCCGAGAAACAAGTCCGGACATGGTGCTGGGCCTGGAAACAGAAGACCCTGAATCGACAACGGTGCTGGGCGGCGAATCCGCCCCCGACTCGACAACAGCGCTCGGCGGCGAAACAGAGCCCAGTTCGACGGCGATGCCGGGCCGAGAAACAAGTCCGGACATGGTGCTGGGCCTGGAAACAGAAGACCCTGAATCGACAACGGTGCTGGGCGGCGAATCCGCCCCCGATTCGACAACGGCACTCGGCGGCGAAACAGACCCCAGTTCGACGGCGATGCTTGGCCGAGAAGCAGGCCCCGACCCCATGGCGGTGCCAGACATCATGGAATCAGAAGACCTTGAATCGACAACGGTGCTGGGCTTGGGCGGCGAATCCGACCGCGATTCGACAACAGCGCTCGGCGGCGAAACAGAGCCCAGTTCGACGGCGATGCCGGGCCGAGAAACAAGTCCGGACATGGTGCTGGGCCTGGAAACAGAAGACCCTGGATCGACAACGGTGCTGGGCGGCGAATCCGCCCCTGAATCGACAACGGCACTCGGCTGTGGAACGGAGCTCGCCCCCACGACCGTGCTGGGCCGTGAAACAGGTGCTGCGTCCGCGGGCTGAGTCTCTGGATGTCGACGGGCGATCGCCGGCACCTCGGTGGACGGACCGATGTTCCGTATACGAGGCGCGGAGACTCGCGCCGGTGTGCTGGACGGGTACGGCCTAGTGGTGCGCTGCGACCAAGGTGTGTCCGCGGGTCTTCGGGACCATGGGGTGGCCTTAGGGACGGAGGCCGAGTGCTCTCCTGACACGGTGTGCGGATCGTCAGCTGTCTTCTTATCGGTCGAGATAGGCGGCTGCCTCGCCTCCGCTCGGCCCGGCGCGGGACTGAGGACGGACTCCGTCCGACTGCGCCCACTCTGCGGCTGCCTCGCCTCCACCCGGTCCGGCGCGGGACTGACGACGGACTCCGTCCGACTGCGCCCACTCTGCGGCTGCCTCGCCTCCGCGGGCGTCGAGAGAGTGGGGGCGGATGCCGTCCCGCTGCGCGCATGAGGAGATTCGGTGTACCGCTCGCTCGAGTACGCTTCCGCCGATGCGATGGCGGTCTTCAACTCGCCGACTATTCGGGAAGCCTCGGCGATGAGCCCCTCCAGCGTCGACACCATCGCGCGGAGTTCGCCCGTATCGATCCGCGACGGCTCACTCACCGATGTCTCCTGCTTGTCGTTACACCGGTCAGGTCCCGTCGCGGTGCGCTGGCCTGCGCCGACACTCTGATCTCGGACTGCCGTTCAGCGGAGTGCGGTGCGTCTATTTTCACTCGGAGCCGTCGAGCCTCCCTGGATTGGGAAGATCCGATCCGAGCGGGACGACGCACGCGCAAGCTCTGACAGCTACCAGGTAGCTAGCGGCCCGTGCTGCTCGATGGCAGTGCCCGGCCACAGGGGCCCTGCTGGCAGGGTGTGTCCGCGGGGTCGGCAGGCGCTCAATGACACCACTGCCTGCACCAGAAGGGCTGGAACCGCCGCGGTGACCGCCGCGACGATCTCACAACAGCCGACAGATCCGGGCTCGAAATGAAAAACGTTGCGCCGCAACGGAACACACTTTGCCGCAGGTTGGCTACGATGGAAGGGTGCGGATCGGAGTCGGGCTCTCCACCGCGCCCGAGGCGCGGCAGGCGGGCGTGCAGGCCGCGGCGGACGCGCGCGATCAGCTCGCGGGCGAGGCCCCGGCGCTCGCCGTGCTGCTCGCGTCACGGGCGCATGCCGACGACGCCTCGGCCGTGCTGGCCGGTGTCCACCGCACGGTTCGCGTGCCCGCACTGGTCGGATGCGTGGCGCAGGCGGTGGTCGCGGGGCGCCGCGAGATCGAGGACGAGCCCGCGGTGGCGGTGTGGCTGGCCTCCGGTCTGCCCGCCGAGACCTTCCGGTTGGACTTCGTCCGCACCGCGACCGGCGGACTGCTCGCCGGCTATCGCTTCGACAGGGACGCACGCGACTTCCACCTGCTGCTGCCGGACCCGTACTCGTTCCCGGCCGACGCGTTGCTCGAGCACTTGAACGCCGATCTGCCCGGCACCGTCGTGATGGGCGGGCTGGTCAGCGGCGGACAGTTCCCGGCGGGCAGCCGGCTGTTCCTCGACCGTGATGTGGTGACCTCCGGCGCGGTCGGTGTGCGGCTGCCCGGCCTGCGCGGAGTCCCGATCGTGTCGCAGGGCTGCCGGCCCATCGGGTACCCCTACATCGTCACCGCCGCACGCGGGGAGCTGATCACCGAACTCGGCGGCCGGCCGCCGATCGTGCGATTGCGGGAGATCGTCGACGTGCTGCCGCCCGATCAGCAGGAGCTGCTGGCCAACGGCTTGCAGATCGGCATCGTGGTCGACGAGCATCTGGCCGCGCCCGGGCAGGGCGATTTCCTGATCCGCGGCATCCTCGGCGCCGACCCGGCCAGCGGCGCGATCGAGATCGGCGATGCCGTCGAGGTCGGCACGACCGTCCAGTTCCAGGTCCGTGACGCGATCGGAGCGGACAAGGATCTGCGGGCGGCCCTGGCGCGGGCCAGCGCGGACCTGCCCGGGCGTGCGGCCGGTGCGTTGCTGTTCACGTGCAACGGACGCGGCCGGCGGATGTTCGGGGTCGCGGATCACGATGCCACGACGATCGAAGACTTGCTGGGCGGCATTCCGCTCGCGGGCTTCTTCGCCGCGGGCGAGATCGGTCCCATCGCGGGCCGCAACGCGCTGCACGGATTCACGGCATCGCTGGCGCTGTTCGTCGAATGAGCGTCGACATCCGCGTCTACGCCGAGCTGAACGACTTCCTCCGGCCCGACGAGCGATACACGGTGTTGCGCCGGCCGTTCCGGCCCCACCAGACCGTGAAGGACCTCATCGAGGCCGCAGGCATCCCACACACCGAGGTCGACCTGGTCCTGGTCGACGGGCAACCGGTGGACTTCGGCCATCACCCGCGGATCGGTGACCGGATCAGCGCGTATCCGGTCTTCGAAACCCTCGACATCGCCGGGGTGACGAGGGTGCGCCCCCACCCGCTGCGTGAACCGCGTTTCGTCGCCGACGTCAATCTCGGCGGGCTGGCCAAGCTGATGCGGCTGATGGGCCTCGACGTGCACTGCCGATGGAATGCCGCGGATGCCGAGCTCGCCGAGGTGTCCGCCGCCGAGCACCGGATCCTGCTCACCCGCGACCGCGGACTGCTGAAGCGGCGCAACGTCACTCACGGTGTGTACATCCGGTCCGATCAGCCGGTCGATCAGGTCGTCGAGGTGATCCGGCGGCTGGATCTGCTCGGGTGCCTTGCGCCGTTCACCCGCTGCCTGCGCTGCGGCGGACCGGTCGCCGAGGTGGCCAAAGCCGACGTCGAAGATCGGCTGCAACCGCTCACCCGCCGCTATTACGACACTTTCCGCCAGTGCCGCGACTGTGGCCGGATCTACTGGCCGGGCTCACACCACGCCCGCCTCAGCGCGACCGTGGAGACGATCCGCGCCGCGCTGGACCCCGTCTGACCGGGTGCGGCGGGGCGCCTCAGCGGAAGCCCTCAGTTTCGGTGGCGCACCTTCCCAGGTCTGTTCGCGATGTCATCCACGCCGATAGCGTCGCTGGCGGCGGCTCCCCTCACCGCTGGAAAGGAAACTCGATGCATACCCACCTTCGTGCCGGACTGCTCGCCGGCGCAATCCTGCTGGCTCCCTTTGTCACAGCGGCACCGGCGTCAGCCGCCGGCATCCCACTGCAGCCTGCCGAACCCGTCGAACAGTCGGATCCGGTCGCCAGCCCGGGCTGCCCCGGCGGCGCACCGCACTGGGACTGTCTGCTGGCATCGCTGTCAGCGAGCGGTTCCAGCCGCTGAGGATCGCCCGCGGGCGGACTTCGTTTTCCGTGGCCTGACCATCCACCGCCCGCCGGATCTTCGGTCGAATCGGTGGATGGTCAGGAGATCGCCGCGATGCCCGTTGGCTGGACCGGCTGACGCGACTGCCCCTGGGCAAATCGGTGTCGGGTCAGTGGTGGCGAGCCCGGCGCAGCCGCGAAGGACGTGGTGACGTCGGGGTCGGGGTTTGGTGTTGGCGAGGGTGATGTCGCCGCCGTAGTGGGCCAGTACACGGCGGTCCATGACCGCGCGCCAGAGCGGAGGTATGGCGGCCAGCACGATCATGCTTGCGTAGCCGGCCGGCAGCTGGGGTGCTTGCTCCGAACTGCGCAGCGTCTGGTAGCGGCGGCCGGGATTCGCGTGATGGTCGCTGTGGCGTTGCAGATGGAACAGGAACAGGTTCGTGACGAGGCGGTCGCTGTTCCAGCTGTCGCGCGGTGAGCACCGCGCGTAGTGGCCGTTGGCACGGCGCGGGCGCAGCAATCCGTAGTGCTCGATGTAGTTCACCGTCTCCAGCAAACCGGCGCCGATCAGCGCCTGTAGCGCCAGGAACGGGATCACCACCGGTCCGAAGACCACGATCATCGTGCCGAACAGCGCCACGGTCATCGACCAGGCTTGCAGGAGGTGGTTGTCTCGGCTGAACCAGCGTTTCCCTTTGCGGGACAGGCGTTCACGTTCCAGGGACAGCGCCGAGCGGAACCCGCCGACCATGCTGCGCGGCAGGAACAACCACAGCGACTCGCCGAGCCGCGCACTGGCCGGGTCTTCGGGTGTGGCGACACGAACGTGATGGCCGCGGTTGTGCTCGACGAAGAAATGCCCGTACCCGGATTGCGCCAGTGCGATTTTCGCCAGCCAGCGTTCGAGATGCTCGGCGCGATGCCCTAGTTCGTGCGCGGCGTTGATGCCGATGCCGGACACGAATCCCAGGGTCACGGCCAGTCCCAGCTTATCGGCCGGGCTCAACGCGGTACCCGACCACAGGTACCCCGCGACGAACAGGCCGAGGAACTGGATCGGCAGGAAAAGATAGGTGCACCAACGGTAGTAACGGTCGTCGGACAGTGCCGCGTAGTCTTCCTCGCGCGGGTTGCTCCCGTCGTCTCCGACCGCCACGTCCAGCAGCGGAATCAGCACCAGCACGATGACCGGGCCGATCCACCAGAACACTTCCAGTCCCGTGCGCGCCACCAATTGCGAAGGCAGTAGGGCACAGGCCGGGGCGATCAATCCCAGCATCCACAGATAACGCTTGGGGTCGCGCGCCTGCGTATGCTTGAAGATCGTCATAGCCGTCTCGCTGGTCGGAATGGTGCGCTGAAACTTCGCTCAGGCGAATGCCTATTCCTCGCCGTGCGCCCGCGATCCGTTACAGCCACCGGCTTCCGTCGCCGTGCGTACTGCCGCGCCAGCCGTGATCCCTCATCCGGCCGCGGCAGACCTGCCCCGCAAAGGTGAGATGAGCTAGGACGCCTCGGCTGCGGTGGTGTGCGTGGTGGCGAGAATGGTCCGAGCGACCAGCTCGGGGTCATCGATCATCGGCACGTGACCCACCCCGGGCAGCAGGGAGAAGACGGCCTCGGGCAACCGAGCTCGGGCAATCGCTCCATGGATCTGCTCGGGAAGAACCCGATCGTGCTCCGACCAGGCCACCGTGATCGGGCACGGCAGCGGATCGAAGGAGGCAACGTGTTCGTCGGTGCCGAGCAGGTCGGCGGTGACGGTGCATCCCAGCAGATCGTGTAAGACGGTCATGGCTTGCGCCGGTGTGATGCGATCGCCGTGCACCGCGATGTTGCGCAACGCCACTCGCCGGATCAGCGCACTGCGCAGTCCCAACGGTGCGAGAAATCCCAGCAGCCGGCCGGTGGCCGCCTCTCGGGCGATCCGACGGGTCGCGACCGACTGGCTCCTGCTGCCGGAATCCCAGAATCCCGCGGGCGACAGCGCGCAGACGGTCTCCGCGCGGCCGCGGCGAGCCAGTTCGATCGCCATCCAGCCACCCAGCGAATTGCCCGCGATGTGCGCGCGGCGCAAGCCCAGCGCGTCGAACTGCCGCTCGATATCGTCCACCAAGTGCTCGACCCGCGCCGGACGCCGCAGCGCAGGTGGTCCACCCCGATGGCCGACGGCCGTCGGGGTGATCACCTCGTGCCGCGCGGCCAGTAATGGTGTGACGTCATCCCACACCCGCTCGGACATGGTGACACCGTGCAGAAGTACGAGCGGGGGTTTGCCGGCCATTGGCTTCCTTCGATTCGTAGGGATGACGAAGGGTGGATACCACAACCGAGTCAGCGGCGACAGCGGAAACCTCGACTCGGCCGAGGGGTTACGCGGATCTGTCGTTGTGCGCGAAACCGTGTTCCATGCACCGCTGCTCACCGCGACAGCTCACGGCGGCATCGGCGCTCAGTCCGACCTTGACGTCCGACAGCGCCTCGGCGAGAGCGTTGAGTTTGACCTGCATCGCGTAGGTGGCCCGGCTGTGCATGTTGTGCAGCAGCGCGACCAGCACGAACGTGACGATGGTCGTCGCGGTGGTGAGCAGCAGCGGCCAGCCGTCGACGTCGCGGCCGAACAGCAGACTCACCGCCGCGGTCAGCACCAGCCCGACGATCAGCACGAAGAACAATCCCTTCGACACGACCGTGCCCGCCGCCGCGGCGACGTCGTCGAACACCGAGGCCGGTCGCACCACCTCCGTCGGTATCATCACCACTCGCATCGCGGACTGCTTGGTATGGTTGCCCACCGCAGAACCCCTTCCCATCGCCACGCAGCGGTATCTCCGCACTGTTCCGCACCCGCACCGCTGGCCGACCGAGCCGCGGCGATCGCCGCGCACGCGCACCCGATCTCGCCTGCCGGATTCCGGCAAGCGCCACAAGACATTCGGTGCCGCGCGGCGGCAGGCTGGGTCGGAATCGGAGAGGCGGGGCAGACCACGACGCGGCCGACGTCGGACTCGACCTGCGCCGAGCCGACCTCGACCGCGTCCCCGCACCCTGCGTGCCCAGCTATTGGGGCGGTGCCGCGGGTGTTCGCCCGGTCAGGCCTTCGCGCCCGCTCAGGCCTTCCGCCCCGGCCGTGTCCGGCCTCCAGGTGGCGATCGCCCAGATCACCACGATGTTCAGGGCGATAACGAGGATGGACCAAGCCGGGTAGTACGGCAGCCACATGAAGTTTGCGATGATCGACAAGGCGGCCAGGCAGATCGCCGTAACCCGGGCCCAGGTGGCGCCGGTCATCAAACCCAGCGCGGCGATGATCAGCAGGATCCCGAGCACGATATGGATCCAGCCCCATGCCGTGGTGTCGAACTTGTAGACGTATTCCGTGCCCACGATGTACAACTGGTCCTCCGCGACGGCGGAAATGCCCTCGAAGACCGACAGCACACCGACGGTCAGCAGCAGAATCGCGGCCGCTATGGACGTGCCCGCCGCGATGCCACGGCGCACGGGGTGTTGTTCCGGTGCGGTCATATGCGTCATCGATCGCCCCTTTCTGGGAAGTAATGGACGCATGTCGAATCTCCACCACACGCACCGTTCGGCACTTCACCCGTTCCGGGTGGCTCCGATGCCGCACACCCGTCCGGGATGAAATTTCCATAACGACCGCACCCGATCGGATCGAGCGGTCTTTCCGCTGGGTAAGTTCCGGGAGCTAGGCGCGGTAGTGATTTGTCAGCACACGGCCCGGGAGGCACGGTGACCACATCGCACGTCCCCGCTCTACGCCGCATCCCTTCCGCAGCGGAAACAGCTGCCGAGATACCGGCGTTGCCCTTCGCGCCGATTCCGCGAACGGACTTGCTCGCCGCCGTCGACGCGGTCTCGAACGCTGGCAACGGGGGTGTGCTATTGGTTTGCGCGCCCGCGGGGACCGGAAAGACCGTCCTGCTGGCCGACTGGGCGACTCGGCACACCGCGGGGGAACCGGACGTGGCGTGGCTGACCATCACCGATGAACTCGACGACCCGGCGTCGCTCTGGGCCGCGCTGCACACTCGATTCGGCATCGCCACCGCCGAGCGCGGCGGGCCGCCGACCGCGGGCGCGGCGGCGCTCGTCGACGCGCTCGCCACGCGGGCGACGCCGACGGTAGTCGTACTCGACGACGCTCATCTGATCGCCGATCCGCTCGCGCTCGCCGGAGTCGAATACTTCCTGCACCACGCGCCGCCAACCGTCACGACGGTGCTGTGTGGCCGCTTCGCTCCGCCGATCCGGTGGCATGTCCTCGATCTCCAGTCGCGCCTGACCCGCTGGAGCATGAGCGAGCTCGCCTTCACACCGGGTCAGATCGACGCGTTGTGTCGCGACCACGGCTGCGAGCTCACCGACACCGAGCTGGACACGCTCGGCACGCTGACCCATGGCTGGGCGGCGTTGGTGCGCATCGCCGCCGCCCATCTGGCCGCCCGTTCCGACGACCGGGCCGCGGCGCTGGCCATCCTCGCGCGGCCACCACGCGCCGTCGCGGAGTTCTTGGGCGGCGAACTCGTCGAAGGACTGCCGCCCGCACTGCGCCAATTCCTCACCTACACCAGCATTCCCGTGTCGTTCACCGAGCAACTCGCCGACGAACTCGTCGGCGGCGGCGCGGGACACTATCTCCACGAACTCGACCGGATCGATTTCCCGATCAGCGTCGATTCGCGTGGTGACGAGGTGTGGTACGCCTGTCACCCCATGGTGCGCGCCTACTTCCGCGCCGAGGTGCATCGGCTCGGGCCACAACTGTGCGCGGACCTGCACGGCCAGTCTGCGCGGTGGCTGTGTTCCGCGGGCCTGCCCGCGACCGCGCTGCCCCATTTTCTCGCCGGTCCGGACCGGGAAAGCCTGTGCGCGTTCCTGTCCGACTGCGCGCTGCGGATCGTTCTCGACGGAGCCGGCGACACGTTGTTCGACGGGCTCGCCCAGTCGGCGCCCACCTTGCTCGACGACCCGTTCCTGTGGCTGGTGCGGGTTGTCGACGCGCTCGTGCGCGGCAGCACCGCCGCCGCGGTCGCGTGCCTGGACACGGCGATGGCGCGCCGTGCAGGCAAGGTCTCCTTCGCCCCTGCCGAACGAGTCGACACCCTAGCGCTCGCCGCGGCGATCGACGTCGCGGCGACCACCGGGACCGCACTCGGTGAATTCCGGGACGAGATCGCGCCGACCGGGGACCCCGATCTCGACGCGTACACCGCGATTCAGGTCGCCAGCGGGCTGGTCGCCGGCGGCGCGGTCGCGCGCGGCGAACAGTTGCTGCACGCGAGCCTGGCCTTGGCCGAGCATGCCGGGCGGCCGCGGTTGGTGCTGCGGGCGCTCACCCGGCTCGCGCTCGCCGCGAACGCCGTCGACGCTGCCACCGCGATGCGTGACCGCGCGGCCCACGCCCTGACCATCGCCGGCGCGCACGGACTGCTGGAGGCCACCGACGCCGTCCAGGCGACCGCCGTCGCCGCCTACGGCGCCTACCTGCAAGGCGAGACGCCCGATCCGGCCCAGGTGAGCGCCGTCCTCGCCGAACACGTCGAGCACGACGGGTCGTCCGGTCCGGTCGCCGGGTGGCACGGCCACGTGATCGGGCGGCTGCTCGACCTGGAGCGGAGCGAGGAGCCGTCGGCCGCGGTCGAGGCGCTGCGCCGGAGCCTGCTCATGCTGGTGGAGCACCGCACCCTGCCATCGGCGACCGCCAGCCTGATCCTGCCGGTGGTCTGGGCGCTGCTGCGCGTGCACGATCCCAGGACCGCGCAGCTGCTGGTCGAGCGAGCCCGCGGCATCGTCGGCGACCTGTCCGAGGTCCGCATGGCCGACGCTGCCCTGAGCGCCGCGGCCGATCGCCCCAAGGCGACCTGCGCCATCCTCGAACCCTTGCTCGACAACGCGATCGATCTGCGTCCGGTCAGCGCGATCACCGGATGGCTGCTGTACGCCTCGGCCCAGCATGAGGCCGGAGCGCCGGCCAAGGCCTTGACCGCACTGGAGAACGCGCTGAACGCCGCGGCCCCGCAGCGCCTCATCCGGCCGTTCCTCGACATACCTGCCGCTCTGCCCCTGCTGGACAGCTACGCGGGCCGTTTCGGCCGGTCGGAGAGCTTCGCCGCCGGGATACGGCGGCACCCCGCGGTACACCGCAGGTCGGCCTACCCCGCGCTGACGCGCACCGAGATGACCGTGCTCAAGCAGTTGCCGTCCGGCCGCACCGCCCAGCAGATCGCCACCGACCTCGGTGTCTCGGTCAATACGGTGAAAACGCACCTGCGTGGTATCTACGGCAAATTGGGGTCGAATTCCCGGGTCGACGCGCTCGAGCACGCCCGTCGCGGCGGACTGCTCTGACCCGCACCGGGTTCGGGTCCCTCTCCTGATCGGGAGCGGCCGTACGCTGATGTATGGCCCTCTCTCGTCGGGAAGTGTTACGAGCAGGCGCCGCGGGATCGGTCGCGGTGCTGGTGGGAACGGCCGCGGCCAGCAGTGCCCGGTTCCCCGCGCCGCGCTGGCTGGGTGATCCCTTCGCACTGGGCGTCGCGTCCGGGGATCCCGCTCCCGACAGTGTGGTGCTGTGGACGCGACTGGCGCCGGATCCGCTGGCGCCCGACGGGCTCGGCGGCATGCCTCTGGATCCGGTGACCGTCGAGTACGAAGTGGCCCACGACGAACACTTCCGGCAGGTGGCGGCCCGCGGCACAGCACTCGCCACCCGTGCGCTCGCCCACAGTGTGCATCCGGAGGTACACGGGTTGGCGCCGGATCGCTGGTATTTCTACCGGTTTCGGGCCGGCTCGGCCATATCCCCGGTCGGGCGGACTCGCACGGCCCCGCCGCCGGGGCAGCCTTTCGCACGGCTGCGCTTCGCGTTCGCCTCGTGCCAGTCGTGGAGTTCGGGCTACTACACCGCCTACGAACACCTGAGCCGGGAAGACCTGGACCTGGTCGTGCATCTGGGCGACTACATCTACGAGCGCGCCTGGGTGAACGGACGCGCGGGCCTCGCGATCGGTCCGGATTTCCGCGACGAAGCCGTCGATCTTCCGGGCTACCGGCTGCGGTACGCGTTGTACAAGGCCGAGGAACCGTTGCGTGCCGCGCACGCCGCGTTCCCGTGGCTGGTCACCATGGACGATCACGAGGTCGACAACAACTGGGCGGCCGGCACGCCCGGCATCGGGCTCGACATCTGGCGCGTCCCCGCCCTGTTCCGCCGCCGCCGCGCCGCCGCCTTCCAGGCCATGTACGAGCACCAGCCACTGCGCAGCACCGCACTGCCGTCCGGGCAGGGCATGCGCCTGCACCGCCGCTTCCGGTTCGGCGATCTCGCGGAGATCACGATGCTCGACACCCGGCAGTACCGTACCGCGCAGGCGTGCGACGGCGCCGTGGTCGCCGACTGCGCCGACCGGTTCTCCCCCGCCCGCACCATTCTCGGTGCGGAGCAACGGGATTGGTTGATCGAGGGCTTCATCCACTCGCCGGCCCGCTGGCAGATCATCGGCAACCAGGTGGGCATGAGCCAGAACGACATCGACCCGGGCCCTCAGGTCAGAGTGTCCACCGATTCCTGGGACGGCTACGTCGCCGATCGCAATGCCGTGCTCGGCGCCGCCGCGGAGCGCGGTGCGGGCAATCTGGTGGTGATCACCGGCGACCGGCACGAGAACCATGCCGCCGATCTGCGGCGCGACTACACCGATCCGGAATCACCGGTGGTCGCGGCGGAATTCACCGGAACATCGATCACGAGCAACGGCGACGGCGGCGACCTCACCGCCAAGGGCCGCGTGCTGCTCGCGGCGAACCCCGACCTCAAGTTCTTCAACGCGCAGCGCGGGTATGTCCGCGTCGAACTCGATCATCGAGTCTGGCGCAACGATTTCCGCGTGGTGCCCTATGTCCGCCGTCCCGGCGCGCCGATTCACACCCGCGCCAGTTACGTCGTCCAGGATGGGATTCCGGGCGTCACCGAAGCGTGGAGTCCCGGCAGTCCGGTCTCGCCCCCACCCGAGCCCGATGCCACCAGCCGGCCGGAAGGCACCCGCGGCAGCCGCTGACCAGGCGGGCACGCTGCCCGTACGCCCGGCGCGCCCGGCTACTGCGGACGCAGGACGAGCACGGTGATTTCGCTCGGCGCGAAGACCCGCAGCTGCGGCCCCCAGAACCCGGTTCCCCGGCTGGTGTAGAGCTGGGTGCCGCCGTGGCGGCTCAGTCCCGCGACGACGGGCTGGTCGAGCCGAACGAGATAGTGGAACGGCCAGATCTGGCCGCCGTGGGTGTGGCCGGAGATCTGTAGTGCGACACCGGCGGCCGCGGCGTCGGTGATCTGCTTGGGTTGGTGGGCGAGCAGGACGACCGGCGCGCCCGGGTCGGCATCCGCGAGGGCGGCGGGAAGGTCCGGGCCATGACCGGCGAGGCCGACGCCCGTCGGGTCGTCGATGCCCGCGATCACCAGTTGATCGTCGCCGCGGCGCACCGTCACGTGCTGATTGTGCAGCGGTTGCCAGCCCAAGGATCTCATGTGGTCGATCCAGCCTTGCGCGTCGCCGAAGTACTCGTGATTGCCGGTGATGTAGAACCGGCCGAGCTCGGCCTCGACCTTGCCGAGCGGATCGACCTGCGCGTGACGCTTCGCCACCGAGCCGTCCGCGAGATCACCGACGTGACAGGCGATATCGGGACGTTGCGCGTTGACCACGTCGACCACGCGTTCCGACCAGCGCAATCGGTCGAGCGCGGCGAAATGGGTGTCGGTGACGACCACCAAGCGCAGGCCGTCCAGCGCGGGTCCGAGTCCGGGGATGGATACCTCCACGGTGCGGACCCGCGGCACCCGCCGCGCTTCGACCACACCCCACACGACGAGCACGGCCGCCGCGGCCAGCACGCCCGCCGCGACGATCCGGGAGCGGGCCGGATCACCGACCCCGGCGACGGCGAGCCCGAGGCGCGCGAGGTTGCCGAGAACCGACCAGCTGAACACCACCCACATCACGCCGAGCAGCGTGTCGCCGACGATCGAGGCGGCATCCGACTGCACGGGCCCGTGGCCGAGATACATCGACACGGGCAGACCGGCGAACGCCACCGCGAACAGCGCCGAACCGAGCCAGAACAGCGAGCCGGTTCCCTGGGTGGGCGCCGCCACCAAGGTCCACCACGGCAGCAGGAACAGCACGGCGGGAATGGCCAGGAACGGGACCAGGCGGGATACATACTTCAAGAGGGCTCGTCCTCGTGCGCGGGTGAAGCGCGCGGTCCCTCCCCCGCGCCATGAACGCCTCCGACGATAGCAGCGGTTATGCCACGCCGAGGCGATCGGCGGCGACGGCGAGATCCTTGTCACCGCGGCCGGACAGGCACAGCACGATGACCGAGTCGTCGGGAACCTCGCCGCGGTCGGCCATCTCCAGCAGATGCCCGACGGCGTGGGCCGATTCGAGCGCGGCGAGGATGCCTTCGGTGTGACTGAGCGCCTGCATCCCGCGCAGCGCGACGGCGTCGGTGGCCGCGCGATAGCTGACCCGGCCACTGTCTTTCAGATGGCTGAGTTCGGGGCCGACGCCTGGATAGTCGAGTCCGGCCGCGATGCTGTGGGTCCGCGCGATCTGGCCGTCCTCATCTTGCAGCAGGTAGCTGTAGGAGCCGTCGATCTCACCCGGGCTGCCCATGCTCAGCGTCGCCGCGTGCGCGCCGGTGTCGACCCCGAGCCCGGCCGCCTCGACGCCGATCAACCGCACCTGCGGGTCGTCGGTGAACGGGTGGAAGACACCGATGGCGTTGCTGCCGCCACCAACGCAGGCGAGGACGTAATCGGGCAGCCTGCCTTCGACGCGCGCGATCTGGTGTCTGGTCTCCGCGCCGATCACCGTCTGGAAATCCCGCACGATCCGCGGGTACGGCGCGGGCCCGGCCGCGGTGCCGAACAAGTAGTGGGTGGTGTCCAGGTTGGCCACCCAGTCGCGGACCGACTCGCTGATGGCGTCCTTGAGCCGGCGGGATCCGCTGTCGACCGGTCGGACCTCGGCGCCGAGCAGGTTCATCCGAACCACGTTCGACGCCTGGCGCCGCATGTCGTCGGTCCCCATGTAGACCACACAGGTCAGGCCGAGCATCGCGCACACCGTCGCCACGGCCACGCCGTGCTGGCCCGCGCCGGTCTCGGCGACGATCCGTCTCTTGCCCATCCGCCGGGCCAGCAGCGCCTGCCCGAGCGCGTTGTTGATCTTGTGAGCGCCGGTGTGGGCCATGTCCTCGCGCTTGAGATACACCCGCACGCCCGGCACGCCGAGCAACTCGGCGAACCGCCGCACCTGATGCAGCAGCGTGGGCCGTCCGACACGGTCGCGCAACAATTCCCGGTACTCCGCCACGAAGCTCGAATCGGCTTGCGCCAGACGGTAGGCCTCTTCGAGATCCAGCAGCGCGGCCATCAGTCCTTCGGGCACGAATCTGCCGCCGAAAACGCCGAATCGTCCGCGCTCATCGGGAAACACCTCGTGCCGGAACCCGCTCGCCGCCACGTCGTGATCAATCCTCATCAACACCAACGCTTTCACCGCCATAGAGCCGACGGGTCAGTCTGTTCCGCTCGCCCTAGCGCAACCCCACAGGGCGGCAACAAGCGAGTTAACAGACTAGATCTGTCAGATGGCCGAGGTCTTCTCACTGGTGGAGGCGATCGAGACCCCTGTGTGAGTAGCGCGTGCTACTGGTCGGCGGGCACCGTGGCGGAGATCTGCGCGACCAGCTGCCACGGCCGCTTCGTGTCGGTGGTCGACTTGCCGCTGGTGAGGATCGCTCCGGACAGCCCGCGAGCCGGGTCCGCCCAGCCGTACTGGGTGGTCAATCCACTGCGGCCGAAGTGCGCTCCGGTGTCGCGGCCGAACTTCGACCTGCGCCCGCCGAGTTCGAAACCCGCTCGGCTGACCCGTCCGGCCACGCCCGGTATCCAACGGGCCGGCCGCACCGCCTCCTGCAATGTCTCCGGCAAGATGATCCGGCGACCGTCCGGTGCGCCCCGGGTGAGAATCTCGTAGAACCGCGAAAGCTCGGACGCGGTGGTGATCAGATTGCCCGAGGGCAGCTCGGCGGTGTGGAAGGCATCGGTCGCCGACCGCGACGCGCGGTCCATGCGTCCACCGATCGCCTTGCCGGCCAGATAGGTCGCCAGCCGCGACGGGGGTGGACCGATCTTGACGCTCGGCACCACCTTGTCCACGTCCTCGGGACGCACCCCGAAGCTGGTCCAGCGGAATCCGAACGGCTCGAGCACTTGTTCGGACAGATGCTCGCGCAGGCGCTTTCCAGTCGCCCGCCGCACCAGCAGACGCAGGATCAGTCCGCTGGTCAACGCGTGGTACACGCGGAAGCGTCCCGGCTTCCAGCTCGGGACCAGATCGGCCAGCGCTCGCACGGCCAGGTCCTCGTCGAGCACCAGGTCGACACCCTGGTAGGGCGGCGTGACGAAGGGAATCCCAGCGGAGTGCGACAGCACGTCGCCGATCGTGATGGCGGCCTTGCCATTCGCCGCGAACTCGGGGATGTAGTCGGACACCGGATCGTCCAGGCCGAACGCGCCCTGTTCGATGAGCATGAACATCAGCGCACCGGCGACGCCCTTCGCCGTCGAGAAACCGCAGAACGGCGTGTCCGGCGTGGCGAGCACTTCGACCACGTCCGGCCCGTCGCCGGGCGCGTTGCCCCAGCCATGACCGATGGTCCGGTTCAACGCGATCCTGCCGTTGCGGCGCAGGCACACCTGGATGGCCGGGGTCGTGCCCAGGCGGTACCACGCGCGCACCGACTCCCACACCGACTCGACGTCCGCGCGGCTGAGCCCGGCGTCCGCGGGGTCGTCCTCGGGGCCGCGGGTCGTCACGGCGTCCAGGTCCTGGGCGATCGCCACCGATCCGGCCGTTAGTGCGCTCACCCGGCCAGCTTATCGGCCGCGAGCCGGTGCCGCCGGTGCGTGATGGCTCACAGCGGCGCCGATTGCCACCACTGGTCGAACAGGTCCTGGCCGGTGTGGTGATCCCAGGAGACATCGAGGACGATCCAGGCCCGGGCGGGGTCGTCGAATCCGACTGTGAGCAGTCCCGTGTTGCCGCCCGGGTAATAACTCCAGCGCACTCGTCCGGATCCGGATGTCCTGCGCCAGGTGTCCCGGCGCGTGGTGTCGTTGTCGATGTTGGTGTCGAAGGCCGAGTCGCGCCGGGGGTCGCCGCGCCGGAATGACCATACGTACCAATGGATTCCGTTGTCCTGTCGGCATTCGAGCGCTGCGGCGCCACCGTTGTTGACGACGTTGATGTCGGTGCAGCGCGCGCCCTGATAGCCCACGCCTTGCGGAGTTGCCGGGAGCAGTCCGGAGAACAGGGCGACGAGCTCGGCATTGCGGCCCCAGGCGGACGAGGCAGCGGTGGTGCTCGGGGGCGCGGAGGGCTGCCGGGAAGCGGATAGGGTTGCGCTGCTCGGGATGCCTTTCCCCGTCACCGTGCTCCCTCGCACGGTGAGGGCAACGGCGAGTGCGGTGACCAGCAGCAGCACTCCGGCCGCCGCCACCAGCAGGTGAGGAGCCGGACGTGTGGGCGGCGCGGGCTCGGCTATGCCGACAGGTTCCCGGCGCGGCGGGGCGAGTGCCCTGGCCGCGGCGGCGGCCAGTGCCCCGCAACTGTCGTAGCGGTCCGCGGGACGCTTCGCCATCGCGGTGGCGATGACGGCGTCGAGCTCGGCGGGCAGAGCCGGATCGGCCGCCGAGGGCCGCGGCGGTGGTTCGGCCAGGTGCGCCCGCAGCACCGCCGCCGGCGTGCCGCGCACGAAAGGCATGGTGCCGGTGAGCATCTGGTAGAGCGTGGCGCCCAATGCGTACACATCGCAGCGGTGGTCGAGCGGCTCGCCGCTGATCTGTTCGGGCGCGACGTAACCGAGCGTGGCGATCAGCGCTCCGGCTGCGGTCAGTCCGGTGGTGTCCTCGCGGCTGCGCGCGATGCCGAAATCGGTGACGAACACCTGGTCGCGACCGTCGTCGCCGGGGGCGACCAGGAGATTCGCCGGTTTGACGTCCCGGTGCAGCAGGCCGCGCCGGTGGGCGGCGTCGAGCCCGTCCGCGGCCTGGGTGAGAATCTCCACCACCCGGCTCGGCGCCAGGGCGTTCCCCGCGAGCAACCGTGCCACGTCCGAACCCGCCACGTAACGCATCGACATCCACAGCTGCCCGTCCTCGCTGCCGCGGTCGTAGATCTCCACGATGTTCGGATGATCCAGTCGCGCCGCCAGTTCGGCTTCACGCTGGAACCGGGCGCGGAATTCGGGATCCGCGCCCGCGGACACGTCGAGCACCTTCAACGCCACCGAGCGCGGCAGCCGTGGATGGCGCGCCAGGTACACCGTCCCCATGCCGCCGGCGCCGAGCGTGCGCTCGATCCGATATCCGGCGAAGACCGACCCCGCGCGCAACGCCATACCCGTCCCGTTCCTCGGCTCAGATCGGCGCGCCGATCCACCATCTGTCGTACACATCCTGGCCGCCGTTCCCGCCGGACGCGCTGACCGTGCAGAAATTGCGGTGCGGATCGGTGAAGGCCACGTCGAGCAGGCCGAAGCCGGCGAGGTTGTCGGTGGCCCACCGGACCGTGCCGCTGCCCGACGGCCGCGTCCATGGCTGTTCGCGCAGGTCGGTGCGGCCGAGTGTCTCGGACGTATAGGTCACCGGACGACGGGACGGGTCGCAGCGGATGTTGACGTTGATCCCGTCGTCGGTGGCGGCCGGGCAGTGCAGCCACGCGCCGCGGTCGTCGTTGAGTGCGCAGCGCATCCCTTGGTAGCCAAGGCCTTCGGGGTCGGCCGGAAGCAGGTTCGGGAACGCGTCGACGATGTAGGCGGCGGCTCCCCACGCGGACACCGCCGTGGTGGTCACCCCGCCGGTCGTGGACGGCGGCGACACGGTCGACGACGCGGCGGCGACCGGCTGTCCGATTCGTTCGCCGGTACGGACCAGGACCACGGCGAGCGCCGCGATCACGACGAGAGCGACCATCCCCGCGATGAACGCCAGCAGTCCGCTTCGCGCTCGCGGTGGCGGGGCATGCCGAAATACCGTGGGGGCTGGGAGATTCGGTGGTGACTCCAGTGCGCGCAGCGCCGCGGCCGCCATTTCGCCGCAGCTGGCGTATCGTGACGCCGGATTCTTCGCCATCGCCCGGGCGACGACCTCGTCGATCGCCTGCGGCAGCATCGGGTTCGCCTGCGACGGTCGCGGCGGCGGTTCGTAGAGATGCGCCTGCAAGGTCGCCGCGGGCGTGCGACGACCGAAAGGGACGGTTCCGGTGAGCATTTCGTAGAGAGTGCAGCCGAGGGAGTAGATGTCGGCGCGGTGGTCGAGCGGCGCGCCGGTCAGCTGCTCGGGTGCGGCGTAGGCGAAGCTGGCCAGCACCGATCCCGTTGTGGTCAGTGCCGCGGTGGCGTCCAGGGAACGGGCGATCCCGAAGTCGGTGATGCGGACCGCGTCCGAGCCGTCGTCGGTGGTCGAGACCAGAATGTTCGCCGGTTTCACGTCGCGGTGCAGCAGTCCGCTGCGGTGCGCCGCGTCCAGCCCACGGGCCGCCGCGGCGACGATCCGCACCGCCCGCTGAGCGGGCAGCACGGCGGGGCCGCGGCGCACCAATTCGGCCGCGTCGAGCCCGTCGACGTACCGCATCGCGATCCAGAGCAACTCGCCTTCGGCGCCCCGGTCGTAGATGGAGACCACGTTCGGATGCTCGAGCCGGGCAGCGAGTTCGGCCTCCCGCTCGAACCGCGCGCGGAACTCCCCGTCGGCGCCGAGTTCCGGATCGAGGATCTTCACCGCGTCCCTGCGCGGTAATCGCGGATGCTCGGCGAGATACACCGCCCCCATCCCGCCCGCACCGATCCGGCGCACGATGCGATAACCGGCGAAGATGTCGCCAGGCTGCACGGACACGAGGCGCCCTCCTCCCTGAGGGAGCAGGATACCGGGCGCAACTCGTCCGGAGACCGAGGCCATGCGCACCTCGCAGCTGCGCCTGTCCCCTCCTATGGCGCGGGATCGATGCGAAGAGCCGATACCGCGGCCCTCATGAGCACTCTGCGGTGGTCGCTCGGTCAGGATGGGTTTCCGGCTCGGCTCAGCCGCCCTGGATCGCGCGTTCCTTCAGCTTCCAATGGTTGTCCCACCATGCCTGCACGACCGCTGGATCGGCGTCCCAGGACGGGGGCGGGGACTCGCCGGGCAAGAGGAAGGTGTCATCGGGTGCACCGGCGGCAGCCGGAGCATGTTCGGGTGCCGACGTCGTCGGGTGCGGCCGGTGTGTCGGGGGCTGCCCCGGGAAGGGCTGACCCGGCAGTAGGTCGGGAGGCATGGGCGGGGGCGGCTCGATGGGTCGTTGGGCCTCGGCTGTCACAGGAGGCGGCGCGGGCGGCAGAGACGGTTCGGGATACGGAAGCGTCGTCGCCACGGGCATGGGGTCGACCGCGGGAGGCGGGGCCGCCGGGATCGGGATGACCGGCTGGGCCTCCGGCATTGGCTGTTGCGCGGGAGCCGGGGCCGCCGCGGGGCCGCGAATCTCGGTGTTCGCCGGTCGGTCCTCGGGCGCCTGCACGACCGCAACGGCGGCTCCACCGGCCAAGGCGGCGACGGCCGCCGCGACCAGGATCGCCCGCCCCGTATGACGCCGCCCAGCCGGAACCGTTGCCGTTGGAACACTGCGGAAGGGGGCGGCCGCCGCCAAGGCGGCGCCGTACGCGGCCGCGTTGGCGAAGTGGGGTGCGATGATCACGGGTGTGGCGAGCCCGACTCGCACCGCGGACACCACCTCCGGCTTCCCCGCCGACGTGCCGCACAGTAAGACGGCGTCGGGCCGCAATCCGGCCGCTTCCAGCTCCGGCCGGATCCGGCCGATCGCCTCGCCCGCGGTATCCGCGTCGACCACGCCGGACGACCAGGAGTCCCCGGTCAGGATCTCGTCGCGCCGCGGTCCGACCACGAGGTAGGACGTGTGGTAGCCGACGACCTCCAGCACCAGCAGAGTGCCGTACTCGGCCAGGCCCGGTACCTCGTCGAGCAACGCGAGCAGAGCCGTTTTGGCCGATACGAGCGACGACGAATGCCACGCTGCCGTCGACAGGTGCGACACGATCGCCCGACGTTCGGGCACCGTGCGGTACGCGACGGCGACGTCGTCGATCTCGATGTCGGCATCCGCGCCCGTCAACGCCTCGAGGGTGGCGGCGACCGACGCGGCGGCCGAGTGCTCGACCGGGTGTTCGACCTCCCGCAACACGGTCGGCGGCCCACCCTGCTGCACCGAGAGCACGACCCCGCGCACCACGGTCTGCTCCGCTGATATTCCGACTGTGGCGCTCATGAGTTCACCTCGCATCGAATGCCCTTAATAGAGGTTCGTTACGGAGTTAGCCAACGATTGGCCAGTTGCCCTGCGTACTACCAATGAGGCGGTCGCAGAGTGCTCGGCCACCTGGCACACACGCGATACGGCAGCCACGACAGCAGTGGGGGCATACGGCACCGCCAGAGCCGCGTGCCAGGTGACGTCCCCGTATTCCGACACTCGCCGTGGCGCCCGTAATGCTGGACGGCCGCTGGCATGCTTGCCCACCACCGGGCGGCACATGCTGGGATACCGCGAGCGGCGCCGCCAGTGGATAGCCATGCGTCATGAATGATGCGTGGCGAGTGATCCTCCAATGGCCTCCACGGCCGCATCCGTACGCCGCATCCGTGCTGTGTGGAGCGTCGCGCCCTCCGGCATTCGGTCGAGCCTGGCGGTCGCGGTCTTGGTCAGGCAGTCGGTGTAGACGCCGCCCGTGCCGGTGATCGCCGCCGCGGCCTCGGCGACCTGCTGCCAGGTGGCCGTCCCAGTCGGCCAGCGTGCGGGCCTTCGGGGCGAACGGGTGCTCGGCGCCGTCGAAGTTGCGCCGCACCCCTTGCTTGCCGACCGGCGGGCAGGTGTGCGCCTCGGCTCGATCAGCCCGCGGGTGCAGGCGGTGGTCCGGGGAGGGGGATGACGATGCCGAAGGGCAGGGT